>NZ_RHWX01000019.1 GCF_003938605.1 Brevundimonas sp. 357 | reverse complement strand
GCTCACCCCACGCTGCGAGGCGTAACTAACCCAAGGACTCTGGTCGCCGCTGGATGAAAACTCAGGGGCACGTCAATCGCCAGCGGCTATGACATCTCGACCGTCGACGGCGTGAACGAGATGGGCCTGGTCGCCAACGTCCTGTGGCTGATGGAGTCGGAATACCCGGCCCACGATCCGAACAAGCCCGCCCTCAGCATCGCCGCCTGGGCCCAGTACGCCCTCGACAACTACGCTACCGTGGCCGAGGTCGTAGAAGGCCTGCGCGACGAGCCGTTCGTTCTGGTCAGCGACAATGTGCCCGGTCAGGAACGGCTGACCACCCTGCACCTGTCCCTGTCGGACTCGACCGGCGACAGCGCCATCTTCGAATACATCGACGGCAAGCTGGTGATCCACCACAGCCGTGACTATCAGGTGATGACCAACTCGCCGACCTTCGACCAGCAGCTGGCGCTGAACACCTATTGGCAGGGCATCGGCGGCACGGTCATGCTGCCGGGCACCAACCGGGCGGCCGACCGCTATGCGCGGGCCGCCTTCTACGTCAACGCCATCCCCAAGTTCGAAGACCAGAACATGGCCGTGGCCAGCGTGTTCAGCGTGATCCGCAACGTCTCGGTGCCGTTCGGCATCTCGACCTCGAACCAGCCGAACATCTCCTCGACCCGCTGGCGGACGGTCGTGGATCACAAGCGTCAGCTCTACTTCTTCGAGTCAGCCCTGACGCCGAACACCTTCTGGGTGGACCTGAAGAAGATCGACTTCTCGCCGCGCGCCCCGGTCAAGCGGCTGGAGCTGGGCGAGAACCAGATCAACACCCACGCCGGCGACGCCACTGCCAAGTTCAGCAACGCGCGAGCCTTCCCCTTCCTGGGCCCGCAACAATAAGCCGCGACAAGGCGGTCGGGGTTCAGAAGATCCCGACCGCCGCCTCGGCCCAGATCACCAGCACGGCCAGGATCACCGCCCCGGCCAGCGCCAGCCGCGCCAGCGGCGTCCGCGCCTTCCACAACAGCAGCTCCAGCAGCAGCCCCGCCCCGATCAGCAGGACGGCGGCGAACAGGAAGTCCTGCGCGTCCCAGGCGACCTCGGAGGTGAACTGCATGGCCACCAGCGGCGTCAGCAGGATCAGCCCGACCGCGCTCCAGCCGGCCGTTCGGATCGGATTGAAAAAGGGAGGCGCGTGTTTCGTCAGGACCGACATCGGACCGCTCCGCACAGGATGAGACGCCCCACCATGCGCCCGATCGCGTTCGACCGGAAGCGAAAAGCGCGGTCAGCCCGCCGCCAGCGCCGCTTCGCGGATGCGGCCGACCATGCTGTTCAGACCGTTGGCGCGTTGACGCGTCAGGGCCGAAGGCAGACCCAGCCGGTCCAGCGCCGCCCTGGCGTCGAAATCCAGGATCTCGGCCGGGAGCCGTCCCGAATAAAGCCGCAGCAGCAAGGCGATATTGCCCTTCGACAGGGCGCTGTCGCTGTCGGCGTCGAAGAACAGGCGATCGCCCTCGGCTCGCGTCGACAGCCAGACCTGGGCCGCGCAGCCCGGCACCTTGTTCGTCTCGATCCGCGCCTCTTCGGGCAGGGGCGGCAAGTCCTTGCCCAGGTCGATGACGTATTCGATCCGCCCCTCCCAATCGCCCAGCAGGTCGAACTCCTCGACCAGTTCGGCCAGGGTCTCGTCGATGGAGCGGGCGGGAGCGGCGGTGGAAGTCATGGCCGCGACATAGGCCGCTGCGACAGCGATCACAACCGGGCGCCCCAGCCGTCGGATAATGCTCCCCCCACAGGCGAGCGGCCTAGGGGCCGGGCGCGACGCGGCCTAGACTATAGAGTTATCCTTGATCCTTCTCCGACCAGGTGGACTTGAAGCCTCACGCCGCCCTGCTTGATCCCATCAGACGCCCCGAAGTCCACGCACCCGGGGACGGCGCGACCGTGGCCGCCTGGCATGCAGGTTGGGCCGCGGCGGTCGGGGTGACGGCCCTGGTCGCGACCGGCGCCATGACCGGCCAGGTTTCGGGCGCAGCCTCGCCCGTGCTTCTGGCCCTGGCGGTCATGACCGGGCCCGGACTGGCGGGATTGATCCTGCTGCGTCGCGACACCGATGAAGCGCGCTCCGCCCTTATGACGTTGTGGATGTTGGCCGCCCTGTCGGCGGCGGCGCTCAGCGGCGGCGCGGGCGGCCCCCTGTCCGGTTTCGTCTTTGCGCCCCTGGCCGCCGGGCTAGCGTTGGGCGGACGCCGCCGGGTGCTGCTCGCCGCCCTGGCCGCGACAGGCGCGACGGCGGCGGGGCTGCTCTCCGGCTGGCTGTTGGGCGCGCCGCCCACGGCGACGACTACGGCAAGCGTCTCCGCGCTGGTCGTGGCGGGAGCGGCGACGGCGGCGCTGATCCTCGGCGCTCGCCGGGCGGCCCGTCGTTTCAACACCGCCGCGGCCGACGTGGCGGGGGTCGAAACCCTGCTGGCCGGCCAGCCCGGCTTGACCTTGGCGTTGAACGAGGATCTGCGCGCCCTGGCCGCCTATGGCGCGGCGCCCGCCGCCCTCCCGGTCGAGCCTCTGTTCAAGGACGGCCTGCTGTCCGCCGTCGACGCCGCCGACCGTCCCGCCGTCCTCGTCGCCCTGGCCCGCGCGCGCAGCGTTGGCGAAGCCCAGGTCCGCTTCACCCCGCGTCTGGCGCTGGACCGACGCATCCTTCTGGCTGCACGGCGAATGGGCGAAGGACCACGCCTGATCGTTCAAGCGCTGGACGCCACCCTGCAGTACGCCCGCGAGGTCGAACTGGACGCCGCCCGCGTCGAGGCCGAGGCTCAGAGCGCAGGCAAGTCGCGGTTCCTTGCCCACATGAGCCACGAGTTGCGCACCCCTTTGAACGCCGTCATCGGCTTCTCCGACGCCATGCGGCAGGAATTGTTCGGCCCGGTCCCGCCACGATACGCCGACTACGCCCGCTCCATCCATGAGGCGGGCGGCCACCTGCTGGACCTGATCAACGACGTTCTGGACGTCAGCCGGATCGAGGCCGACCGCTACGAACTGTCGCTGGAGCGGTTCGACGTGCGTGAGACGGTCGCCGCCGCCCTCGCCCTGGTCCGCCTCCAGGCCGAGGACAAGGGGGTCGAGCTGACCTCCGTCCTTCCGTCCGAACCGTTGATGATCCAGGCCGACCGTCGGGCGCTGAAGCAGATGACGCTGAACCTGCTGTCGAACGCAGTGAAGTTCACCCCCGCCGGAGGAACGGTCACTGCCACAGCCCAGACGGCAGGGACCATGCTGGAACTAACCATCGCCGACACCGGCGTCGGCATCGCCAAGGCTGATCTGGCGCGACTGGGGCGCCCCTACGAACAGGCGGGCGAGGCAGCGCAAAAGGCGAAGGGCACGGGACTGGGCCTCGCCCTGGTCCACGCCCTGGCTCAATTGCATGACGGGACGATGAGCCTCGACAGCACCCTGGGCGAAGGCACGGCGGCCGCCCTGCGCCTGCCGGTCCTGGCCGACGTCTGATCCGTCAGATCCGCGACGCGGCCAGCTTCAGGCCGAAGCCGATGAAGACGACGCCGACTACCCGGTCCATGCCCCGCACTACGGCCGGTCGGCGCAGGAACCGGCCCAGCGGCGCCGTCGCCAAAATCAGCCCGGCGAACCAGACGATGGTCAGCGCAACATGCACCCCGACCAGGAAGAAGGTGAAGGCCGCCACATTGGCCCCCTGCGGCACAAACTGGGGCAGGAAGGTCACGTAGAAGACGCCGATCTTGGGGTTCAGTAGATTGGTCAGCAGACCGCGTCGAAAGGCGACCGGACCGCTGGGCGGCGGGGCGGCGCCCGGCTCGCCCAGACTCCTGCGCGGCTTGAACAGCATCTGCGCGCCCAGCCAGACCAGATAGGCCGCGCCCGCCCACTTCACCACCGTATAGGCCAGTTCCGACACCCGCAGCAGCGCCCCGAACCCCAACGACACCGCCGCGCCCCAGATCAGACAGCCCAGCAGGATGCCCGCCCCGGCGAAAACGGCCGAACGCCCGCCCTCGGCCGCCGCCGAGCGCAGCACCATGGCCGTATCGACCCCCGGCGTGATTGTCAGAATGGTGATGGCGACCAGGAAGGCGGCGAACAGGGCGGGATCGAACATGGACGCACTAGATCATGCGCTAAGCGAGAGTGACAACGTAGAACCTCAGCCCTTCATGTGATCGCGATAGCTGCGTGCGCCCGGCATGCTCAACGCCGTGGCAGGCGCAGCAGCAGAGTTCCAAGACTTGACGAACGTTCGGCCATGGCTCCATGAATATATAAGGACTGTTATAAATTAATTCATGCGAGGCTGCATGTTTTCCGCCCTTGTCCATCCTTTCCTAGCCGTCGCCCTTGCCGCCTGTCCGCAGCAGACCGAGGTTCTGAACGCCGCCGCCGACCGCATAGAGGCCGGCTACATAACCCAGGCCGAAGGCCGGACTATCGCACAGCGCGTGCGCAGTTGGGCGGCGGAGGGTCGATACGTCGAGCAATGCGGCGATCCGGCCGCCTTCGCCGAAGCGGCGACGCGCGACCTGCGCGCGCTGGACGGCCACTTCCGCCTTGTCCCGCCGCCCTCAGAACAATCATCCGGCCCAGCCCCTTTCTCCATGCAGGCCTGGCGAGACGAAGCCCGCGCCTCCGCCGGCGGCGTGCGCGAAGTGCGAGTGCTGGAAGGCAACATCGGCTATCTGCGGCTCAGCGCCTTCTATCCTTGGGATTTGACCGAAACACGCCTCACCGCCGCCCTGACCCTGCTAGGCGATGTCGAGGGCCTCATCATTGATCTGCGCCGCAACGGCGGCGGCGATGGTCGCACGGCCGATCAACTGACCGCCAGCCTGCTGCCGGAGGGGACCGTGTTCGGCTGGATCGAGCGCCGCGACGGCCGGTCGCCCCACGCAGCGCCGCCTCGCGCCCTGCCTGCAGTCAAAGCCGAGATTCCGATCGTCGTGCTGATCGACCGTCGCTCAGGTTCGGCGGCCGAGTTCACGGCCTATACGCTTCAGGCGGCCGGGCGGGCCGAGGTGATCGGCGATCGATCCGGCGGCGCCGCTCACATGCTGGGACCGCCACAACTCCTGCCCCACGGCTACGCCGTCGGCGTGCCGGACGCTCGCCCCGTCAATACGATCACCGGAAAGAACTGGGAGGGCGGCGGAGTCCGGCCGGACGCGCCCGGCGGCGACGATCCCCTGCTGACCGCCCGCGACCGCATCCTGTCCAAGCTGGGCCGCGCGCCAAAGAGCTGAGCAACCGCCTAGACCGGCCCCATGGCCAGAAAGGCGCGGGCGGCGGCGAAGTCGCCCGCCTCGAACCGGGCCGTCGCCACGCTGTCGTCGCGGAACAGGAACTCGATCAGGAAGGGCTCGCGCGGGTCCAGCGCCGCCAGAGCCTCGGCCGCGCTGTCGGGAAAGCGCCAGACCTCGCCAGCCCCCGCCCCGGACGCCAGCAGGTCGCGCGGCGCCAGATCGGACCCGGAGGCGAAGACGGCGCGGCGCGCGGCCTCGGGCGGCAGACCATCCCCCGCCAGCCACGGCCGGGGCGAGCGCGCCGCATCGCGCATGACGATGCGCGCGGCATAGGGTCGGGGCTTGCCGACGAAGGAGACGACCGCCGCCGGGCGCGCGTCCTGCGGCGCCTTGCCGGTCAGGCCGAACCGCACGGGCGATGCGCCGGTCGCCCCGTCCTGAAACAGGCGCCAGCCGTCGCGGGCGCTTTCGAAACGGTCGGCGCTCCAGTCGGCCTTGTCGCCGGGGAAGTTGATCCGCGCCGCGCGCGACCATCCGGCGAAGGCGTGGCGCACCCGCGTCTTGACCTGGTTCAGCTCGACGTCGTTACAGGGGGTGGCCTCGGCCCGCGCCCTGGCCCGCCCGGCCGTGGCGGCCAGTTCGGTCGCCGGACGCCCGGCGCGCAGGGCCGCCCCTCGCGCCTGCAGGGTCGCCGCCTCCAGCGCCTGGGTCAGGCGCGGTTCGAACAGGCGGCACTTGTCCTGCGCCGCCCGCACGAAGGCGCGCTCATAGTAGACGTCGCCCCCAAGGTTCTGGCCAGCCGTCGCCGTCCCCGCCGCTAGGGTCAGGGCGATGATCGCGGCCAGCGTTCTGCTGACTATGCGGGGCGACGGCGCTATCTTCATGCAGCCACCCTAGCCGCCGCCGGTTCCGGGTCCGTGTCCAAACAGGGTGAACCAATTGCTTCTTTCCACTGACGTCTGGGTCGGCGCCCTGATCCGCCGCGCCGAGCTGGAGGGCGCCCACGCCGTGGTGGTGAAGAAGGGCGACGCCCGCGCCGGGGCCGTCATCGTCAAGGCCTATGACACCGCCACCCGCACCGCCCGCCTGTGGACCGAGGCGAGCGGCCAGGACGGCGAGCCCCTGTGGATCCAACCCGTCGCCAGCGAGTTCGAAAGCGAACTGGACGCCTATCTGGACCGCCAGCGCCGCTATGACCCCGACCTCTGGATCGTCGAGATCGAGGACCGTCAGGGGCGGCATTTTCTGACCGAAAAGACGCAGGGCTAAACGTCTGATCCCTCTCCCGATGGGAGAGGGCTTGAGTGCACGAGAGCGTCAGCGATCGTTCTGGCGCGAAAGGGTGAGGGTTCGCGGATGAAGTCGGCCGCAGGCCGCGGCGCGGCGGCTTACGCCGACTGACAGGACAAGCCCCTCACCCTTTCGCCTATTCCAATCGCCTGCGGCTCTTGGAGGCTCAAGCCCTCTCCCGCCGGGAGAGGGTTTTACCGCCAAGCCGCCCTCAAGCAGCACAAAGCGCGTTGGGGCCCTAAAAATAGTAACCGGCCTGTTCACCGCGTTCGTGAACCGGACCGCAAGCGCGGTCGCCCTACAACCCGTCGCATGGGGGCCAGAACGGTCCTGCGAGCGGACGCGGTCCATGCTGTTTCTCTTGAACGATGTCGTCTTCGATCTGTACGAGGCCTGCCCGGCCCCGAGCCATGACGTGCGCCGGTTCGAGAGCCTGTCCTTCGACTATGTGCTGGAGATGGGCTGCGAACTGTTCGCCGAAGACCCGCTGCTGCACCGCAACGATCCGGCGAGGGCGCGTCGCCTCGCGTGGCTGATCGCCCACCGGACCGAAGGGGTCAACGCCGCCCTGTTTGCGGCGCCCGAAGCCGATTGCGCGCCCGAACTGGTCGAACCGCGCTTCTGCGCCCTTCCTGAGGCCGTCATGCGTCAGCTCCAGTCGCGCGCCTCCCACGGCCGCCTGTCCGCCGTCGCCGCCGACAAGGCGGTTTGGGGGCGTTTGGCGGCCTGACCACTTCCCTAAAACACCGCCGTTCTTTATGCCTTGAACGGTGACATGGGGCAGAGCATGACCAAGAGAAGCGAACGCACGCAGGCCAAGCCTTTGCGCATCCTGACAACTGGGATCATGTTGAGCGCATTCATCGCGCTTCCTGCCCAAGCTGAATGGCTAAAAGCGGAAACCCAGCATTTCGTCGTTTACGGCGACACATCGGAAGCGAGCCTGAGACGCTACGCACGCAAGGTCGAGCGCTTCGACGCCCTGTTGCGAACCTACTACCCGATTCAGACTGATCATGAGATTCCCAAGTTGGAGATCTTCATGGCCGAAGGACGACGGGACATGAATCGCATTTCTCCCGGCATAAGCGAAGGCGTGGCGGGTTATTATTCGCCTAACAGCGGCCGAATCTATACAGTCGTCGACACACGCAGTTCCATGGGCGATGTCGTCGTCTTCCATGAATACGCTCACCACTTCATGTTCCAGATGAAGGCTAATGCCTATCCGTCATGGTTTGTTGAAGGCTTCGCAGAATACTATTCCACCGCCAATCTTACAGACGAGCGCATCCAATTCGGGCGACACAACCCAGGCCGGGTAAATTCGCTGAACATGGGTTTCAACACCTGGGCCAGGATGGAAGACGTTCTGAAGTGGCGCATTTCAGATTCCGGGCGCTTCCCCGCGCATCTCTACTACGCCCAATCCTGGGCGATGACTCACTACTTCATGAGCACGCCTGAACGCACCCAGATGCTGAGACGTTATCTGACGGCTGTGGCCAGCGGAGAGGACTCCGTCGTCGCCATGCAGGCGGCGACAGGCCGGACTGCGGCTCAGCTTCAGGATGACGTTTGGCGCTATACTTCCGGCTCCATCAATGTGACCTCGCCACAGATCCCGGTCACACATCCCGAGGTGACGGTCAGCCAAATGTCCAAGGCCGAAGCTGACGCCATCTGGCTGGATGTTCGCCTTGATAATGCACCGATCAAGCTTCCCGCAGAGGAAGAGGCGGAGGGCGACACGCAATCCGACGCTCAAAAGGCGCGCCGGGCTCGGGATCGACGACAGGCCAATGAGAACCGGGCCGAACTCATCCGCTCAGCCTTCGCCCTGGGTGAACGCTATGCGGACTCCGATGTCGGTCGACTGCTCACGGCTCGAGCACACCGGCTGTCACAGCGCCCAGACTTGGCGCTGGCAGTGCTGGAACCCAGTCTTGGCGACCACGCAACCAACGCCAAGGTTTTGCGGGTCGCCGCCCTGGCCCTGCTGGATCAGACCGAGTCAGCGTCCTCGATCGACGACGCCAACGAGCTTCGCCGTCAGGCCGCCGCCTATCTTGCGCGCGCCATGGACGCCGAACCGCTGGATTTCCGCATCTATCTGGGTCTGAACGACGTGCGGCGCGGGCAGCCCCGCTACCCCACGGACAACGACATCTCCACGCTGGAGGTCGCCTGCACCTTGGCTCCGCAATCGTTCGACTGCCGCACCCGTCTGGGGCATGCCTATATGGCGCGCGACATGAATGCTGAAGCGATCACGATTCTCACGCCTGTTTCCAACAGCCCTCACCAAAGCGCTTACAAACGTCGAGCGCGACAGATGATCGACCAGGCGCGACAAGCATTGGGTCAGGCCCCGCTGGAAGAGGCCTCCGAGCCCGAAGAACCGCAGGATGACATAGGCGCGCCAGACACGACGTCCGATGCGAGGCCGCTCCCTGCCTCCTAGAGCAGCAACCCGAACACTGTGTGCACCACGATCGCCGCCAGGACGATCAGGGCGAACCCCGCCAGAAAGCAGACCAACGGGTGAATCTTGCGCTCGTTCTGTACGGGCGCGGCCTTGCCTGGGTGAACCAGAGCCATGACGTTTCCCTTCCCTTGTACGACGGACTCATGGTCCGCCGTCTCCCGAAAACGAGCATGCCTCGAATAACCATCATACGCGAAGGGTTTTTCACGACATCGTGAACGTCGACAATTGAGCCCCGGCGCGGTAGGTCGCGCGTCCTAAAGGAAGCTCTATGTCCAAACTGACCCTCGCCCAGGAGGCTGACCGCCGTCGGACCTTCGCCATCATCGCCCACCCGGACGCCGGTAAGACGACTCTGACCGAGCATATCCTGCTGGCGGGCGGCGCCGTGCGCGCGGCCGGGGCGGTCAAGGCGCGCGGCGAGAACCGCCGCGCCCGCTCGGACTGGATGAAGATCGAGAAGGAACGGGGCATCTCGGTCACCGCCTCGGTCATGACGTTCGAGCACGACGGCAAGATGTTCAACCTGCTGGACACGCCGGGCCACGAAGACTTTTCCGAAGACACCTATCGCACCCTGACCGCCGCCGACTGCGCCATCATGGTGCTGGACGCCGCCAAGGGCATCGAGCCGCAGACGCTGAAGCTGTTCGAGGTCTGCCGCCTGCGCGACATTCCGATCATCACCTTCATCAACAAGCTGGACCGTGAGGCGCAGGATCCGATGGCCCTGCTGGACGAGATCGCGTCCCGCCTGCAACTGGACCCCGCCCCCATCTGGTGGCCGGCCGAGAGCGGCAACCGCCTGCGCGGCCTGGCCGAGGTCGGCGGCCAGGGCCGGTTCCAGCCCTATACCCGCAAGACCTCCGACAACGACGGCGAACACCCCGCCCCCCTGCCCTTTGAAGACGCCGCCGCCTTCTTCGAAGGCGCGGAGCAGGCCGACATGGTCGATGCGCTGGAACTGGTCGAGGCCGGCTACAAGCCCTTCGATCATCAGGCGTTTCTGGAAGGGCATATGACGCCCGTGCTGTGGGGCTCGGCCCTGCGCCACTTCGGCATCGAGGAATTGCTGAAAGCCATCGGCGAATGGGCCCCGCCGCCCAAGACCATGAAGGCCCGCAAGGAGGCCCCGCCCGAAACCCGCAACGCCCCGGCGCCCGAGGACATCGCGGTCGAACCGAGCAAGGATGAAGTCACCGGCTTCGTCTTCAAGGTCCAGGCCAATATGGACCCCAACCACCGCGACCGCATCGCCATGTTCCGCATGGCCTCGGGCAGCTTCAAGCGCGGCATGAAGCTGAAGGTCCAGAACACCGGCAAGCAGTTGTCGGTCAACGCCCCCATCATGTTCTTCGCCTCGGACCGCGAACTGGCCGAGGACGCCTTCGCCGGCGACGTCATCGGCATTCCCAACCACGGCGTGTTGCGCGTCGGCGACAGCCTGTCGGAGAGCGGCCTGGTGCGTTTCGCCGGCCTGCCCAACTTCGCCCCGGAAATCCTGCAGCGCGTCCGCGTCAAGGATCCGCTGAAGGCCAAGCACCTGAAGAAGGCGCTGGAGGGCCTGGCCGAGGAAGGCGTGACCCAGCTGTTCCGCCCCGAACTGGGCGCGGACTTCATCGTCGGCGCCGTCGGCCAGCTGCAGTTCGAGGTCATGGCCGACCGCCTGGGCGAGGAATACGGCCTGGACGTCGTCTTCGAACCGTCGCCTTACGCCGAGGCGCGTTGGGTGGCGGGCGAGAAGGCCAACCTGGAAGACTTCTCCGGCAAATACCGCCCCCAGATGGCGGTCGACATCGACCAGAACCCGGTCTTCCTGGCCAAGTCGAGCTGGGAGACGGGCTACGTCTCCGAACGCTTCCCCAAGATCGCCTTCACCAAGACCAAGGAACGGGGCTGACCCCTCAGGTCTTGCTGATCGACACCCCGCCGTCGACCAGCATGGCCGTTCCGGTCATGAAGCTGGAGGCGTCCGACGCCAGGAACAGGGCGGCGCGGGCGATCTCCTCCGGGTTCGCCATCCGCTTCAGCGCGTGCATTCCCTCGACGAAGGCGATGATCTCGGGCGTGTGGGCGAACTCGCGTCCCGCCTCGGTGTCGGTGCCGCCGGGCAGCAGGCAGTTGCTGCGCACGCCCTTGGCCCCGAACTCGGCGGCGATGACGCGCGACAAGCCGATCAGCCCCGCCTTGGCCGCGCCGTAGGCCGCCATGCCGGGCATGCCGATGGCGTGGCCCACAAAGGTCGAGGTGAAGATCAGCGAGCCGCCGCCGCGCGCCAACAGGGCCGGGATCTGGTGCTTGGCCCCCAGGAAGGCGGCGGTCAGGTTGATGTCCAGCGCGTCCCGCCAACGCTCCAGCGCGATCTCCGGCGTCGGTTCATTGGCGCCGATGGCTCCGGCGTTGTTCAGAGCGATATCCAGACCGCCGAAGCGCTCGACCGCCGTGCGCACCAGCCGCTCGGCCAGGGCCTCGTCGCGGATGTCGCCCGGCACGGCGACGGCGCGGCCGCCCTCGGCCTCGATCGCCGCAACCAGGGCCAGAAGCTCGGCTTCGCGCCGGGCGGTGACGACCACCGCCGCGCCTTCGCGGGCGAACAGACGGGCGGCGGCGGCGCCGATGCCGGAGCTGGCTCCGGTGATGACGGCGACCTTGTCGATGAGTGCAGGCATGACGACCTCGTGCGTGAAAGAGGCCGTCTTCCTTTCATGCCTTCACGGCGTGGTCTGGCGGGGTTCGGACGCGGCGTTCAGGTCGAAGGCGCCACGCGGGGCTCCCGCCCCAGCGCCTGAAACCACGGCAGGAAGATCTGGATCAGCGGGCCGATGCCCACGGCGAAGACCACCGTGCCCAGGCCGACCGAGCCGCCCAGCAGCCAGCCTCCGGCCAGGACGCTGACCTCGATCAGCATCCGCGACACCCGGATCGACCAGCCCAGCCGCTGGTTCAGGCCGATCATCAGACCGTCGCGCGGCCCCGTGCCCATGCCGGCGCCGATGTAGGCGGCCCCGCCCATGGCGGTCAGCAGCACGCCCATCGTCATGAAGGCCAGCCGCAGCGGCAGGCCCGTGATCTCGGGCAGGACGGCCAGGGCCGCATCCATCGACAGGCCGATGACGAAGATGTTGAACAGCGTGCCCAGGCCCGGCTTCTGACGCAGCGGAATCCAGGTCAGCATCACCAGGACGCCCATGATGATCGAGGCGGTCCCCAGGCTGATGCCCGTCCGCAGGGACAGGCCCTGGTGAAAGACGTTCCACGGGTCCAGCCCGAGGTTGGAGCGCACCATCAGGGCGGCGGCCACGCCGTACAGGCACAGGCCCAGTTGAAGCTGGATGAAACGACGCATGAACATACGCCATAAGCCCCCAGATCGGCCTTGCTTTACAGGGCCAATTTCGAGACGGTGGCCTTATGCGCGACACCCTGGTCAACGCCGCCTCCCTGTCGCGTCAGTTGAACGGCTGGCGCGGGCCGGACGGCGAGCCCGCCTATCGCCGCCTGGCCGAGGCGCTGAAGCTCATCATCCTGGACGGGCGGCTGTCGCTGAACGCGCGCCTGCCCGGCGAGCGCCGCCTGGCCGAAACCCTGGGCGTCAGCCGCATCACCGTCAGCGCCGCCCTGGACCGGCTGAGGGCCGACGGCTTCATCGTCAGTCGGACCGGGTCGGGCAGCTTCACCGCCCTGCCCGCCAGCCCGGCGTCGCCGCCCGTGACCTATCTGGACGGGCCGATGCAGAGGGTCGATGCGCCGGGCGTCATCGACATGGCCTCGGCCGCCATGGCCGCCGACGAACAGGTGCACGCCGCCTACGCCCGCGCGCTGGAGGCCCTGCCCGCCCACCTGCCGGGACCGGGCTATGAGCCGATCGGCGTCGAGGCCCTGCGCCGCGTCGTCGCCGACCGCTACAGCGACGAGGGCATGGCCACCACGGCGCAGCAGGTGGTGGTCACGGCGGGCGCGCTGGGCGGGCTGGCGCTGCTGCTGCGGGCCGCGACGCGGCCCGGCGACCGGGCGGTGGTCGAACACCCCGGCTATCCCCACGCGCTGGACGCCCTGACCCAGGCCGGGCTGGCGCTCAGCCCCGTCGCCATGACGCCCCAGGGCTGGGACATGGACGGGATGCTGGCCGCCATCGCCCGCGTCCGCCCGCGACTGATCTATCTGATCGGCGCGCACCACAATCCGACCGGCCATGTCCTGTCGGCCCAGGACGAGGCCGACATCGCCGCCGCCGCCGCCCGCGTCGGCGCGATGCTGGTGCTGGACGACAGCCTGCGCGAGCTGTGGTTCGACCGCCCGCCGCCGCCGCCCGTCGATCACGGCCCCCATGTCGCGCGGCTGGGCTCGACCAGCAAACCCTATTGGGGCGGATTGCGCGTGGGCTGGCTGCGCGCCCATGTCGAGGTCATCGATGCGGTCGTGCGCCATCGGCCGTCTCTGGATCTGGGCGTGCCCGTGATGGAGCAGCTGGCGGCCGCCATGCTGCTGACAGGCGACCCGACGCCGCTGCATGCACGGCGGCGACTGCTGGCGCGCCGCGAGGCCCATCTGCGGACGCGGCTAGCCGAGCATCTGCCGCAATGGCGGACGCGCCGGCCCGACGGCGGCCTGTCTTTATGGGTCGAGCTGCCCCGGCCGGACGGCGTGCGCCTGGCCATCGCCGCGCCCGATCATGGGGTGCGGATCGCGCCCGGCATGCGGTTCGGGATCAACGGCGCCTTCGACCGTTTCATCCGCCTGCCCTTCAGCCGCGAAGAGGCGGAGTTGGACCTGGCGGTGGTCGGGCTGGCGGCGGCCTGGGGCGGACTGGACCGCAAGACGCCGCGGCGGACGGCGCTCGATCCGCTCCTGCCCGCCGTGTTCTAGGACGCGCCATGCCGCCTTTCGCGGATGCAACCTGAAGCTTTTCTGAACACCGCTTTCATCCGTCACCCGGACGTGGTTCTTTAGTAGAGCCTGATCGGCGCTCCCCGCGCCCGTGGAGTTCTGATGTTCATCGTCGCCGTCACCGCCGCCATGGCGCTGGCCCAGGCCTCGGCGCCCGCCCAGGCCCCGGCTCAAGCACCTAGAGCCCGGCTCGTCTCCTATGACGAGGCGGTCAGATGCGCCGGTTTGACACAGGCGGCGTCCGAACTTGAGGGCGGAGAAAGCCGATACGGCCGCGCGCTCTATGACGCCGCCCTCTACTGGTCGCTCGCGGCCATGCAGGCCGCGACCGTCGCCGGCCGCAACCCGGCGGTGGCGGAAGCCGAACAGACACGCGCCCGCCTGGACGCCGTGCGTCGCCTTTCCGCCGGAGAATCCGAGGCTCGCGCCGCTCTGCAGCGCTGCCGTCAGAAGGCGCCGCAACTGGGCTGACCTCTCCAGCAGTTTTCCTCCGCGAGGCTGTCAGTCGACTTCGAGTTCACAATTTGTCGGTATGGTTAAGGCGAACCCTTCCTACGGCGCTGCGTTTGCTTGGTCGGCAGCGGGATCCCCCCCGTAATCCCGAAGCGGGACGACACAGGCGAATGTTCGAATTCGGCAGAGACCTTAGACGGCTGTTCGAGAAGGCGCGCGACAGCGACGACCTCGGCTGGCTCGAGCTGATCGGCGTCGGCCTGGTCGAGATCGAAGCGCGTCAGCAATCAACCGACGCGGGTCGCGTCTCCTGCCCCCGCCCCTTCGACGCCTCCCTGCGCGCCGCCGCCCTGTGGCGTGAACACGCCCGCCGCTGTGGCGTCGCCTCCAGCCTGGAACGCGCCGAGAGCGCCGGGCGCGACGCCGCTAAGCACGCCGCCAACGGCGATCAGGCTGTTCGAGCCGCCCTGGACCTGGCTCAGACCGCCATGCTGGCCTTTGACTTGCGCGGCGGTCCCGATCGGCTGACGGCCGCCCTGGACCTTCTCAGCGAGCTGCCGCCGGCGCGCCGACTGGATACGGTCGCCGCAGCAGCAGCCCTGCATGCCCGCCTGCGCGCGCGACTGGCCCTGCTGTCCGGCCGGCTGTCGGAACTGAGCGAGGCGGCGAAGCTCCTGGACGCCGCCCTGGCGAACCTGAAGGGCGCGCGCACGCTGGAGGACGAACTGCGCCTCGATCGCGCCGCCCTGGCGCTGGAAACCGGGCTCAATACGCGCGACGCTAGGATGCTGGACAAGGCCGGGCGCGACCTGCGCGCCTTGGTCGAGGCCGCCGCTCCCGAACAGAGACCGCTGAGCCGCGCCCGCGCCCTGGCGCTTTGTGCGGCTGGCATGGCCGCCCTGGCCGCCATAGCCGAAGCTCCAGCGGCCCGGGATCAGGCCAAGGCCATGTTCGACGCCGCCGCCCAGATGTTCACCCCCGACCACAGCCCGCTGGACTGGTCCGCCATCCAGGTCTTGCGCGCCGAGCGCGAGGCCTTGTCGCCGGTCGTACTGATTCAGGCGGAAACCCTGACCGAAGGCGGCGGCCTGATCCTAGGCGCGCTGGCCCATGAACAGCGCGTGGCCCAGGACACGGCCCGCGCCGGGGCGGCAGGCGACCTGACGGCCCTGATGAACATTGAAACCAGCCTGCGGCGACGTCTGGTGCGCCCTTCAGTCACGGCCACGCCGCTGGACTGGGCGGCCGAACAGATCGGCCTGGCGCGCGTGGCGCTGGCGCGTGCGCGCTGGACGGGCGAAATACCGCGCGGCGTGGGTCTGATGCTGACTGAAGCGGCGCAAACCGCGCGCGAACATGGCGCCCAGGTGCTGGCGGAACGGGCCGAGCGTCTGACCTTGCGGACGCAATCGGCCTGAGACTGAACGTCCGCCCGGCCTTGACCCCGCCCCAAAGGGCGCCTAGCTCACGGGCTCCTCAAGAAGGGTTTCGACACAGTGACCGAACAAACCGCCGCCGATCCCGTCCACGCCTTCATCGCCCAGACGGTGGCCGAGCATGACGTGGTGCTCTTCATGAAGGGCACGCCGGATTCGCCGCGCTGCGGCTTCTCCTCGGTCACGGTCCAGATCCTCGACCACGTGGGCGCGGCCTTCGTCGGCGTCGACGTGCTGCAGGACGAAGCCCTGCGCGAAGGCATCAAGGCCTTCACCGACTGGCCGACCATCCCCCAGCTCTATGTGAAGGGCGAGTTCGTCGGCGGCTCGGACATCGTGCGCGAGATGTTCCAGTCGGGCGAACTGGCCGCCCTGATGTCCGAAAAGGGCGTCGCCCTCGGCGAAGCCTGAGCCAGATGGCCCGGCCGCAGCTGCAACCGCGTGAGGACCGCGAGGTCTTCGTCGTCCCGCTGGACGTGCGGCCGGAACACATCGACGAGAACAACCACGTCAACAACGTCGTCTACGTCGGCTGGCTGCAGGACGTCGGCACGGCCCACTGGAACGCGCGCTTCGACGACGAGACGCGCGCCCGCTGGTCGTGGATCGCCCTGAGACACGAGATCGACTACCTGCGCGCCATCGCGCCCGACGCGACCGGCGTCGTCGCCCGCACCTGGGTCGGCGATCCGCAAGGGCCGCGCTTCAACCGCTATGTCCGCATCGAGGACGCCGAAGGCCGCCTGTGCGCGCAAGGCCTGTCCGAATGGTGCCTGGTCGACGCCCAAACCCTGCGCCCCGCCCGCATTCCGGCAGAGATGCTGGGGCCGTTCAAGGCATAGGCGACCCTTCTCCCCTTGCGGGAGAAGTTCCTCTTACAGGCTGATGGGGTTCAGCACGCGTACAGGCTGGCCGCGCTCCAGGCCCAGTTCCTCATAAGCCCAGCTAACCGTCTTGCCTTCGGGGACCAGGGCCTTGCACATATCAGGCGAGCGGCGCACCAGCGTCAGCTCCGCCGGATCGGCGTCCTTGATACGCACCTCAAAGCTGGACGCCTCGGTGCAACCGTTGGAGCCGACCACGACGTTCAGGCGCTGGCCGTCGAAGTCGACCTTGCGGACAGCTTCGAGCGCCTCGGTGCGGGCTGCATTCTGGTCAGTGACGACCGAAACCTTTTCACCGCCCTCGTTGGAATAGATGACGCAACCGCCCAGCAGCGGCAGCAGGGCGGCGACGGCGGCAGCAGCGAGGCGCATCAGTTCGCCTCGGCGGGGGACGAGTGGATGACGCGCGTCGTCGGCTTTTCGGTGGCGATGATGATGCAGCCCGACAGCACGGGCGCGGCGAGCGCGGCGACGGCGAGAGCGATAACGAGACGACGCATGAGGTGTTCCCCTTGTTGGTTGGCGGCAAACTGCCAGCGTCGCGGTTCGGGATCACGTGAATAATCGGAAAGGGTGGGCTTGAACCCAACCGTCACAGTCATAGCTACTGTGACCCGCCCCCCCGGGGACCATCGAAAGAGTCATGCATGAGCCTGCTGTTCACCCCGCGCGCCATTGGGCCGTTGACGCTTAAGAACCGCATCGTCATCGCCCCCATGTGCCAGTATTCGGCCGTGGACGGCGTGCCTCAGCCCTGGCACGCCCAGCACATCGCCCGACTGGCCCTGTCGGGCGCCGGCCTGGTGATCGTCGAGGCCACGGGCGTCGAGGCGGCGGGCCGCATCTCCTGGGCCGACACCGGCCTGTGGAACGACGAACAGGAAGCCGCCTTCGCCCGGATCATCCGCGACATCCGCACCTATTCGGACACGCCGATCGGGGTGCAGTTGGGTCACGCCGGCCGCAAAGCCTCGACCAATCCGCCGTGGGTCAATCATGGCGGCCCCGCCCCGTCAGATAAGGCGTGGGAGACGTTTTCAGCTTCTCCCCAACCCTATCGCGACGACTGGCATATGCCGACGGCGCTGGATCCGGCGGGCATGGATCGCGTGGTCGCGGCCTTCGTCGATGCAGCCGCGCGCGCCGACCGCGCCGGCTTCGACCTGGTCGAGTTACACGCCGCCCACGGCTATCTGCTGACACAGTTCCTCTCGCCGCTATCGAACGAACGAACCGACGAATTCGGCGGCTCATTGGAGAACCGGATGCGCTTCCCGTTGCGCGTCGCCCAGGCTCTGCGCGACGCCTGGCCACGGACCAAGGCCCTAGGCGCCCGTTTCAACGGCTCGGACTGGGCCGACGACGGCATCACGCCGGTCGAGGCGGCCGTCTTCGGCCGCGCCCTGCACGACATGGGCTATGAGTACCTGCACCTGACCAGCGGCGGCAACGTCGCGACCGCCCGCATCCCTGGAGACCAGCCAGGCTATCAGCTTCCCTTCGCTGAGGCGGTGAAGGCGGCGATTCCCGAAGCGAACGTCATGGCCGTGGGACTCATCGTCACCCCGCAACAGGCGGAGGCGCTATTGGTCCAGGGCAAGGCTGATCTGGTCGCGGTCGCGCGCGCCGTGCTAGACGACCCCAACTGGGGCCATCACGCCGCCGTCGCCCTCGGAGCCGCCGAAGCCCTGCCCGTTCAGTATGAACGAGCAGCCGCCGAACACTGGCCCGGCTACGCGGCTGCGCGCTCGGCCTGATCCTCGACGGACGGAATCGTCGCGATCACGGCGGCGCCGTTCGACAGGGCGTCGGCTTCCGGCTGAGGACGACCCAGAAGATAGCCCTGAACCTCATTGCAGCCCTGGGCGCGCAGGAAGGCCAGCTGTTCGGCCGTCTCCACGCCCTCGGCCAGCACCGGGATCGACAGGCTTTCGCCGATGGTCAGAACAGCGCGGATGATGGCTCGCGACTGCGGCGCCTCGCCTTCCAGCTCCAGCATGAAGGAGCGGTCCAGCTTGATCTTGTCGAACGGGAAGGCCTTTAGCGTCGAAAGCGAGGAATAGCCGGTGCCGAAGTCGTCCATGGCGATGGTCACGCCCAGAGCCTTCAGTTGACGCAGGACGTGGGTCGTCCGCTCCATATCGGTGATCATCGCCGTCTCGGTGATCTCCAGCTCCAGACGCGACGGCGCAAGGCCCGTCTCCATCAGAATCTGATGCACCAGGCGCGGCAGGTCGACATGGCTCAGCTGGACCGGCGACAGATTGACCGCGATGCGACGCGGTTCGGCCCAGGCGGCGGCCTGGCGGCAGGCCTGGCGCAGCACCCACTCGCCGATCGGCAGGATCAGCCCCGTCTCCTCGGCGACAGGAATGAAGTCTGCTGGCGAAATGTAGCGGCCTTCGTCGTTCTTCCAGCGCAACAGCACTTCATAGCCGGTCGCCTTGCCCGTCTCGACCGACGCCTGGACCTGATAGTGCAGTTCGAACTGTTCGCGCTCCAGCGCTTCGCGCAGCGCTTGGGTGACGCGGCGACGGGCGCGGACGGCCTGATCCATGTCCGCCTCATAGAAGCAGACATCCTGCGTCAGCGACGCCTTGGCCCGGTACATGGCCAGGTCGGCGTTGTTGATCAGGGTCGACACGTCCTGGGCGTCTTCCGGCCACAGCGACACGCCGATACTGGCGCCGCACGACACGTCGGCATGGTCCAGGGTCACGGTCTGGATCACGGCCTGGCGCAGACGCTCGGCCACCGCGCGGGCTTCGTCGCGGGTGGAGACCGAGGCCAGGGCCAGGAATTCGTCCCCGCCCTGACGCGCAATGAATTCGCCCTCGCGCAGAACGCCCTTCATGCGCTCGGCGATGATGCACAGCAGCTGGTCGCCGACCGCGTGGCCGTACAGGTCGTTGACCTCCTTGAAGCGGTCCAGGTCCACGGCGAACAGGGCCAGCGCCTCGCCTTCGGCGGCTGTCTGCTTCTGGCGGGTCAGGCGCTCCAAAAAGGAGGCGCGGTTCGGCAGGCCGGTCAGGCTGTCGTTGCGGGCCAGTTGGGCGATGCGGCGCTCCTGGGCCATGCGGGCACGCAGGTCGCGCACCGCATAGATCATGGTGCGGCTGCCCGTGGTCTGATCGCGACGCGCCGACAATTCGACCGGGATTTCCTCGTCGCCGGACCGCAGGACGGTCTGCGCCACCGAGCCGTCGCCCAGACGGTGCGCGTCCTCGACCCACTGCTCCAGGCTGGCGCCGATCAGGGCTTCGCGCGAGACGCCCAGCAGGGCGGCCAGAACCTCATTGGCGGCGATGACGACGCCGTCGCGCTCGATGGCCATGCCGTCGACGCCGCTCTCGATCAGATACTGCTGCCGTTCACTGTGCAGGGCGCGCGACTGACGATCCAGCACGTGGCTGGCCGCGCCCGCGCCCAGCACCAGCAGGCCAACGCCCGCGACGCCCAGCACCAGCACGTTCTGCGCGTCCTGGCCAGTCAGCACGCCGTCGGCCGCCGCAAAGGGAATGATGGTCATGGCGCCCATGGCCGTGAAGTGCAGGCAGACGATGCCCAGGACCATGGCGGCCGCGCCCTTCAGGCGGGCGAAGCGATCCTGCACGTCGGAGGCCATCTGGAACGCGATCGCGCCGAACGCCACCGAACCGAACACGGAGGCGGCGACATAGCCGTTCGACCAGTGGACCACGCCCTCCACCGCCATGGCGGCCATGCCGACAAAGTGCATGGCGGCGACGGCCAGGCCGAACAAGGCGCCGCCGGCAGCGGGCGCGAAGCGACCCCCCGTCGTCGCCCCGCCCAGCGCCAGCCCCACGCCCAGGATGGCGATAGCCAGGGAGACGCCTGTCAGCAGCGGCTCGTAAGCCACGCCGACGCCCGGCCGGTAAGCGATCATAGCGACGAAATGGGTGCACCAGATGGTAGCCCCGCCAGCCAGGGCGCCCAGGAACATCCAGGACGCCTGGGCGACGCCCCGCTCCTCTCGCACCCTGCGCAACAGGCCTGTGGTGATCCAGCTGCCCAAGAGGCAGATAAGGGCGGCTAAGGCGACAAGACCGAAATGATGGTCTTCAGTCAGACACGAAAGAACGCGCATAGTGACGATGCCCAGCAGACATGAACGGGTGTACCGTTCTATCGTCCAGGTCTTAAACGCCGCTGTTTGAGCATGGCTAACGAAGCCTGAAGACAGTCCCCTTACTGCGCTACGCCCTGATCGCCGTTCATCAGATAAGGGTTATTGACCACGACATTGGCGCCGGCCGGCAGGCCCAACTCTTCAAAGGTCCACTGGATCTGGACCCCGTCCTTGACCGGGCGGGTGCAGACGTCCTCGCCCATGCGGCGCAAGGTGATCACCGCCGTGTCCTTCAACTGGGTGATGAAGGGCTTCACGTCGCTCTTGTCGGTGCAGCCGTTGGAGCTGACTCGGAATACGGCGAGGTCGCGGGTGAAGGCGGCGGCGTGGATCGGTTCCAACTGGCCCGGCATGCCTTCGGTTCGCACCAATTCGCCCGGCGCATGAGCGCAGGCGGCGAGCCCCGCCGCAAGAACGAAGCCGAAGAAGACGCCTCTCATGTTCGGCCTCCCTCGGCGCGATGCTGGCAACAATTCATATTGCGCCCGTTCGGTCCGAAAGTGAACCGGAAAGGCCTCAATCCAGACAAAGAAAGGCCCCGACGATGTCGAGGCCTTTCCATGAACCAGAAAGGTCCGTCGAATTTACGAGGCGTAGTATTCGACGACCAGGTTCGGCTCCATCTTCACCGGATAGGGCACGTCGGACAGTTCCGGCACGCGGCCGTAACGGACCGAGAAACCACGATCGCCCAGTTCCAGATAGTCAGGCAGGTCGCGCTCGCTCGACTGCTGGGCTTCGAGCACCAGCGCCATGTTGCGCGACTTTTCCTTGACCTCGATGACCTGGCCCGGCTTGACGCGGTACGAACCGATGTCGACCTTCTTGCCATCGACGGTCACGTGGCCGTGCGAGACGAACTGGCGAGCAGCCCAGACGGTCGGCACGAACTTGGCGCGGTAGACGATGGCGTCCAGGCGCGATTCCAGCAGGCCGATCAGGTTTTCCGAGGTGTTGCCCTTACGACGAGCGGCTTCGGCGTAGGTGGCAGCGAATTGCTTCTCGGTGATGTTGCCGTAGTAGCCCTTCAGCTTCTGCTTGGCCTTCAGCTGCAGACCAAAGTCAGAGACCTTGGACTTGCGGCGTTGGCCGTGCTGACCGGGGCCGTAGGAACGCTTGTTGACGGGAGACTTGGCGCGACCCCACAGGTTTTCACCCATGGCCCGGTCGAGTTTGTACTTGGCGCTATGGCGCTTGGACATGTGTCACTCTTCATCATGATGCGGCCCGGCTGCTCCCCGATTGGAGCGGCGATCTCAACGGCGGTTCACGCATCGTCCGTAGTCAGTTCGCGCCTCGGGCGGAACCCGATGCGAGAAGGCCGGGCTTATGAAGGCGACGCGGCCGGGAGTCAATGTCGGCGGCCCTTCCGGTCTTGGCGGATTCCGGTTCTGGATCATTCTTCGCCGAACGGACGCCAAACGGTGATGAAAGCCCCATCGGACTGAAACCGTTTCGTCGCCGCTAAAGCCTAGCTCGCCCCCCGACATCAGTATCGCTTTCGGGGATTCCCAACATGACCTCTGTTCGCCGCGCCGCCGCCTGGCTGCTCGCCACCTCGGCCCTGTGCGCGCCCGCCCTCGCCCAGGCCCAGACTTCGGCCCCAATTTCGGCCCAGGCCGAAGGCCAGGACGCCGCCGTCGAGGTCAGCGAGATCGTCGTCACCGGCCAGCGCGAGGCCCAGCGCGCCGCCATCGCCGTCAAGCGCCGCCAGTTCGAGGTTATGGACGCCGTGTCGTCGGACGACATCGGCAAGCTGCCCGACCACAACACCGCCGCCGCCCTGCGCCGCATTCCCGGCGTGTCGATCATGGAGGACCAGGGCGAGCCGCGCTGGCCGATCCTGCGCGGCCTGGCCTCGACCTATAACCGCACCACCATCGACGGCGCCTTCGTCGGCTCGGTCGACGAGAGCGCCCGCACCGTGCCGATGGACATCGTCCCCTCGGTCATGGCCGGCCGCCTGGAGGTCATCAAGACGGTGACGCCCGAGAACGACGGCAACGCCATCGGCGGCGTCATCAATGTGCGCACCCGCAGCGCCTTTGACCGCAACGGCCCCTTCTTCGACGGCATGGCCTCCTACGGCGTCTATGAGCGCAGCGGCGACGTGCGCAACGACGATCCGTCCTATCGCCTGAGCTTCGCCACCGGCCGTCGCTTCGGCGCCAATGACGAATGGGGCGTGGTGGTCGGCGCCTCGCACGAACAGCTCGACTACGACATCCCGCAGGTCGAGGTCGCCGCGCCTTCGGTGCGCGAGTACGACGCCGACGGCAAGCCGGTGGATTCCGGCTCGGCGAGCGGCAACGGCATCCAGGTGCCGACCCAGAACCGCCTGTTCTGGTACAACAACACCAAGCAGCGCTCGGGCCTGAACGGCAAGCTGGAATGGCGTCCGTCCAACACCTTCCGCTGGGAGGCCTCGGCCCTGTGGGCCAGCATGGAGGACGACGAGGAGCGCATCGAGTTCCGCACCGAGCCGAACGGCAACGTCTCGAACCAGACGCAGACTTCGGGCGTCTTCGCGACCGGACGCAACATCGTCGGCCTGAACCAGCCGATCACCCAGCGTGAGATCGGCCTGGTCCGCAGCGGATTCCAGTGGGACGCCACGAGCCAGTGGACGCTGGACGGCGACCTCTCCTACTCCAAGGCCTCGCTGGAGACGCCGAACACCTCGTATGAGTTCCGCACGGCGGCCCATTCCGACTTCGGCTTCAGCTACGATACTTCGGACTTCTTCCCGGTCTTCACGCCGACCGATCCGGCCGCCTTCCGCGACGCCTCGCTCTACAACCTGCAACAGCGCCGCGTGTCCCTGACCACCAGCGATGAAGACACGGTGCAGGCCCGCTTCAACGCCGCCTTCGACGACGGCGGCCATGAGCGGAACCTGAAGATGAAGTTCGGCGGCCTGATCCGCTCCAGCGACCGCTCCTACGCCAGCAGCCGCACCGACTATAAGACCGCGCCCGGCTTCGCCTTCACCTTCGACGAGGTGGACGTGGCCGGCCCCAGCGAGCTGATCCAGGGCCGCTATGACCTGGGCGCCCGCATCGACGCCGGTCTGGCCGAGCGCTTCTTCGAGGCCAACCGCGACCGCTTCGTCGCCACAACCGCCCTGCCGACCGGCGACTATGACGTGACCGAAGACGTCTATGCCGCCTATGGCCAGGCCAGCTATCGCATCGGCGACGTCACCGTCCTGGGCGGGGTGCGCTATGAGAAGACCGAGGTGGAATCGCAGGCCGCCCGCAACACCGGCGGCGTCCTGACGCCCGCGCACAACCAGGGCGGCTATGAGAACTGGCTGCCCAGCGTCCACCTGCGCTGGGACGTGCGCGAGGACATGGTGGTGCGCGCCGCCTGGACCAACACCATCGGCCGCCCGGACTTCGGCTCCCTGGCCGCCAGCGAGAGCCTGAGCTTCGACGGCTCCCAGCCGACCCTGTCGCGGGGCAACCCCAATCTGGAGCCGCGCGAGAGCGAGGGCTTCGACCTGTCGTTCGAATATTATCCGACGGACGGCCTGATCTCGGTCGCGGTCTTCGCCAAGTCGATCGACAATGAGATCTTCACCCTCAGCTCCGTCCAGCGCATGGACGTGGGCCGGGGCATGGAGGACGTCCAGGTCTCCACCCCGACGAACGCCCAGTCGGCCGAAATCCGCGGGATCGAACTGGGCTTCCAGCAGGCCCTGACCATGCTGCCCGCGCCCTTCGACGGCTTCGGCGTCAGCGCCAACGCCACCTTCCTGGACACGGAGTTCACCTTCCTGACCTCGAAGGGCGAGCGCCACACCGGCCTGTTCCAGCAGCCGGACACCACCACCAACGCCTCGATCTACTATCAGCGCGGGCCGCTGGAGGCGCGGATCTCGCACAACTACGTCGGCGGCTTCCTAGAGACGATCAACGACACCATCCCCAACGCCGATCAGTACTGGAAGGGCCGTCACCTGTATGACGCCTCGATCAGCTGGCGCTTCGACAACGGGGTGACGATCTTCGCCGAAGGTCAGAACCTGAACGATGCGGGCCGCCGCGAAGTGACCGGCCCGAACCAGGGCTATCTGCAGGAGTCCGCCGAATACGGCCGCACCTTCTGGTTCGGCGTCTCCGCCAGCTTCTGATCCCTTCAGGCCGCCTTCCAGACCGGAGGGCGGCCTTCCTGCTTCCAAAGGCCCCGCCATGCTGATTTCCACTCTCGCCCTTCTGGCCCTGAGCGCGCCCGACGCCGCGCCTCAAGCCGCCGCCCCGATCACCAGCCGTCTGGAGACCGTCCGGCGCTACGCCTCGGACGCGCGTCAGGGCGTGGCTGTCGGCCCGAACGACGTCTACGCCGTCTCCAACTGGTCCCTGACCCGGTACGACAAGGCCACCGGCGAAAAGCGCGCCGCATGGGCCGGAGAGCCCGCGCGCTTTCCCCACATCAACTCCTGCACCCTGATCGAGGCCGAGCTGGTCTGCGCCGCCTCCAACTTTCCCGCCACGCCCCACGTCAGCACGGTCGAGGTGTTCGACCCCGTCGACCTGCATCACAAGCGCACCGTCGCCCTGGGCCTGGGAACCGGTTCCCTGACCTGGATCGAGCGACGCGACGGCGCCTGGTGGGGCATGTTCGCCAACTATGACGGCCGCGGCGGCGAGGCCCCGCGCGATCACCGCCACACTACCCTGGTCCGCTTCGACGACCAGTGGCGGCGCACCGAAAGCTGGGCCGTCCCGGCCTCCATCTTGGAGCGAGTGGCGCCCATGAGCATCTCCGGCGGCGGCTGGGGACCGGACGGGCGGCTCTACCTCAGCGGCCACGACCATCCCGAGCTCTATGTCGTCGCCTTCCCCCAGGGCGGCGGAACGCTGGATCACGTCGAGACCCTGGGCATGGAGGCCGAGGGCCAGGCCGTCGACTGGGACGAAAGCACGCCCGGCGTCCTCTACGGCATCACGCGCCGCACGCGCGAAATCCTGGCCATGCGTCTGCCGACCGCGCCCTGAGGCGCCGCCGACGGCCAAAGAAAAACGGCCCCGGAAGCGATTCCGGGGCCGTCTTCATTTCAGTCGAGAACCGGCTCAGCCCTTGGCGGCTTCGTACAGTTCGTTGACCTTGTTCCAGTTCACCACCGACCAGAAGGCCTTGAGGTAGTCCACGCGACGGTTCTGGTACTTGAGGTAATAGGCGTGCTCCCACACGTCGGCGGCCAGCAGGACGGCGCCCTTCTCGGCCGCGTCGTCCATCAGCGGGTTGTCCTGGTTCGGGGTCGAGGTGACCTTCAGCTTGCCGTCCTGAAGGATCAGCCAGGCCCAGCCCGAACCGAACTGACCGGCGCCGGCGGCGTCGAAGTCAGCCTTAAACTTGTCCATACCGCCCAGTTCGGCGTCGATCTTGGCGGCCAGCTCGGCCGAGGGCTCGCCGCCCGTACCGATCGGGGCCAGCAGCTCCCAGAACAGGCTGTGGTTCCACACGCCGCCGCCGTTGTTGCGGATCGGCTTCGGCAGCTTGGACATGATCGCGAAGATGTCTTCCAGCGACTTGCCCTGCGCCTCGGGCGTGGCGTCGACGAACTTGTTCAGGTTGTCGACATAGGTCTGATGGTGCTTGTCGTGGTGGAAGGTCATCGTCTCCTTGTCGATGGCCGGCTCCAGCGCGTCATAGGCGTAGGGCAGCGGGGGCAGGGTGAAGGCCATGGGAGACTCCTCTTTACGGCGTTTGATTCCTCTGGACCCTATCTAGGGCCGCGCGCGCCATACCCAAGCCTTCACCACGACCTTTGTTCAGTTTTCCCGTTTTTCTCGCATATCGGAACCGGAACAGGCTCGAACCGTTTGATCAGATCGCGTTGAAAACGGCTGAAAGCACGTCATGCCCGAACACGCCCGCCCGCTGCTGATGACGGACGCTGAGGTTGAGGCTCTGCGCCTACAGCTTCTCGAAGTGATTCCGCGCCTAGAACGACGCCACTTGTTGGAATTGGCCGATACCCTGCACGACGCCGCGCGCGAACGCCGCTGGAGCGACGACCGGCTGGACCTGAGAATCTGAACCTCTCAAAGCACCAGCACGCCTCTGCAAGCCCAGCCGCTTGCGCTGCGCCCCAGGCCGAGCAAGATCGCGATCGGGATTGCAGGAGAGGATTCATGATGTTGCGATACTGCGCCGTCGCGGCGGCAGGGCTTACGCTTGCCGCCTGCTCTGCTAGCCCGGCGCAAGTGCTGAGGTCCGCTGACGCTGCGGCCGCCAATGCGCAATGCCGGACCACGCCGCAGCCGGGCGGCGGCTCGTCCACGAACTGCACCCTGTGGGAGCGGAGCGCGACGACGACCACCACCACGACCGTTGGGCCGAACGGTGAAAGCGTTACGACGGTAGAACGCACGCAGACCGGCGACGAGGCCCAGCGCTCCTAGGCGCGCCCCGCAGGCGCGCTTTCAGCCCGCGTGCAGTTCCTGCTTCACGCGCTCGGCCAGGGTCTTGATGTCCAGCGGCTTGGGCAGGAAGGACACCCCGACCTCGTCCTGCAACAGGTCCGAGAAGTCGCTCTCCGCATAGCCCGAAATGAACATCACCGGCGCATCGCCCAGGAAGGGACGCGCCTTGCGCAACAGCGACGGCCCGTCCAGCCCCGGCATGATGACGTCCGAGATCAGCATGTCGATCTGGCCCGCCCATTCTTCGGCCAGGATCAGAGCCTCCTCGCCGTCGGCGGCCTCGATCACCTCATAGCCGCGCTGGCGCAGCAGGCGGGCGGCGATGCCGCGCACGGCGGCCTCGTCTTCCACGAACAGGATGCGGCCCGCGCCCGACAGGTCGCGCGGCGCCTTGACGACCTTCTCGACCACGGGGGCCTCGACCAGTTCCTCGGCCGACGCGGCGGGCAAGAAGATGCGGAAGGCGGCCCCAAGAATACTGGAATCGGGGCCGTCCAGATTGGCGACGGTGATATGCCCCCCCGCCTGCTGGGCGATGCCATAGACAGTGGCCAGCCCCATGCCCGTTCCCTCGTTCACCGCCTTGGTGGTGAAGAAGGGCTCGAAGATCTTGTCCAGCAGGGCCGTGGGCACGCCGGGGCCGGTGTCCGAAACCTCGATCAGGGCGACCTCGTCCGTCGCCTCGCGCCAGCCCAGATCGCGCGCCTCGACGCCGGTCAGGCGGCGGGTCTTGATCGTCACCACGCCCGCGCCCGGCTCGACAACGCCGCGCATGGCGTCGCGTGCGTTGACGGCCAGGTTCATCACCGCCGTCTCCAGCTGACTCTTGTCGGCCAGCACCAGGGGCAGGTCGCGGCCATAGTCCGTTTCCAGCCGCACGTCCTCGCGCAGCAAGCGACGCAACAGAACAGAGAACTCGCCGACCAGCTCGCCCAGATCCAGCCGCTCACGCCGCACCGTCGACTTGCGCGAAAAGGCCAGCAGCTTGCGCACCAGGTCAGCGGCGCGGATGGCCGTCTGGCGGATTTCGTTCAACCCCTCATAGGAGGGATCGCCAACCGGGTGACGTTCCAGCAGGCCGGACAACTGAAGCTGGATCGCCGTCAACAGGTTGTTGAAGTCGTGAGCTACGCCGCCCGCCAACTGGCCGACAGCCTGCATCTTCTGGGCTTGAGAGAGTTGCAGCTCCATCGACTTCTGCGCCGCCACGTCAAACAACCAGATGCGGCGCTTGTCGCCCTCGAGCGCGACATAGAGATGCAGTTGCCGATCCGGGTGGGCGCGGGCGATCAGCTCGATCGGGCCAAACGATCCGGCCTCCAGCTTGGTTCTGGCCTCGGCCACGCCCGCCGGATCGAACAGATGGCCGAAGGCGGCGTCGCCAGAGACGGCCGGGCCGGTCAGCAGGGCGAGCGCCGCGTTGGGCTCCTCCACCCGGCCCGCGAACAGATCCTCGCCGCCAATGACGGCTGAGCCGAAAGGCGCCCCCGCAGCCATGGCGCGGGCCTCGCCGGTGGGAGCCGCGGGCTGGGGAGCCGCAGCCTGTGGCAGCGCCATCGGCAGGACAGCGTCCGGCGCCGCGCGCACCAGGAAACGGCCCTGTCCCGCCAGGCCGATCAGCACCTCCTTCTCGCGCGCGCCGATCTGGACGATGGCGCGGCCCTGATCGCCTTCGCGCGCCTGGGCGAAGGCCATGTAGAGGGCCTGGGCCGACTTGCCGCGCGGCAGGGTGGTGACCGTCCCGTTCTCCTCGGCCCAGGCGGCGTTGTAGGCCAGCACCTGGCCCGACGGCCATACCAGGGCGGCAGGCTCGGCCAGGGCGTCCAGCATCTCGACCGCCGTGTCGCCGGTGGCGCGCCGCACCTCGGCCCGGCCGAAGGCGAACAGCCAGATCAGCGCCGTGGCCCCCGCCGCGAAGATCAAGATCAGGCCCGGCGCGCTGAAGGCGTTGGTGCGAAACGCCGGGTAGGCGATAGCGGCGACCGCCAGGGCGAACCCCACAGCCATGACCACCAGCAAGGGATCGAACGTCGGTCGTCGTGTCGAGCGCGCCTTCAGCCGGTCTTGGGGGCGGGAAATGGTCATGGCGTCTCGCCCTCGCGAATCAGGGTTCGTCAGCATACGCCGTTCCTCCGCCGTAGCCCTCATCGCCGCTTCCTCTGCTGCATGACGAAGCCGATGACCTTGGCGGCCGCTTCAAAGTGTTCACGCGGAATGACGCCGTCCACCTCGACCGCCGCATAGAGGGCGCGGGCCAGGGGCACGTTCTCGACGATGGGCACATTATGCTCCTTGGCCACCTCGCGGATACGCAGGGCCAGGGCGTCGACGCCCTTGGCGACGCAGACCGGGGCGCCGTCGCCCTGATCCGGCTCATAGCGCAGGGCGACCGAATAGTGGGTCGGGTTGGTGATGATGACGGTGGCGTCCGGCACGGCCTGCATCATCCGCTGGCGGCCGCGCTGCATGCGGATTTGACGCAACTTGGCCTTCACATGCGGGTCGCCGTCGGACTGTTTGAAGTCTTCCTTCAGCTCTTCCTTCGTCATCCGCATCCGCTTGGCGAAGCGCATCCGCTGCCACAGATAGTCAGCCCCCGCCGTCAGCGACAGGAAGACCAGGGCCGACAGCATCAACGCCAACGCCAGGTCGCGTGCAAACGGCAGGATCATCGCCGGGCTCATGGCGGCCAGGTTCTCGAACTCGCGCGCGTGAGGCTTCAGCACCCACCAGCAGACGGCGCCGATGGCGACCAGCTTGATGAAGGTCTTGAGGAACTGCATCAGGCCGTCCGGGCCGAAGATGCGCTTGAAGCCCTCCAGCGGATTCACCTTGGACCACTTCGGCTTGACCTTGTCGGCGGTGAAGATGAGGCCTGACTGAGCCAGATTGCCGCCGACCCCGCCCAGGATGACCGCGAACATCAGGGCCGCCAGGAACGGCGCCGCCGCCCAGACGGCGTGCATGCCGATCTCGACGCCTCCGCCCGCCTCCAGCCCGCCGATCATGGCGTGCGGCTGGGCCAGGAAGGGGGTCAGGGCCTCAGCGATCCGGGTCGAAAACCAGCCGCCGCCCGCCAGCAGCACGCCGGCCGCCCCGGCCAGAGACAGCGCCGCCGCCACGTCCGGCGACTTGGCGACGTCGCCCTTTTTCCGCGCCTCTTCGAGTTTTCGCGGGGTGGCGTCTTCTGTTTTCGACTCGGGATCGGGGCCGTCAGCCAACGGCGCCTCCCGTGAAGAAGGCCGCCACCGAGCGGTAGCGGTCGATGAAGACGGTCCCCACCACGCCCAGGCTGAGCGCGAACACCGACAGACCCAGGATGACGCTCAAAGGCGCGGCGGCGAAATAGACCTGGAAGCTGGGCATGACCCGCGCCACCAGGCCCGAGGCCAGGTTGAAGATCAGGGCGAAGACCAGAACCGGCGCCGCCAGTTGCACCCCCAGCATGAAGCTCTGGCTCAGGGTCTTCACCGCCATCTGGGTGAAGTCCGACACGATCAGCGGCTTGGCCGGGGCGATGGCCTCATACGATCCGACCATGCCGCCGATGAACAGGTGATGGGTGTTGGTGGCGAACACCAGCGTCACCCCCAGCAGCATCAGAAAGGCCGACAGGGTCGTGCCCGGCTGGGCCTGCAGCGGGTTGGCGGTCTGGGAGAAGCCCAGCGTCGTCTGCAGGGAGACGATCTCGCCCGCCGTGGTCAGGGCGGTCATGAAGCTGCGCAGGATGGCGCCGATGGCCAGGCCGGTCAGCACCTCGCGCATCACCCAGCCGACCGTGGCCCCCAGCGTGGCGGGCAGGGCCGGCAGGCTGGCGCCCACGATGGGCCACAACGCCAGCGACAGCACCAGGGCCAGCGACAGACGGACCCTCGGCGGCACATAGGATTCGCCGAAGCCGGGCAGCATCATCAGGATCGCGCCGACGCGCGCGAAGATCAGCCCTCCGGCCCAGACCTGTTCCGCCGTGGCGTAAGGCTCCATGTCCCTGCCCTACAGCCCCGCCCTACATGCCCGCGATGCGCGCGGCGATCTCACGCATGAAGCCGCCCAGCAGGGCGCCCATCAGCGGCAGGAACAGCAGCAACGACACGAAAATGGCGATGATCTTGGGCGCATAGACCAGGGTCTGCTCCTGGATCTGGGTCAGGGCCTGGAACAGGCCGATGGCCACACCGACCACCAGGGCCACGATCAGGGCCGGCAGGCACAGCTGGATCGTCAGCCACAGGGCGTCGCGACCCACATCCAGAACTTCCGCGCCGCTCATCGCCGATCCCCGAGGCGCCCCGAACACACGCACGGGACAGTGGGCAGAAAATGCCGACAGGATGGTTAACGCGACGTTAGGACGATGAAATGAGACCGATGTTCCGGTCGATGCCGCTTCATGCGATTGACAACGGCGGCGACTAGACGAACGGTTTCACCCTCCCCCCGATCAACGCCTGAAGGATGCCTCATGAAACCGTTCCTGCGCCTCGCCTCCGTCCTGACGATCGCGACCTCGGCGTTGCTGGTCGCCGCGTGCGACAACAAGGCGCCGGAACATGCTGAAACGGCGACGGCTCCGGCCGAGGGCGCCCCGGCCGCCGCCACCGGTCCCTTCGACGTGAACAGCGTGGCCCTGTCGACCGCCAGCCTGGGCGACTTCCCCTATCTGCGCCTGCCCGAGGGCTACAAGCCGCAGAACAGCGAGGCGCACGACTTCGCCGACTTCCCCTTCTGGACCGGCGCCCGGTTCGAAATGATCGAAGGCCGCGTTCATCAGACCCAGATCACCAACGATACCGGCAAGAGCTTCTCTCGGCTGGAGCTGCTGCGGAACATGGAGCACGCTCTGAAAGAGGCGGGCGCCGTTCGCATCTTTGACGGCCAAATTCCCAGCGACGCCGCCCACGCCCTGCCCGAGGCGGTGCAGATGGCGTCGCTGAACGGCATCGGCGACATCTATAACGGCCCGTCGCAGACCTGGGTGATCCGCCAGGCCGACCGCACGGTCTGGGTCCACCTGTATGTCGGCAGCGCGCAAGGCTCGATGGCGGTGGTCGAGGCCAAGGCCCTGGCGCCCACCGCCGGCCTGTTGCCGGCCAGCGAACTGGCGCGCAAGATCGCCGCCGACGGCCGCGTCGCTGTGCCGGTGGAGTTCGCGCTGGACAAGGCCGACATCCTGGACGCCTCGCGCCCCCAGATCGACGCCATGGCCCAGATGCTGAAGGACGAAGCTGGCCTGCGCCTGTCCGTCGAGGGCCACACCGACAACACCGGCGCGCCCGCCCGCAATCGTCCGCTGTCCGAAGAACGCGCCCGCGCCGTGGTCGCCGCCCTGATGCAGCAAGGGATCGACGCCAAGCGGCTGGAGGCCAAGGGCTTCGGCGCCGACAAGCCGGCAGCCGACAACACCAGCGACGAGGGCCGCGCCCGCAATCGCCGCGTCGAACTGGTCCGCCTGCCCTGATCGGGGCAGAAGCGGTTTTAAACAGCGGCGCCGTTTCCAAAACCTTTGCAGGGGGGGTATGCAGCCTTTCATGAGCGACCAGACCCCCTCCTCCCCCGCCGTTTCCCAGGAAGAAGCCGAAGCCGCCGTCCGCATCCTGATCCGCTGGGCCGGCGACAATCCTGAGCGCGAAGGCCTGATCGAAACGCCCAAGCGCGTGGCCAAGTCCTATCGCGAACTGTTCCAGGGCTATGAGGTCGAACCGCGCGACTATCTGGAAAAGACCTTCGAAGAGGTCGGCGGCTACGACGAACTGGTCGTCCTGAAGGACATCCGCTTCGTCAGCTTCTGCGAGCATCACATGCTGCCGGTGGTGGGCAAGGCGCACGTCGCCTATCTGCCGACCGACCGGGTCGTGGGCATCTCCAAGCTGGCCCGCGTGGTGCGCGGCTTCGCCCGCCGCCTGCAGATCCAGGAGAAGATGACGTCCGAGATCGCCAACGCCATCCAGGACGTGCTGCGCCCCCACGGCGTCGGCGTGGTCATCGAGGCCGAACACAGCTGCATGACCATGCGCGGCGTGGACGTCCCCGGCGCCAGCCTGATCACCAGCTGCCTGCTGGGCGTCGTCCGCGAAGACCCCCGCACGCGCGAGGAATTCATGCGGCTGGCGCGAGGCTAAAAGCCCCTTTCCCTCCTTTTCTGACTGTGAAGGAGGGCACGGCCCCGTTCTTGCGTAACAGCATTCGAACAAGGGGGTCGTGATGCTGCAGGCTGTGTTTTCGTCCCGGAATGAACCGCCGCCGATCATGCGCGGCGGTTGGCTGGACGCGCTGCGCTTCATCGTGGCCGCCCTGATCATCCTGCATCACTTCCAGATGTCGGCGCCCGTCCCCCTGGCCGAGGGACTGCATCCCGTGTTCGAGCGCGGCGGCTTCCTGCTGACCAACTTCTTCCTGATCGACAGCGGATACGTGCTGATGCGGGTCTATGGCCGCGCGGTCGGCTCGGGCCGCATGTCCAAGACCGACTTCTTCCTGAAGCGGGCGTTGAGGGTTTATCCGGCGCACCTGATCGTGCTGGGCCTGCTGGTGGCGCTGGTGCTGGCGGCGACCGCCGCGGGCATGCCGCCCAGCCATCCCGAGTGGTTCGCCTGGGATCAGCTTCCCGCCCAGGCGGCCCTGGTACAGTCGTTCGGCGTGCACGGCGGCCTGGGCTGGAACGCCCCGACCTGGTCGATCTCGGCCCTGCTGGGCTGCTACGTCGCCTTCCCCTTCGTGCTGCGGGGCCTCAGCCGCATCGGGCCGTGGACGGCGCTGATCCTGGTCGTCGTCGGCTATCTGGCCGCCAATGAGCTGAGCTGGGCGATCCTGAAATATCCCGTCTATCAGATGCCGCTGAACCTGGGCATCTGGCGCGCCCTGCCCCTGTTCATCCTCGGCATGGGGCTGGCCTGGTTCGCGCAAGGGGTGTGGATCAACGCCCGCGTCGCCGGTTGGGCCGGGGTGCTGGCCGCCGTCGGCCTGGCCGTCGCCCAGTATTTCGACAAGAACGCCCTGCTGTCGCTGGTCTTCATCTCCATCATCATCCTGGCGGCGGGCGCCGTGCCGACCAAGCGGCCGTCGAAGCTGGTCGAGGCGGCGGCCATGGTCTCCTTCTCCATGTTCATCTCGAACGAAGTGGTGCGCATCGCCTGGTTCGGCCTGGCCGAAGCCTTCGCCAACAAGCTGTCGCTGGGCGAGGCCTGGCGCTGGGGCTTGTGGGTTCTAGGCGTGCTGGCGGCCTTCGTCTTCGCCTTCGGCCTGCACTATCTGATCGACCAGCCGATCCAGAACCGCATCCGCGCCTGGCTGCAGGCGCGCGGCAAGGGCGCCGCCGTCAGCCAGCCGGTCGTCTCGCTGGAGGGCTAGGCCCCGCCCGCCCCGCCGACCAGATGCAGGATGTTGCCGTCCGGATCCTTGAACCAGGCCAGACGCAGCGGCCCGGCGACATGGACGTCGTCGTCATGCGCCATGCCGTCATAGCGTTCAAAGACGACGCCCTTGGTCTTCAGGTCGGCGACGATGTCGTCCACCTCGACGCCCACGTCCCAGGTCACGGCGTTGGCCTGGTTCGTCCCGGCGAAGTCCGAGCGATAGACCGTCAGCCAGGTGTTCCCGGTGCGATAGCCCAGCACCCCGTCCATGCCGGTGTCCGCCAGATTCAGACCCAGCACGTCGGAATAGAAGGCCCTGGCGCGCTCCAGATCCTTCACCGCCACGATGGCCGAGGAGTTCTTGTCCTTGAGCATGATGGTTCTCCCTTGTCAGGAGACAACCAACCGCAGGCGAGGACGATCCCTGTCGCGTGACTCCGCCCCGAGATTACCGGCGTTTCATTTGACACAGCAGGCGTAGCGGTTCTCCTTTTCCGATCCATTGAGAACAGGAAAACCCATGCGCCGCCTGGCTTTGACGATCACCCTGGGCCTCAGCCTGCTGGCGACCGGCGCCGCCGCTCAATCGAGCTCCTTCCCGATCCGGTTGGAGGACAGCGACGTCGCCCGCTTCTGGACAGCCTATGACGCCGTTCGCGCGGAGACGTCGCCGGAAGCCCAGAAGGCCGTGTTCCAAAGACTCTACATCGACGCCGGAACGCCGGGTCTGGCCGCCTTCATGGAGGCCAAGGGCTATACGACGGACACCTATCTTCAGGCGATCCGCGCCTATCCGACCTATTGGGATTCGGTGCGGCCCCGCACGGCGCTGGCCGCCGGCGCCCTGACGCGGCTTGAGGGGCATCTGGAACGGTTCCGCGCCCTCTATCCCGAGTTGCGCCCGGCCGGGATCTATTTCGAGGTCGGCGCCTTGCGCTCCGCCGGGACGACGCAGGGCGATAAGGTTCTGCTGGGCGTCGAAATGGCCACCGGCGACGAAAGCGTCGACACCTCTGAAATGCCGGCCGGGCTTCAGCGCTTCTTCGCCTCCTACTTCGCCAGCAAGCCGCTGGAGAACCTGGACCTGCTGGCGGTGCACGAGGTGGTCCACACCCAGCAAGAAGGCGAGCGCCCCAACCTGCTGGCCCAGGCCGTCTATGAGGGCGTCGCCGACTTCGTCGCCGAACAGGTGACGGGCCGGATGCCCGACCTGGCCTATGTGACCTACGGCCCGGCGCATGACGCGGCGATCAAGGCCGCCTTCCGCCAGGATATGGCGGGCGAGGACTTCAGCGGCTGGCTCTACAACAGCGCCGACAACCCCTTCGGCGTACGCGATCTCGGCTATTACGTCGGCTATGCGATCACGCGCGGCTATCATGATCGCGCGTCGGACAAGGCGGCGGCGCTGAAGACCATGCTCGAACTGGACTATTCGGACCAGGCGGCCGTCCAGGCCTTCGTCGACGCCTCAGGCTATTTCGCCGACTAACCGCCGATCATCGTGAGCCCTCAGATCGGCATCCGCATGATTTCCTGATAGGCCGAAATCACCTGATCGCGGACGGCCATGACCGTCTCCAGCGAAGCCTCGGCCGAGGAAATCGCCGTGACGACGTCGATCAGATTGCCCTGCCCCTGCACCGACTGGGCCATCTGCGTCTCGGCGGCGCGGGTCTGCTGCGTCGTCTGGGTCATGACGTTCTGCAGCAGGTCGGCGAAGCCCCCGGCCGCGTTCGGGCCGGTCGAGGCCGCCGCATTGGCCGAGGTGGCGACATTGACGCCGCCCCCGCCCTGAACGGCGGCGTAGGCGCGGGCGGCCATGATGGGGTTCATGCCCTAGACCCTCTTACTTCTTGATGATGTCGAGGGTGCGGGAGTCCATGTTCCGCGCCGTCTCGATGACGTTCAGGTTGGCCTCATAGGCGCGCTGCGCCTCGCGCATGTCCATCGCCTCGACCAGGGTGTCGACGTTGGGCCGCTGGACATAGCCTTCCGCGTTGGCCGCCGGGTGCGAGGGGTCGTAGTCCATGCGGAAGTCGCTCTGGTCCGGCCGCACCTCGGCCAGGACCACGCCGGTGGCGCCGTCGACGTTGCGGGCCTGGAACACCGGGGTCTGGCGGCGATAGGGCTGGCCGCCCGCGACGTTGGCCGTGGATTCCGCGTTGGCGATGTTCTCGGCGATGATGCGCATCCGCGACTGCTGCGCCTTCAGCGCGCTGGAGGCGACGGCCATGGCGGTGTTGCGCGGGGTGACGGGACGGCCGTTGATCGGATCAGGCATGGCTCACTCTCCCTCAGGCTGCGGGCTTCTTGGCCGCCAGGCGGATCATCTGCATCGACTTCTGGTAGAAGCCGATGGCGGCGTCATAGGCCATGCGGCTCTCGGCCATCTTGAGCATCTGTTCCTCGACCACGACCGAGTTGCCGTCCAGCGTGGTCTCGGAATCCGGGGCGCGGGTCGCCTCGAACCGCGCCGCCTGGCCGGGCGGCGAGATGTGCCGGGCGTTGGTCGCCGTCATGCGCAGGCCGCCGCCCGTCCGCATCGCCTCGGCGAAATCGGTCGGCGTCTTCAGGTCGCGGGCGACATAGCCGGGGGTGTCGGAGTTGGCGACGTTCTGGGCGATCACCCGCTGGCGGTCGTCCAGCCAGCCCAGGCGGCCCTTGATCTGGTTCAGCAGCGGCAGGTCGGTGACGGACACGCGAATCCCTCGGACGGTGATCGGCAGAATTTGCCGCCTGCATGGTTAATATCCCGTATCCCTAAACGCGCCGTTAACCACGTCCGTTGAAACATGCTCCCGAAGCGCCGCGTCCGCGCGCCGCCGCCGTATGCGTCTGGGGCTGCATCCGCATGAACTTCCTCGATCTGTTCCGGGCGATCTTCGGCCTGGCCATCACCCTGGGCATCATCGGCCTGGCCGCCTGGGCGGCGCGGCGCTATGCGCCCGAAATCCTAGCCCGCTTCCAGGGACCGCAGGGCCAGGCGCGGCGCATGAAGGTGGTCGAGACCCTGGTGCTGGACCCCTCGCGTCGCCTGGTGCTGATCCGCGTCGACGACGAAGAACGGCTGATCCTGCTGGGCGAAGGCCGCGAACTGATCGAGCCCCGCCAGCCGGGAGGCGTGAAATGAAACGCCCCGCCCTGTTCGGCATGCCGACCCGCGACGAGCTGAAGCGCGCGGCCCTGCTGTCGCTGATCACCACCGCCCTGTGCCTGATCTGGCCGCTGGGCGCCCTGGCGCAGGAGGCGGTGCAGGGCGGATCGGCCATCAACATCGACCTCGGCAGCGGCGCCGGCCTGACGCAGCGCGTGGTGCAGTTGGTCGGGCTGATGACGGTGCTGTCGCTGGCGCCGTCCATCGTCATCATGACCACCAGCTTCGTGCGAATCGTCGTGGTGCTGTCCCTGCTGCGCACCGCGCTGGGGATGCAGCAGTCGCCGCCGAACGCCGTCCTGGTGTCCCTGGCCCTGTTTCTGAGCGCCATCGTCATGGGTCCGACGTGGCAGGACGCCTATGATTCGGGCATCCGCCCCCTGATGGATCAGCAGATGGAGCTGCCTCAGGCCTTCGATGCGGCGTCCGAACCGGTAAAAACCTTCATGCTGGCCCAGGTGAAGCCGGACGACCTGGCGTTGTTCACTCGCCTGTCGCGGGTGGAGGCTCCGGCGGACGTGCAGGATCTGCCCCTGCGGGTGGTCACGCCGGCCTTCATGATCAGTGAGTTGAAGACCGCCTTCACCATCGGATTTCTTCTTTTTGTTCCGTTCCTTGTGATCGATCTAGTGGTCGCCAGCGTGCTCATGTCCATGGGTATGATGATGCTGCCGCCGGTGGTGGTCAGCCTGCCCTTCAAGCTGATCTTCTTCGTGCTGGTGGACGGGTGGCGACTGGTCGCCGGAAGCCTGGTCGAGAGCTTCCAGAGAGCCTCCGGAACCGGATAAATCCCCAGCCTGCAAGGCCTGCGCGCCGATGCGGGCTTGCCAAGTTCCCCAAAACCGTCGTTGATCCCCCGGTCCTCGTCCGGCGCTTCTTTCCGGGCGACCACCATTGGGAAAATACCCTCATGACCACTCAAGCTGAACTGATCGCCGCCGTCGCTAAGGACGCGGGCGTTTCGCAAGCTGACGCCGGCAAGGTGCTGACCGCCATTGTCGAAAACATCCACAAGTCGCTGAAGTCGGGCGGCGACGTCCGCATCTCGAACCTGGGCGTGTTCGACACCGCCGAGCGCGCCGAGCGCGAAGGCCGCAACCCGGCCACCGGCGCCACGATCAAGATCCCGGCCTCGAAGGCCGTGCGCTTCCGCGTGTCGAAGCCGCTGAAGGACGCCGTCAACGGCTAAGCCTTTCAGGCGCGTTCGATCCTCCTTGCGGGGATAGACGCATAAAGACCCCTCTCCCGTCGGGAGGGGGGTTTTTTTATTGGGCGGCGCCGCTCTTGGCCCGGAACTCAGCCTTGGTCTGAGCGATCCAGCCGGCATAGGCGTCGGCCCCGGCGCTGAGGGCGGCGAAGTCCTGCGGGCGGCCCGAACCGTCGGCGCCGTCCAGCCCCGCCAGCGCCACCCGGATCGCGCCGGGCGAGCGCGCCCCTTCGGCGAAACGGGCGTAGTTCTTCGACAGGCGGCTCAGGGCGCCGGCGTCGCGCGCCAGGGAATAGCCCGCGCCTGCACGGATCAGGCGCGTCTCCTCGACCTCGCTGAGCGGCACGGCCGTCTCCTTCCAGCGATCGCCGAGGCGCTGTTCATAGAGGGCGGCGGCCGCCCCCCACTGCTGCTGCTTCCACAGGATGTCGGCGCGCACGTCGCGCGCGGCGGGCGAGGCGTCCTTGCCCAGAACCTCCAGCGCGTGGTCGTAGCGCCCCAGCTCCATCAGGGCGCGGGCCTCCAGCGCGCGGCGCTCCAGGTTCATCGCCGTGGGCAGCAGGGTCGTGCGCGACGACCACAGGGCCTTCAGCGCCTCTTCCGGCTGGCGGTTCATCAGATAGACGGCGGCCAGATTGGTCGACACCTGCGCCTTGGCTACCCCGTCCAGCCGGTTCTCGGCCTGGTATTTCAGCAGTTCCGCCGCCTGATCCAGCAGGTCCACGTCGATCAGGCGCCGCGCCAGCCGCCGCACCATCTCGTCGCCGTCGGCGCCGACGGGCGTCAGCTCGCGGAAATCGAAGAACAGGGCCAGGGCCTGCACCGGCTGCAGACCGTCCGCCGCGCCTTCGAGGAACAAGGATCGGAAGGCGTTGTCGAGATCAGCCTGAAGCCGGTCGCCGCCCGGCAGAGTGACGATCTTCGGCCCCGCCGTCTTCAGCGTGGTCAGCGCCTCGCGATAGCGGCCCTGCGACAGATAGAGTTCGCCCAGGGTGCGGATCACGGCCAGCTCGGTCGCATCCCCGCGCCAGCGCCATTTCAGCGCCTCCAGCTGGGCGGCGGCTGCGTCGGCCTTCAGCGTCCCCTTGGCCATCTCCAGCTTGATGACGCCCAGACGCGCGGGCGTGGCGATGCCGTCCAGCGGCGCACGCGCCACCGCCTTGTAGATCGCCAGGGCGCGGTCGGGGTTCTGATCCAGTTCGAACAGCCGGGCCTGCACCAGTCGGGCGGTCAGCTGATCTGGTGCCGAGACGTTCGGCTGGCTGAAGACATAGGCCAGCAGTTCGCGCGCGGCGTCGGCGTCGCCGGTCTCGACCGCCGCCATGGCGTGGGCGGCGCCGAAGCGGGCCCGCCATTCGGGGGCGAAGCCGTCGACCACGCCCGCGCCGGCCGCAAACAACCGCCGGGCGTTGGCCCAGTCGCCCTGCTGGGCGGCCACATAGCCCTGCCACACCTTGGTGGAGGGATCGCCCGCCAGCGCGCCGGACGAGAAGTCGGCCTCCGCCTCGGCGAAACGGCCGATGGAGGCGCGGGCGGCGCCGCGCAGGCCGCGCACCTCGGCCACGCCCTGCATGGCGGGCGTCTGCTTGATCAGGGCGTTCAACACCCCGACCGCCTCGAACCCCAGACCGTGCCCGACCAGGAAGCGGGCGTAGGCCAGCCGCGCCTCGATCGGCGCGCGCGGATCTTCGGCGGCGCGGCCGCTCTCACGCTCGGCCGCGTCCTGAAGGGCGCGATGGCGGGCGGTGAAGCCGCCCTCGCCCGCATCGGCGGACCAGTCGGCCAGGATCAGGGCGGGGCGCGACGCGGCGCGCGGGGCGTCGGCGCCCTCTTCGGCCGCCTCCAGCCCTGCCGTGGGCGAGGACAGGGTCAGGCCGCGCGGGCGCGTGACGGTCACCAGGTCGCCGTCGGCCGTGACGCTCAGATCGTCGGTCGGCGTCTCGATCGCCAGGCCGTGGGCGGTGGGCAGGAAGCCCGCATCCACCGTGCGGCGCCCGGTCTTCAGCCCCTTGCCGGGGGCCAGGGCGGTGACGGCGGCGAAGCGGTCGCCGATCATCGGATCGGTCAGCCAGACGGTGCGGGTCGCCCCGGCCATGCGGGCGGTCAGCGACGCCTTGACCGCGTCGTCGCGTGCGATGTCCACCCCGCTGGGCGAGGGCGCGGTTCCGCCGATGGTCACGACCCAGGTCGAGCCTTCGGCGCGGGCGGCCACGGCCTGGCCCGGCTCGACCGGAATGCGCACGGCGGTGAAGTCGGGTCCGGCGGCCCAGCGGGCGCCGTTCAGCCCCTCGCCCTTCATCTCCATGCGGGCGGCGTGGTCGAAGACGGCCCAGACCGCCTCGCCGCGTCGGAAGACGGCGGCGCCGACCGGACCGTTCCAGGCGAAGCGCATCACCGTCTGCTGGCCCTTGACCTCGGCCGCCACCGGCACCGCCCCGCCGATCGGCACGGGCGAGGGTCGCGAGCCGTCCGCCCGCGCGCCCGGCGCATACAGGTTCAGCCAGACGGCGCCGTCGGCGGTCCCGCTGGTCGCGCCCGCGCCTTCGGCCAGGGTCAGGATCAGTTCGGTCGCCCCCTGGGCGGCGCGGGTCTCGATCTTCTCCAGCCCCTTGGGCGGATCGACGCGCAGGCGGCTGACGTCGGGGGCGGCGGTCGTGCCGATGCGGACGACGACGGTGCGGCCGTCCTGGCGCACCCGCGCGCGCGATCCCACGACCCCGGCGAACTCGATCTTGGTGAAGCCGGCGTTGGCGCCTATACGGATCTCGACCGGCGCGCCCGCCTGAGACTGTCCCTGGGCCAGCGACGGCGCCGGCGCCAGGGGCGCGAAGACGACGACGCCCGCCGCGGCGGCCGCCACGGTCGTCTGCAGAACGCGCTTCTTGGCGGTGGCCCCGGACATATCGCGCGCATGCTCGCGCGAAGGGCTTTAATCGCGGTTAACGGGGCTTAAATCGCGGAAAACAAAGCCCTGCCCGCCAACCTTCCCACGTGGATAGGACAAAACACCCGCTTGCGTCCGGGCGCCCGAAGGCCGAAACCATCAGCCATCGTTCTTTTCAGGAACAGCCCGTGTCCGACCCTGCCTATCCCCCGTTGAGCCCGCTCAAGACCGGCCTGCGCGCCCGCTGCCCCCGCTGCGGCGAAGGCCCCGTGTTCAAGGGCTATCTCAGCCTGCGCGAGTCCTGCCCGAAGTGCGGCCTGGATTACAGCTTCGCCGATCCGGCGGACGGCCCGGCCTTCTTTGTCATGTGCGCGGTCGGCGTTGTCGGCATGATCGCCTTCATGATCTTCGAGTTCACCGTGCACCCGCCGATCTGGGTCCACTTCGTCGTGACCTTCCCGATCCTGGCGGCCATGTGCCTGTGGGTGCTGCGGCCCTTCAAGGGCTGGATGGTGGCCGAGCAGTATTTCCACAAGGCCGAGGAAGCCGTCTTCGTCAGCGTCGGCAAGCACGGCGAAGGCTACGGCTGGCGCGGTCAGGCTGAACGCGCCGCCAAGGCCGCCGCCCGCGACAAGGACTGACGTTCTCGTCGCTCTTTTTTCCCCTTCATCCTTCTCCCCCTCCGGGAGAAGGAGGGATCGCCAGCCTGCTCTCTCCCTGAAATAAAGACGTCTATCGCACCACCCGGAGGGTCACGCCCACCGTGCGCGGCGCCCCCAGGAAGGCGCCCAGCGTCCCCGTCTGGAACGGCGCGCCGAAGGCCACCTGGCGATAGTCCTGATCGAACAGGTTGCGGCCCCACAGCTCGACGCTCCAGGCGTCGTCGCGAGCTAGCGCGACGCGGCCGTCGACCAGCCAGAAGCCCGGCTGGCTCTTGGCCGGGTCTAGGTCCGAGCCGGTGTTGTATTCCGACGAATATTTGGCCGCCAGGGTGACGCGGCCCGTCAGCCCCGCCGCCACCGGCCGCTCATAGGTTCCGGCCAGAGATCCGCTCCACAGGGGCGCGAAATTCATCCGCTTGCCCGCCAGCAGCGGCAGGCCCGGCACGGCGTCGTCGCCGTATTCCGTCTGGGCGTAGGTCAGGCCGCCCTGTAGCGACAGGCCCTCGAACGGCAGGAACATGAAGTCCGCCTCGACGCCCTTGGCCCGCACCTCGGGGATTGAGCGGACCAGGAAGGTCGTGCCCAGGAAGGTGTTCAGCTGGAAGTCGTCATAGGTCTGGCGGAAGGCGGCGGCCGAGACCAGCAGGCGCCGGTCCAGCAGCACGCTCTTCACCCCCGCCTCGAAGGCGTCGGCGCTCTCGGCCGGGAAGGCGCGCGAGGCGTCAGGGACCAGATTGGTCTGCCCGCGATCCAGGTTGAAGCCGCCGTTCTTGCGCCCTCGCGACCAGGAGGCGTAGAGGCGCACGCCCTCGGTCGCCTTGAACTCGGCGCGGGCCATGCCGGTCCAGGCCTCGTCCTTGACCGTCTCGGACTGGCTCAGGCCGTTGAAGGCCGGATTCGACCACGGCAGGCACAGCATGACATTGCTGACGCCGTTGGCCAGCGCCGCCGCGCAGGCCCGGCCGCCGTCGGTGTTGTGATAGGCGGCCGTCATCTCCTTGGTCTCATGGGTGCGGCGCAGGCCCCCGGTCAGGGTCAGGCGGTCGGTCACGGCGTAGGAGACCTGGCCGAACAGGGCGGCGCTGCGGGCCGTCTGCCAATAGCGGTCCAGCTGCCCCTCGCCCTCGACGAAGCTCGCGCCGACGGGAAGCCCCGTGATGCTCGACACGAAGGCCGGGTCGCCCAGCGGGTTCGACGCCGAGCGCGACAGCAGGCGGCTGACATAGCCTTCGTAATCGGCGCCGTAGAACAGGCTGTCGCGACGGGTCAGATTCTCATCGGCGAAGAAGGCGCCCGCCGACCAGTCCAGCTTTCCGCGCCGGCCCGACAGGCGGAACTCCTGCGTCAGGGTGCGGAAGCGGTTCGACCAGCTGTCGTCGTCCGGGCGATAGGCCAGGTCGGCCGAGGTGAAGTCCCAGTCCTGGCTGATGACGCCGCGCCAGTCGCGCACCGCCGAGGTGCTCTCCAGCCTCGCCCAGCCCAGATCGGCGTTCAGGTGCAGGGCCAGCCCCTTGTCGCGGATGCGGGTGTTGGTGTCGCGGTTGGAATAGGCCACGCGATCCCACGGCTTCGGCGTCGCCGCCACGCCGCCGTCGGGCGCGAAGGTCGCCAGCAGCGGCGCCGTCGCGCCGGTCACCAGTTGCACGCCGACGCAGCAGCGTTCGTCCCGCTCGGTCCAGTCGGCGGTCAGGCGGGCGGTCAGGTTCGGCGTGGCGCGCCACAGCAACTGACCGCGCACGGTTTCGTAATTCTCGGTCTGATCGTCGGTCGAGGTGCGCGGGCCCTCCCCCGTTTTCTTGGCGCCCGTCTTCACGTCATAGAGGCCGTCGCGGCGACGCGCGGCGACATACAACCGCCCGGCCAGAACCTCGTCCACGATCGGGCCGGTCAGGGAGACCGAACCGCCGTGCGTTCCATAGTCGCCGAAGGTCGTCTCGCCCGCCATGCCCGCGTCGAACGAGGGGGCGGCGGTGACGACGTTGATGACGCCGGCCGAGGTGTTCTTGCCGAACAGGGTCGCCTGCGGGCCCTTCAGCACCTCGATGCGCTCGACCTCGCCCAGATCGCCCAGGGCCGCGCCGTTGCGGGGGCGATAGACGCCGTCGATCATGACGCCGACCGAGCTTTCCACGCCCGGATTGTCGCCCACCGTGCCGACGCCGCGGATGCGGGCGGTGGTGAAGGTCTGGTTCGAGGTCGAGGCCACGATCAGCCCCGGCGCCAGGATCTGCAGATCCTTGATGTCGCGCACGCCGACGCCGTCCAGCAAGGGCTGGGCGGCCACCGTCAGCGACAGGGGAGTCGACGCCAGGGGCGCCTCGCGCCGTTCGGCCGTCACCACGATCTCGGACACCTGGGTCGGTCCGGCGTCGACGGGCGCCTCGGCGATGACAGGCGCGGCGAAAGCGAGCACGGACAAGGAGGCGGACGCGAGAGACGCGGCGCGAACAGCAGAAATCATGGGAGGAAAAACCGCTTGGCGGAGCGACGGCGCAAGGCTTCGTCGCGGACTGTCAGCGGATGTAACAGCCCCGTCGGCGGGGCGGAACCCCGACCGACGATCATCAAACGATGACTTTCAGGCCCGCCCGGCCAGCGGTCCCGAAGCGCGCGGCGCGAAGCTATGCTCCACCCGGCTGCGATGCGGGGCCACGTCGTTTCGCACGCCGCCGCCGATGCGACACAGTTGCTCCAACCCGCGCCCGCCGCCGCTTTGATGCGATGTGATCAAATCCAGCAGGCGCTCGGCCTCAGCCAAGGTCTCCGGCCGCTGTTCCAGCAACCAGACCTCCAGCGCCCCCAGTTCGGCTGTCAGCCCCCCCTCGCGGACCGAGACCTCCAGCCGATTGTCATTCCATTGACGGAGCAGCGCGCGCGCGGCCTCCATCGTCCATTGTTGAGCCATCTCGCCCCCCCAGGGCGAAGCGCCGGTCGGCCTCGACCTCCCAGACGCCAAAGAAGAATGTGAGCACGATCAGGAACCACAGGCCCCAAATCAGCGTGAAAAGCGCCCATGCCAGAGGCTCCGACGACAGGAGCGGAGCGCAGTAGGCCAGGACGCCGACAAGCTGGAACGCAGACGCCAGGACAATCCACCAGCGACCCGCGCGCTCGGCAATCAGCCACAGCGCCACGAAAGCCAGGCCATCGACGATCATCAGGCCGAGATAGAGCCCGTTCCACGTCAAATCCTCGACGACATAGGAAGCGGCCAGGGTCATCAGCATGACGGCGGCAGCCGCGCGATCGCCAGGACCGCCACGCCACAACAAAAGGCCCAGCCCCACGAAACCGAGGAACAGCAAAGCCAATTGAACCAAGTCCATCAAAGCCTCCGGCTGACCAGCCTATCCAAGCGCCAAGCCGTTATTTCCCGTCAGTCATGCGCTTCTCCACCAGCAAAGAGCGTCAGCGCAGAGCGTGGATCATCTCCAGGACGGGACGCATCAGAGTGGCCGCAACCACGGCGATCAGGATCCAGGCGAAAGCCCAGCCCACGATCAGCCACAAGACGGAGCCGCCGATCTTACGCGGCCGGCGCCAGGTTCTGAGGCTCGCATAGGACCGATAGAAAGGCGTCGGCCACGGCGTTCTCCCGCCCTCGACATCTTCCGAAGACCCTGCGAGGACGCTCCTTTCTGCCGATACGACGGGGGACGGCGACAGGGGGAATGATCCCCCTGAGTAGGAATTACTCAACACGCGCGCGGCCTGGAGACGGTCGGAAACGCCCAGCTTTTCATAGGCGCGATGCAGATGGTTCTGAACGGTGCGTGGCGACAGACCGAGTTGCTGCGCGATCTCCTTGTCACCAAGGCGATGCGACACGAGCAGGAGGATTTCTCGTTCGCGCGGCGTCAGCTTGTCGATCTTCGCGTTCATGGGCACAGAATCCGACTATCCGTTCAGAACGGCGTCCGTCCAGTTTGGCCGCTCTCTTCTCTCGATAGAGAGTCACAACCAAGGCGAGCAAGGCAAATGATGGCGCCATTCTGCGTTCCCCGCGCCACACTCCTTCCGAAAACAGACCATGGGACGGAAACATGATGCTGGCGCTACTGATGGGCGGGCTGGGGCTGATCGTCGGCAGTTTCCTGGGCCTGGTCAGCCTGCGCCTGCCGCGCGGCGAGGACATCGTGGTCGGCCGCTCGCGGTGCGGCGGTTGCGGGCGCCCGCTCAAGCCTTGGCGGATGATCCCGGTGGTCAGTTGGGCGTTGTCGCGCGGCAAGTGCAGCGACTGCGGCGCCGTCATTCCCCTGCGTTATCCCCTGATCGAGCTGGCCTCCGGCGCCGTCGGCGTCTGGGCGGCCCTGTGCTTTCCCGATCCGGCCTGGGCCCTGGCCGGGGCCGTTCTGGGCTGGCAGCTTCTGCTGATCGCCGTGATCGACGCCGAGCATTTCTGGCTGCCTGACGCCCTGACCCTGCCCCTGTTCCTCAGCGGCCTGTTCGCCGCCGTGGCCCTGGACCCGGCGAACATCCAGAGCGGAATGAAGTGGTCGCTGATCGGGCCGCTGAAGACGCCCCTGATCGGGGCGGCGGCCGGTTTCGGCGGGCTGTGGCTGCTGGCCTTCCTCTACAAGCGCCTGCGCGGACGCGACGGTCTGGGCGGCGGCGACCCCTTCCTGCTGGGCGCGATCGGCGCCTGGGTCGGGTGGATGGGCCTGCCCAGCGTGCTGCTGTGGGCGTCGCTGACCGGCCTCAGCCTGGTGGCGGCCAAGCTCGTGCTGCGCCGTCCCGTGGCCTCCACCGACCGCCTGCCGTTCGGCGTCTTCCTGGCCGTCGGCGCCTGGCTGACCTGGCTCTACGGTCCCTTGGGCCTGGCCTTCGGCGCCTAGAGCGACAGCAGGTCCGACCAGCGCCAGCGCCCGCCGCCCAGCGCCACGCGCGGCGCGCCCGGCTGGTCGCTGAGCGTCAGCAGCACATAGCCGTTGACCGTCTCGGCCTTGCAAGCGCGCGACGAGAAGCCGACCGTCACGGCGATGGCCTGACGCACCCCGGCCAGGCCCTTGCCCTCTTCGCCGGGGCTTTGCAGCCAGTCGCCGTTCCACATCAGGATGGCGCGGCCCGAAGCGCCCGAGGTGCGATAGGCCTGGCCGATGGCGGCGTTGATGCGCGCGTCGTTGCGCAGGGCGTCCTGGATGCGCTTGACCATGTCGCAGCCCTGGCCCGAGCCGCCGCCCACGCCCGAACCGGACCCGCCGCCGCTGCCGCCGCCGACGCCCGCCCCCGCGCCGCCGCCCCCGCCTGAGCCTTGTCCTGCGGTCAGGGCGCCGCTCAGAGCCCCCTCGCCCAGAAGGACGAAGGAGACGCTGGGCTCCGGCGCGGAAATGGGCAGAGGCTCGACCGTCGCCGGGCGCGGCGTCGGACGGCTGGGCCGCGGGGTCGGCGGCGTCGGCGCGGTGCGCCGCGCCTTCTCGGGCGTCTGCGCAGCGACCGGAGCGGGCGCGGCGGGCGCCGGTTCCGGCTTGGGCGCCGGCGCAGGTTCCGAACCGCCCGCAGGCGCGTCGCCCGGCGCAGGTTCAGAAGGCGGCGGCGGCGGTGGAGGCGGCGGTTCGACCAGCATCACCTCGATCACCGGCGGAACCGGAGCCTCCGGCGGTCGTTCAACCGGCGCAGTAATGATCAGCGCCAGGATCAAACCGTGCGCGATCAGGCTGCCCAGGATCGGGCCGGCCTTGTTCCGATGGCGACGAGGCCCCGGCTTCACCCCGAAACTCCCCAAGCCTTGCCGTCATGGGACTTGTAGTTTTGGCCGGCCCCAGACACCAAAGCTATCAATAGATTCTCCTCGCCCTTTTATATTCGACAGTGACCATCCCATCACGTCAGGAAAATGGCGCCAACAAGCCAGACCATAAATCGACTCAAAACAGCAAAAACGTCGATTGTTGAAATTTTTTTACAGTCAAGCTGAACCTTTTCACTTCTTCGCGCGTCTTTGCTCCGCCGTTTTGCAACCGACACCGGTGCGGCGCGTAACATCCCCCGGAGTTGGGCCGGGCACGAAGGAGACTGAATTTGATCAAATTGGCATCTAGGACCGCTGTCATCGGCGCCGTCGCCGTTCTCGGCGTCGCCGTCAGCGGCTGCGCCAGCCACCGGTTCGTCCGCGACAACGTGCAGGTCGTGAATGAGCGCGTCGACGGCGTTGACGCTCACGTCACCCAGGTTGAAGGCACGGCGGGCGAAGCCCTGGCCCGCGCCAACGCCGCGCACAAACTGGCCCAGGGCAAGTTCCTGTACGAAGTCGTGCTGTCAGACGACTCGGTGAAGTTCCCGGTCAACCACACCGAACTGTCGCCGGAAGCCGAGCAGCGTCTGGCCGAACTGGTTCAGCGCCTGCGCGCCGAGAACGCCAACGTCTATCTGGAAATCCAGGGCCACACCGACTCGACCGGCAATGACCAGATCAACGAGCGTCTGGGCCAGGAGCGCGCAGAAGCGGTGCGTCGGTTCCTGAGCGATCAGGGCATCGCCCTGAACCGCATGGCGACCATCTCCTACGGCGCCGCCAAGCCGGTCGCGCCCAACAACACCCGCGAAGGCCGCGCGCAAAACCGCCGCGTCGCCATCATGGTTCTGGCCTAACGGCTGAAGGCTTTCGCTCCGGCCTCCTGCCCCGGGCCGGAACGAGAAACGGCGGCGTCCCGCAAGGGGCGCCGCCGTCGTCTTTTCAGCCTGTCCGGGGCCGGATCAGGCCGGATCAGCGCCCACGAAAGTCATGAAGCGCGCCGGCGCGCCGGCACCGAAGCTCATGACGTCATAGCGTTCGGGCGCATAGCCGGGCGCCTCCATGCCGGGCGAGCCGGTCGGCATGCCGCCCACGCCGATGCCGCGCGCCTGGCCAGGGCTCTTCAGAAAGGCCTTCACGCCCGCCGCCGGAACGTGACCCTCGATCACCTTGCCGTCGATCACCGCCGTATGGCAGCCCCACAGCGATTGCGGCACGTCCAGACGCTGCTTCACCGGGACCAGCTCGTCGGTTGCGATCACATTGACCTCGAAACCCGAACGCCGGATGTGATCGACCCAGCCGCCGCAGCAACCGCAGGAATCGCTCTTGTAGACGGTCATGACGGCGGCCTCGGCGGGCTTGGCGAAGCCCTCGGCCAGGAACACGCCGCCGCCGACAGCCAGCGCCCCGACAGCGATCGCCGCCATCTTAACAGGCATCTTCATCTTCAGTTCTCCTGAACGGGATAGCCGGCCGCCGCCAGGGCGTCGGCCAGGGATTGAGGGGACGCCGTCGTCTCGACCTCGACCCGGCGCGCCGGGACGTCAGCCGTGAGCTTGGCCGCCGGATCGACGGACAGGACGGCCTTCTCGACCGAAGCGACGCAACCGTCGCAGCGGATTTTCGGGATGTTGAGCGAGATCATGACGATGCTCCTTTTCTTGATACGCGACGGTTCATTGGACCCCTTGCCATCATAGGAAGGTCAAGCGGACGCATCGGCCGCGCCCTGCGACGGATCGCCCGCCAGGTCGGACAGGATCGGGCAGTCCGGCCGCTCGTCCCCGGCGCAGCAATTGGCCAGATGACGCAGGGTGTCGGCCATTTCGCGCATCTCGAGGATGCGCGCGTCCAGGTCGACCAGATGCTTCTGCGCCATCGCCTTGACCTCGCGGCTGGGCCGGGCGCCGTCGCGCCATAGCGACAGCAGGCGGCTGATCTCCTCGATCGAAAAACCCAGCCCCCGCGCCCGGCGGATGAAGCGCAGGTCGTTCAGATCGCGCTCGGAAAAGTCGCGATAGTTGCCGTCGGTCCGATCCGCCGGGCGGATCAGCCCTTGCGCCTCATAGTAGCGGATCATCTTGGCCGTGACCCCGGTCGCCTGTGCAGCCTTGCCGATGTTCATCACGCGGCTCCCTTCACGCTGTTCGAACCGATATGGGGTTTGAAGGCCCGCAGGCGCAAAGCGTTCAGGACCACGCTGACGCTGGACAGGGCCATGGCCCCCGCCGCCAGCATGGGCGACAGCATCAGGCCGAAGACCGGATAGAGCACCCCCGCCGCCACCGGGATCAACAGGACGTTGTAGCCGAAGGCCCAGGCCAGGTTCTGGCGGATGTTGCCCATCGTCGCCCGCGACAGGCCGATGGCGCTGACCGCGCCGCGCAGGTCGCCGCCGGTCAGCACAACGTCCGCGCTCTCGATCGCCACGTCCGAGCCGCCGCCGACCGCCAGGCCGACATCCGCCGCCGCCAGGGCCGGGGCGTCGTTCACCCCGTCGCCGACGAAGGCGACCCTGCGCCCGCCCTTCTTCAGTTCTTCAATTACCGCCACCTTGCCGTCCGGCATGACCTCGGCGTGGACTTCATCGATGCCCAGACGACGCGCCACGGCGGCGGCGGTGCGGCGGTTGTCGCCGCTGATGACCGCCACCTTCAGCCCCAGTTCGTGCAGGGCGGCGATGGCCTCGGCCGTCGTCGCCTTGACCGGATCGGCCACGGCGATGATGGCGGCCAGCCGGCCGTCCACGGCGGCGTAGAGCGGCGTCTTGCCCTCGTCGCCCAGACGGGCCGCCGCCTCGGCGAACACGGCCACGTCGCAGCCCAGCTCGGCCATGTAGCGGTCGGCGCCGACGGCGACGCGCGCCCCGTCGACCAGGCCCGTCACCCCCTTGCCGGGGATGGAGGCGAAGTCCTGCGGCTCGACCACCGTCACGCCGCGCGCCTCGGCGGCGGCGACCAGGGCGCGGGCCACCGGATGCTCGGAGCGGATCTCCAGCGCCGCCACCTGGGCCAGCACCGTCGTCTCGTCAAAGCCCTCGGCCGTGACCAGATCGGTCAGGGTCGGCTTGCCCTCGGTCAGGGTGCCGGTCTTGTCGAAGGCGACGACGTCAACGCCCTGCAGGGCCTGAAGCGCCTCGCCCTTGCGGAACAGCACGCCCAGCTCCGCCGCGCGACCCACGCCCACCATGATGGAGGTCGGCGTCGCCAGACCCATGGCGCACGGACAGGCGATGATCAGCACGGCCACGGTCGCGACCAGGGCCATGCCCAACGCCGGATCCGGCCCGAACAGGAACCACACGGCGAAGGTCAGGGCGGCGATGCCCATGACCACCGGCACGAACCAGCCCGTCACCTTGTCCACCAGCGCCTGGATCGGCAGTTTGGCTCCTTGCGCCGCCTCGACCATCTTGACGATCTGGGCCAGCACGGTCTGCGAGCCGACCTGACGCGCCTCGAAGCGGAAGGCGCCCGTGGTGTTCAGCGTGCCGCCCGTGACGTCGGCGCCGGCGGTCTTCTCGACCGGGATCGGCTCGCCCGTCAGCATGGATTCATCGACGAAGGACGCGCCGTCCGTGACCACGCCGTCGACGGGCACCCGCTCGCCGGGGCGCACCACGACCACGTCGCCGACCTTGACCGCATCAACGGCCACGTCCTGCTCGACGCCGTCGCGCACCACGCGCGCGGTCTTGGCCTGAAGCGACATCAGGCGGCGAATGGCTTGGCCGGTGCGGCCCTTGGCCCGCGCCTCGATCCAGCGCCCGACCAGGATCAGGGTGACAATCACCGCCGCCGCCTCGAAATAGATGTTGGCCGTGCCCGCAGGCAGCCACTGCGGCGCAAAGGTCGCCACGGTCGAGAAGGCCCACGCCGCCGTCGCGCCCAGCACGACGAGAGAGTTCATGTCCGGCGCCCAGCGCAGCAGGGCGGGCACGCCCTTGCGATAGAAGATGATCCCCGGCGCGAACAGCACGAAGGTCGCCAGCACGAAGCTGATGACCTTCCAGTTGAAGGCGCCGATCGTCTCACTGACCCAGTGATGCATCCCCGGCACGAAGTGCGAGCCCATCTCCAGCACGAACAGCGGCAGGGTCGCCGCGCCCGCGATAAGCACCGCGCGGCCCAGCTTCTTGATCTCGGCGTCGCGGGCGGCCTGTTCGCGGTCGCCGGCGTCCGGCCCGGCGTCCTCGGGCGCCTCCAGCACATAGCCGGCCTGTTCGACGGCGGCGGCCAGATCCTGGAACGTCGTCGCCCCCGACAGGAAGCGCACCGTCGCCCGCTCGGTCGCCAGGTTGACGCTGGCCGACAGCACGCCCGGCACGGCGGCCAGCGCCTTTTCGACACGACCGACACAGGAGGCGCAGGTCATCTCCCGCACGGGATAGACGACCTCCTCCTCCATCGGCTCATAGCCGGCGCTCTTGATGGCGGCCGCGACGGCGGCGGCGGAACCCTCCGACGACAGCGACACCTGCGCCCGTTCGGCGGCCAGATTGACCTGGGCCTGCGTCACGCCCGGCACGGCGCGGATGGCCTTTTCGACGCGCCCCACGCAGCTGGCGCAGGTCATGCCCAGGACAGGCAGATCCAGTGTTCTCAAGCCTTCGGCGGCCATGACGTCGTCCTCGTAAACCTTTGACGACGACACCTGTAAACCTTCCCATCAAGGGAAGGTCAACACCTCTGCTCCATGCTCTTTGCGGCACTGGAAACGAAGGCCGCCAAGATCTTTACGACGCTCAATTAATTAACAAGGGGCGGTCTGATTGATCCTCAAGGACGAAATTAATGAGAAAACTCGGCCTGCTTCTCGCGTTACTGGCAATCACGCCCACGATCGCAGAAGCCCAATCACGCTAAAGACCCCGCGCCGATCTTCATGAGCGCGCCACCGAATGGACGCCCGTACCCCAGTCGATGACCGAACTCCTGGGCGCCGGATGGAGGATCGTCGCCTAAAGCAACGACCAGACCGAGATGTTTCAGAACAACGAGAACTCGTTTTCGTTCATCCTCACCGACGGCAGAAAATACATCACCTGCATGATCGACAGCCCATCGGTAAACGACGCCAACTCCAAATGCCGCGCCCTGAACTAAAACCGGCGCCGACTCGCATGAAAGATGACGACCCGATTCCGTGAGCACCCGAAGCATCCGCCAGGAAGTTGGCCGCCTCTGGTCGCGAACCCTAAGGTGTTTGCGACTCAAAGGTGTCGGGACAACTTAAGACTGTCCTAGAAAACCACCTCAAAAGCTGGCCTTAGGGCACTATCGAAGCCGCCGACCAAGCTAAAAACGCCACTCAAAGGTTTTTGCTAAGCAAACCTAGTGGGATGGGTACGGCGCGCTGGCGCAGCTTTCGCTCGCGGAGAACCTCAAGGCCTGCTCGAGCAGGACGACGATGCGGCGCTGCGCGCGCCCCTGCGGCGTCCCCTCCGGTTCGCCTGCGCCGAACCGGCCCTGCCGGAGCTCGAGGTTCTGCTGGAGGATTCGCTCGCCCATCTCTGCTCCACGGCCGGCGCGCGCGGCGCGGATGTCCGAAGCCTGCGCAACGGGCTGCTGATCGAGGTGCTGCGCACCGCGGTCTTGCCGGACGCCGAGATGCGGCGGCTCGCCCGCGATCAGTTGATCGCGCGGACATGGCGGTGCGCCTGGGCGAGGCAACCCCCGCGATCGTGGAACCCGGAGCGGCGCTCGATCTTCTGACGGGCCCCTGGCTGGAGCCCGCGGCCGACGGCAGGCTGCGAATATCGCCGGTGCTCTCGGGCGCGGGGCTCAAGGTGCTGTCCGAAAGCGAGCAGACGCGGTTCCATGAGGCGATCGCCGAGTTCCTGGCCGCGCGCCGACCCGTCAGGACCGGAGACCTGCCTCAGCTCGTCCTCTCCGGCCTGCGGACGGGGTCGCAGAAGGCGCTCGGTCTGGTGGCGCGGCTCGCCCTGGGGGGGCAGCTGCCGGATTCGGTCCTCGGCCGCGGCCTTTATCCGCTCGCCTTCATGAAGACTGACGCGCCCCTGTCCGACCAATTGATGATCAATGCGCCCCTGCGGGCCGCCCAGGTCAAGGTCGCGGCGCTCAACGGCATGGCCCGGCCCGCGATCGAGGCGTTCAGGGCGCTCGAGCGCGAGACGCCCGACGATGAGGTCGGAGGCGTCTTTCGGTTGGTTACGGTGTTCAGCCTGCTGACGGGACCGCTCGAGCTGTGGGCGTCCGATTGGCTCCCGCTGGTTCTGAACATTCCCGTCGATGCGGTCGACCGCACCACGGCCTGCTGGCGAAGGCGGAGGCTGAACTCACGCAACAAGCCGCATGACCGCCAGATTGTCCTCCTGCCACCTGGAGCCGGCGTCCACTGGCTAGACCTGAGCGCAGCCGAAGACCTCATGCTACAGCCCGCCCCCGCCGGATCGCTGACCGTACAGAAAATCTGGCCGGAAACGCCATAACAGCCTAGACAACTGCGAGCCTGCTTCGGGAGCGCCAGCGTTAGCTTGCGCCAAGACTCGTCGATCGACGCGCAGGTAAATTGTTAACGATCCACACCCTTTTTTATCAGCGCGTTACAATTTCTGGACGGACACCGCCCCCCCGATAGACCCTCGTGGAACTACGAGGGTCTAGTGGATCAGGGGTTGTCCATGATCGGCAGCGAACTTACGCCACGTCAAAGAGAATGCCTGATCTTGTCCGCCACCATGACGGACAAGGAGATCGCGCGAGAACTGGGTTTGTCGCCTCACACAGTCAGCCTGCACATCCGCCAGGCCATGGCGCGACTTGACGCCCCCTCTCGGAAATCAGCCTACCGGAAGCTAGCGGGAAAACCGCTATATGGTGCTCTCAGTATCCCCTCGGAGCCCGAGTCGTCCCCTCATCCCCCTATCAGCAGCCCAACGGATTGCGTCGGTCAGCTGAGTGAGAGGGAAAGAGCCAGCGGCTTTTCAGCATTGGCTTTGGCGCCAGCCTACATGCCGGCGCCGCCACGAATATGGGGTTCAAGGATTTGGCTTATCCTGCTGGCCGGCATCCTTGTCCTCATATTCGGCGCCGTCTTTCTCGGCCTCCTAGGCTTCGTTTCCGAAGTCGCAAACCGATGGGCTGTTGACCCAAGTCAACACTGACCAACCTAGGAGCGCACACATGTCGGATCAAAAACTGAACCAGTTTGCGGGCGTAATCGCGGCTGAGCTTCGCGAGACGGAACTGCGGACTGATATGTCACTGGCTCAAGCTGGCGTGCTGCTCACCAGTCTGACCACAGGGCGCAATGAAGTAGGCCTTCCAGCGCCGTTCGGCCAAGCCGCTCTCGCCAAGCTTGGAGAGGCCATAGCGAACGGCATCTGACGTGCCTGATCTGCTCCCCGAAAACTGGATCACCGGACGTTAGAGTTTTCCGCTGAGATTTCCCTGGCTGGGAAGGAGCGGA
>NZ_RHWX01000018.1 GCF_003938605.1 Brevundimonas sp. 357 | reverse complement strand
ACTTGAAATCCGTCATCGTTCCGTCCGTCCAATCTCCGCCAAGCATGCTCAAGCTTCACGATTTTTGCAACAGAGCCCCTTCTTCCATGCTTCGAACTTATTGATGATAGCCGGGCCTCGGAAAGCCTTGTTCTTCGGAGCATTGTTGGTGGCAAAGGTGGCTTGGCGGTGATCGCCGACGAACGTCACCCTGACGTTCGACCTGAGCATCAGCTCCAGCAAATCTAGGTCGTAGCCCGCCATGTCCTGAATTTCGTCGATGATGATATGGGCAAACCGCTGCCGCAACCTTCGCATCACCGAACCGCCGGATTTGGCGTCGCACGCGCAGATGAACTTCGAGATTTTATCGGAGTAGATTAGGCGGCCATCGGAAAAATAATGTGCTGCCGTGTTGGCCTCCGGCGCATAAATGACCGACTTTCCTTCGGTCCAAAAAAATCCATCGATCCTGCGGGAGTGCATTGCTGACTGGTAGGGGCGGGCCAGTTCATGCAAGAGGAACGTGTACCACGAAATCACCTCGACATGCGGAGGGATCGCCCTTGAGCGTTCATGCATCTTGAGCCCGATCTCGCGGATATTATTCCGCGTGTATGTCACAAGCGCCGTAATGCCTGTGTCAGCACCTAGCGCCTGATCGACGACGCGGGTGGTCTTGCCGCCGCCGGCGGCGGCTATAACGATGCGGCTAGCGGATGGCATCGGCTATATAGTCCGGCACGGACCAATCCACGGTGGTCTCGAAGAACCTCAAGGCTACATCTGCCTTGTTCTTGACCATGTATTCGATGGCGCTCGCTTCGTCGGTGAAAGTCTTGCCGAGTACCGCATTTATGGTTGTCAGCCCGTTCTTTTTGACGAGCTGTGGCTCAAGGGTCTTGGCCGTCTCGTCCGTGTCGTACCGGATTTTGACAACATCCGAGGTGAGGTAATTAGCATATTTCGCCAGCAGCCCGGCCACGCTGCCATCATTGTCGGTCACGACATCGGTCTCGGTTTTTAGCAGAACCGCAATTTCGAGAAAGCGTTTAAAGGCGAGGGAGTTGACGGAAATCACGTCGACTCCATCTTCCAGTGGCATCTTTCCGTGCTTTTTTTGGTAGCCGCGCTGCACAATCAGCTCGTCGGATGGGCCTTCGACCAAAATGGACCGCTTAGCGAGAATAAGACGCAGCGTGTCGTGGCCCGGCAGCTTCATGAAATAGTCTTGTGTTGACGTATTTGCTAAATCAGAAAGCCGAACGCCGCTGCCTCGCTGGAACAGGAGCACCGACTCTACGCCCAGTTTGTTCAGCACAAAGCTGCTATGGGTCGTAATAAAAATCTGTCTCGTGCCCGCGTTCGCGGAAATATGCCCGATCAACTCGTTGAGGCTGGCGTAGGAGAGATGGTTTTCCGCCTCTTCGATCAGGATGATGTGGGACTTGGCGGACGTCTCCATCGCGAGCTTGATCTTGACGGCGTTCTGCTCACCCTTGCCGACAAGCGTGAGCGGAATGTCGTCGAGGTGGGGCATTACCCCTGCCTCCCAACTCGCACGGGCCGACGTGTCGAGCGAAACAGATATGGTTTTCTCGCTGATCTTCCCTTTTTTTAGAGCAAGCGCGTCATTGATTGTTTTGACCTTGGGCTGCTCCAGAAAGCGGTCCTTCATCAGACGATAAGTGAGAGCAAGATCGACTTTTTCTTGTGCCGACAGGCTCTCTTTAACAATGTCCACGACATACCTGCTTGCGGCAGCATTGTTCTTGAGCGTGCTGGCGTCGATGAGGCTCGCGTGAAGTGGAATGTCGCGAGAGTGGGCAATGTCGTTGCCTGCAAAGTTGCGCCATACGATACGATAATATTCAATCGGAACGGTGCGAATTTCTGCGGGATCGCTGACATACTGAATGAAGTCTTCGGCATGTGATGGATTAAGCTCAATGCTGAGCGATACGCCGGGGCGGTCTATTTTAAGCGAATTGTGATCGCCCTTGAGCTTAGTCAGGTTCGGGTCGTCGGCGAGATAAACCTCAAGGAGGATGTGCGGGGGGTGTGGTTTCTCGCCTGCTGCTAGACTATCGATGTATTTGCGTACAAGGTCGAGATTGAACAGATACGGGTGCATCTCCACCACAAGCGGTCGGCCATTGAGCTGACCGGACAACGCGAGGTGAACGGCTTCAAGAAGCGTAGATTTTCCGCATTCGTTGTTTCCGACGATCACGTTTAGATTGTCGTTCATTATGACATCCGCTGCTTTTAGGCAGCGGTAATTTTGAATAACGACGCGATGTATGAACACTTTGACACTCCCCCTGTGTCCTAGAATAGCATCGAGACTCCCTGAAGCAAAAGGTCAATATCCGCCTGTTGGTTGCTCGGCCATGGTTCAGAGCGCGAAACTCCTGAAGGCATCCAATCCGCTCAGGGTTGACCGGGAGTGTCCAGAGGAGCTCGAAAGCTCCTCGGTTATGGGTCAATGGGAGCAGGAACGCTTCCTTGTCGATGGGATTTGGGGAGGGCCGAAGTCTCCCCATTGGCGCGGAACTGGCTCGATGCCGTTTGAACCGCTGAAATATCCTTTCTGTTCAGTCTGTTGCAGGATGTTTGCGACGGAGAAAAGGTGGTGGCGTGGCTTTGCCACTCGCTGCCCTCCGGCTCTCTACAGCGCAATGTGGAAGCGCGTTCGCCTCCGGGCCGGCACGGCCGCCGCCGCGCGATCCTCAACAATTTTGCTAAGGGCCTTGCCCTCGCGCCAGCAAGGTAAGTGGAACCGTCCGGGGCGGCATCCCCAGCCTTCCGCACCCCGAGGGGCTTGTGCATGCCGGGTGATCCCCCTCCACCCCGGTCGCCCTTGCTCGTTGCTACCCCAGTCTCGGCGACGGCCAGAAGGTCAGGCGCGGCGTTCCGCTTCGCTGACCTTCAGACCCGAGGATCAGAGACATGACCAACATATCCGAGAGCAGCCCCCGCATCTATGTGGCCTGCCTTGCCGCCTACAATAGCGGCTATCTGCATGGGGCTTGGATCGACGCGGATCAGGACGCGGACCAAATCAGGGATAAGATTGTGACCATGCTGGCACGGTCCCCCATCGCGCACGCAGAGGAATACGCCATCCACGACTTTGAAGGCTTCGAGGGCATCACGATCAGCGAATATGCCGGCATCGACACCGTGGCGCGTATAGGCGCTTTCATCTCAGAGCATGGCGCACTCGGCGCGGGCTTGCTGGAGCAGTTCATCGGCGACATGGACCAAGCCGAAACCGCCTTGCAGGACTGCTATCATGGTCAGTTTGGCAGTCTCGCCGATTACATGGAGGAACTGACCACCGAGAGCATCACGATTCCCGAGGCGCTACGCTACTATGTCGATTGGCAGGCAATGGCGCGAGACGCTGAAATGAGTGGCGACCTTTTCACCGTAGAGACCGCACATGATGAGGTCCATGTGTTTTCCAGCAGATGAAGGCCGGTCGCTTGCTCGCACATGCGGGCGACGACTGTAAAACTCAACGAGATAGTGTTAAGAAGAAAATAACCAATATTGATCGCGTTGGATGATCAATATATCTGCTTTGAGCATCTTATATTACTTGAATAGATACTTGAATCTCTCTTGTCCGGGCGCAGCCTCGCGCGCCCCGGCTTTGAGAGGTGACGCCATGCTAAGCATCGACTGGCGTTTGCCGGCGGCATACAGACACGCGAAGCAAATTCCGGCCGCCGGTTTCGCTTGGGAATACCTGCGCCGGAATGACGATTATCGTCAGGACTTCGAGACCATCGCTAGGACCGGGGAACCGACCGGCAGTGACCTCGAAATGTTTGCACATCGCTGGGGCTTGCGATTTCCCGTGCGATCCCGACGCGCAGCATGACCCGCAATCGCCGATCTGGAATCCGAATCTTCACCCGCAAGCGGTGATGTTGTCGCCGGTCGATCACAAGAACGGCGATACCGAACCAATATTGACGCTGGCGCATCTCGATGGCCTTGACTTGCGCCGCGCCGCCGATGGTTGGCACGGCATCTGGCAGGTGGATGGCGTCGCGCATCAATTCTGGCTGCCCGATGCCGTGCCCGATGCCGCCGCATTCTACGCCGTCACGTTGCCGATGGATTCGTTTCTGGAACTGCGTGCTCACGCGGCCCGCCGATTTTGGCGGTCCCTCAACGGTCGCGCGCCCGGTCCTGATTTCCGAGCCGTGCCTGCCCAACTCCGGCAATGGCATATCTTGACCCTGCGCGCGCTTGACGCGCGGTTGCGCGGCGAAAGCTATCGCACCATCGCTGAAGTCCTGCTCGGCTTTCGCGGCACGAAGGAGGATTTCGAGAGCGATCCGCGCAAGAACAAAGCCCGCCGCCTGGTCGCGCACGGCATCAAGATGATGCGCGGGGGCTATCGCCTTCTGCTCCACTATCCGATCAAGCCCGACAAGCGTTGATGGGCACGGCCATCGACCTCACGCCCTATTGGCTGCCGCCTGCTCCAGAATCTTCCGATAGCCTTCACGCGATAGCCATTGCGCGCGTTCGAGATGGCTTTGCCAGCAACGGCGGGTCAGCAGTTCCTCAGCGGCCGGATCACGGTGCAGCACGATCCGCGCGACTTCCTTCCAGTCCGCGCCCTCGGCCTTCGCATCCAGCAAACGCAGATATGTGACGTAATGTTGTTCGTCATAGACGGTTATGGTGTCGCCGGTCGGCGCTTCATCGTCCACATCTGGATCGAGTTCGACGGGAACCCGCATAGTCATTCCCCGTATCCGAGAGAGCTTTGTCTGCGGTGCGCCCCCGCAAACGATTCTCTCTGACTCTTGGTGATCGGGGAGTTAGTAACCGTCACGAAACGGCCCCATGGCCTTTAGCTCGGAAAGCCTGTTGTATACGCCACAGGCTCCCCGACCATAGGTCAAGGAGTTGGTGCCGTTCTGGCTGGCACCGGCCATTCGTGAGGGGTTACTACGCCCCAGAGCAGCGCGTCTGCTCCGCTGCGATTCTTAACCGAACCGCGTGGGAATGTCTCTGGCTTTTCGGCGCAGCAGGCAATGAGCCGCTGAAATCCCTCATCTATTGGCCGCGCACCGCCCCGAAGGGGGTGCCGCCAGCGCATAGGCGCAAATGCGGCACGCTACGCGCCGCCGATCCCTCGCCATGGTTCGCCACAGTCCGCTGCCGCCCCCGGCAGCCCAATCCCGACTGGAGGTGATCCATGCCCAACCCACTTGCGGGCCTGCCGCCGCGCCTGTTGCGCACCAAGGAAGCCGCGCGCTTCCTCGGCATATCCATCCGCACCCTTGAGAAGCATCGCACCTATGGCACCGGGCCGACCTATCGCAAAGTCGGCGGTCGCGTCCTCTACACCGTCCGCGATCTGGAAGACTGGAGCGCGGCGGGCGAGCGCAAATCCACCCGCGACAAGACCGCCGGCACCGTCTTTCCCGCGCGTCCGCTTACGCCCGAAGAACGGGGCGACTGCTAGATGCTGCGCGAGGACGACCACGATCCCGCACAGCCGACCGAGGACAGCGAGCGTAGCCGCCTAGACCCCTTCGTGGTCGCAACCGGCGACGCGCCGCCGCGCGACCAGCGCGACTTGATGGAACGGCCGTTCTTCTCGCTGGCGAAGACCCCGCGCACCAAGCCGATTCTTTACAAGGCCGCCGACATAGAGGTGCAGGTGTTCGGGATGCCCGAGCACGGCATGGCGACCATATGGGACGCCGATGTGCTGATATGGGCGGCCTCGCAGATCGTTGCGGCCGAGAACAACGGCCTCACCACTTCGCGCTTTGTCCGGTTTACGCCTTACCATCTGTTGCGCGCCATCGGGCGGCCGACCGGCAATCATCAATACCGGCTTCTGAAAGCCGCGCTGGCGCGGCTGCAATCGACCGTCATCGCCACCACCATCCGCAACGGCCCGCATTGGCGTCGCCGGCAATTCTCATGGATCAACGAGTGGGAGGAAATGACGACGCGCGCCGGCCGCGTCGAGGGCATGGAGTTCGTCCTGCCCGAATGGTTCTACAACAGCGTCATCGACCGTTCGCTGGTCCTGACCATCGACCCGGCCTATTTCCGCCTGACTGGCGGCATCGAGCGATGGCTTTACCGCGTCGCCCGAAAGCACGCCGGGCACCAGCGCCACGGCTGGGTTTTCGAGGTCGCGCACCTCCACCAGAAATCCGGCAGCCTCGCCCGGCCGTCCGACTTCGCGCTCGACCTGCGCCGGATCGCGGCCCGCCAGCAACTTCCCGGCTACCTGCTCCAGATCGAGCGGGAAGACGACCGCGAACTGCTGCGCATCCGCCCCGAAAGCTCATCAACAGGCACTGTTGATAACCCTGTTAATGCCATCGGCAGATCAGGCGCACGGGGTATCGGCACATCAGGCGCAGCACTATCGGCAGATCAGGCGCACGAACCGCAGCTAACGCTTTGGCCTGAAACGCGGAATCCGACCGCTAACTTATCTAACAGAGAATCTAACTCTTTTTCTTTGACGCGCGCGCAGGCGAAGCGTGGTGCCGGTTCTGCCCGAAGGGGCGAGCCATGAGGGCCGCGCTCGACGCGCTGTGCCCGCGCAGCCCCCAGCACATCCCCGGAGACGAACAATGACCCGTCGCGCCCACCGCAGCGCGCACGGCCGTCCGCTGCCGGACGGACCTGCGCCCTTCACCACATTGGTCGAGCTGACCTTCGAGAAACGCAAGGTCGAGCACTGGATACGCTTCGGCCGCAAGAGCTACGAGCAGATCATCGACCGCCGCCGCAGCGTCGTCGGCTTCGCGCCGGGCAGCGTCTTCGCCTTCGTCCGTTGGGCATCTGGCGAGCACGGCACTGTCATTTCGCGCATCGACATTGTGCGCGCCATCGGGCGCGGCGAGCCGTTCCAGACATTGCCCTTCGTGCGCCCCGGTGGCGAAATCCTGTTGCGCCTCGACGGCTGGCCCAAGGTGCAGCGTGCGCTTGTAGCTATCGACGCCGTGGATGCGCTCGGCCTCGATCCGGCCGACGCCTCGCCGGATCACTGGCGGCACGTCCACAACCGTTTGACCGCCAATCTGGAACCGCACGCCTACACGCCTGAGCGACATGCCGCTTGGCTTCACCGTCGAAGGATCGAGCCATGACGCGCCGCCGCACCCTTACGGTGACGGCGCTGGCGGTGATCGGCATCGCCGCCGCAAGCGCGGTCAAGACGCCGACGAAACTCATATGGAACGCCACCGCCAGCGCGCCAGTCGGGTTCTACACCGTCGAGCCGGCAGACCGGATCGACGTGCCCGAGCTGGTCGCCATCATGCCGCCCGAACCGCTCGCCAGCTTCATGGTCGAGCGCGGCTATATCGCGCGAGGCGTCCCGCTCTTGAAGCGCGTCTTGGGCCTGCCCGGACAGCGGGTTTGCCGAGCCGGCCGCACGATCACGGTTGACGGGATCGAGATGGGCGAGGCGCTGGAGCGCGACAGCCTCGGTCGCGATCTGCCCGTCTGGAAGGGCTGCCGCGTCATCGGCGGCGACCAGCTTTTCCTCATGAATTGGGAAGTCCGCGACAGCCTCGACGGCCGTTATTTCGGACCCATCCCCGCAGATTCCGTCATCGGCCGAGCGGTTCCGCTCTGGACCGATGAGGAAGGCGTCGGCCGCTACGAGTGGCGCGTGCCGACGTACTGACCCCCCCAAAAAAAACCAACCGCAGGAGATTTCCATGGCAGAGATAGGCACCTTCACCCGCACCGAAACCGGCTATGCGGGGGAGCTTCATTCGTTCGGCCTCCACGAAAAGCTGTTCATCGTCCCGGCCAAACCGAGCGATGTGAAAAACGCGCCCGACTACCGCGTGCGCCTCGATAGCGAGGACGGCCCTGACGCCGGCCCCGCATGGAAAGACTCCAGCGACAACGCTGGCGACTTCGTGTCGATGCGGTTGGAGGGGCCGGTTTTCCCGTTCCCCATCCGCGCCAAACTGTTCCAGTCCAACGACAATCCTTCGGTCTGGACCCTGCGTTGGAAGCACGCCCGGAAGATCGAGGATGAGGAATGACGGCCGCGCGCGTCCGGCCCGTCATCCGGTCAAAGATCGGCATCCCTTTGTTCGCGGAAAAGCCGTCTCATCCCTTCGTCCCGCTCGGCGACCAGACGGCCGGCGCGCGCAGCGAAGGTCAGGGGCGGCCATCGGCCGGCGCTTGCGCCTTGCCCTTGACCGCAGCGAGCACGCTGGCAGGCTGGCGGCGAAGCGGAGACAGGCCGGCATGGCATTATGCCGTCCTGCTGCTGGCGGGGGCGCTTTCCGTCTGCATCGGATCGGGCGTCGCTGTCGCGCAATCCGCGTCGGTCGAGCGCCCGGCCGCCGCCCATCCCTATGCGGCGCACATCGCCGAGGCGTCGCAGCGTTTCGGCATCCCCGAGCACTGGATTCGCGCGGTGCTGCGCGCCGAGAGCGCGGGCGACGTGCGCGCGATTTCGTCGGCCGGGGCCATGGGATTGATGCAGGTGATGCCCGACACATGGGCGGGCCTGCGCGTCCGCCATGGCCTCGGCCGTGATCCCTACGACCCGCGCGACAACATCATGGCAGGCACGGCCTATCTGCGCGAGATGTTCGACCGCTACGGCAATGTCGGCGCGATGCTTGCGGCCTACAATGCCGGTCCCGGCCGCTACGACGAGCACCACGCGACGGGCCGACCGCTTCCCGCCGAGACACGCGCCTATGTCGCCGCGCTCGCCCCGATCCTTGGCGGCGCGGCTCCATCGGATGCGCCGTTGCAACCACCGGCACCGCCGCCCGATTGGCGCGAGGCACCGCTATTCGTCATGCGCCCGGCCGACACGCGGGGTGCCGCCGCGCCGCCGTCCGAGGCGCAATCCAGCGACGGCCGCGCTGCCGTTCCGGCGCGCGACCCCGCCCGTGCGGAGCCGCAGGACGGCAGCATTTTCGTGGCGAGCGCCAGCGACGGGGGAACGCCATGAGGGCGGCGTTCCCGCGCTCGGCGGCGCTGGTTTCGGCATCCGGTCGGGCAGGTTTGCGCCCGGCAGGATTCCCGGCAGGAGGGGCAGAAAAGACAGAAAGGGCGGAGGGCAAGATTAAAGAAGACGGCACCATATCGGGCCGCTTCTGGAAATTGTTGTTGTCTGCACACTGGTTAGGTGGCCGGTTCCGGCACCATGGTTTTGAGGGGTCGCGTGCCGCGATTTCGCACAAAGCCTTGGCTTTGCTGGGTTTCGAGCGGCACCATAGGCCCATATCAGCCGTTTTTCGGTGGTTTTATCAGGAGTCGCGCCCATGAGCGCCGACGATGAAAACCGCTTCCGTCCGAAGCCGGGCCGTATCCGATCCGACACACCGAAGGCCGGCAAGACCAAGAGCTTTTTCACGCAGGTCAAGAAGATCACCCGGCAGCATCAGGCAGCAGCCTCCCGCGATCCTTCCATGCCGTCATCCGCTCGCCCGTCATCGCCGGGGCGGTCCCGTGCCGTGGTCGCCAGCGGCAAGGGCGTGAAGCGCGGCCGGGGCGCGAGCTTCGTGCGCGCTCGGAACATCTCCGGCCAATGGCATCATCGCCAGCCCGGCAGCCGCCGCGTGATCGTCAAGCAGCGCAGCGTTCGGGCCGCGTGGAAGGGCGCACGCGCCCGCGCGCATCTGCGCTATGTCCAGCGCGACGGCACGTCACGCGACGGCGAGCGGGGCCGGCTCTATTCGGCGACCGAGGACCGCGCCGATGGCGACGCCTTCCTTGATCGCGGCAAGGACGACCGCCACCAGTTCAGATTCATCGTCTCGCCCGAGGATGGCGCGGAGCTATCGGACCTCACGGCCTACACCCGCGATTTCATGAAGCAGGTGGAAGCCGACCTCGGCACGAAACTCGATTGGGTCGCCGTCAACCACTACAACACCGGCCATCCCCATGTGCATGTCATCGTCAACGGCCGCGACGAGATGGGCGAGGATCTAATCATCAATGGCGACTACCTCGCCAACGGCCTACGGGAGCGCGCCAGCGAGCTTGCCAGTCTGGAACTCGGCCCCGTCACCGAAATCGAGCAGACCCGCAAGCTGTCGGCCGAGATAGACCAGGACCGTTTCACCCGGATTGACCGCGCCATGGCCGAGGAAGCCGATGCCCGGTTCCTCGACCTGCGCCATGAACCGGCCGCACCGCGCCGCCAGTTCGAGCGCACCTTACGCCTGCGCCGTCTCGCCAAGCTGGAGAAGATGGGACTGGCGACCGAGCACGCGCCCGGCGTTTGGGAGTTGAGCAAGGACATGGAGCCGGCCCTGCGCGAGTTGGGCGAGCGCGGCGACATTATCCGCACCATGCAGAAGGCGCTCGGCCCGCAGGGAGGCGAACGCGATCCCATGAGCTTTCAAATCCATGACGGAGCGCCAGAGACACCCATCGTCGGCCGCGTCGTGGACAAGCACCTGTCGGACGAGCTGGGCGAGAACCTGACCATTGTGGTGGACGGGATCGACGGCAGGACGCACCACATCGCAGGCATCGCGCCCGAGCGGCTGGAGGACGCCCGCGTTTGCAGCGTCGTCCAGATCGGCCCGGCCGAGGCGACCGCCCGACCGTCCGAACGCGCCATTGCCGCCATCACCGAGGACGGCATCTATCGTCCGAGCCGCCATCTGGAGCAGGCGAAGTTCGAGGGCCGCGTTCCGGGCGGCGATTATGAGGGCTATGTCGATGCCCATGTCCGGCGACTGGAGGCATTGCGCCGCGCCGGGATCGTCGAGAGGATCGACGCCGACCAATGGCGCATCCCCGATGATCTGGTCAGCCGCGCCGCCGCCTATGACGCCGGCCGTGACCGGCAGGCCAGCGTTCGCATCCTTTCCCCGGTCGATCTAGGCAAGCAGATCGGATCGGACGGCACGACATGGCTGGACCGGCGATTGGTCCATGGCGAAACGGCCGACCTTGCGCCGGCCGGCTTCGGCCAGCAGGTGCGTGAGGCGATGGACCAGCGGCGCGAGCATCACATCGAACAGGGCGATGCCACCCGAGCACGGAACGGCCGCATCTTCTACCGGCGCAGCCTTCTCGCCACCTTGCGCGAGCGGGAGGTTGCCCGCATTGGCGCGGAGATGGCCGAGGGCAAGGGGTTGCCGTTCCGTGCCGCCACGGACGGCGAGAACGTCAGCGGCAAGTTCACCGGGACCGTTCAGCTATCGAGCGGCAAGTTCGCCGTGGTGGAAAAGAGCCATGAGTTCACGCTTGTCCCGTGGCGGCCGGTGATCGACCGCCAGCTCGGCCGCGAGATCACTGGCGTCGTGCAGGGCGGATCGGTGTCGTGGCAGTTGGGGCGAAGGCATGACCTTGGCCTTTAGCACATACGCGTGTTTCATCCGGTATCTATCATGCCCCGTGTATCTCACGCTGGATGCCGGCTATTGTAGGGGCCATCATTCAAGCGAGCAGTAGAAAAGAAGATATGCCGAGACCGAAACTTCATAGCGATGAGTTCATTCTAGATACCGCGCTAGGCATCCTTCTTCAGAAAGGTCCATCGGCCTTCACCCTCTCCGATGTTGTGGAAGCGGTCGGCATCTCGCGGGCTGCACTGATCCAGCGGTTCAAAGACAAGGCGACGCTGCATCTAAAGGTCATGGAGCGCAACACGCAGGAGGTGCGCGACTATTTCGCGGGTGCGAGTCCCGAAAAGGGCCTCGATCCGCTGTGGGCGATGCTCAAGGACCTCATCGCCGGTATGGGTGACGGTGCCGGAACGGAAGGCTACCTTCTTCTATTGTGGGGAGACGTTCAGGAGCCGTCGCTTCGCGCCCTTGCGGCGGAGCGGAACAGACTGGTCCTGAAAGCTATCGAGGCACGACTGCCCGCCGGGCCGCGCCCACCCGAGCATACCGCCGGCTTGATTCAGACGGTCATTCAGGGGTCTTGCATGCAATGGCTCGTTGAGCCGGAAGGCGAGCTAGCGGCTTTCATGACCAAGCGCACCCACATGCTTCTGTCCGTCCTCTATCCCGACCATGTGTTCGGGTAACACCATCTGGAGGGTTGTTTATAACAGTCGTGTCGGTTATTTATAAGGCGTGCGCCACGGTATCGCCGGGCACGGAAACCCGGAACGACTATCATGCCTATACAAGAACCCAGCCCGTTGGGGGGCGAACGACAAAAAGCACTGCCTGCGCCAACCTTGGCGCTGAACCTCATGGCCGACGAGTTCGATGCGTTGAACGCGAGCAGCGGGCCGCAAATCGCTTATCGCGACCTGTTCTGCCCACACATGGACCTGCCGCGCGCCTTGCGGAACTGGTCAGAGGCTCGGGGCGTCCAGTTGCGGAGCCTTCGCAAAATCACGCATGAGCGCGGCGGTCGGTCGCAGAAGGTGCTTTTCGGCCTTCATGACGGTTATGCCGTTGAAAGCGTTCTGATCCGTCGTCACGACGGACACACCGCCTGTATTTCGTCACAGGTTGGATGTGCCTTCGCCTGCCAGTTCTGCGCTTCCGGCCAAGCCGGCCTCAAGCGCAACCTTTCGGCGGGCGAGATTGTCGAACAGGTCGTTCAACTCGGGCCGAAGGTCAACCGGATCGTGTTCATGGGCATCGGCGAGCCTTTGAACAACTACGAGCAGGTGATGAAGGCGATTCGTATCCTGCGCGACCGGCGAGGGATGAATTTTCCCACCACGGGAATCACGCTTTCGACCATCGGCATACCGAAGGCTCTAGCGCAATTGCGAGAAGAGCATCTGGCGATCAATCTGACTATATCGCTGCATGCGACGACGCAGGAAGTTCGCGACCGTCTCATCCCCGGATCGCGTAAGCACGACATCAAGGAAGTCATCGCGCGCGCTTCGTCATGGGCGGAACGGCACAACCGGATCGTCACCTTTGTCTATCTGGTCCTCCCCGGCATCAACGACACGCTTGCTGATGCGAAACGGCTTGCCGGTCTCATGAACAAGCGAAGGGCGCGTGTGAACCTTATGCGCTGGAATCCTGTCGATGGCATCGCGCTTGATCGAACCGGCGACCGCAGCCTCGGACTTTTCCGTGAAGTGCTGGATCGCGCCGGTGTGCCGGTCGTGGTGCGGGATACACAGGGGCGGGATATTTCGGCGGCATGCGGTCAGCTCTGGTTGCGCGATCTGCGCGGAATCCCGGTCGAAAAACGCGGAGCCACAAAAAAGGCCGCCTAGCGGGAGCTTAGGATGCGGCGTTCGAAAAGACATGCGAACGATGCCTTCCGATCAAGTGAAACGCTGCTCGGGTCGCGCATACCTCTCTTGTCGCTGATCCAGACGCTTGCGGTCGCTGAATATCTCAACTTCCGCCACGCAGCGAACGCACTCGGGGTTGCACAATCCAGCGTCAGCGCCCGCGTGAAGGCGCTGGAAGAAGACCTTGGCATCCTCCTGTTCGAGCGTCGTGCGCGTGGCGTTCGGTTGACCGAAGCCGGACGCCACTTCGTCGAGCGGATCGCAGCCGGCGTCGATCAACTCGACCATGCGGTGAAGACCGCAGGCATGGCGGCGACGGGGGAATGGGGCCGCCTGCGCATCGGCGTCCATGCCTTGATTCCGCGCAGCTTCCTCGCCGATCTGATCGGGCAGTATCGGGAAAACCATCCCGGCATCGAGGTCGAAATCACCGAAGGCACGGCCCGCGATGCGGTCATGCAGCTTCGTGCCGACCGGCTGGACGTGGCGTTCGTCGCTGGCACACCAGAGCTGCCCGACTGCCATACACGGCCGGTCTGGACTGAATCGCTGGTAGCGGTGCTACCGGATAGGCATCGTCTTGCCGGGCAGCCGGCAATCACTTGGGCCGATCTGGTCGGCGAAACCTTCCTTGTCCGCTATGGTGGCACTGGCCCGCAGGTTCATGACCATATCGTGCTGCGCCTTGCCGGGCGCTGGCCCGCGCCTTCGATACTGCGCTTCGACGTAGGACGTGGCACGCTACTATCCATGGTCGGACAGGGATTCGGCATTACCATCGTCGGGGCAGCGACGGCACTGCTGCCGACTGCCGGCATCACCTTCCTGCCTTTCGCCGATGAGCCAGAGCCGGTTGCCTTTACCGCCGTCTGGTCGCCGTTCAATCGAAGCGCCGCGCTCCGTGATCTGCTCTCTCTCGCAAAAGAAATGGGTCGGCTGATCCGCGTCGACTGAACCTCTGCCCGTTCCAGCCAACCGCCAAAGCAAGGCATAGGGGTTTCATACGGCCAAGAATGACGGGAACGTCAACAGCGGGGGATTGGGTGGCTACGAGCCAGCGATACGGCATTGCGAGGCAACAGCTGATCGTATAAGTGATAGCTAGTCAAATTTGTGATCGTGGAGTGGTCAGCATGGGAAATCCAAAGTCAGCAGACAAGTAAGCCGCAACAGCAAAATTGTTGTTGCGGCGCTCTGTGAGACCAATCCCATGTGATTGCTGATGTGCAGACGCCGCCCGAGATTTCTTAATCGAGCGGTTGACTTATCATGACCATCACACGCCCTGCATGGGCCTATACGCTGCCGGCAGCCCTACTGCTGATGGCTCCCTTCGACATCCTCGCTTCACTGGCGATGGATATTTATCTCCCCGTCGTTCCAGCGATGCCCGGCATCCTGAACACGACGCCCGCCATGATCCAACTCACGTTGAGCCTCTATATTGTGATGCTCGGTGTGGGCCAGGTGATTTTTGGTCCGCTCTCAGACCGCATCGGGCGACGGCCAATTCTACTTGCGGGCGCAACGGCTTTCGTCATTGCGTCTCTGGGAGCAGCTTGGTCTTCAACTGCACCAGCCTTTGTCGCTTTCCGTCTGCTTCAAGCAGTCGGCGCGTCGGCCATGCTGGTGGCGACGTTCGCGACGGTTCGCGACGTTTATGCCAGTCGTCCTGAGGGTGTCGTCATCTACGGCCTTTTCAGTTCGATGCTGGCGTTCGTACCTGCGCTCGGCCCTATCGCCGGAGCGTTGATCGGCGAGTTCTTGGGATGGCAGGCGATATTCATTGCTTTGGCTATACTGGCGATGCTCGCACTCCTAAATGCGGGTTTCAGGTGGCACGAAACCCGCCCTCTGGATCAAGCGAAGACGCGCCGATCTGTTTTGCCGATCTTCGCGAGTCCGGCTTTTTGGGTTTACACCATCGGCTTTAGCGCCGGTATGGGCACCTTCTTCGTCTTCTTCTCGACGGCTCCCCGTGTGCTCATAGGCCAAGCGGAATATTCCGAGATCGGATTCAGCTTTGCCTTCGCCACTGTCGCGCTTGTAATGATCGTGACAACTCGTTTCGCGAAGTCCTTTGTCACCAGATGGGGCATCGCGGGATGCGTAGCGCGTGGAATGGCGTTGCTCGTTTTCGGGGCGGTCCTGTTGGGGATCGGCGAACTCTTCGGTTCGCCGTCATTCCTCACCTTCATCGTGCCGATGTGGGTCATGGCGGTCGCCATTGTCTTCACTGTGTCCGTTACCGCGAACGGCGCTTTGGCAGAGTTCGACGACATCGCAGGATCAGCGGTCGCGTTCTACTTCTGCGTTCAAAGCCTGATAGTCAGCATTGTCGGGACATTGGCGGTGACGCTGTTAAACGGTGACACAGCGTGGCCGGTGATCTGTTACGCCACGGCGATGGCAGTGCTGGTGTCGTTGGGGCTGGCGCTCCTTCGGCTCCGTGGGACTGCCACCGAGAAGTCGCCAGTCGTCTAACCGACGACTGGTGGCAGGCCCGCTCCGATGCGGCGCACTAACCATCGAAACCTCGTGAATGGCGGTATCCTGTCTGGCAGGATACCGCTCATTTCCCTTGTTCAGTTCATCGCCGTCGCCGAGCATCTGAATTTTCGGCATGCGGCCAAGGCACTCGGCGTCAGCCAGTCGAGCGTCAGCGCGCGTGTGAAAGCGCTGGAGGATAACCTTGGTATCCTGCTGTTTGAGCGCCATGCGCGGGGCGTTCGGCTAACAGACGCAGGCAGGCACTTCATGGAGCGTGTCACGGCGGGTGTCGATCAACTCGATCACGCGGTGAAGACCGCCGGCATGACAGCTCAAGGAGAATGTGGCCGGCTTCGCATCGGCATCCATGCCTTGATCCCACGCAGCTTTCTCACGGAGCTGATCCGTCATTATCGGGAAGCCCATACCGGCATTGAGGTCGAGATAACCGAAGGCACGGCCCGCGATGCGGTGATGCAGCTTCGTGCTGACCAGCTCGACGTGGCGTTCGTCGCGGGCAAGCCCGAGATGCCCGACTGCCATACCCGACCGATCTGGACCGAACCGCTGGTGGTGGTGCTATCGGATGGGCATCGCCTCGCCGGGCAGTCCGCAATCACTTGGTCCGATCTGGTCGGCGAGACTTTCATTGTTCGCTATGGTGGCACCGGCCCGCAGGTCCATGACCATATCGTGCTGCGCCTTGCCGGGCGTTGGCCCGCACCGTCGATCCTGCGCTTTGATGTGGGGCGCGGCACGCTGCTATCTATGGTCGGACAAGGCTTCGGCATCACTATCGTCGGCGAGGCCACGTCATTATTGCCGACGACCGGCATCGTCTTCCTGCCCTTCCTCGATGAACCGGAGCCGGTTGCCTTTACAGCCGTCTGGTCGCCGTTCAATCGCAGCTCCGCACTGAAAAATCTACTCAACCTCGCAGGCAAAATGAAGCGTGACGGCGATTCGCCCAATCGTTTCCTCGATGGCACTCGACCGGCACGATAACGGCAAAGGCGACCCGTCCTATTTGCCGCCGATAGTATCCGGCAGCCCTCCGGCATCCTCTTTCCTGTTGCCCGTCCCGATTTTGCCTACTCTCTGATCGGCTCCGTCTTTTTTTGCCGACTGGAGCCTGTATGCGCGGAGGCCGAATCCTTTGGGGGCAGATTGGTGCCGTCTTCACCATCGTTCTGGTGATGGTGTGGGCAGCGACGCAATGGACGGCGTTCCGCCTCGGCTTCCAGCCGCAGCTTGGAGCACCATGGTTCGAGCTGGCGGGCCTGCCGGTCTATTATCCGCCCGCCTTCTTCTGGTGGTGGTTTTCGTTCGACGCCTACGCGCCCGCGATCTTCGTCGAGGGCGGCATCATCGCGGTATCGGGCGGCTTCCTCGCCATCGCCGCCGCCATCTTCATGTCGATCATCCGGGCGCGGGAGGCGCGCAACGTCGCCACCTACGGATCGGCGCGATGGGCTGAGGACCGGGAAATCCGTGCGGCCGGATTGCTCGGCCCCGATGGCGTCTTGCTCGGCCGATACGACCGGGACTATCTGCGCCATGACGGTCCCGAGCATGTCCTATGCTTTGCCCCGACGCGTAGCGGCAAAGGCGTCGGGCTGGTGGTGCCGACGCTGCTGACATGGCCGGCATCCGCCATCGTTCACGACATAAAAGGCGAGAACTGGACGCTGACAGCGGGCTTCCGCGCGAAGCATGGCCGCGTGCTGCTGTTCGATCCGACCAACGCCAGATCGTCGGCCTACAACCCGCTGCTGGAGGTCCGGCAAGGGGAATGGGAAGTCCGCGACGTGCAGAATATCGCGGATATTCTGGTCGATCCCGAAGGCAGTCTCGACAAGCGCAACCATTGGGAAAAGACCAGCCATAGCTTGCTGGTCGGCGCGATCCTGCATGTTCTCTATGCGGAGAAGGACAAGACCTTGGCGGGCGTCGCCAACTTCCTGTCCGATCCCCGCCGCCCGGTCGAGGCAACCTTGCGCGCGATGATGGACACGCCGCATCTCGGCGAAGCAGGCGCTCATCCCGTCATCGCGTCGTCCGCCCGCGAACTGTTGAACAAATCCGAGAACGAGCGGTCGGGCGTGCTCTCCACCGCCATGTCGTTTCTCGGCCTCTACCGCGATCCCGTGGTGGCGCGGGTGACGGCGCGGTGCGACTGGCGCATTGCCGACCTGGTCGGCAGCCGCCAGCCCGTCACGCTCTATCTGGTCGTGCCGCCATCCGACATAAACCGCACCAAGCCGCTCATTCGCCTGATCCTCAACCAGATCGGCAGGCGGTTGACCGAGGAACTGACCACCTCCGGCAAGCGCCATCGGCTGCTGTTGATGCTGGACGAGTTTCCGGCGCTCGGCCGGCTCGACTTCTTTGAATCGGCGCTCGCCTTCATGGCGGGGTATGGAATCAAAGGCTTCCTGATCGCGCAGAGCCTCAACCAGATCGAGCGCGCCTATGGCCCGAACAACGCGATCCTCGACAACTGCCATGTGCGCGTCAGCTTCGCCACGAACGACGAAAGGACGGCCAAGCGGGTGAGCGACGCACTCGGCACCGCGACCGAACTGCGCGACTCCACCAACTACGCCGGGCACAGATTGGCCCCGTGGCTTGGGCATCTCATGGTTTCACGGCAGGAGACGGCCCGCCCGCTACTCACGCCGGGCGAAATCATGCAGCTTCCGCCCACCGATGAAATCGTGATGGTCGCGGGCACACCGCCGATCCGCGCGACCAAGGCCCGCTATTTCGAGGACGCGCGGTTGCAGGAACGCATCCTGACCCCGCCCGATCTGGTCGCCGCTCCGCTGGCGCCCAGTCCATCCGCCGATGATTGGTCCGGCCGTGTGGTCGCGGCGGAAAGCCATTCCGCGACCGACGCCGCACACGGGGCCGAGGGCGATCCGGCCAATGCTGGCATCCGCCGCGAGCCGGAGCTGCCTGAGCATGAGGAAATCGTCGCCCCGCCGCCATCACCCGAACAGGAGTTCGAGTTTGTGGACGACGAGCCGGACGTTGACGCGGCCAAGGCCCGCGCCATGCGCCAACGTATGAGGATGGTCGCGCGGCAGGTCGCATTGAACCCCGATGACGGAATCGACCTTTGAGGACACGACCATGGCAACCAGAACCCGCCTGAATCTCTATTTCGACCCCGCGCTCATTCCGCAGATCGAAGCGATGGCGCTGCGCCGCTCGGTGGCGCTGCGCCGTAATGTCTCAAAATCCGCCATCGTGGAGGCGGCGGTCATATCTTACCTGTCCGGCGATGCCGACGACCAGCTTGAAGCCGCCATGTCGCGCCGCATGGACAAGCTCGGCCGCCAGATCGACACGCTCGACCTGGATCTCGCCGTCCTCGGCGAGACGGTCGCGCAGTTCATCCATTTCTGGATGACCATCACACCGCCGCTTACGGGAGCCGCACAATCCGCTGCCCGAGCGAAAGGCGCGGAGCGGTTCGAGGGCTTCATGCAAAATCTCGGCCGGCGTCTGGCGACGGGCGACAGGTTCCTCAAGGAGCTGTCGCGTGACCTCGACTCACTTCCCGACGATCAGTTGCCGGACGAGTCCGAGAGCAACGGCGATCAAGAATGAGTATTCGGACCCATCCTATTTACCGCCGTTCGCCGCCGATCACCGCCGCCTCATAGATACTTGTTGAACCGGCCGCATTTCGGTCTCTCTTAATCGACCCCGATCTGGGGATTGCCTGTCGCGCCCCATGAAGAAACGGGGCCGACATGACCACCAACCACCAAAAACCGGAATCCATCGCGCGCGGCGCGCGCATGTTGCGCACCGCGCTCGGCCCCGCCATTGCCCGGCTGCTCGAAGACCCGGCCGTCGTCGAGGTGATGCTGAACCCGGATGGTCGCCTTTGGGTGGACCGGCTATCCGAAGGGCTTTCCGACACGGGCGAGCGACTGTCCGCCGCCGATGGCGAACGCATCGTTCGGCTAGTCGCGCATCATGTCGGCGCGGAGGTTCATGCCCGCAGCCCCCGCGTCTCGGCCGAACTGCCCGAGAGCGGGGAGCGGTTTGAAGGGCTATTGCCGCCCGTGGTCGCTGCCCCGACCTTCGCCATCCGCAAGCCCGCCGTCGCGGTGTTCACGCTCGACGACTATGTGGCGGCGGGCATCATGTCCACCGATCAGGCGGAAACGCTGCGCGAAGCCGTCGCATCCCGCGCCAATATCTTGGTAGCGGGCGGCACCAGCACCGGCAAAACCACGCTGACCAATGCGCTGCTCGCCGAGGTGGCGAAGACGGCGGATCGCGTCGTCATCATCGAGGACACGCGCGAGCTGCAATGCGCCGCGCCCAACCTTGTCGCCATGCGGACGAAAGACGGCGTGGCGACGCTTTCCGATCTGGTCCGGTCCTCGCTGCGCCTGCGCCCCGACCGCATCCCTATCGGCGAGGTGCGCGGATCGGAAGCCCTCGACCTGCTCAAAGCATGGGGCACGGGCCATCCGGGCGGGATCGGCACCATTCATGCAGGCACCGGCATCGGCGCGCTGCGCCGCCTTGAACAGCTCATCCAAGAGGCTGTCGTCACCGTCCCGCGCGCCCTGATCGCCGAGACAATCGACCTCGTTGCCGTCCTTTCCGGGCGCGGTTCCGCGCGCCGGCTGGCCGAACTCGCCCGCGTCGAAGGGCTGGGACCGGACGGCGACTACCGCATCACGCATCCCATCCCTTTGGCAATCCCCACCAGCACAGGAGAATCTTCATGATCCGCACGATTTCGCGCGGCTATCGCTTCGCCGCGACCGCCGCATCCACCCTTGTCATCAGCTTCATGCTCGCCCCGGCCGCCCATGCGTCCGGTTCGTCGATGCCGTGGGAAGCACCGCTCCAAAGCATCCTCCAGTCCATCGAAGGGCCGGTCGCCAAGATCATCGCCGTCATCATCATCATCGTGACCGGCCTGACTTTGGCCTTCGGCGATACGGGCGGCGGCTTTCGCAAGCTGATCCAGATCGTGTTCGGCCTGTCCATCGCCTTCGCGGCGTCGAGCTTCTTCCTGTCGTTCTTCTCGTTCGGCGGCGGGGCGCTCATCTGATGGCGGGCGGCCTCGAACAGCTCGACGCGGTGCCGGGGTTCACGGTCCCGGTCCATCGGGCGCTGACCGAGCATATTTTGCTCGGCGGCGCACCGCGCTCCATCGCGATTCTGAACGGCACGCTGGCCGGGGCCGTGGGCCTCGGCCTGCGCCTCTGGCTGGTCGGCATCGCCATCTGGGCCATCGGTCATTTCGCGGCCGTGTGGGCGGCAAAGCGCGATCCCCTCTTTGTCGAGGTCGGGCGGCGGCATCTGCGCATCCCCGGCCATCTGGCGGTGTGAGGGAGGCGCGTCGATGATGAACCTTGCCGAATACCGCAGCACCGCCACCCGACTCGCCGACTATCTGCCATGGGCGGCACTGGTCGGCTCCGGCGTCGTCTTGAACAAGGATGGGAGTTTTCAGAGGACCGCGAAGTTTCGCGGCCCCGATCTGGATTCCGCCGTCGCGGCCGAGCTGGTCGCCGTCGCCGGCCGCATCAACAACGCCGTGCGCCGTCTCGGCTCCGGCTGGAGCATCTTCGTCGAGGCACAGCGCAGCGAGGCGGCGACCTATCCCGATAGTCGCTTTCCCGATGCCGCGTCGGCGCTGGTCGATGCGGAACGGAAGGCTGGTTTCGAGGAAGCGGACGCGCATTTCGTGTCCGGCTACTTCCTCACCTTCCTCTGGCTGCCCCCGGCCGAGGAAGCCGCCCGCACTGAGGCATGGCTCTATGAGGGCCGCGAGAAAACCGGCGTGGACCCGTGGGAGCTGATGCGCGGCTTCATCGACCGCACCGACCGCGTGCTGGCGCTGCTCGACGGCTTCATGCCCGAGTGCCGTTGGATGGATGACGGCGCAACGCTGACCTACCTCCATTCCACCATCTCAACCAACCGCCATCGCGTGCGCGTGCCCGAGGTGCCGATGCACCTCGACGCGCTGCTCGCCGACCAGCCGTTGACTGGCGGGCTGGAGCCGCGCCTTGGCGACACACATCTGCGCGTCCTGACCATCGTGGGATTCCCGACCGCAACGATGCCGGGCCTGCTCGACGAGATGAACCGGCTGCCGTTCCCCTACAGGTGGGGCACGCGCGCGATCCTGCTCGACAAGACCGATGCGACCCGGTTGCTGACCCGCATCCGTCGCCAATGGTTCGCTAAGCGCAAGAGCATCGCGGCGATCTTGAAAGAGGTGATGACCAACGAGGCGTCCGCCCTTGTGGACACCGACGCGGCGAACAAGGCGCTCGACGCCGACATGGCGTTGCAGGAGCTTGGGGCAGACGTGGCGGGCATGGCCTACGTCACGGCGACCGTCACCGTATGGGATGCCGACCCGCGCGTGGCGCAAGAGAAGCTGCGCCTGGTCGAGAAGATCGTTCAGGGCCGTGACTTCACCGTCATGCCCGAGAGCGTCAACGCGGTTGACGCATGGCTCGGCAGTCTGCCCGGACACGCCTACGCCAATGTCCGCCAGCCGCCCATCAGCACTTTGAATCTCGCCCACATGATCCCGCTTTCAGCGGTGTGGGCGGGGCCGGAACGGGACGAGCATTTCGGTGCACCCCCTTTGCTCTTTGGAAAGACTGAAGGCTCAACCCCGTTCCGGCTAAGTCTCCATGTCGGCGACGTAGGACACACCCTTGTCGTTGGCCCGACCGGCGCGGGCAAATCCGTGCTGCTGGCGCTCATGGCCTTGCAGTTCCGGCGCTATGCGGGATCGCAGGTTTTCGCCTTCGACTTCGGCGGCAGCATCCGCGCCGCCGCGCTCGCCATGGGCGGGGATTGGCACGATTTGGGCGGTGGCCTCACGGAAGGAGATGAGGCGTCCGTTTCGCTCCAGCCACTTGCCCGCATCCACGACACCTATGAACGCGCATGGGCGGCGGACTGGATTGCGGCCATCCTCATGCGCGAGGGGCTGGCGATCACGCCCGAGGTCAAGGAACACCTTTGGACGGCGCTGACTTCGCTCGCTTCCGCGCCGGTCGAGGAACGGACCATCACCGGCCTTGCGGTGCTGTTGCAATCCAACGATCTGAAACAGGCGCTCCGTCCGTTCTGCGTCGGCGGTGCCTATGGCCGGCTGCTCGACGCCGAGACAGAGCATTTGGGATCGGCGGACGTGCAAGCCTTCGAGATCGAGGGCCTTGTCGGGACCGGCGCGGCCCCTGCCGTGCTTGCTTATCTGTTCCATCGTATCGGCGACCGGCTCGATGGCCGCCCCACGCTGCTCATCATAGATGAAGGCTGGCTTGCCCTGGACGACGAGGGTTTCGCCGGCCAGCTCCGTGAGTGGCTGAAAACGCTGCGCAAGAAGAACGCCAGCGTCATCTTCGCCACACAAAGCCTGTCCGACATTGACGGCAGCAACATCGCGCCCGCGATTATCGAGAGCTGCCCGACGCGACTCTTGCTGCCGAACGAGCGCGCCATCGAGCCGCAGATCACGGCCATCTATCGCCGCTTCGGCCTCAATGACAGGCAGATCGAAATCCTCGCACGGGCCACGCCCAAGCGGGATTATTACTGCCAGTCACGGCGCGGCAATCGCCTGTTCGAGCTTGGCCTGTCCGAAGTCGGCCTCGCCCTCTGCGCCGCATCCGCCAAATCCGACCAGACCCTCATTGCGCAGATCGTCGCCGAACGCGGCCGCGACGGCTTCCTCGCCGCATGGCTGCGCGAGCGCGGCGTCGATTGGGCGGCCGACCTGATCCCGAACCTCACCAATCTTGCCGACCGGCCGGAATCCGCCGCGCCGGCCCCGCTCGATAGCCACCCCACACAGGAGATTCTTCCATGACCTATCCCAAGATCGTTGGGGCCTCGGCCCTCGCGCTGGCGCTCGCCATGCCCGTCGCGCTTTCGCCCATGCTGGCAAGCCCGGCCCATGCACAATTCGGCTTCGGCCGGATCGTCTATGACCCGACCAACTATGCGCAAAACCTGCTTACCGCCGCGCGCACGCTGGAGCAGATCAACAACCAGATTCAGAGCCTCCAGAACGAGGCGCAGATGCTCATCAATCAGGCCCGCAATCTGGCGAGCCTGCCATATTCCTCGCTCCAGCAGCTCCAGCAGAGCGTCCAGCGCACGCAGCAGCTTCTCGGGCAGGCACAGAACATCGCCTTCGAGGTCGGCCAGATCGACCAAGCGTTCCAGAAGCAATATGGCAATGTCTCGCTTTCGGCGACCGACGCCCAGCTTGTCGCCGATGCGCGCAGCCGGTGGGAGAACACGGTCGGCAGCTTGCAGGACGCCATGCGCGTGCAGGCGGGAGCGGTCGGCAATATCGACAGCAACCGCGCCGAAATGGCCGCGCTGGTCGGCCAGAGCCAAGGCGCGACCGGCGCGCTGCAAGCCACGCAGGCCGGCAACCAGCTTCTCGCCCTCCAGTCGCAGCAGCTTTCCGACCTGATCGCGGTCATCTCGGCCAATGGCCGGGCCGACGCGCTGACCGAGGCCGAGCGCGCGACCGCTGCTGAACAGGGCCGCATCCAGCGCGAGCGGTTCCTGACACCCGGCACCGGCTACCTGCCGGGCAACGCGCAGATGTTCAACAACGGCAACAACTGACCGGGAGGCTCGCCATGGACGGCAAGATGCTGGCCCGGCTCGGGGCCGTGGTGTTCGTTGCGATTGCCTTGACAGTGACCGCAATCGACATGGCGCGGAAGGATGAACCTTCCGCGCCGCTCCCGGCCTCGGCCCTCCAGCCGCCGCCCGATCCCCTGCGCGCCAGCCTGCGCCGTTGCCAGCAGCTCGGCGAGGCCGCCGCAAGCGATGCCGACTGCCTCGCCGCTTGGGCTGAATCCCGCGACCGCTTCCTCGGCCGTGACCGCAGCGAGGCGCGCTGACCATGGGCAACACGGGCGTCATCGACAATTTCCTCGGAGTCTTCACCTCCTACATCGACAGTGGTTTTGGGCTGCTCGGCGGCGAGGTCGCCTTCATCGCCACAACGCTGATCGTCATCGACGTGACGCTCGCCGCGCTCTTTTGGGCATGGGGCGCGGATGACGACATTATCGCGCGGCTGGTCAAAAAGACGCTGTTCATCGGCGTCTTCGCCTACATCATCGGCAATTGGAACAACCTCGCCCGCATCGTCTTCGAGAGTTTCGCCGGCCTCGGCCTCATGGCCTCGGGCACCGGCTTTTCCGTCACCGATCTGATGCGGCCGGGCCGCGTGGCGCAGACCGGCCTCGACGCCGGCCGTCCGCTTCTCGATTCCATTTCCGACCTGATGGGCTGGATCAGCTTCTTCGAGAACTTCATCCAGATCGCGTGCCTGCTGTTTGCATGGGCGCTGGTGGTGCTGGCCTTCTTCATCCTCGCCATCCAGCTTTTCGTGACGCTGATCGAGTTCAAGCTGACCACGCTCGCCGGCTTCGTCCTGATCCCCTTCGGCCTGTTCGGCAAGACCGCCTTCATGGCCGAGAAGGTCTTGGGCAATGTGGTGTCGTCCGGCATCAAGGTCTTGGTGCTCGCCGTCATCATCGGCATCGGCAGCACCTTATTTTCGCAATTCACGGCCGGTTTCGGCGGGGCAACCCCGACCATCGACGACGCCATGGCGATTGTGCTGGCAGCCCTGTCGCTGCTCGGCCTCGGCATCTTCGGCCCCGGCATCGCCAACGGCATCGTCTCTGGCGGCCCGCAGCTCGGCGCGGGCGCGGCCGTGGGAACCGGCCTTGCGGTCGCAGGTGCAGGTGTCGCCGCTGGCGGCGGGGCTATGCTTGCGGCCAAGGGCGGTGCTGCCGCCCTCTCCGGTGGGGCCGCGGCCGTCCGCGGCGGTGCGACCGCCGCGGGCGCGGCAACCGCAGCCTATAGCGTCGGCGCGCTCGGCCAGTCCGGCGCGGTCGGTGTTGCTTCCGGCCTTGGTGGTGTTGCCCGCGCCGCAGGCTCGGCCGCCGTCTCTCCCTTGAAGCGCGCCGTCTCGAAAGCCACCGAGAGCGTCAAGTCCAGCTTTTCCGGTGGCGCACGCGCCGCCTTCGGTGTGACCGGCGGCTCATCCACCGCAGGCACGGTCGGCGGCGCGAGCGCCGATCCCACCGCAGCAGCATCCGGCCCGGCCGGCAGCCCGCCCGCATGGGCGCAACGGATGCGGCGCTCGCAGGCCATGAACCACGGCACGACCATGGCCGCCCATGCGGTGCGCTCCGGCGACAGCCACGGCTCCGGTTCCTCCATCAACCTTTCCGAAAGTGACCGCTCATGAGCATCTTCAAACGACCAGCAACCCACTACGGCAAATCGCCGGAACCCGAGACGCCCTATCAGAAGGCCGCGCAGGCATGGGACGAGCGTATCGGCTCGGCCCGCGTGCAGGCGAGGAACTGGCGTTATATGGCCTTCGGTTCCCTGATCCTGTCGGCCGGCTTCGCCTCGGCGCTGGTCTGGCAATCCGCGCGCGGGACCGTGGTGCCGTGGGTGGTGCAGGTGGACAATCTTGGACAGGCGCAGACCGTCGCGCCGGCCGCCGCCGATTATCGCCCGACCGACCCGCAGATCGCTTTCCATCTCGGCCGATTCATCGAGCAGGTCCGCGCGATCCCGGCCGACGCGATCATTGTCCGCCAGAACTGGCTTCGCGCCTACGAATGGACCACGGATCGCGGGGCGGCGGCGCTCAACGACTACGCCCGCGCCAATGATCCTTTCGCCAAGGTCGGCCGTCAACAGGTCGCCGTCGAGGTGTCTAGCGTCATCCGGGCGTCCCCCAACAGCTTCCGCGTCGCGTGGACCGAACGCCATTTCGAGAACGGCCAGCTTTCCAGCACGGAACGATGGACCGCGATCCTGACCATCGCCATCCAGCCGCCGCGCGATGCCGAACGGCTGCGCGCCAATCCGCTCGGCATCTACGTCAACGCAATTTCGTGGTCGCGGGAGATGAGCCAATGAGGACGATCACCCGCACCCCCACAATCGCGGCCGTGCTGCTTTCTGCCACCATGCTCGCAGGCTGCGCCACCAACCGGACGCCGCAATTCAGCTATGACGCCAGCGTACCCCCGCTGCCAACCGTGCAGGCGGCGGCAACCGATAACACGCCCCGGCCTTTGCGTGTGCCCCCTGCATGGACCGTCGCGCGTGGAGGAACCGCCGCAGGGACGCCGGCCGGCCGCGTCGAGAACGCCAATGCAGCCGCCCGCGTCGAGCCGCGCCGGGAAGGCTACTACAATGCAATCCAGATTTATCCGTGGTCGGAAGGCGCGCTCTATCAGGTCTATGCCGCAGTCGGGCAGATCACGACCATTGCGCTGGAGCCGGGCGAGAGCCTGACAGGCGCGGGGCCGATTGCGGCCGGCGACACCGCCCGCTGGATCATAGGCGACACCGAGAGCGGCAGCGGTGCGAACCGCCGCGTCCATATCCTCGTGAAACCGACGCGACCTGACATTTCCACCAACCTTGTCGTCACCACCGACCGGCGCACCTACATGATCGAGTTGCGCGCGCGGGAATCACTCTACATGCCGGCCGTCGCATGGGCCTATCCCGCACCGCCTGCCGGCCAGCGTCACACCGTTCCAGCCGCACCGATCATCCCGGCCGAGGCTGCGCGGAACTACCGCTATGCATTGCACGTGCAGGGCGACAACCCGCCATGGCGGCCGGCTTCCGTGTTCGACGATGGCCGGCGCGTCTATGTCGTCTTCCCGGCCGGGATCGTGCAGGGCGAAATGCCGCCGATTTTCGTGCTCGGCACGAATGGCGAACCGCAGATCGTCAACAGCCGAGTCCACCAGAACGTCCTGATCGTGGACCGCCTGTTCGGCGCGGCCGAGCTGCGCCTTGGCAACGGCAACCGCCAGCAGGTCGTCAGGATCGTTCGCATCAACCCGACGCAGGCCGCTGCCGCACAGCCCGCCAGCGCGACCGGAGGCTCCCCGTCATGACCGACAACACCATCAGCGACACCATCGCGCCCATGCGCCTGCGCGCCGAACCGCCGCGCGTCACCCGCCTGTCTCGCAAGATGCTGGCAGGCGTCGGCGCGGTCGCCTTGCTCGGCATCGGCGGCGCACTGATCTACGCGCTCCAGATCCGCGATGCAGGGCCGGGAGGCGAAGAACTCTATTCGACCGAGAACCGCCCAACGGCGGACGGCCTGTCCGGCTTGCCGCGCGACTATACGGGGCCGGTGCTCGGCCCGGCGCTGCCCGGCGACCTCGGCCGTCCGATCCTCGACGCGCAGAACAGGGGACAGCCGGTCGCGCCGCCCGTCATGACGACGCCCGCCGTCGATCCCGAAGAAGAACGCCGCCGCGCCGAGGAAGAAGCCGCGCGCTTGAGCAACGTGTTTTTCCAGTCCGGCCCACGCACGGGAGCGCCGGCAGGAACGTCCATGCCCGGCCTTGCAGGACTCGGCCTCGGCGGACAGCCCGCGACGCAAGACCGGCACGCGGCTTTCCTCAACGGACCCGTGGACCGGCAGACCATCGCGCCGGATCGCGTCGCGCCGCCGGCATCGCCCTACATCCTTCAGGCCGGGGCCGTGATCCCCGCCGCGCTCATCACCGGCATCCGCTCGGACCTGCCGGGCCAGATCACGGCGCAAGTGACCGAGAACGTCTATGACAGCCCGACCGGCAGCCTGCTCCTGATCCCGCAAGGGACGCGCATCATCGGTCAATACGATGACGGCGTGACCTTCGGCCAGCGCAGGGTGCTCTTGGTGTGGAATCGCCTGATCCTGCCCGGTGGCCGTTCCATCGTCCTTGAGCGCCTGCCGGGCGCGGACGCCAGCGGCTATGCCGGGCTGGAAGACGGGGTTGATTACCATTGGTGGGATCTGATGAAGGCCGCAGGGCTGTCCACGCTGCTCGCAGTCGGCACGGAGCTGGCGACCAGCGACGAGGACCGGCTTGTTCGAGCTATCCGCGACGGGGCGCAGGATACCGTCAATCAGGCGGGCCAGCAGATCGTGCAGCGCCAGTTGCAGGTTGCGCCGACTCTCACCATCCGGCCCGGCTTCCCGGTCAGGATCATCGTCACCCGCGACCTTGTATTTGAGCCGGCAGGAGGTTGACCATGACCAAGCTGAAACTCGGCCCGCTTCCCGACGACAAGCCCGTGAAGGTGACGGTGGAGCTACCCGCGCCGCTTCACCGCGATCTGACCGCCTATGCCGAGGTGCTGGCCCGCGAGAGCGGCCAGCCCGTCGCCGATCCCGTCAGGCTCATCGTGCCCATGCTGGAGCGGTTCATCGCCACGGATCGCGGCTTCGCCAAGGCACGGCGAGCCGCCAACTGAGTCCCATCCCGGCAGGGGTGCCGCCAGCGCATAGACGCAAATGCGGCACGCTACAGCCCGCCGACTGCCCTCCATGGTTCGCCCAATTCCGGGGCCTACAGCGCCCCGGAATCCACCAGAACCAAGGAGGATTCCATGTGTGCAGAGCGCCGTCGCGCCCGCAAAGGGCGACCGCGACAGCCGGTCCCCGAGACACTTCCCGACGATCTTTTCGACTATGCCGACGAACCTACGCCGGACGGCCGGGAGCGCCGCAGGTCGCCGCTTCGCATCGTCGATGTGGTGTCGTTGCCTGTCTTCGACGACTGGCCCGAGAAGGTGCCGATCACCGAGGAAGAACTGCAAATCTTCGAGCGGTATTTCGGTGACGTGCTCGACCGACTGTTCGGCCCAATCGACGATCCTGGCAATCAGGACTTGCAACGGTTATCCTCCGATGATAACACTAAGCCATGAGCGAGGATCGTGACCCGAGCCTCGACACGCTTCTGGACCTCGACGGACAGGTGCTCGTTGTCGATCCCGAGGGCGGCCATTGGGTGAAGTTCGTCGTCACCCGCGTTCCGGCCTCGCCGGAAAAGCCGCACGGCCTCGATTATTCGCTCACGCTTCACGGGCCTTCGGGCGAACGGTTGGTCGGATTCGATAACGCCCATCCGGTCGGCCGAGGAAGGCGGGGCGAGCCGATGGACCACCGGCATCGCCTCCAGACCGTGAAGCCCTACGCCTACGAGGATGCGGCCACGCTGCTGGCCGACTTCTGGCAGGCGGCGGACGCGGTGTTGAAGGAACGAGGCGTAACATGACCACATTGAAAGTCGGGATTGCCGACTACGACGAGATGAAGGCGCGCACCATGCGGATCGCCAAAGGCGAGGAAAAGCCCGCACCCGACGATCCGAAGGTGTGGTTCACATCCATGGAATCCTTCGCGCAGCTCCTTTCGAGCGGGAACCGCGAGTTGCTGCGCGTCATCGACGAGCAGTCACCCGGTTCGCTGGAGGAACTGTCGCGGATCACGGGACGGGCGAAGCCTAACCTGTCCCGAACCCTCAAGAAGATGGCGAGCTACGGCCTGATCCGTATGGACCCCGGCGAGGGCCAGAAGCTCGTCCCTAAGGTGCTGCATGACCGCGTGGAGCTGGAATTGCCGCTGATAGAACGTCGCACGGCGGAAGGAGTCCGGTCATGAATATGCAAAGTCCCCATGTTGCGCTGCGCGCCGCGCTCTACCTGCGCGTTTCCACCACGCGGCAGGCCGAGCATGACGTGTCGATCCCCGACCAGCGCAAGCAGGGCGAGGCTTATTGTGTCTCGCGCGGCTACCAGCTTGTCGAAACCTTCGTGGAAGCCGGCGCTTCGGCCACCAATGACCGCCGCCCCGAGTTCCAACGGATGATCGAGGCCGGCACGTCCAAGCCCGCGCCCTTCGATGTCGTCGTGGTCCATTCGTTCAGCCGGTTCTTCCGCGATCACTTCGAGCTGGAGTTCAACGTCAGGAAGCTCGCCAAGAACGGCGTCAAGCTGGTGTCCATCACGCAGGAGATGGGCGACGACCCCATGCACGTCATGATGCGGCAGATCATGGCGCTGTTCGACGAATACCAGTCGAAGGAGAACGGCAAGCACGTCATGCGCGCCTTGAAGGAGAACGCCCGGCAAGGCTTCTGGAACGGCTCCCTGCCGCCCATCGGCTACCGTGTCGTCGATGCCGAGCAGCGCGGCGCGAAGATGAAGAAGAAGCTGGAGATCGACCCGCTCCATGCCGACACCGTGCGGCTGATTTTCCGCCTTGCATCGGAAGGCGACGGCACGTCCGGCCCCATGGGCGTCAAGAACATCGTCAATCACCTGAACAAGCACCGCATGTTTACCCGCAACGGCGGGCGTTGGGGCATCGGCCAGCTTCACCGTGTCCTGACCCGGCGCACCTATATCGGCGAGCATCGCTTCAATCGCCGCTCCAATAAGGGCGTGGTGAAGCCGGAGGAGGAAATCGTCACCGTCGCCGTGCCGCCGCTGATCGACCTTGAGATATTCGAGGCCGTGCAGAATCGCTTGAAGGTCAACAATCCGAAGGTGACGCCGCCGCGCGTCGTCAGCGGCCCGAACCTGCTGACCGGCATCTGCCATTGCGGCAATTGCGGAGGCGCAATGACGCTGCGCACCGGCAAGAACGGCCGGTATCGCTACTATGCTTGCTCGATTCGGGCACGGCAGGGCGACACAGGCTGCAAGGGCCGCGCGATCCCGATGGATAAGCTCGACCGCATGGTGGTGACGCATATCGAGGAAAGGCTTCTCGACCCCGAGCGGATCGAAGACGTTCTCGCCTCGCTTCTGGATCGCCGGCAGGAAGGCGTCGAGCGGCGCAGCCAGCATATTGCCGAGTTGAACCATCGCGCGGCCGAGGCCGACAACCGCCTCAAGCGCCTCTACGATGCCATTGAAGCCGGTTCGCTCGACCCGGCCGAGTCTTCCCTTGGCGAGCGCATCGCGGGCCTCACGGCGCTTCGGGATCAGGCGCGGGCCGATGCCACGCGGATCGAAGCCATGCTCGCAAGCTCTACCCACCAGCGCCTCACCGGGGCAGCCGTGCGGGAACTGGCGAGCGAAGCACGCACCCGACTGCGGCTTGGAAAGGGCGGCTATCGGCGGGAACACGTCCGGGCCTTCGCCCAACACGTCGAGGTCGCAGACGACGCGATCTACATCAAAGGAAGCAAAAACGTCCTGTTGAGGACGCTGGTAGCCGCCAAGGGAGGGAAATCGGCGGGAATCGGCGTTCCCGGTTTTGTTCCGAAGTGGCGGAGAGGGGGGGATTCGAACCCCCGGTACGCTTCCACGTACGCCGCATTTCGAGTGCGGTACATTCAACCACTCTGCCACCTCTCCGCGGGTCGGTAGTCCCTAATGGGGCTGAGCGAGCGGCTTCTGTAATGAAAGCCGTCCCGGGCTGCAAGCGGTATGTCGAAGAAAATCGACTGGCGCTTCAACGCTGTCCGGGCAGGGTCAGACCCGAGGGCGCACCGCCTGCCGGTTCGGGGCCGATGTAGCGGAAAAGTTCGGCCGGACGGCCGCCGGTGTCGCTGGCGAGAACGCCCGTGGGCTGGACCAGGCCGGTGCGCTCGACGCCGCGTCGGAAGTTCTGCTTGTGCAGCGATAGGCCCGCCACCGCCTCGGCAGCGTTCTGCAGGGCGGACAGGGTGAAGGTCAGGGGCGTCAGATCGAACAGGACCGGGCGGTACTTGAGCTTCGAGCGCAACCGGCCCAGCCCGGTGGCGACGATACGGCGGTGGTCGGAGGTCATGGACAGGTCGCCCAGGGGAGCGGGGATCGGCCGGTCGTGATCGCGGGCGGATTCTGCGACAAGGCCCGCTTCGTAGAGCAGTTCGTAGCGTTCCAGCACGCGCTCCTCGTTCCAGCGCGCGTCGGGCGAGAGGGCGAATAGGGAATCGGCGCGGCCGCGTCGGACGGCGTCGTCTCCGGCCCATTCGGCCAGGTCCGAGCACAGGCTGGCCAGGATGGGGGGGCGTCCCTGACGCCAGTCCTCCCAAGGGAAGATGTCGAAGACGGGCGTCCAGGCGGCGTCCAGGCCCGGGGCCTCGGGCGCTTCGGCGGTCAGGGCGAGATAGCCGACCGAGACCTCGCGCGCGCGCTCTGGACCCGGCGTGGCGCGGGGCGAGGCGCGACCGGCGTCGCCGAAGGTGTAGAGCTGCTCGACGAAGCCGAGGGGGAAGCCGGTCTGTTCGGTGACGAAGGCGCGCAGAGCCAACTCGAACGTGCGATCTCGAGCCGGATCGAAAGGACCGAAAGGCAGGGCGGACGCTCCGTCCGCCGCATGGGTGGTCAGCACCACGGCCTGACGGTCGCGCAGGGCGATGACCACGGCCGACAGGCCGATTCGCACGCCCTGTTCGCCCCCCTGCGTCATGCGCGTCCTATTCCGTGTGCCAGGCGTCGGCGCCGGGCAGGATGCCGACAGCTTCGGCCAAAACGCGATAGCGGTCCAGATAGCGCTGCTGGGCGATGGCCGCAGGCTGGGGCTCGATGATCAGATCATAGCCGGGCGGCGGGGCGCCGAAGATCTGCAGCGACTCGCGGCGGGTGAAGCCGGCCAACTGGGTCGCCTCATAGAAGGCGCAGGCCTTGTCGGCCTTCTTGATCAGGGACTTGATCGTCTGCGGCGTCTTGGGCGGCAGTTGGAAGCGGACGTGGATGGCGGCTTCCAGCCGGGCCTCGAAATCCTTGTAGCCGGCGCCCAGGGCCGATTTGAACGGCGAGATCATGTCGCCGATGACGTATTCCGAGGCGTCGTGCAGCAGGGCGGCCAGGCGCCATTTCGGCTCCAGCCCCGGCCGGATGTGGGCGGCGATCTCTTCGACCACCAGCGAGTGCTGGGCGACCGAGAAGGCGTGCTCGCCGATCGTCTGGCCGTTCCAGCGGGCGACGCGGGCCAGACCGTGGGCGATGTCCTCGATCTCGATATCGAACGGCGAGGGGTCCAGCAGGTCCAGGCGGCGGCCGGACAACATGCGTTGCCAGGCGCGAGGCGGCTTGGGTTTGCGGACTCGGGGCGCGGGGCCGGCGTCTTCGATTTCTTCGGCCAAGGTCTTGATGCTGCGCATGCTCAGGCTGGTGACTCAGACCGAACGCGCGATCAAGGGCGGCCGTTGCGATAGATGGGGGTTAATCGCCGACGTTGAGCGTCACCAACGCCTTGGCCGCGTCGAACAGGCGGTCCGGGTCGCGGTCCTTGCTGCGGACGGTGGCGACGACGATGGGGCCGCCGACCGGGCCGCGCGCCTCATACCCCACGGTGCGCCAGCCGCTGGCCGAGGGTTCGTTCGCCGTCATCAGGAAGGTCGAACGGACGGACTCGCCGGCGGCGCTGGTGCGAATGCGGGCGGCGCCGTCGGTCGCTTCGATTTTCACGGCGTCGTCTCCGGACGAGACGTCGACGCGGCTCGACTTGTCGTCGGCGCGGATGGTCAGGCCGCCGATGCGGATATTGGCGCGGTCGCCGTCGGCGTCGATGCGCATGCCCGGCAGGCGGACCGTGGCCTTGTCGCCCTGGGCGTCGACGCGCACGCCGGGCGCGCTGATTTGGGCGGAGTCGCCGGAAGCGGCTTCGGCCGCAGCGCGAGAGGCGTCGGCCTCGGCGCGAGCCGCGTCCGCCTCGGCCCTGGCGACGTCGGCCTCAGCCCTGGCGGCGTCGGCTTCGGCGCGGGCGTTCTCGGCTTCGACCTGGGCCATGGCCTCGGGCAATTCGGCGGCGAGACGGGTCTCGAAGGGTTTCAGGGCGTTCTGCGCCGAACGGCCGTCCAGTTGGACCAGGCGCAGGACGACTTCCGAGCCGCGCGGGCCGCTATAGACGCAGGAGCCGTCGGCGCGGGCCGAACCCTTGCGCGTCAGCACGCCCTGGGTCTGGGGGCATTGCAGGGCGTCGACCACTTTCAGCACGCCGGACGAATCCGAGGTCGAGGAGGTGGTGATGCGCACCGTGCCGGAGTTGTCGCAGGCGGCGGCCATCAGCGCCAAAGCGATAACAGGCCAGGTGATCTGTTGCATGGTCGGCTCCACTCCAGGTCCCGATTGTGCGCCATAAGCGCGGCGGGACCAGTGAAATCGCGGTAATCGAAAGACGACGGGAAAGCGGCTGAAATCAGCCGCCGGGACGGGCGCCGTCGCGGCGGGCCATGAAGGCCAGGCGTTCGAACAGATGCACGTCCTGCTCATTCTTCAGCAGGGCGCCGTGCAGCGGCGGGATCAGCTTGCCCGGCGTCTTTTCGCGCAGGGTCTCCGGCGCCACGTCGTCGACCAGCAACAGCTTCAGCCAGTCCAGCAGTTCGGACGTCGAGGGTTTCTTCTTCAGGCCCGGCGTGTCGCGGATCTCGTAGAAGGTCTTCAGCGCCTCGGAGACCAGGCGCGGCTTGATGCCGGGGAAGTGGACCTCGACGATGTCCTGCATCGTCTCGGCGTCGGGGAAGCGGATGTAGTGGAAGAAGCAGCGGCGCAGGAAGGCGTCCGGCAACTCCTTCTCATTGTTCGAGGTGATGACGACGACCGGGCGGATCTCGGCCCGGATCGTCTCGTCCGTTTCCTGGACGTAGAACTCCATGCGGTCGAGTTCCTGCAGCAGGTCGTTGGGGAACTCGATGTCGGCCTTGTCGATCTCGTCGATCAGGAGGACAGGGCGGGCGGGTGCGGTGAAGGCCTCCCACAGCTTGCCCTTCTTCAGATAATTGCGGACGTCGTGGACCCGTTCGTCGCCCAGCTGGCTGTCGCGCAGGCGGCTGACGGCGTCGTATTCATACAGGCCGTTGTGGGCCTTGGTGGTTGATTTGACGTGCCAGGTGATCAGCGGCGCGTTCAGCGCGCGGGCCAGTTCATAGGCCAGAACCGTCTTGCCGGTGCCCGGCTCGCCCTTGATCAGCAGCGGCCGCTCCAGCGCCACGGCGGCATTGACGGCGACCTTCAGGTCGTCTGTGGCGATGTAGTTGGACGTGCCTTCGAACCGGCTCATGCGAAACCTGCTCCATTCCGGGGGAAAGGAGCAGGTAGCTTAAAGAGATGCGCGTGAACAGGCGGCAGGATCAGGTGATGCGCTTGGCCGATACCGGGTCGCTGGCGGGAAAGGTCTCCTCGACGCCTTCGTCGATCAGGGCTTCCTGGCGGTTCTCGGCGTCCTTTTCCTTGTCCTTCAACTGGTCGGGCTTGCCGTGTTCGTGGGGAGCGCGCTTGACCGGGGGGGTGTTCGGGTCGGCGTCTTCCTGGGCCTTGGTCGGATGATGTTCGGTCATGGAATCCCTCATTGCTCAGGGCCGTAGCCCAGATCCTCGATGTCGTCGTCAGAGAGGCGCTTGGCTTCCCAGTGGGCGGCGCTGGCCTGAGCGCCGCGCTGGTTGCGCATCAAGCCGGCGTAAACCAGCTCGATCTCGTTCGCGCCCGAGGCCGTGCCGCCGTCGCCGTCCGTCTCGTTCAGCCGCACGCCGTTGACGCCCAGCAGGGCGTCGGCCTCAGCCTCTATCCCGTCCAGCGCCAGGTCGGCGTCCAGATCGGCGTCGTCCTCGTCAAAAGGTTCGGCGTCGGCGTCCCCGTCCAACTGGGTGACGTCCAGCACGTCGTCGGCTTCGTCGAACGACAGATCGCCGTCGCCTTCATCGTCCAGATGGGTCTCGTCATAGACCTCGGCCTGGTCCTGCCCGTCGGCTTCGAATTCCGGTCCTGCCATCGTCGTCTCCCTTCCGAAAGGTCAACGGCTCTGCTGGGCGGGGCGTTCCCGTCTGTGCGAACGTGACGCTGGGAAGCCCCTGAAGTGAAGGGATGGTTAACCACGTCGCTTTACAGTTCTTCAGCGGCCGGCCGTCACGGTGAGGGCGGCGCCACGGAGACCTTCCCTTGCCTCTGAAACTGTCGCTGAAGCCCGGCGAGAAATTCGTGCTGAACGGGGCCGTCGTGCAGAACGGCGACCGTCGCGGCGTGCTGGTCCTGCAGAACAAGGCCAGCGTCCTGCGCGAGAAAGACATCATGCAGCCCGAGGACGTGACCACGCCTGCGCGCCGCATCTATTTCCCCGTCATGATGATGTATCTGGATGAGTCGGAAGCGCCCAAATTCTATGATGAATTCGCGCTGCGCCTGACGGAGTTCATGGGGGCGGTCCGCAATCCGGACATCCTGACCGAATGCGTCGCCTGCTCCAAGCACGTGCTGGCGCGCCAGTATTACAAGGCCCTGATGGGCGCTCGCACAATCGTTGATTACGAAGACCAAAGGCTCGGCAATGTCGCTTCAGGCGTACAAGACGGCGGCGACGCGGGCTGAATCACCGCGTGAAATGGAATACCGGCTGTTCGGCCAGGTGACGCGCGCCCTTATGCACGCCTCGACCCTGGACAAGTCGGATGTCGCCGGGCGGATGGACGCCCTGGACTGGAACCGCCGCCTGTGGTCGACGCTGGCGACGGCCTGCTCGGACCCCGACAACGCCATGCCCCAGGCGATGCGGGCGCAGTTCATTTCCCTGAGCCTGTTCGTCAACCGCAACACCTCCGAGGTCATGCGGGGCGAGGACGACTTCTCGACGCTGATCGACATCAACCGCATGATCATGCAGGGCCTCAGCGGCCAGACCGACGCGGGCTGAACCTAGAAGAGGTTGGTCGCCCATTCGGCGATGCCGGCGACGACGGCGACCACCGTCGTCCACACCAGGGCCAGATAGATCCCGCAGACGGCCGTGCCGAAGAAGCCGGCCAGGATGAAGGCGCCGTCGCGCTGGATGATTCCCAGGCCGAACAGGGCCAGGGTCAGACCGGGCAGGGCGTCGCCGAACGGCACCGGCAGGGCCATCATGAGCGCCAGCAGAATGCAGATCAGGCCGATGACCACATCGGCGACCTCGCCCGTCAACGCGGGCCAACGCGGGCGAGTCAACCGTTCGACCCGGCGCAGGCGCGGCAGAATCTTGTCGGCGGCGGATCGATAGGAGTTGCGGTTGACCGACAGATTCAACAGCCATCGAGGCAGCCAGACCTTCTCGCGTTGCAGCGCCAACTCGGCGGCGATCAGGATGATGGGCACGGAAAACACGGCCTTGCCTCCAGGCGGCCAGGGCACCAGCGCCATCAGCGCCAGCATCAGGATGACGGCGCCGAAACCGCGCTCGCCAAAGGCTTCGACCATTTCGCGAAGAGACAATTTGTCGGATTGGCCCTGACCCAGGCGCTCCAGCACGTCGGAGAAGGTCCGCCCTTCATCGGGCGGCGGCGTGGAAACAGGCGTCATCAGGCGAGACTCAGGGAGCGAAGGTCCGTCAAGTTAGGGGTGCTGCGAACCGTGCGCCATCCCTGAGGCGTGGTGGAACGTCTATTGTTTTGCAACGTGCTCGGGTTTGCCCTTGCGCCGGGTGTGGGCGAACTCTTCCAGCTGTTTTTCGGTCATCGATTCCATCATGGATTTCGACGCGCCTTTGAGCTTGGATTTTGGCGTATCGCCGCGCTTGGCCGACAGGGCGGCTCCGGCGGCTTTCTGCTGGGCGGCGGATTTGGCGGGCATGACGACGATCTCCTTCGAATGAAGGGCAACCTTCCGCTCGCTTTAAGGTTCCTGGGGCAGGGTCAGGCTGATCCGGGTCTGGCCGGCTTGCTGATGGATTTCGCCCGGCGCGGTGATGTGCAGCGACAAGTCCTGGTTTTCGAGAAGGATCGTTTCGCCGGCGCGAAACTCGCGCAGTTCGGCCAATGAAACAGGTAGCGTGACGGTGTGGATGGTCATGCCTTCCGCGACCACGCCTGTGGGGACATCAATCAGGGCCGGGACTCCTTCGCTCTTCAGCGCGAAACCCGGAGCCTCCATGACCACCGTGCCGCGGGGCAGGGCGATGCCGCCGTCGGCCAGCGGGGTCATCGCTCCCGCTGAAAAAGACAACTGGACGTCCTTGCCGCGAACGCCGGGCGCCTTCAGTTCGAGGACCAGCCAGTGGGGAGCCTGGTCCAGGAAGGCTTCGCGGCTCGTGACGCCTTTGGGCGCCTGGTTCAGTCGTTCGGCGGCCTGAGCCTTGAGCGCGGGAAGGTCGAAGCGCGCGGCGGCGGCCGAGACATCCTCATGCGAACCTTCGCCGATGGTCTGGCGCAGAAGAACGTCCAGCGGGACGCCTCGGCTGATATGCGTTCGCCACTGGTCCGCGTCGAGGTCAGCAAGCAGCCATGTCAGGGCGGCGCCGACGGGATAGGCGCGCCAGCGGAACAGCTCGGAAACCAGGCTCATGTCGTTATCGCCCGGAACGCCGAGATTCCTGGCGATGGCGCGGGGCAGGGCCTCGTCGGGGCGATCGGCGATCAGGTTGCCGGCCTGCAGGCCGATGAACTCGGCCGTGCCTTCTGACCACTCTCTTTGTTGCTGCACCGCCAGGATTTCGGAGGGAAGCTCGGCGCTTCGTGCTGACCTGAGCGCCAGATAGGTTCGCGCCAGACGTCGCCGGGCGGTCGCGTCAGGCTCTAGCAAGGCGGCTTGCAGTACGAGGCGCTCCAGATCCAGGGCGGCGATGAATCCGGCCAGGTCGGAAATCGCATTCAGATCGACGAATTCCTGATGCCCGTCGCCCGACATCCAGCGGAAGGCCGTGTTCTGGTAGTCGTGGAACTGTTCGTGGAACAGGGTCGACAGGTCGTCGTCGGGGCCGTCGGGGCGCAGCAGGACAGTGTCCGGGCGGCCGGACGGATAATCCAGGACGAAGTGGAATTCAGCGCCCTCTAGCCGGCCAGGCCTGAAGCGGGGCGTGTCGGGCAGGCGATCGCCGCCGAAGACGGCGCCGACGTTCGGCGCATAGAGGATGAAGGGTTGGGTTTGCGGCCAGTATCCGGGCCACAGGCGGCTGAGCGCGTCTGCGTGGCGTTCGACGCGCTCAGCCTGCGCCGTCAAGGCGGCCTGATCGAGAAGAGGGGCGGGGGCCTGAGCCCAGGCGGCGGAGGCGAAAAGCGCGCCCAGGCCGCCCAGCAAAGGCCCCCGTCCGATCACATCAGCTTCCCAGCAGTTCGCGGCCGATCAGGAAGCGGCGGATTTCGTTGGTGCCGGCGCCGATGTCGTAGAGCTTGGCGTCGCGGACCAGACGCTCGACCGGCCATTCCTTGGTGTAGCCGGCGCCGCCTAGGGCCTGGACGGCCTCCAGCGAGACCTTCACCGCGTTCTCGGAGGCCAGCAGGATGGCGCCCGCCGCGTCGTAGCGGGTGGTCTTGCCCTGGTCGCAGGCGCGGGCCACGGCATAGACATAGGCGCGGGCGCTGTTCAGGGCGACGTACATGTCGGCCACCTTGGCCTGCATCAGCTGGAAGCTGCCGATGGCCTTGCCGAACTGCTTGCGGTCGCGGACGTAGGGCAGAACCACGTCCAGGGCGGCCTGCATGATGCCCAGCGGACCGGCCGACAGGACGGCGCGCTCGTAGTCCAGGCCGCTCATCAGCACGGCCGCGCCGCGGCCTTCGCCGCCCATGATGTTCTCTTCGGGGACTTCGCAATCCTCGAACACCAGCTCGGCCGTGTCCGAGCCGCGCATGCCCATCTTGTCCAGCTTCTTGGAGACGCTGAAGCCCTTCATGCCCTTTTCGATCAGGAAGGCGGTGACGCCGCCGTTGCCTTCGCCCGTGCGGGCATAGACGACCAGGGTGTCGGCCGAGGGGGCGTTGGTGATCCAGAACTTCGTGCCGTTCAGGACGTAGCGGTCGCCCTTCTTCTCGGCGCGGGTGCGCATGGACATGACGTCCGAACCCGAGCCGGCCTCGGACATGGCCAGGGAGCCGACGTGCTCGCCCGAGATCAGCTTGGGCAGGTATTTCGTCTTCTGCTCGGGCGTGCCCCAGCGGCGGATCTGGTTGACGCACAGGTTGGAGTGAGCGCCGTAGCTCAGGCCGATCGAGGCCGAGGCGCGGGAGACTTCCTCCATCGCCACGACGTGTTCGAGGTAGCCGAGGCCGAGGCCGCCGAACTCTTCCTCGACGGTGATGCCGTGCAGGCCCAGCTCGCCCATCTCGGGCCACAGGTCGCGGGCGAACGCGTTTTTCTCGTCGATTTCGGCGGCGCGGGGGGCCAGCCGTTCGGCGGCCCAGCGGGCGGTGGTGTCGCGGATGGCGTCAGCGGTCTCGCCGAGGCCGAATTCCATGGATTGGGGCGCGAAGGGAATGCTCATGCCGCAAGGCGTAGCATCGCGCGCGAGCTTCGCAAAGACTGCTGTCAGTGCGACTGTTTCTGCTCTGCGGGCATGTTCTTGCCGCGCAGGAAACTCCAGGCCGCCACGCCGATGAAGACTAGGCCGGCCGTAGCGAGACCTGCGCCTATCAGCACTGTGGCGTCGTCCGAGGCAGGGGCGCTCAGCGCGCGCCCGAAGGCGGCGATTCCCGCCAGGAAGGCCAGGGCGCCGATCCCGCCAATGAAGAGGACCGCGCCTCGGTCGCCCAGGGCTGAATCGCCCGCTGTCGGCGCGGCGCGTTTCTCATGACGCATGACGGGCACGCTTGGCGGGGGGGCGTCGACGGGCGGCTCTGCGGCGCCTGGGCCGCGCACGGGCGCGGTCAGCAGGGCGTCCAGCGGGGCTGGCAGGTCCGGCGCGGTGTCGAACAGGGCGCGCTCGGCCGAGCGGCGGCGATACAGGGCGTCGACCGGCGGCGAGGCGCGCTCGGGCCAGGCGGACAGGGCGACGGCGGCCTCGGTCGGCGCGTTGGCGTCCAGCTTGGCCTGGACGTCCGAGCCCTGGAATCGCTCAAGACCGATGGAGAAGATGAAGCTGGCCAGGGCGTCGAACTGATGCTGGTTCAGCGGCAGGCGCACGCGCTCGTTCAGCAGGGCGACGATCGGCATCAGGTCGTATTGCAGCAGCAGTTCGGCCTCGGCCTCGCTGACCACGGCTCCGGGGCGGGCCGAGCGGGCGTGGCCGTAGCCGATGACGGGCGTGCCGTCGCGGCGCAGCACGGTGCGCGGGCGGAAGCCCTCGAAGCTCTTGATCAGCAGAAGGCCTTCTCGAGAGACCTTGCGGCGTTGCGGCGCGGCTGCGGACACGGATTGACCCAATTCGAAACGGGCGTTCTCGCCCTGGCTGGGGCGGAGCAAGCCTCGTTCCGAAATCGGCGGGGCCGTTTCAGGTCAGATTTACAGCAGGACGATGGTCGCCAGGCCGAGGAAGATCAGGAAGCCGAAGAAGTCGGTCGTCGCCGTCACGAACACGGCCGAGGACACGGCCGGGTCGAACTTCAGCTTCGACAGGGTCAGCGGGGTCAGCACGCCGACGCTGGCCGCGACCAGCAGGTTCAGGATCATGGCCGCCGCGATGACGGCGCCGATGCGCCAGTCCTGGAACCAGAAGCCCGCCGCCAGACCGATCAGCGGCGCCAGGACGAAGCCGTTGGCCAGGCCGACGGCCATCTCGCGCCAGAAGGTTCTGAGGGCGTTGGAGGCGTTCAGCTCGCGCGTCGCCAGGGCGCGCACGGTGACGGTCAGGGCCTGCGTCCCGGCGTTGCCGCCGATGGCCGAGACGATGGGCATCAGCACGGCCAGAGCCACGATCTGCTGGATGGTGCCTTCGAACAGGGCGATGACGCTGGCGCCCAGCATGGCCGTGAACAGGTTGATGCCCAGCCACGGCACGCGGCCGCGCACGATTTCGAACACGCTGGACGAGCGATCCTCGTCGGCGACGCCGGCCAGGCGCAGGATGTCCTCGCGGTTCTCTTCCTGAATGATGTTGACGACGTCATCGACGGTCAGTTGGCCGACCAGCCGCCCGCCCGTGTCGACCACGGGGGCGGAGATCAGGTGGTATTTCTCGAAGATGTAGGCGACTTCTTCCTGGTCGACGTCCACTTCGATGGCGTTGACCGGCTCCATCAGCTCAATCAGGGGCGTGGCGCGCGGGCTGCGCAGCATGCGGCTGATGGCGACGCCGCCGACCGGCCGATTCATCGGATCGACCACATAGATGTCGAAGAACAGCTCGGGCAGGTCGTCGCCCTGGGCGCGGACGTGGTCGATGGTGTCGCCGACGTTCCAGAACTGCGGCGCGGCCATGAACTCGCGCTGCATCAGACGGCCGGCCGAATCCTCGGCGTAGCCCAGCGAGGATTCGATGGCGGCGCGCTCGACCTCGGGCATGGCGGCCAGCACGCGCTCGCGCTGGTCGTCCTCCAGGTCTTCGACGACCGAGGCGGCGTCGTCCGAATCCAGTTCCTGGAGGGCTTCGGCCAGGGTGGCGGAGGGGACGTGCTCCAGCACCTTCTCGCGGATGCCGTCGTCCATCTCGGGCAGGGATTCCGCCAGCAGTTCGGGCGGCAGCCACTGGACCACGACCGAGCGGTGCTCGGCGGTCAGGAAGCCCATCAGATCGGCGACGTCGGCGGGGTGCAGGTCTTCCAGCAAGCCGCGCAGACGCATGCCGTCGCCGTCGTCCGCGGCGTCCACGACCTTTTCGACGAAGGCCGCCGTCAGGGCGTAGTCTTCGCCGAGAGCGGCGTGATCATCGTCTTCGAGATGGGGGTCTTCGGGGCGCAGAGGGGCAAGGTCCGTGTGGGTCACGTATCTGCCTCCTCTGAGATGATTTCAGCCTATCTAGCCGAGATTCGCCCTGTCAGATCAGATGGTGCGGTCGAGAAGACTCGAACTTCCACGGGTTGCCCCACAGCGACCTCAACGCTGCGCGTCTACCAATTCCGCCACGACCGCTCGCATCGGAGGGCGGGCAATAGCGGAGAGCTGACGGAAAGAAAAGAGCGTTTTGCGGAACAGGCGAAATTCCCTCTCCTGATGGGAGAGGGCTTGAGCGCACGAGAGCGTAGCGATCGTTCTTGCGCGAAAGGGTGAGGGTTCGAGGGTGAAGTCGGCCGAAAGGCCGTTGCGCGACGGCTTACGCCGAATGACAGGACAAGCCCCTCACCCTTTCGCCTTAGCCAATCGCTTCGCTCTTGGAGGCTCAAGCCCTCTCCCGCCGGGAGAGGGATGGCTCAGGCGGCCCCAGCCATGAAGTCATACACATCCGCCGGGCGCGTCACCGTGATGGCGATGCGGTCGTCGCGGATTTCGATCTCGCCGCGCGCGACCGGATGATTGTTGGCCAGGATCCAGACCTCGTCCTTTTCCGAGGCGTCCAGCGGGATAACCGCGCCACGGCCCATGCGCAGCAGTTGCTGCATCGGCAGGACCGAACGGCCCAGCACGACCGAAATCTCGACATCGACGGCTTCGATCTGGCTCAAGACGATACTCGCAAATCAACGGGCGGCCCTTGCGCCGCCGCGTTAGGCCCCACATTGAGGGCATCATGCTTGCCGACCCGTTAAACTCTTCCCAACGCCGCCTGTTTCGCGAGGACGGCCGCCCTGTCGAATGGGCGCTGTCGTCCGGCTATGTCGACTACGCCGCCGCCGAGGCCGCCATGGAGGCGCGCGTCGCGGCCATCGCCGCCGGAGAGGCCGAGGAACTGGTCTGGCTGCTGGAACACCCGCCGCTCTATACCGCCGGGGTCTCGGCCAAGGACGACGACCTGCTGGCGCCGGATCGCTTTCCGGTTCACCGGACGGGGCGGGGCGGGCAGTTCACCTATCACGGACCGGGCCAGCGCGTGGCCTATGTGATGCTGGACCTGAACCGGCGCGGCAAGGACGTGCGCGGCTTTGTTCACGGGCTGGAGGACTGGATCATCGGCGCCCTGGACCGCTTCGGCGTCGAGGCGGGAATGCGCGAGGGGCGCGTCGGCGTGTGGGTCGAGCGCAAGGGCGCGGGCTGGAGCCGTGAAGACAAGATCGCCGCCATCGGCGTCAAGGTTCGCAAATGGGTCAGCTTCCACGGCATCAGCTTGAACGTGGAGCCGGATCTGGACCATTTCGGCGGCATCGTGCCGTGCGGCATCACCGAACACGGCGTGACCAGCCTGGTCGATCTGGGCGTGCTGGCGACGATGGATGAGGCGGACGATGCGTTGAAGTCGTCCTTCCAGCATGTGTTCGGGTCGGTTCAGGCGGGCGTCGCGCCGCTCTGACGGCGGGCGCCGGGGGCGGCGCCGTAGCGGTTGAACGCCTTCTGACCCGGCAGGACCGTGAGGTCGAAGGCGACGAGCGCGAGCGCGGCCGTCGCGACCCAATCCAGAAGCGTCAGCGGTTGCGGCCACGCCAGGGCGAAGGCCAGCAGGATCGGCCCGCTCCACCACCCTGAACGGCCCCGGTCATGCAGGCGTTGGGACAGGACGCAGAAGCCGCTGTAGAGCAGGGCGGCGGCGATCAGGGCGTGAAGCCAGCCTGGCGTCGGCGCCAGGATATCCGCCGCAATCCAGACGCAGATCAGACACGCTGCGCTCAGGAAAAAACGGACCCGGCCGATACGTCCCGTGGAGTTCAAAAAAAGATCGGCCAGGGCGGTCATTCGGAATCACGCGGCATTCAGCGCCTTTTGCGCCTGCGGATTTCATGGCCTAGTCAGGAAACGGGCGCGCGTAAACGCCGCGCCGTCAGAAGCTGCACAATTCGCGACAGGGGTGGCGACGGCGCCGTTAATGGGTCTAAAACACGCCCAAACCGCACTTTGACGGACCGGGAGAAACCCCTATGCAACGCCTGCTTTCCGCTTCGGCGGCCGTACTGGCCCTGAGCTTCGCCGCCTCGGCCGCTTCGGCTCAGAATTTCAGCGATCTGGCGCGGCAAGACCTTCAGGCCATGCACACGGCCCTGCGCGACAATCATCCCGCCGCCGTGGTGCCGGGCGACGCCAGCGCCCCCTTCCGCGCCTGGCTGGACACGGGCCTGCAGCAGGCCCAGGCCAAGGCCGGTCAGGTCAACAGCGGCGACAGCCACGCCTATCTGCTGCGCTGGTACGCCAACGGCTTCCGCGATTCGAACATCGCCGCCCGACCGACCTATGAGGGCCTGGGTCCGTTCTTCGCCACCAGCTGGCCGGGCGTGGCCACAGCCTGGCGCAATGGTCAGTACGTCGTCTCCTATGTTCAGGACGGCGTGCGCGGCGCGCCGCCGCTGGGCGCCGTGCTCAAGAGCTGCAACGCCGAGCCGATCGAAGATCTGGCCAAGGCCAAGCTGGATCAGTTCGAGGGCGACCTGACGACCGAGGCCGGCCGCGTCCGCAGCGCGCCCTATCTGCTGTGGAACCGCAACAACCCGATGACCACGGGCGTGCCCGGAACCTGCGAGTTCCAAGTCGGCCGCCGCACCCGCGACTTCACCCTGTCGCCGCAACCGGCCACGGCCCAGAACCTGGAAGCCGCCTATCGCGCCTCGGTCTATACGCCGTCGGGCGCGCCGCTGTCGGTCGAGACGGTGAACGGCCGCCCGTGGATCAACGTCCACTCCCTGGCCGATGACGCCGCCTGGGACGCCTTCTTCGCCCAGATCGAAGCCCAGTCCGCCGCTATTCGCGGGCCGCAAGGCTTTGTGTTGGACCTGCGCGGCGCCAACGGTTCGTCGCTCAACGCCACCACGCGTGGCTATGGCCTGGCCAACCGCATCTGGTCGCCGGAGTTCACCGTCAGCCGCCAGCCGGAAGCGGGTCAGATCACCTATCGCGCCACCGCCGCCAACCGTCAGTGGTTCGCCGACACCCTGAACCGCATGGTGTCGGACCCGCGCTTCGTCCAGGAATCGGGCGCGGTGATCGAGCAGACCCAGGCCATTGTCGCCGCCTTCGACAGCGCCATCGCCGCCGGTCAGCCGACCTTCGTCATGCCGGGCCGTCCGGCGACCCCGGACACCGGCGCCGCCAACCCGGTGCAGGGCCAGGTGATCGTGCTGGTCGACGCCGGCTGCTCGGGCGGCTGCCTGGACACGCTGGACCTGTTGAGCCGCCTGCCGAACGTGCGCGTCGCCGGCTCGACCACGGCCGAGGACACCATCTTCATCGAGCCGACGACCCTGCGTCTGCCGTCCAACTACGCCGATCTCAGCTATGGCCATAAGGCCTGGACGACGCGCCAGCGCGGCAACAACGCGCCCTACGCCCCGGCCGGCGCCCTGGCCTATGCCGGCGACGCGACCGACGAAGCGGCCGTGCGGACCTGGGTGAACGGCCTGTTCGGCGCCTGATCCGAACGATCTTCTCAGGCTATTGAGGGCCGGACGGTGGAACGACCGTCCGGCCCTTCCTATTTTGAGATCATGACCCAGACCGAATCCGCCGCCCCGATGCGCTCCGCCTCCGGCTATGACCTGACGCCGCCGACCGACAGCCAACGCGTGGCCCTGGAGGCCGACCTCTCGCCGGAAGAAAAGCGCGTGCTTCTGGCCCACGGCACCGAGGCGCCCTTCTGCGGAACCCTGCTGGGTGAAAAGCGGGCAGGGGTCTTCTGCTGCCGCGAATGCGGCCTGCCCCTGTTCCGCTCGGGGACCAAGTTCGAGAGCGGCACCGGCTGGCCCAGCTTCAACGAACCCGTCGATCCGGCCCACGTCCGCGCCGTGCGCGACGACAGCTACGGCATGGTGCGGGTAGAGACGCGCTGCGCCCGTTGCGACAGCCATCAGGGGCACGTCTTTCCCGACGGCCCGCCGCCGACGGGCCTGCGCTACTGCATCAACTCGGTCGCGCTCAGTTTCGTGGCCGAAGGCGAGCCTCTGCCTAATCCCTTAGGGCGCGACGACGGGACGGCCTGACCTTGGCCGCATTTGGGGTTAGGGTGTTTGTGAACGGGAGTAGATGCGTATGCTGATCGAACTCATGGCCGCCTCCCTGCTGCTGACCGGCAGCGACCCTGAAGGCGTGGTCTCGACCGCGCCGCGTGCTGGTCCGGGCGCCGTGCCGACCGCCACCGCCGACGCCCTGGCCGCGACGGTGAGCGACGCCTCACCCGCCGTGACGCTGCAGACGGCGGCGCCGCACGGCCTGACGACCGAGGAGCAGATCTCCCGCTGGATCGGCGAGCGAAAGGCTGACGCCGGCGCATCTCCGCCCTGGGCGGACGCCTGGGAGGACGAGCAGCCCCGCAGGATGCACGGCGAGGTCAGCGCGGGAATCGGCACGGGCGGCTATCGCGACTTCGCCGCCGCCGTCTCCATGCCGATCGGCGAGAACGGCACGCTGAACCTCAGCGTCAGCCAGACCAAGAACGCGCCCTGGGCCTACGGCTACGGCCCTTATGGCTATTCGCCCTACGGCTATGGGGCGGGGCGCTATGGCCTGGACGGCTACGGCTGGCGCGACGCCTACGGCGCAATGCCGGGACCGCTGGGCGTACGCAGTCCGCGCGACCGGCCCAGTCGCATTCGCCCCTTCAGCGTAGACGAGAAGCACGCTGAGCCTGCGCGCGACCGGGCGGACGACGTCAGCCGATAGGCTGGACACGGGCAAAGTGCGGCCCATCCGCCACGCAGGCCTGTTTTTTCGGGTCGGGCGTCGCATCGCCGCATTCCCTTTATAGGCGCTGATCCCATATGCCCTTGGGCAAAGGATCAGTATGGACAGTTTGCTTACCTCGGCCGCCGACTTCATCGCCCGCAACGCCATGTGGGCCGGCGTGATCCTCGGCGTCGTGACCTTCTTCGAGTCTCTGGTCGTCATCGGCGCCTTCGTGCCGGCGACAGGCTTGCTGGTGGCGGCGGGCGGCCTGGTAGCCGCAGGCGTGCTGGACCCCTTCACCGTCATCGGCGGCTGCGTCATCGGCGCCGTCATGGGCGACGCCATCTCATACTGGATCGGTCGGCGCCTGGGCACGCGGGTGCTGCGTCACCACCTGCTGGTGCCGCACCGCCGCAAGCTGGCCTGGACCCGCCTCTACTGCCGGCGCTACGGCGTGGCCTCCATCTTCATCGGCCGCTTCTTCGGGCCGCTGCGCGCCTTCGTGCCGGTGATGGTGGGCGTGCTGCAGATGCGCCAGCGCGTCTTCCAGATCGCCAACGTCTCTTCGGCCTTCGTCTGGGTGCTGGCCATGCTGGCGCCGGGCTATCTGGCGGCCAAGGGTTTGGCCAAGCTGGAGATGATGAGCGAGGCGCACAATCCGACCCTGTGGCTGCTGGCCTTCGGCGCGGTGGTGCTGGCGTTGGTGCTGGCCATGCGCTGGTTGAAAGGCCGCGCGGCGCGGCGCAATGCGTTGCTGGAAGCCTCAGTGCGCGGGCTGGGGGAGTAACCTCCTCGCCCCGTTCGCGCTTCGGGCGCAAGCGCGAGATTTCTATCTTTCGTTACCCTCGGGCTTTCACACTGCCTTCTTCCGCTCATCCCTGCGGACGCCGGGATGAGCGGAAATGAAAGGCGACGACCAACACTTAGGGCCAACCGAGTCACCACGAAAAAGGGCCCGGCGGATGTCGGGCCCTTTCGCGTTCCTGCCTGGCGGCGGGATCAGTCGTGGGTGTGGCTGTGGGTCTCGGCGGCCGAGGCTGTGCCCGAGGCGCCCCAGGCCTGGCCGTCTTCGCTCTCGAACCAGAACGGCTTGCGCTCTGCGCCGCCGACTTCGTTCATGTGGTTATCGAACAGACGGCCGTTGATCATGGTGTAGCCGATCTTGGTCGAGTCCCGCAGGTTCTCGAGCGGATTGGCGTTCAGCACGACCAGGTCGGCCAGCTTGCCGACTTCCAGCGAGCCGATGTCCTTGTCCATGCCCAAGGCGCGGGCGCCGTTGATGGTGCCGACGCGCAGGGATTCGTGGGCGCTCATGCCGCCCTGTTCGAACATCCACAGCTCCCAGTGGGCGCCGAGACCTTCACGCTGGCCGTGGGCGCCGATCTGGACCGAGACGCCCTGATCCATCAACCGCTTGGATTCACGCGCGATGGAGATGTGGTTCAACTCCTCCGGCGGGGTCTTCACCGGACGACGCGAGCGCGAATCCAGGATGCGGCGCGGCACGTACTGGGTCAGGATCGGATCCTTCCAGACGTCCGTCGTCTCATACCAGTGGTTCTCGCCCCAGGCGCCGCCGAAGCCGACGATCAGGGTCGGGGTGTAGGCCGTCCCCGTCTGCGACCACAGCTGCACCGCGTCGTCGTACATCCGCTCCACCGGCACCGAGTGCTCGATGGTGGTGTGGCCGTCGACCAGCATGCTCATGTTGGCGTGGTACAGCGAGCCGCCTTCCGGCACGACCATCATGCCCAGTTCGCGGGCGGCCTGCATGATCTGCTGGCGCTGGTCGCGGCGGGGCTGGTTGTAGCTCTTGACGCTCCAGGCGCCGATGGCCTGCATCCGGCGCAGGTGCGAGCGCGCGTCGTCCAGGTTGTTCACCACGGCCGTCGTCGGCGTGGCCGCCCCGTACAGGATGGTGCCGGTCGAGAAGATGCGCGGCGCCACCACGCGCCCGGCCTTGGCCAGTTCGCTGTGGGCGAAGATCTCGCTGTTGTCGTTCGACGGGTCGTGCAGCGTCGTCACGCCGAAGGCCAGGGCGGCGTAGTTCACCCAGCTCTGCTGCGGGATGATCTCGTCCGAACCCATGCGTCCGTGCCAGTGGGCGTCGACCAGGCCGGGGATGATGGTCTTGCCGGCCATGTCCATGACGCGGGCGCCGGCCGGAACCGTCACCGAGCCGCGCGGGCCGATGGCCTCGATGCGGTTGCCGTTGACGACGATCACGCCGTCCTCGATCACCTCTTCGCCCTTCATGGTGATCAGGCGGGCGCCGGTCAGGACGGTGACGCCGCTGGGGCGGGCGTAGTCGGCGCTGAAGCCGATCTTGATCCCGTGTTCGGCGGGCTTGGGCAGGTCAGCCGGCGCGCCGTCCATGAAGGCGAAGCTTTCGCTCAGCGGACGCGAGAACAGCTCCGGGCCCATCGACCACTGCAGGCGGCTGGAATCGCCGGACCAGTGCAGCCACTCGCCGGCGTCGCGGGTGACGCGCGTCTGCGGCAGGGCCTTGGCGTCGGCGCCGACCGTGATCGGGCGGCCCGTCGGGACGAAGGGGGCGACATAGGCGTTGAAGCGCTCGGTCCAGGCGATCCACCGCTCGTCCGGCGAGATGGAGAACTCGGCCGCCCATTCGCTGCTCAGGTGGGTGCGCTCGTCCTCGCCCGACAGATTGACGGACTTCAGGACGCGCTTCTCGCCGTCGCGGGCGCTCAGGAAGATGCGGTCGTTGCTGGCGCCGAACTGCGGGTTGGCGCCGGAATCAGTGATCTTGACCGGCTCGCCGCCGCGCACGGAGACGCGGTAGATGCCCGGTTCGCGACTCCACATGGCCGAGCGCAGATAGCCGTCGCTGGAGGTGCGATAGACGACCGTCTGGCCGTCCGGCGAGAAGCGCGGCTCCAGATAATGGCCGGGGTTGGTCGTGATGGCGCGGCCTTCGCCGCCCGCGACCGGAACCACGCGGATGGAGCCCAGGTTCTCGTCGTTCCAGGTCGTGTAAACGATGGAGCGGCCGTCACGCGACCAGGACGGATACAGCTCGAAATGGTCGCTCTGGCGCGTCAGGCGGCGGGGCGTTCCGGCCACGCCGTTGCGCAGGTCGCGGACCCACAGATTGCCCAGAGCTTCGAACACCACCTTGGAGCCGTCGGGCGAGGTCTGCGCCCAGCGGATCATCTTCACGTCGAACTGGGCCGGAGCCACGTCGACGGGGAAGCGGGCGGTTTCCTGCACCCGGCGGGTGTCGGTGACGCGGAAGGGCACTTCGCTGACGGCCTTGGAGGCCACGTCGATGCGGCGGATCTTGCCGCCGGCCCAGATGACGATGGAGCCGTTGTCCGGCGTCCAGGCGAAGCCCGGATAGACGCCGTGGATGGCCCAGGTCTCCTGCATGTCGCGGTCCAGGGCGTCGTAGATCGGCGTCTCGCGCCCGGACTCCAGGTCCATGACGTAGAGCACCGACTGGTAGCGGTCGCGGCGCACGAAGGCGAGCGACTTGCCGTCCGGCGACGGGGTCGGGCGCACCGAGCCGCCGGGCCCGGTGACGAAGGGCTTGATCTCGCCCGTCTCGCGATCCAGGCGACGGATCACATAGAGTTGGGTGTTCGGATCCTTGGAGTATTCAAAGACGCCGCCCGGCGTGGAGTCGTCGCTGAAGTACATGTAGCGGCCGTCGGGCGAGAAGGCGGGCTCGCCCGTGTCCTTCTGCTGGGTACGGCGCTCGGTCAGCTGCACGCCGCTGCCGCCGCCCGAGCGGTGGTACATCCACATCTCGCCCGCGCCCAGCGAGCGCGAAGAGGTGAAGTGCTTGCGCCCGACGATGAACTGGCTGTCCGGCGTCCAGGCGGGGGAGTTCAGCAGGCGGAAGGTCTCGCTGGACACCTGGCGCGGGTTGGAGCCGTCGCGGTCCATGACCCACAGGTTGTCGCCGCCCGCGCGGTCCGAGGTGAAGGCGATGAAACGGCCGTCCGGCGAATAGCGCGGCTGCATGTCCCAGGCCACGCCCGAGGCGATGGGGCGGGCTTCGCCGCCGCCGATCGGCATCACATAGATGTCGCCCAGCAGGTCGAAGATGATCTCGCGGCCGTCGGGGCTGACGTCCAGCGCCATCCAGGTGCCTTCGTCGACGTTGATGTTGACGTCGCGCTGGGCGCCGATGGGGTTCTGGACGTCCCATTTCGGCGTCGCTTCGGCCCCGCCTGCCGCGGGCGTCTGTGCGAACGCCGGAAAGGCCACGGTCAGCGCCGCAGCCGTGGTCATCAGAATACGCTTCATGAAAAGCCCCTCAGCCCCTCGAACAAAACTTGATGGGGCGAAGCTAGCGGCGCGCGGACTGGGTTGACCAGTCGGGATAATGACGGAAAGGCCGAATAATCTTCGGCGCCTTGTCGCGCGGGTGGCGGCGAGCGCCTGCGCGATTTCGTCGTCTTGCCGTCAAGCTTCAACTGACGGAGCTTTTCGCGGGTGCTCTTTGTCGGGCGACGAACAATGGAGTTCAGAGTGAGCGCGTCGAATGAAGCGCCGAATGCGTCGGCTTGGACGATTGTGAGCGCGCAGGCTGATGACGCCGACGCCCTGGCCTTGATCGGGGCGGCGACCTTTCTCGAAACCTTCGCAGGGGTGCTGGACGGCGCGGCCATCGTTTCGCATTGCGGCGTCGCGCATGCCTCCGGCTACTACGCGGAACGACTGAAGGCGGGGGCGGCGGCGTGGCTGGCTGAGGTCGAACACGGCGCCCCCATCGGCTATGCGCTGCTGGACAAGCCCCAGCTTCCCGAGGTCGAGGTTCGCGAAGACGATCTGGAGCTGAAGCGGATATACGCCCTGAGCCGATTCCAGGGCGGGGGATTGGGCCGCGCCTTGATGGCGACGGCGCAGGACGAGGCGCGGCGTCGGGGCGCGCAGCGACTGCTGTTAGGCGTCTATGCGCAGAACCAGCGGGCCTTGGCCTTCTATGCCCGGGCCGGATTTGTCGGGCTCGGCCAGCGACGCTTCAGCGTGGGCGGTCGTGAGTACGAAGACATGATCCTGGCGCGCGACCTGGCGTGATCCATCGGCGCCGAACGGCGAAGCAGAGCCGTCGCAGGATTCGATTTTGTGACGTTCTTTTGTGCGTTTCCGAAAACATGGTGCTTATCCCCACATTGTTTTGAGGGGTAAGGCGTCCGGCTACGTATTGCCGTTTCTCAAGTATAAATATGAAATAATCTACGGTACTGTTTAAAGCGCATGATCATTTGGAGCAACGGAAAATAGTCATGTCCGGCCCGCCTTTCGAGGTGAATTGACGGCGCGTTGATTTTTTAGCCATATTTAGGGTATATATGTGCTGATTTTTGAATAAATTTGCATAAATATTGCCGATTTTTGAGCTGTCATATGTATATACATGACTTGACGCTCAAGACGCCTCCCGCACAGGTTTCGCCGCAGTCAGGGCTCGAGGTTCTGCGCGAATACCTAAGCGGGAAGGCATGGGGACGATGAAAAAGAGGCTTTTGTTGGCGGGGGCGGCTGTCGCCGCGACGATGTACGGCGGGGCAGCGTCGGCTCAGGAAGTCGATGTGACGAATGTTGACGACATCGTCGTCACCGGCAGCCGGATCAAGCGTCAGGACATCAGCGGGGTCGGTCCCGCCACGGTCGTGACGGGCGAGGACATCGAGCGCACCGGCATCACCAACGTCGAGACCCTGTTGCAGCGCCTGCCGGCGTCGGCCGGCGCGGCGGGCAATCAGACGAACTCCTACTGGACCGGCAACGGCTACGGCACGGCGCAGGTGAACCTGCGCGGCCTGGGCATCAACCGGACCCTGACGCTGATCAACGGCCGTCGCGTGGTCAACGGCGGCACCGGCGCCAACAGCGCCCCCGACCTCAACATGATCCCGACGCCGATCATCGCCCGCATGGACGTGCTGAAGGACGGGGCCTCGGCCATCTACGGCGCGGACGCCGTGGCCGGGGTGGTGAACATCATCACCGTCAACGGCTATGAAGGCCTGAAGGTGTCGGGCAAGTACGGCATCACCGATGAAGGCGACGGCCAGGATGTGACCTTCGACGTCCTGTGGGGCATCAAGAACGACCGGGGCAGCGTCACCGCCGCCCTGACCTATCAGAAGTCCGAAGAGGTCAACCTGGCCAGCCGCGCGCCGTGCGGCCTGGGCGAGGTGAACGGCGCCCTGACCTGCATCTCCAGCGCCACGACGCCCGGCGGCCGCGCGGTCCTGCCGAACGGGCAGATGATCAACTTCAACCAGACGCCGGGCGGGGACGGAAACTTCTACGAGCCGTATGATCCGGCCAAGCACAATCACAACTCCAACGGCTATCTGAACGCCTCCTCGCCGATCGAACGCTTCAGCACGGCCGTGCTGGCCGACTATCAACTGACCGACAAGGTCAGCCTGTTCGGCGAACTGTTCTTCACTCACCGCGAGAGCAATCAGGCGGCGGCGCCGGGCGCCCTGCGCGACATCCGCATCGCGGCCGATCACCCGACCAACCCGACCGGCCAGGATCTGCTGCTGATCCGCCGTCTGCTGGTCGAGCCGGGCCAGCGCCAGTTCTTCCAGGAAACGGACACCTACCGCTTCGTCGGCGGCGCGCGGGGCGACATCGCCGGCGACTGGACCTGGGAGGCTTCGGCCAACTGGGGCCGCAACACCGGCGTCGACGGCATGACCAACATCGTCAACCTGCAACGGCTGGGCGATACGCTGAACACCTCTCTGTGCAGCCCCACGCCGGGGGCCGCCGTGCCGTGCGGCGACTATCTGGGCATGGGCGACGTCAATCAGGACGTGCTGGACTACATTCTGTTCAACTCGCGCGACACCGGCGGGAACGAGCAGAAGAGCTTCACCTTCGACGTCAGCGGCACGGTCATGGAACTGCCGGCCGGCGCCCTGGCGATGGCGGCGGGCCTGGTTTATCGCGAAGAGAAGGGCTGGCGTGATCCCGACGCCCTGACGGTGCTGGGCATCTCCAACACCAATCAGCAGGATCCGATCGCGGGCGAGACCAAGGCCAAGGAAGCCTATGTCGAACTGTCGGCGCCCTTGCTGAGCGACCTGCCGTTCGTGCAGCGGCTCGATCTGGACGCGGCCGTTCGCTACTCGGACTATGATCTGTTCGGCGGCGAGACCACCTACAAGCTGGGCCTGAACTGGTCGGTGGTCGACAGCCTGCGTCTGCGCGCCACCTATGGCACGGGCTTCCGCATTCCCAGCGTGCCGGAACTGTACGGCGGCGTGGCTGAGGGCAACCTGACCACGACCGATCCGTGCAGCCGCTACAGCGACAGCGGCGACGCCGTTCTGATCGCCAACTGCGCCGCCTCGGGCGTGCCGGCGGGCTATGTGCAGATGGGCAACAGCATCCTGACTACGGTCGGCGGCAATGAGAAGTTGCAGCCGGAAAGCACCGAGACCCTGACCCTGGGCCTGGTGTGGCAGCCGACGCAGATCAGCGGCCTGACGCTGACGGCCGACTATTTCGACATCAAGGTCGAGGACGCCATCCGCTCCATCCCCGGTTCGACCAAGCTGGCGATCTGCTATGCGACGCCGAACATGGACCACCCGTTCTGCAAGCCGGACAGCTTCACCCGCAACCCGCTGACGGGCGAGGTCAACTATCTGTCGGCCCAGCCCACCAATACGGGTCTGGAGACGATGAAGGGCGTGGACATCGGCGTGCGCTACGCCTTCGACATCGGCCAGCGTCGCGCCAGCCTGGACTGGAACACCACCTATCTGGACGAATACGTCATCACCCCCTTCGAGGGCGGCGATCCGATCATCTTCGACGGTCATATCGGCGGCGGCAACGGCGGCTATCCGCACTGGCGTTCGAACGCCAGCCTGACGGTCATGGATGAGCGCTGGGCCGGAACCTATTCGATCCAGATGATCGGCGAGGCGACGGACTTCAACGCCGCGCCGGGCGACATCGGCTATCAGACGGACGCTGTCTTCTACCATAACGCCCAGTTCTCTTACCGGGTGAACGACAACGTCGACGTGGCCTTCGGCATCGACAACCTGTTCGACAAGAAGGCCCCGTTCATCCAGAGCTGGACCGACGGCAACACCGACACGATGACCTATGATCTGCTGGGCCGTCGCGGGTATGTCCGCCTGACGTATCAGTTCAACTAAAACCGATGTGAGGTGCGTCAGGCGCGTGTTCTAGAGCGCCGCCTGACGCAGCCTTCTCTCACAAGCCGTGAGTATAAAATGATACGCTGGCCTCTATTGGCGCGTAGAACCCACAAGTGGTTTTCGCTCATCATGGGCGTCCAGGCCCTGTTCTGGATCGTGAGCGGTCTCTACATGACCGCCATCCATATCGACATCATCCACGGCGACCACCTGATACGGACGCCGGACGCCAGGCCGATCGCGACGGAAGGCCTGGTGGAGCCGTCGGCCATCCTGCAGGGCGCCGACCGAGCCAGCAGCCTGCGTCTGGTGCAGCAGCTGGATCAGCCGCTGTACATCCTGACGGATGCGAGCGGGCAGGCGCTGTTCGACGCCCGGACAGGCCAGAAGCTGCCGCTGATCGACGAAGCGGGCGCCCGCCGGCGCGCAGAGCGAATCTACGCCCCCGAGGGCGGGATCGTGAAGGCTGAGCTTCTGACTGAAATTCCCGGTGAGATCCGGGGCCGCGCCGCGCCGATCTGGCGCGTCGAGTTCGAGGGCATGTGGAAGCCGACCCTCTACCTTTCACCGCTTACCGGCGAACTGCTGTCCCGGCGCCATGACCTGTGGAGGGGCTTCGACTTCTTCTGGATGCTCCACATCATGGACTACGAGACCCGCGACAACATGAACAACGCCCTGCTGAAGGTCGCGACTTGGATGATGGTGGCGACGTCCCTGTCGGGCGCCTGGCTCCTGATCTTCAGTTTCCGCCGCAAGCGCCGCGTGCGCAAAAAAGCCGCTGCGTGAGGACCGCCCATGTTTCTACTTCGCAGACTTCATAAGTGGTTCGGCCTGGTTCTGGGCATTCAGCTCCTGTTGTGGGCGATCAGCGGCGCCGTCATGGCCATGATCGACCACCACAAGGTGACGGGCGGTCACGTCCTGGCCGAGGTCAAACCTAGCCCTGCGCCGACCCAGGTGCTGTCCCTGGCCCAGGTGTCCCAGGCGATCGGCGCGCCCGTGTCGCAGATCGAACTGCGGCCGCTGCAGGACCAGTGGGTCTTCGCGGCGACGACCGCCGAAGGGATCAGGCTGGTCGATCCGGTCAGCGCCGCGCCGGTGGTTATCGACGCCGAGCGGGCCAAGACCCTGGCGACGGCGGCCTTCAACGGCTCGGCGGCGATCACCTCGGTGACGCGGGTCGAGAAGCCGACGCTGGAGACCCGTGACTTCGCCCTGCCGGCCTGGCGGGTCGAGTTCGCGGACAAGGAGCGTTCGACCTTCATCCTCAACGCCGCCACCGGCGAGCTGGCGGGCGCCAAGACCAACACCTGGCGGCTGTGGGACGTGTTCTGGATGATCCACATCATGGACTACACGGATCGCCAGAGCTTCAACCACCCGCTCATCATCATCATCGCCACGGGCTGTCTGTGGCTGGCGCTGAGCGGTTTCATCATGCTGTTCCAGGCCTTCCGCAGGCAGGACTTCGCCTATCTGCACGACGGCATCGAATGGCTGCAGGAGCGGCGTCGCCGCTGACGACCAAAGGCCGGGGCGCCCGTGACGGCGTCCCGGCTTCTTCATGATTCAGAGCCTGAAGAAGGCCGCCATGACCTTGGGAGGGGCGCATGGACAGTCCGCTTCACCGGCGCATCCGGTCCGACATCGCCGAGCGAATCCTGTCGGGCGAGTGGCCGCCGGGCTTCCGCATTCCCTTCGAGCATGAGCTGATGGCCGACTACGACTGCTCGCGCATGACGGTCAGCAAGGCCCTGGCGCCGCTGGCCGAGCGGGGCATGATCGTTCGGCGCAAGCGGTTCGGCTCCTTCGTGGCGCGGCCGCGCATCCACTCCGTGCTGCTGGACATCCCCGACATCCAGGCGGAGATCCAGAAGCGCGGCGAACCCTATGACTATGAGCTGCTGCTGCGGAAGGTCCGTGCGGCCCATCGGCGCGACGCCAGCGAACTGGGGCTGACCGCTTCGGGCGAGGTGATCGAGCTGCGCTGCCTGCACAAGAGCAGCGGCCGCGCCTTCGCCCTGGAGGAGCGGGTGATCTGCCTGACCTCGGTTCCCCAGGCCAGGGATGCGGCGTTCGACGAGATTCCCCCCGGCACATGGCTGCTTGAACGGGTTCCCTGGACCGAGGCTGAACACAAGATCAGCGCCGTGAACGTGTCGAGGGCGACCGCCCTGACGCTGGGCGTCGAACCGTCGGCGGCCTGTCTGTCGTTGGAGCGCCGAACCTGGCGGCGGGCCGAGGGCATCACCTTCGTGCGGCTGACCTTTCCCGGCGAGGCCTATGACCTGGGCGCGCGATTTGCGCCCTCCGAGCCGGACCCGACCGTTCCTACGGGGGCGTAACGGTCGCTGCAAACAGTTTGAGTATGAAGGAAAAATCCATGTCGGCTGATGGCTCGGCTTTGCCGTCCAAGGTAGTGATCATCGGCGCGGGACACGCGGGGGGCTCGGCGGCGGCGCTGCTGAGGCAGTATGGGCATGAGGGCG
>NZ_RHWX01000017.1 GCF_003938605.1 Brevundimonas sp. 357 | reverse complement strand
GCCGGCGTCAGGTTGCACAGGCCTTGCGGGCCCGAGACGGCGCGCACCTTGCCGATGTCGCCCGAGCGGTAGCCGCCCTCGAGTTCAACACGCCAGTTCGGGTTGAAGCGGTAGCCCAGACGAGCAAAAGCCGCCCAGCCGTCGTTCACTTCCCAGTTCCAGTTGTGACCGGTCGCCGAGGCTTCCGTGTTGATGTCGTCGATGATGTGGTAGCCGGCGTCGATCGCGCCGTACCAGCCATCAGGCTCAGCCGAAGCAGCGCCGGCCGACAGGGCCAGGGCGGCCGCCGCGCTCGACGCCAGGATCAAACTCTTGACACGCATAGGATGCGGCCCTCCGAGGTTTATTGATAGGTGGGCGATATTCAGTCACCGCCTGAGGCGACCCTTACCAGCGTCACCTTAGCGGGTCGAGTACGAAACGCGCATAAATCGCCTTCCGCAACACAGGCGTGTTCAGAAAGCTACAGGACGTTAATGAAGACCTAACTGCAACTTCCCGACTGTTCTCGAAGATAAAATGCGAACTGCCTGTTCGAAAGCCGAATGTAAAAGACGTAGAGATCGCGCGGAAACCGCCTCACCAATAAAACGCCCATCCTCCAAGCGCACGTCACGCCAAAGCCCGTGATCAGTAAGATACTGGAAAACGGCGTAAAGAGCCTGCCTAGCATCATCCCCACGCTCTTCTCCGTCCTCGGAGCCAGGCGAGTTCCCCATGACAAGCGCGGCTTTCAGCCACAGTAGTTGAGAGTCGCGATACGCGCGCCGCGCGCCGGCGCCGTTCTGCTGGCTCTTGGCGTCAAGCACGAATCCAGAGCGGAGATCGACGCTTTCTCGTGCGTGAGTATAGAGCAGCTCCGCCGCCGCCCTTGACGCTACCGAGCCGCCACCGCCATGAACCGCCAACAGCGACGCCCACTCGAAGCTCACGCCTGGGCTAAGCCCTCTCCCCTCATCAGACAACCGCAGGGCCTCTCCGGGTTCCAGCAGCCTTTCTATCGCCGTCGCAGCTAGCGTATCAGCCGTGTCGCGCCATGACGGATCCGAGCCGACGTCCGCCCAAGCAAGAGCCGCCTCAAAAATTCCTGCACTCCGGTCGAACACCCCCTCGGCCGCCCCGTCGCGAAGCAAGCGTTCCATGAGATCAATCGACCGCGACTCATAGTCATCCTCTACGCCGTCCAGGTGCTGAACAGCAGCCCAGGCGAGCAAAAGCGCGGCTCCTTCGATGACAGGGTCATCCGAGCTCGCGCATTCGTCTCCCTCTTCACGAGAACAAAGCATTGTCGCGTCAAGATAGGCCAAACCAGCTTCGACATTCCTGCGCCACGGCCCCCGCCAACCCAGCCGGCCAGCCTGAACGAATACCGTCACTTGTCGCGCCTGCGTAACAAGGCTGGTCGCAACGGCGAGAGGTCGAGCCTCAAGGCTCACCAACTCTGCAAACGCACCGTTCTCAGACTGCCCAATGGCCGACCACACCGGAAGGGCGCGCAACCGCAACCAATCCCGGAGTCGCTCCATGCCTTCCAGCAGACTGTCCTGCCGCGCTTGCGGGAAATCAACATGGTGTGGAGAGGACAGGCGAATGCGCTCGACGACCTTCTTTACATCCTGAGCTCTGGACAGGTCGCAAACGAGAACAGCATCACGCTCCGCTACGATGGCAAGATTGCGCACCCCCAGAGCCGCCACGATCATGCCGTCCGACGCACGCGCCATGCAGCCTTCGGCATCCTCAAAGATATGCCCGCCGATTTCCCCTTCCCCTGTCGCAGAGACAGCGTCCCAGGATCCCAGATCAGACCAGGCGAAATCGACCGGAAGAACCCAGGCGTTACGGGTCTTCTCCATGAGAGCGTAGTCGATCGAGACACGAGGCGCTTCGCGGAACGAGGGCCCCAGCAACGTCACGGCGTTAGGCGGCGCTTCGCTGACCGCGGCGCGGGCCGCCGCCTCGGCGCCGGGAGAGTGCTTTGACAACTCAGCGAGAAACGTTTCCGCCGAGGCGATGAAATTACCGCTATTCCAGAGATATCCGCGCTCAATATAGGTTTCGGCCGTCCGGCGGTCGGGCTTTTCGACAAACGCTTCAACCGGACCGAGGGCCGCCCCCTTTGCGCGAATATAGCCATAGGCTTCCGACGGTTCGGACGGCTCCACGCCCAGCGTGACGATGTGGCCTTCCTGTGCGAGGATCGCCGCCTGACGCACCGCCGAACGAAAAGCTTCGGCGTCCGGGATATGGTGGTCGGAGGCGACAAAGACATTGATCCCCAGGGGGGCATGCGCGTGGGTCCAAGCCGCAGCCGCAGCCATCGCCGGAGCGGAATCCCGCGCCTCGGGCTCCAGCAGGATCTGGGCCTCGACGCCGACCTCATGGAGCTGATCAAGAATGGCGCCGCGATGCGCCGCGCCGCCGACGACGAGAATGCGCCCACCGCCCTGGATCAAAGGGACGACGCGCAATGCGGTCTCTTGGAACAGCGAGCGGTTGCCGGCCAAGGGAATGAACTGCTTGGGCCGCGACGGTCGCGACGCCGGCCACAAGCGGGTTCCGGCGCCGCCGCACATGATAACGGGATAAAACGTCATGCACGCAGGGTACGCCGTAAACCTGAACAATGGAGCAATGAAAAAGGCGGGGGAGCAGTCCTCTGAATCCAACACCCCACCTTCGCCCGTGACTCCCGCCGCCCTTGGGGCTATCGAGCGCGCACGATGATAGAGACTGATCGGCAATCCGAGGAACGCGGCTGGGAAACGGCGAAGACGCTCGCCGAGGCCCTGCCCTATATCCAGGTTTATGACCGCGAGACCGTGGTCATCAAATACGGCGGCCACGCCATGGGCGAGAGCGCCGTGGCCAAGCAGTTCGCTGCGGACGTGGTGCTGCTGAAGCTGATGGGCGTGAACCCCGTGGTGGTCCACGGCGGCGGTCCGCAGATCAGCGCCATGCTGGACAAGGCGGGCGTGAAGTCGGCCTTCGTCGACGGCCTGCGCGTGACGGACAAGGACACCATGTCGGTGGCCGAGATGGTCCTGTCCGGCGCGGTCAACAAAGAGATCGCCCACTGGATCACCGTCGCCGGCAAGGAAGCCGACGTGCGCGGCGTCGGCCTGTCAGGCAAGGACGCCGGCCTGCTGACGGTCGAGAAGACCAAGCGCACCAAGCGCGACCCCGACAGCATGATCGAGCACGAAGTCGACCTGGGCTTCGTCGGCGAACCGACCAAGGTCGATCCCAAACTGATCAAGGGGCTGATCGCCTCGGAGACCGAAGACTGGGTGCCGGTCATCGCTCCCATCGGCGTGGCCGAGGACGGCCAGACCTATAACGTCAACGCCGACACCGTCGCCGGGGCCGTCGCAGGCGCCCTGCACGCCAAGCGGATGCTGCTGCTGACCGACGTGCCGGGGGTCAAGGGCGCCGACGGCGAGATCATCCGCCAGATGACGCTGGACGAGGCTCAGAGCCTGATCGACGACGGCGTCGCCACCGGCGGCATGATCCCCAAGCTGGAGACGGCCATGGCCGCCATCCGCGCGGGCGTCGAGGCCGTGGTCATCCTGGACGGGCGCCGCCCGCACGCCATGCTGGTCGAGCTGTTCACCGAGCACGGCGCCGGCACCCTGGTCAGGCGGAAGTGACGGGTTCGGCGTCGAACACGGCGCCTGAAACCGCGCCTACCGAGATCGGCGCGGACCTGCGCCATGTGCGGTCATGGGTCTTCGACCTGGACAACACCCTGTACCCGCCGGAGACGCAGTTCCTGCGTCAGGTGGAGCAGCGCATCAACCAGTACGTCGTACGCACCTCGGGTCTGGAATCGGCCGAAGCCCTGTCCGTGCAGCGCGGCTATCTGCACGACTACGGCACCTCCCTGGCCGGGCTGATGATGCACTATGAGATCGACCCGCATCACTTCCTGGCCGAGGTGCATGACGTTCCGCTGGACGTGCTGGCGCCCGATCCGGGCCTGCACGCGGCGCTGGAGCGGCTGCAGGGTCCGCGCCTGATCTTCACCAACGGCTCGGCCGGCCACGCCCAGCGGGTGATGGAGAAGCTGGAGCTGACGCCCTTCTTCGACGGGGTGTTCGCGCTGGAAGACGCCGACCTGATCCCCAAGCCGGACCCGCGCACCTTCCACAAGATGCTGGCGCGCTTCGGCGTCGACCCGGCCACGGCCTGCTTCTTCGAGGACACGCCCAAGAACCTGGAACCGGCGCGCGACCTGGGCATGACCACCGTCCTGGTCGGAACCAAGGCCTTCACCGCCGAGAGCGACCACATCCAACACCGGGCCGCCTCCCTCGGCCCTTTCCTGACCACCGCCATGCTGGACGGAGATCCGCAATGACCGACCTGACCCACCTGGAATCCGTCATCGAGGCCGCCTGGGAAGCCCGCGCCGAGGTTTCGGCCGCCACGCGCGGCGAGGTGCGCGACGCCGTCGACACCGCCCTGGCCCTGCTGGACTCCGGCCAGGCGCGCGTCGCCTCACGCGGCGCCGACGGCGTGTGGAGCACGCACCAGTGGCTGAAGAAGGCGGTGCTGCTGTCCTTCCGTCTGAACGACAACGTCATCATGCGCGCCGGCCACGCCCCCACCCTGCCGCTGTCGGCCGATCAGCCGGTCGCCGTCGGCCCCTTCTGGGACAAGGCGCCCAACAAGTTCGGCGACTGGACCGCCGCCGACTATCAGGCGGCGGGCTTCCGTTCGGTGCCGGGCGCGATCGTTCGTCGCGGCGCCTATGTCGGCAAGAACGTGGTGCTGATGCCGTCCTTCGTGAACATCGGCGCCTATGTCGATGAAGGCTCGATGGTCGACGCCTGGGCCACGGTCGGCTCGTGCGCCCAGATCGGCAAGAACGTCCACCTGTCGGGCGGAGCCGGCATCGGCGGCGTGCTGGAGCCGCTGCAGGCCAATCCGACCATCATCGAGGACGGCTGCTTCATCGGCGCCCGCGCCGAGGTGGCCGAGGGCGTCATCGTCCGCGAAGGCGCGGTGCTGGCCATGGGCGTCTATCTGTCGGCCTCGACCAAGATCGTCGACCGGGCCACGGGCGAGATCTTCCGCGGCGAGGTGCCGGCCTATTCCGTCGTGGTGCCGGGCGCCCTGCCCGATCCGAATGGCGGTCCCAGCCTGTACTGCGCCGTCATCGTCAAGCGCGTCGACGCCCAGACCCGCGCCAAGACCGGCGTCAACGAACTGCTGCGCGACTGACGACACGGCCCTCCGGACGCAGGGTTCAAAGAAAACAGGCTCGTCAATCTCTCCGAAACCGGCCTAATGGCTGAATAGGTTTCGGGAGAGGGAACCATGTCTGTTCAACGCCTGCGCGGATTTGCGATTTCGATCAGCGTTCTGGGTCTTCTGGCCCTGCCCCTGGCGGCATGCGGAGGCGGCGGAGGAGGCGGCGGGGGCATCGTCACGCCCACACCGCCGCCGCCGCCACCTCCTCCTCCTCCTCCGCCTCCGCCTCCGCCTCCACCGCCCCCTCCCCCACCGCCCCCGGCGATTCCGAGCGCGACCTCGGCCGAATACCTGCGCAACTGGGGCGTGGGGGATACGGGCGCCTTCAGCGCCTGGCAGCGCGGCGCCACAGGACGCGGCGTGACGGTCGCCGTGGTCGACAGCGGCATCAAGCTGAACCACCAGGATCTCGGCGCGAACATCTCGCCCCTGTCCACCGACGTGGTTCCGGGCCGCAACCAGCCGCAGGGCACGGACGACCACGGAACCAATGTCTCCAGCATCATCGCCGCGCCGTTCAACAACTACGGCACCGTCGGCGTGGCCTTCAACTCGACCATCATGTCGATCCGCGCCGACGTCAGCGAATGCACGGATCCCGAAGACAAGATCTGCTTCCGGTCATCCGACCTGGTGCGGTCCCTGGACTACGCCGTGCAGAACGGGGCCAAGATCATCAATCTGTCGCTGGGCGGCGAGACGCCGCTGGGCGTCCAGTTCGAGGCCGCCCTGCAACGCGCCGTCAACGCCGGCGTCATTCTCGCCATCGCCGCCGGGAACGAAGCCGGCGCCAACCCCGAATGGCCCGGCCGCTACGCCAGCGATCCCCGCTTCGCCGGGTCGATCATCGTCGTGGGCGCCCATGACCGCGCACGCCAGCTGGGCAGCTTCTCGAACAAGGCCGGCGTGTCTCAGGGCGCCTATCTGACCGCGCCGGGCGTCGATGTCATCGTCGGCTGCGAAGGCGACAGCTGCTGGCGGGTCAACGGCACCTCCTTCGCCTCTCCCGCCGTGGCGGGCGCCATGGCCCTGTTGCTGGAAGCCTTCCCCAATCTGACCGGGCGCGATGCGGTGGACATCCTGCTGCGAACCGGGGCGGACCTGGGCGACACGGGGACGGACATCACCTTCGGGCGCGGCGCGCTGGACATCGCCCGCGCCTTCCAGCCGGTGGGGACGACCTCGTCTCCGATGGCGAACGGCCAGCCGGTGAACATCGCCTTAGAGCCAGGCGCCTATGTCGGCGGACCGTTCGGCGACGCCCTGGGTCGCACCGGCGCCCTGGCGACCATCGCCCATGACGAATATGAGCGGCTGTTCCGTGTGAACCTGGGCGCCGCCTACGGCCCCCCGCCCCGCCGCAGCTATCAGCCCAGCAACCCGACGCCGATGCAGCAGTCGCAGGTGACGCTGGACGCGCCGGGCGGAGCGCGGCTGTCGCTGGCTGCGGCCACGCCGGTGGCCATGCCCGAGCCGGTGGTCGCCCGCTACACCCCCTTCGACGCGCCCTGGCTGGGCGATGAGGCGCGCAGCGAGGCCCTGTTCGACGTTCAGGCCGGGCGGCTGTCCTTCTCGGCCTGGCAGGGTCAGGGCGGGGCGCGCTCGCCGTTCCGCAGCGGTTCCGGCGACGGCTTCGTGGCCCTGAGCCAGGCCGATCACGCCCTGCGCGGCGCGATGTCGTTCGGCGCCCTGACCTTCAGCGCCGAGAGCGGATCGGGCGACCGGCGCGCCCCCCTGCGTCCGGTCGAGCGCGACGCCTCGACCTACGCCCGCGCCGGACTGGACTGGCGCGCCGAGAACGGCGGCCTATCGTTCAGTTTCGGGGCGCTGGACGAGCGGATGGGGCCGCTGGGGGCCTATCTGCCGACGCAGTCGGACTTCGCCCTGCCGTCGCGCACCCGCTTTGCGGCGGTCGGGGCGGATGTGGACCTGGGACGCGGCCTCACCCTGTCGGGCGAGGCGGGCTTCGGCCGCACCGAGCTGGAGGGGCGGTTCCTGCACCTGTCGGCCCCGGCGCTCAGCTCGACCTGGCGCGCGTCGTTGCAGTCGGCCTGTCCGACGTGGTCCTTCGCCAAGGCCCTGGGCTGCCGCAGCCTGACGTGGGAGATCTCCCAGCCGCTGCGGATCGAGGATGGGACGTTCAGCGCCTATCTGGCCGACGCGCCGCTGGACTATTTCGATCCGGTGACCTTCTCGGAGCGACGTTTCTCGGCGGCACCGTCGGGGCGGCAGATCGACTTCAGCGTCCGCAGCCTGCACGCCCTGCCCGGCGGCTCCTGGCTGCAGCTTGAGGCCGTCGCCAGTCGCGAGGAGCAGCACCGCGCGGGCGCCCCGACCGGCTACGCCCTGCTGGGCAGCTGGCGGCGGGGGTTTTGAGGCGGGGCCTCCGCCTTCACTTCCCGCCGATCCCGGCGGACGCCGGGATGAGCGGGGGTTATAGGGCGCAAGCAAAAAGGCCGACGATCGCTCGCCGGCCTTTCCTGCTTCCACCTGTGGCGTCGTGCTTAGCCGCGCTCGACGCACAGGGCCACGCCCATGCCGCCGCCGATGCACAGGGTGGCCAGACCCTTCTTGGCGCCCGAACGCTTCATCTCGTGCAGCAGCGTCGTCAGAACGCGCGCGCCCGAGGCGCCGACCGGGTGGCCGATGGCGATAGCGCCGCCGTTGACGTTGACCTTGGCCGGGTCGAGGCCCAGCTCCTTGACCACGCACAGCGACTGGGCGGCGAAGGCCTCGTTGGACTCGATCAGGTCCAGATCGGCGACGGTCCAACCCGCCTTCTCCAGCGCCTTCCTGGACGCCGGGATCGGGCCCGTGCCCATGATGGCCGGATCGACGCCCGCCGTGGCCCACGACGCGATGCGGGCCAGCGGCTCCAGACCACGCGCCTTGGCCTCATCGGCGCTCATCAGCACCAGGGCGGCGGCGCCGTCGTTGATGCCCGAGGCGTTGGCCGCCGTCACCGTGCCGTCCTTGACGAAGGCGGGTTTCAGCTTCTCCATCGCCTCGAGAGTGGCGCCGTGGCGGATGTATTCGTCCTGATCCACGACCACGTCGCCCTTGCGGGTCGAGATCGTGACGGGAACGATTTCGTCGGTGAATTTACCGGCCTTCTGGGCGGCCTCGGCCTTGTTCTGCGAGGCGACGGCGAAGGCGTCCTGAGACGCGCGGTCGATCGACCACTTGTTCGCGATGTTCTCGGCCGTCTGGCCCATGTGATAGCCGTGGAAGGCGTCGATCAGCCCGTCCTGCAGCATGCTGTCCTTGAAGGCCAGCTCGCCCATCTTCTGGCCGTTGCGCAGCTGGGCCGTGTGCGGCGACTGGCTCATGCTTTCCTGACCGCCGGCGACGACGATCTTGGCGTCGCCCTGCACGATCTGCTGATAGGCCAGGGCCACGGCGCGCAGGCCCGAGCCGCACAGCTGGTTCAGGCTCCAGGCCGGGGTTTCATTGGCGAGGCCCGCGCCGATGGCCGCCTGACGCGCCGGCCCCTGGCCCGCGCCCGCCTGCAGCACCTGGCCCAGGATCACCTCGTCCACATCAACGGGCGCGACGCCCGCGCGCTCCAGCGCCGCCTTGATGGCGACCTCGCCCAGCTTGGAGGCCGGAAGGGTCGACAGGGCGCCGAGGAAGGAGCCGACCGGCGTGCGGGCGGCGGAGACGATGACAACGTCGGTCATTTTATTCACTCCCTGGAGAAATTCTTTGCGCGAGGTTGTGCCGCATTCGCAGACGCCCGTCACCTGTTGCGATGCAGCAATCAGCAAAACGTCATCGCCGCGCCGCAGCATCCGCGGGGAACGATGCCCCACGCCGTGCTTTCAGAAGGGGAAGGAGACGTGATCTTGCTGAAAGCTATCGCCCGTCGGATCTGCACCCCCGACGATCTGGACATGATCGAACACTATCAGACGCGGGCCGAGCGGCTGGCCGATCTGTGGGTGCATGTCGTGGGCCTGGCGCTGGCGGCGGCGGGCGGGGTGGTGCTGGCGGTGCTGGCCAGCGTCTATGCCGGGGTGGGCGCGGCCGTTTCGACGGCGATCTACGCCCTGTGTCTGGTGGCCATGCTGACGGCCTCGACCGTCTACAACCTGACCCATCCGTGCGCGGCGCGGCCCGTGCTGCGTCGGCTGGACGAGGCGGCCATCTTCCTGATGATCGCGGGCAGCTACACCCCCTTCACCGCCGTGCGGTTCGAGGGGGCTTGGTCCGTGGGCTTCACCCTGGCGGTGTGGACCATGGCCATCGTGGGCGCGGGGGTGAAGATGCTGGCGCCGCGCCTGTCCGACGCCTTCTGGAGCGTGATCTACGTCCTGTTCGGCTGGGTGGCGGTGTTTGCGCTGAAGCCGATGATCGAGACGGTGCACCCGCTGGCGCTGGGCCTGCTGGTCGCAGGCGGGCTGATCTATACGGCCGGGGTCTTCGTCTTCATCAGCCAGAAGGTGAAGTTCCGCCGCGCCATCTGGCACGGCTTCGTCGTCACCGGCGCGGGCGTGCACTGGGCCGCCGTGCTGATCGGCGTGGTGCTGGTCCAGGCCTGAAACGCCGCGGCAAAGACGGGACTCGCCTTCGCGCGCGCAATGCGGGATGCTTGGGCGTTGCAACATCGCGAGAACAAGCGTGACCGACAAGAAATCCGAGGGCGGAAAAACCCGTGACGGCATGGTCGTCATCAAGAAATATGCGAACCGGCGGCTCTACAACACCGCCACCAGCGCCTATGTGACGCTGGACGATCTGGCCCGCATGGTGCGCGAAGGCGTGGAATTCGTCGTCTATGACGCCAAGACCAACGACGATCTGACGCGCCAGATCCTGACCCAGATCATCTTCGAGGAAGAAAGCCGGGGCGAGGCCCTGCTGCCGGTGCAGTTCCTGCGCCAGCTGATCGGTTTCTACGGCAACTCCATGCAGGGGGTTCTGCCGTCCTATCTGGAGATGTCGCTGGATACGTTCACGCGCCAGCAGGAGCAGCTGCGCGGCCAGTTCACGCGCGCCTTCGCCGCCGCGCCCGGCGGCAATCTGATGGAAGAGGCCGTGCGCCAGAACATGGCCATGTTCGAGCGCGCCATGCGGATGTTCCCCGGCTTCGCCCACGCCCGCCCGGAAGGCGAGGCGGCCGAAGCGCCCGCCGCCGAACCCAAGGCTGAACTGGCCAAGGAAGGCGCGGCGCTGGACGAGATGCGCCGCCAGATGGACGAGATGCGGGCTCAGATCGACCGCCTTGCCCAGTCCAAGGGCTGAGGCCGAGGTGACGGATGAAATCCGTCCCATCGGCGCGTCGGGACCGCTGAACGACCCCGTCGTGGACGACCGCCGCGAAGGCGACCGCCGCCATCGCGAGCGGCGGCGCGCGCGCGCCCTGGTCCCGACCGAAGCCGAGGCGTCGCAAGAGGCGGCCGATCCTGCCGCCTCCCCGGCAAAGCCTGCCGTCACCCCGCCCCCGCCGCCCGCCGCCTTCGCCGCCCAGGTGCTGGGTCAGTCGGGGCAGAAGCGCGGGCTGAAGGGCGGCGTTCCGGTGCTGGACGCCGCGCGCACCACCTATCTGGGCCGGGAATATTCGGGGCGGCACGACCGACGCCCGTCGCCGGGACGATCGCGCAAGACCGAGATCTGACGCCGACTGGCGCCCGACTTGCGTAGGCCAAGGCTCAACCGCCTTCGGATCGCGCCATGCCCGCCGTTTTCAGCCTCGCCGCCCGCCTGCTCGACGTCACCGTGGTGGCGGTGATCTTTCTGGCGTTCAGCTAGGGGGCGCTCATTCCCGCCGGGATGAGCGGATAGAAAGCGCGTAGCTCAGAACTCGCTGATCGTCCCCGGACGGCGTGAGCGGGACTTCAGCCACATCACGCCCAACAGGTCCGAGAAGGACGCCCGCAGCCGTCCCCAGTTGGTGTATTTCGACCGGCCCGTCTCGCGGTGGCGGTGATCGACGTCGAGGTAGCGGTTCTCATACCCCTCGCGGATCATCAGGGCGGGCAGGTAGCGGTGGATGTGATCGAAGTAGGGCAGCCGCAGGAAGACGTCGCGACGGAACGCCTTCAGCCCGCAGCCGGTGTCGTCGGCGTCGTCGCCCAGCAGCTTCTTGCGGATGCGGTTGGCCCACAGGGAGGCCTGGCGCTTGGCGTTGGTGTCCTGACGCTTGGCGCGCACCCCGCCGACCAGGGCGACGCTGGGCGGCGCGGCCAGCAGGGCGTCGGCCAGACGCGGCGCATCGGCGGGCGGATTCTGGCCGTCGCCGTCCAGCGTCACCACGATCGGCGCCCGCGCGGCCAGGACGCCGGTGCGCACCGCCCGGCTCTGCCCCGCATTGGTTCCGTGCGACAGCACCCGCAGGGCGGGCAGTTCGGCCATCGCCGCCTGAAGTTCGGCCAGGGTCGAATCCCGGCTGGCGTCGTTGACGAAGATCATCTCATAGGACCGCCCGGCGAAAGCCTCGGCGATTTCACGCGCCAGGGGCACGGCGGCGCCGGATTCGTCATGCACGGGCACGACGACGGAAATGTCGGGCGAAGAAGCGGAGCGGTCGATCATCGACGCTCTTTAGCGCACGCCGCGCCTCGGCGAAACGGCGCGTCCACAGCCGGTGAAGAAGGTGAAGCTTCCGGGGGCCGCACCCGGCGTGATACGACAGCGGCATGAACCGCCCAAACCTGGATCATTACATCGCCGGCTGGCGCGGCCCCGTCCTTGCGGCCCTGCTGGCCCTGATCGCCGGCCTGCCCAGCCTGATGCTGTTGCCGCCGCTGGATCGGGACGAGAGCCGTTTCGCCCAGGCGACGGCCCAGATGCTGGAAGGCGGCGATTACGTCGACATCCGCTTCCAGGACGATCCGCGCTGGAAGAAGCCCATCGGCATCTACTGGATGCAGGCGGCGACCGTGGCCGCGACCTCGGACGTCGAGGACCGCAGCATCCAGCCCTATCGCCTGCCGTCGCTGATAGGGGCCATGCTGGCGGCCTGGGCCGTGGCCTGGGCGGGCGCGGCCCTGTTCGGCCAGAGGGCGGGCTTCCTGGCGGGCGCCATGCTGGGCGCCACCTTCCTGCTGTCGACCGAGGCGGGCATCGCCAAGACCGACGCCATGCTGGCGGGTCTGACCACCCTGTCGATGGCGGCGCTGGCGCGCATCTACATGTCCACGCGGGCGGGCGAGAAGGCGAAGCGGCTGCACAAGCTGCTGTTCTGGGCGGGCATCGGCCTGTCCATCCTGATCAAGGGACCGATCGGCCTGCTGGTCGTGGCCCTGACCATCATCGCCCTGTCGCTGTGGGATCGGAACATCAAGTGGCTGGGCCAGCTCGGCTGGGGCTGGGGTCTGCCGCTGGTGGCCCTGCTGGTCGGGCCGTGGGCCATCGCCATCACCATCGCCACCGACGGCGGCTTCTGGCGCGAGGCCATCGGCGGCGATCTGGCGCCCAAGATCGCGGGCGCCCACGAAAGCCACGGCGGCTTCCCCGGCATGTATGTGCTGCTGTCGCCGCTGCTGCTGTTCCCCGTCACCCTGATGCTGCCCGCCGCCCTGTCGACCGGTTGGCATCGCCGGGCCGAGCCCGCGATCCGCTTCGCCGTCTGCTGGCTGGTCCCGGCCTGGCTGATGTTCGAGCTGGCCCCGACCAAGCTGTGGCACTACACCCTGCCGACCTTCGGGGCGATCGCCCTGCTGGCCGCCGCCGCCCTGACCCAGCCGATCGGCAAGGTCTCGCGCGTGACCGGCGCCTTGCTGGGCCTGTTCGCCGCCGTGGTCATCTGCCTGATCACCGTCTACGGCCTGACCGAGTTCGGCCGCTCGACCGCCCAGACCTGGGCTACCGTCACCATCGTCTTCGCCGTCATGGCCGCCGCCGTGGGCGGCTTCCTGCTGGTCAACCGCGCGGCGATCACCGGAGTGCTGATCGCCATCGTCTTCGGCATTCTGGCGCACGCGGGCCTGGCCGGGACCATCCGCCAGCTACGTCCGCTGTCGATCGCGCCGCGCCTGGTGCAGACGCTGGACTCGGCCGAGCTGAACCCCGCCCAGGGCCGCTATCCGGGGCCGGTGGCCATCACCACCTTCCATGAGCCCAGCTTCGTCTTCCTGACCGGCAAGGACACCCAACTGACCGACGGCGCCGGCGCCGCGCGCGCCCTGGCCGAGGGCCGCCCCGCCATCGTCGAGGCTCGCGACGACGAAGCCTTCCGCCGCGCCCTGGCCGATCTGGGCGCCGCCGGGCGCGCCGTCGGCGTGGTCAGCGGCCACAACTATTCCTCGGGCGACGACGTCCGCCTGACCGTCTATGCGCCCGCCGGATCGGGCCAGAGAAGCCTGAGCCAGAGAAGCCCGAACCAGGGGAGCACCCGCCGATGAGCCGCTTCATCCAGATCGTCGAGGTCGGCCCGCGCGACGGCCTGCAGAACGAGAAGACGGTGCTGGAGCCGGCCGTCCGCGCTGACTTCGTGCAACGCCTTGAAGCGGCCGGGGCGAAGCGCATCGAGGCCGTCAGCTTCGTCCACCCCAAATACGTGCCACAGATGGCGGGCGCCGAAGAGGTCATGGCCGCCCTGCCCCGCACTGAAGGGCGCAGCCGCATCGGCCTCGTTTTGAACGGCAAGGGCTACGACCGCGCCCTGGGCACGGCGGTGGACGAGGTCAACGTCGCCATGTCCGCCACTGACGGCTTCGGCCTGAAGAACCAGGGCCTCAGCGTCGACCAGCAGGTGCAGATGCTGTCCGAGATCGTGACGGGTCGCGCCAACGCAGAAGGCGCGCCCGGCGCGACGCCCAGGCTGTCCGCCACCCTGTCCTGCGTCTGGGGCTGTCCGTTCGACGGCGAGGTCTCGGTGCAGCAGGTCGGTGATCTGGTCGCCCGCATCGCCGCCCTGGGCGTCGAGGAGATCGCCCTGGCCGACACCATCGGCGTCGGCGATCCGTGGAGCGTGACGAAGAAGGTCGAGGCCGCCCGCCAGGCTGCGCCGAACGCGACGCTGCGCCTGCATTTCCACGACACCCGCAACACGGGCCTCGCCAACGCCTATGCGGGCGTGGAAGCCGGCGTCGACGTGCTGGACGCCTCGGTCGGCGGCATCGGCGGCTGCCCCTTCGCGCCGGGCGCGACCGGCAACATCGCCACCGAGGATCTGGTCTACATGCTGGAGCGCGCGGGCTATTCGACCGGCTACGACCTGGACGCCCTAATCGCTGCGGCCCGCTGGATCGGCGGACAGATCGGCAAACCCAACCCCAGCGCGCTCAGCCGCGCGGGCGGGTGGCCCACGCAGTCGGCCTGACCTTCTACGCGCCATCGCGGCCCTAGCCACGTCCTTTACCCGAAAGCTTGATCATGACGAGCGCCATCTGCATCGACGGCTTCAATCTGGTCCGCCCCCAGGGTACGGGCATCGCCACCTATAGCCGGAATCTGTTGTACACGGCCCGCTCGCTCGGCCTTGAAACCAGCGCCATGTTCGGCCCCGCCCTATCGACCGACGCGCTCAGGGGATTTGAGACAGTAGCGCTGCTGGATCCCGAGCGCCCCGCCTCTCGACTACGCCTAAAGCAACGCATTGAGCGTGACCTGAGCACATGGTTCAGCCCCATGGGCCGCACACTTCGCCCCATTCAGGTTTCAGATGATGTCATCTGGCCCGGCGGCGACGCAGCACGGCCCCCCGTCGACCAGTGCTGGGTGGCCCGCGATCTGTTTCAGCGCGCGCACCGGGCCTTCAAGCTGCACGGACGCGGCACACCCGTAACCTTCGATAGCAGGCATTCGGCAGCGCCGGCAGTGGCCCACTGGACGACCCTGATGCCGGTTCACGCGCGCAACGCGCCGAACATCTACACCATCCACGACCTGATCCCCCTACGCCTGCCGCACACGACGTTGAACAACAAGCCGCTGTTTCTCGATATGTGCCGTGAAGTGGCTCGACGTGCGGACCATATCGCCGTCGTGTCCGAAGCAACGCGGCAAGATGTCATCCGAATGCTCGGCGTGCCGGAAGATCGCGTCACCAACACTTATCAGGCGGTCAGCCTGCCTCCCGCCTTGGTGAATCGATCTCAGGTGGAGGTTGAAACCGAGCTGGAAGCCGCGTTCGGGCTAGAATGGGGCTCCTACTTCATGCACTTCGGCGCCGTCGAACCTAAAAAGAATCTTGGCCGGGTGGTCGAGGCCTATCTGGCGTCAGGCGTTTCGACGCCCCTGGTGGTTGTCGGCGGACCGGGGTGGATGTCTGATCCGGAGATGGCCCTCCTGAAACAGGCGCAACGGTTGCACGGCGCGGCATGCCGCATCCACCAGTACGAGTACATGTCCTATGCGATGTTGATCAGCCTGATCAGGGGAGCGAAGGGCATACTCTTTCCGTCGCTCTACGAAGGCTTTGGACTGCCCGTTCTCGAAGCCATGAGTCTTGGCGCGCCCGTGCTGACTTCCGATCAGGGGTCATTGCCAGAAGTCGCAGGCGACGCCGCCCTTCAGGTCGATCCCTATGACGTGGGAGCCGTCAGCAAGGGCATACGAAAGTTGGACGCCGACCCTGACTGGCGAGCCGAGGCCTCCCGCCGCGGACGCATCCAGGCGACCAAGTTCAGCCAAGCCGCCTACCAGGATAGGCTCCGCGATCTCTACGCCAGGGTAGGCGTATCCGCCTAAACCGGCCCCTCAGGACGGCTAGCAGTCTTTAGGGCCCAATCAACCACCTGATCCGTCGTCAAAGGCCGCCGTCCGGCATAAAGGCGGGCGCCTCTTGTCTCCCATTGGGGGTTTCTAGTGGGATCATAGGCGGCCCACGGCGCCCACCGTGCCAGCAAGATGGCCATTTCCGCTTCGGCGCGACGCCGTTTCCCGTCCTCATTGGCGTGACCGCGCGTTAGCGATTCATGATGCCGCAACTCGATTTCAGGCGCGTACAACACCGCCCAGTTCAGCGCTCTCGCCTTCAAACAGAAATCAACATCGCTGCAGGAAATCGGCAAATCAACCTCATCGAAGCCGCCCACAACTTCGAAAACGGCACGGCGCATAGCCATGAACCCCCCGGTCACAGCCGTTGCCGGTCGCCGTCGCGTCCATCGCTCAAGGGGGCCGGCGTCGTCGCCCTTGGCGCGCCAGCCGTCATGCAGAGGTTCACCGTTGAGCCCCCCCATGACGATGCCGCCATGCTGCAACAGGCCGTTGGGGTAAAGCAGTCTCGCGCCGACGACGCCGACACCATCCGCATTCAGGAGGGCCCTAAGATGGTCGTCCCATCCAGGCGTTCGCATTTCCATGTCATTGTTGGCGAAAACAATGATCGGCTGATCACGTCCCTCACAGGCCTGATTGTTCAGTCTTGACCAATTAAAGGGTTCGTCGATGCGGATAACGTTGACCTCCGCGCCGCGCACATTCCCGAACACTTCCGGGAGTATTCTTTGCCGACTCCCGTTGTCGACGATAACAATTTCTAGCGCTTGCGGGTGAGCGGCCAAGTTGACGAGACTCCGGACCATCACCACGAGTTCATCGATCGCATCACGCGTCGGGATCACAACGAGCACCTGATCTTCAGTACTCTCCCTGGAGCCTATCTCAAGCGGCATCGAACGTCGCTTGCTCGAGCACGACAACACCAAGGGTATGTGCATGACCACGCCTGCTAACAGGGCCTCTCCAAGCGCCTCATAAACGCGCCCCGTCGGTCCCAGCGTTGTCCTCGAGAAAATGGCGAGGGTCGGAGGAGCGGGGTTTGTCGCGAGATCAAAACGGTCGGGCGCCGATTGAAGTACGGCTTTTCCACTGAATTCTTCATGATCGGCATAGGCAGCCGTCGCCCCCTGATCGACTGCCCAAAGAAGCCAGTCCAGGGCCCCGGTCTTTAGGACTACCCCAGCCTCTGCATAGATTACGGCCACGGCCCTTTCGGCGCCATCAGCTTCATCATTGTTGAAGGCGAAGTCCGCTTTGCTGGGCAGCGTCCCCTCGAAATCCAGAACAGATATGGAGCCAACCGCATTCGACGCACATCGGGCTGAACGGACGGTCTCCATTACCGACTCGGCAGAGGCTCCAGCCGCTACAATCCGGAGGTTGACGTACCTTACGCTCGATTTCGTAGGGGGTGGCGCAGGCAGCGCCAGATCGGGGACCGTCGCCGCACGGGCGATCTTCTTCAGAGCCTCCTGCGCAGAAACATTCGACGGATCCTCATCCAGGATACGGGAGTAGGTGATTTTGGCCCGGTCAATCGATCCGATCTCATCCAATGCATCCGCCAGAGCAAGCTTGACCTTGGCTTTGTCAGGTCGGCTTTCGGCCAAGGCCGTCAAACGAACAACAGCATCCTCCGAACGCCCTGCCTCGCGCAGCACGCCCGCCAAACGAAGCTGGATGCCCAAATCCTGCGGCGCCCTTTCCAGATAGGTTTCATACGCTGCAATGGCTTCATCTAGCCGGTTGAAACGTCGAGCCTCATCACCCGCTACCGCACCAAAACGTCGACGCATTCTCTCTCGTCGCGCCTCAAGCAGGATCCCCTTCAGGTTATGCAAAAGACTCACGAAGAATAGCGCCGATGTGTTGATTTCATTCCCCATACCATGGAAAGACACCCCCTAAGCGTCCGACGCTCGTGCAAACAACATTTTCGATCGTGATCCCCGGCATGAAAAACTTCACTCCTGCCCTGCTTCGCGCACCGCGCTTCGGAGACGCCCGCGGCTGGTTTATGGAAACTTATTCCGAGGCTCGCGCCAGGGCTGCCGGCTTCGATGTCCACTTCGTGCAAGACAATCAATCATTCTCAGCGAATACAGGAACCATTCGGGGGCTTCACTTCCAGCGCCCTCCGCACGCGCAGGCCAAGCTGGTGAGGTGCGTACGTGGCTCCATTATGGATTATGCAGTCGATCTGCGGCGCGGCTCGCCTACCTATGGCAAATGGGTAGGGGCCAAGCTGACGGCGGAGGGAGGAGAACAACTCTTCGTACCCGTCGGTTTCGGACATGCCTTCATCACCCTCGAGCCAGACGTGGAGGTTGCCTACAAGGTGACCGATGTCTATGCGCCTGACTGCGACGGCGGCATCGTCTGGAACGATCAGACCATCAACATCGACTGGCCTCTGCCAGCCTCAGGGGCCATTTTGTCCGACAAGGACAAAATCCTACCTACCCTAGCCGAGTTCGACAGCCCCTTTGAGTATGATGGCCAGCCGCTCGAGCCGCTGGCTGCACTCTGACTGAGAGAAACCCGATGCGTATCCTGGTTACCGGCGGCGCCGGCTTTATCGGCTCGGCCCTGGTGCGCCGCCTGATTGAACACACTGATCATGATGTGCTGGTCTTCGACAAGCTCACCTATGCGGGTGTACTGAGTTCATTGGAGCCGGTGGCGCACGATCGCCGCTACAGCTTCGTCCAGGCCGACATTTGCGATGCCGACGCGGTGTCGCGTGCTCTGCGCGAATTCAAACCCGATATCATCGCCCACCTTGCAGCCGAGAGCCATGTCGACCGTTCGATCGACGGCCCCGGCGCCTTTATCCAGACGAATATGGTCGGCACCTTCGTCATGTTGAACCAGGCCCTAGGCTACTGGCAGAGCCTGCCTGAAGCACAGAAGGCTGCTTTCCGCTTCCACCACATATCGACTGACGAGGTCTTTGGCTCTCTGGGCGAAGACGGCTTTTTCACCGAGACGACGGCCTATGATCCTCGTTCCCCCTATTCGGCCTCCAAGGCAGGCTCGGACCATCTGGTTCGAGCGTGGGGCCACACCTATGGCTTGCCGGTGCTGGTGACCAACTGCTCCAACAACTACGGCCCCTATCATTTCCCCGAGAAACTGATCCCGCTGATCATCATTCGAGCTTTGAACGGCGAGCCGCTGCCAGTCTACGGTGACGGTTCCAACGTGCGTGACTGGCTGTTCGTCGATGATCACGCCCGCGCGCTCCAGGCCGTGTTCGAGACCGGCACGCCCGGCGAGACCTACAACGTCGGCGGCAACGCCGAGCGCAAGAACATCGAGGTGGTGACGGCCATCTGCGCCATCCTGGACCGACTGCGCCCCAGGACCGATGGCAAGGCTTACGCCGATCAGATCACTTATGTCACCGACCGCCCCGGCCACGACCATCGCTACGCCATCGACGCATCCAAGATCAGCGCCGCCTTGGACTGGGCCCCGTCGGTGACATTCGAACAAGGCATCGAACAGACCGTCGCCTGGTACCTCGGAAACCAGAGCTGGTGGCAGGATATCCTCGACGCCCGCTATTCAACCCAGCGCTTGGGCGTGGCCCGTGGCTGATCCGGTTCACATCCTGATCACAGGCGGGGCCGGCCAGGTCGGGCTGGAGTTGCAGGCCGCCATTTGGCCCAAGGAGGTCGTGATCCATGCCCCAAGGCGGGCGGAACTGGATCTTGGCGACATCGCTTCGGTGCAGGCCGCCTTCGCCAGGACTCCGTTCGCCGCCGTGATCAACTCAGGCGCCTATACCGCCGTTGACAAGGCCGAGACGGAGGTCGCCGCCGCCTTCGCCGCCAACGCCATGGGCCCTGCCGTGCTGGCAGAAGTCACCCGCAAGGCGGGCGTCCCGCTGGTTCAGGTCTCGACAGATTATGTATTCGATGGGTCGAAAGATGCTCTCTACAAAGAGGGCGACGCCGTCGGCCCGCTAGGAGTCTATGGCGCCTCCAAGCTGGCTGGCGAACTGGCTGTGCGCAGCGGCAATCCGCGCTCAATTGTACTGCGCACGGCCTGGGTCTTGAGCATCCACCGGGCCAACTTCCTGAAAACCATGCTTCGTCTCGCCGCCGAGCGGTCGACCCTACGCATCGTCGATGACCAGCACGGCTGCCCTACATCGGCGCGCGACATCGCAGAGGCGTTAAAGACCATCACCTTGAAGATGATCGCTGACACGGACGCGCCAACCGGCATCTATCATTTCGTCAATGCCGGTGAGACCAGTTGGGCCGGCCTTGCGCAGGAAATCTTCTCTTTTAGCGCCTCGACCGGCGGACCGTCCGCTGCTGTCGAGGGCATCCCCTCAGCCGACTACCCAACACCAGCGCGTCGCCCATCGAACTCGCGCCTGTCTACCGAGAAACTGACCCGCGATTATGCGATCGCTCCCCGCCCCTGGCAAACCGCCGTCTACGAAATCATCACCGAACTGAATGCTAAAGGGACCGTCGCATGAAGGGCATCATCCTGGCCGGAGGATCCGGCACGCGCCTGCATCCGATGACCCTGGTCACGTCGAAACAGTTGATGCCGGTTTATGACAAACCGATGATCTACTATCCGCTTTCGACCTTGATGCTGGCGGGCATCCGCGAGGTGCTGATCATTTCGACGCCGCGAGACGTACCTAGTTTCCAAACACTTCTGGGAGACGGCTCGCAATGGGGCATGGAGATTCAGTACGCAGCCCAACCCAGTCCCGACGGCCTGGCTCAAGCCTACATCATCGGCGCGGACTTTGTCGGTAACAATCCGTCAGCCCTAATTCTCGGCGACAACATCTACCACGGCCATGGCATAACGGATCTGTTCACCAGCGCCATGAGCCGACCGGACAGCGCAACAGTGTTCGCCTATCACGTCAATGATCCCGAGCGATACGGGGTAGTCGCTTTCGATGAGCAGATGCGCGCCATTTCGATTGAAGAGAAACCATCGAATCCACGGTCGAATTGGGCCGTCACAGGTCTCTATTTTTACGATTCCGACGTGGTCGAAATTGCTCGCGACCTCAAACCTTCACCGCGTGGCGAATTGGAAATCACGGACGTCAATCGCATCTATCTTGAGCGCGGCAAGCTCTCGGTTGAGATCATGGGCCGCGGCTACGCCTGGCTCGACACGGGCACGCCAGATAGCCTTCTAGAGGCGGCGGAATTCGTTCGTGTTCTCGAAAAACGCCAAGGCTTCAAGATCGCCTGCCCCGAGGAAGTCGCCTTCCAGAAGGGCTTTATCAATGCCGCCAAACTCGAAGAACTAGCCGACAAGCTCGGAAAAAGCACTTATGGCGCGTACCTTCGGGGCATCATCTCTCTAACGGTTAGAACCGCTGGCGACGCCTGACCGGAAGACGAAAAAGGGGCCTCACGGCCCCTTTTTTTACACCCCAGATCGCATCAAGGCATCAAGACGCAAAAGAGGAAGCGGGCCCGCGGGCAGGCCCTCCGGAACAGGTAGCCATGCAGGATCACGCGTGAAGGGAGCTCCGTTCCGGATCTTCCTTGCTATGGTGCACCCCATAGGCACCGGCGAATCGACGGCTGGAACTCTGCTGGTTCGGGGCGTTTCGAAGGTCATCACCTCAAAACGAGGGCTATCGTAGAGATGCTTTGCCGTCCGGCCTACGCCGTCGAAAAAGAGGCTATCGTGCATAATAATGTACCCTCCCTCTCGGACCTGGGGCTCTAGTGTCGCCAGCTCCCAACTCGACTGCTCATAGGTATGGATTGAATCTATACAGAGGACATCGATCTCAAGGCCAGCCAACTTGGGAGCAGCCTCCTGAGTCGTCATCTGCAAGAACTCAATATATTGCTCCAAGTCAGAATCACGCCAGTAGTGATCTAGGCTCCACGGATCTATCGAATAGACCTTAGCATCCTGCACACCCGAGTCCCTCAGGGCGGCCGCTATGTAACAAGTCGACAGACCGAAATATACACCCGTCTCAACAACAGTTTTTGGCTTTATGCACTTGAGCAAGCCATTCCACATCTCGAGGGTTTCGACTTCGGTGTGACAAGGATCAAGAGATCCATCTTCTCGCCGATAGCAGCCAGAGGCTGCATCGTACGCCGCGATTACGGAAAGTACGCGTCCTGGAAGATTCATAGTTTCACCCCAAGCAGCCAAACAAAACCCAACGCCACAACTTAGCGTGAGCCTAATCAACCGAGACACATGGCGTCAACGCAAAGGTCGCCAGCCTTCATCCCGGATTATAAAATAGAATCCTGCTTCCGAGCGGCTCGAAACCGAAATCGATCTGCCTCAATCCGACCGCCCGCGCGATCGCTTCGTGACGATCAACGGGCGCATAGAACATCAGGAAGCCGCCAGCTCCGGCGCCCAGAAGCTTACCGCCTAACGCACCAGCCTTGATCGCGGCGTCGTACCAGCCGTCGATCTGCTCCGAACTGATGCTCTCTGTAAGAGACTTCTTGAGAATCCAGTTCTCGTGCAGGATCTCGCCGAGCGAATCGATCTGTCCACGAGCAAACTCGTCTCGGAGATGATAGGTCAGATCCACCATCCGCTTAAGCACGGCCTGCTTTCGTACGTCGCTTTCAGCCTCTTCGGACTGCTTCTGCAATATCCCCGACGCGCTTCGGGTGATGCCCGTATAGAAGACGATGATGCGTCGTTCGATCATGTCGCGATCCTCACGATTCATGATGATTGGCGACACCCGGACGCTGTCATCTTCGTTGAATTCGATAAGGTTCAGCCCGCCAAAAGCCGCAGCATACTGATCCTGCTTGCCGATCGGTTCACCGCATCGGTCAATTTCGACTTCGCAGCTCCGTCGCCCCAGCTCATCTGCGGACGTATGGTTGCCTTGGTAGGCTGAGACAGCCTGGATCAAACCTACCGTAAACGAGCTCGACGATCCGAGACCCGTACCACGAGCAGGAATATCAGCGGTCGTCGTTACTTCGACACCACCCTTCAAGCCTAACATTTCAAAGGTAGCGTGGACCAGCCGATGCTCGACCTGAGCCAGGTTATCGACTTCCTCGACCTTCGAATACGCTAGGCGAATTCCACCATCGAATTTTGGATTAACGCTGACATAGATGTACTTATTGATCGCAGTGCTCAGTACCGCTCCTCCGTGACGACGATAGTAGCTGGGAAGATCACTTCCACCGCCAACGAAACTCATGCGGAGAGGCGTTCTACTGATAATCACGAAGGCAGGCTTTCTATCATGTCTGTCAGACGTATCCGCTGGATCCGCCGTCGCGTATTCGGTGGCGCGGCATCAGCAGGCCAATTCAAGATGAAGATCCAATCCGCCTCAGGTCCATCCTGCGCCTCCAGTCGATCTGCAAGCGAAGGCTCAAGACCGCGCTTGCGCCCTGACATATGAGTAACAGCAACCTTGCCGGACGACTGCAGTTCATTTCGAAGCACCCCAGCTAGCCCAACGGCTTCAGCCTCATCCACAAGAAGGATATCGCCTGGGCGAACGTTTGCCACATATGCCGCCGCTTCCCGGATGAGCACAGGATATCGATCGACAATAAAATCAGCTGCGGCGGCAAAATCAGCCACCTCCACGTCAAAATCGTCTCCCGCTTCCCCGTCGCGCCCGCCTTCCCCAGTCTGCACCAACATGGACAGAAGACCGGCTCGCCGCGCCATACCCATGTCTCGGCTGCTGTCCCCCACCATCCAACTGCGATGCCGGTCGATATTGACCTCAGCGATCGCCGCCTCGACCATCCCAGGCTCCGGCTTGCGGCAGTCACACGCAATCTTGAGCGTAGCGACCTCGCCCGAATAGCCTCCATCGGGATGGTGCGGGCAGACGAATATTCGGTCCAAATAGGCCCCGGATTCAGAAAGCAACGCCTCCAACCGTCCGTGGATTTTGTCAAGCGTCTCCACATCACATTCACCCCGTGCAATAACGGGCTGATTTGTAACCAGAACGGTGCGCGCGCCTATGTCATTTAGACGGCGTAGAGCCGCAGAAGTCCCAGGGATCAACTTAATGGCTTCCGGCGTAGCTATATGGCCGGCAAGCTGATTAAGAGTTCCATCGCGGTCAATAAATACGGCGCGTTGCGGTCGACGCCGGCTCGCCCCCTCGACCAGTCCTGACAAGAGGTGGCGCTCCACCTTGTCCAGCCGGGACGGCGTGCCGAGATCCTTAATGTATTCCGCGCTGACATAGCCCAGGAGACGCTGGCCCGCCTCGATCATCATCGGAAACAGATCGTGCCCGAAATCACTGGGGACCTGAATATCCTGCCAGCGAAGAAGCGCCTTACGCTCCACCACATAGAAGGCAGCGTTTACAAGATTACGACGGTATGCATCGACCGGGTGCGGGTGAGCATGGAAAGCACTGACAAATCCTTCGGCATCGAGCGCGACCAGGTCCGAGTCAGCGGGATGGTCGTTTGGGTGCAACAACAAGGTTGCTTCCGCATCAGCGGCGACGTGAGCAGCAACCATATGTGACACATCTATATCGAATAAAGTGTCGCCATAGATGATTAGCGATCTTGGCTGCAGAAGATCAAGACAGGCGAGAACGGCCCCAGCAGTTCCCCGCGGCTCGCCATCATCTACAATCTGAACTTTGGCGGAAAACTTGTTCGCCGAGAAAAAATCCCGAATCTGGTCCGCTGCGTGGTTCACCAGGACGACGACATCATCGACACCGTGAGCTTCAAGCATACGCACCTGACGCTCGAGCAGCGGCACTCCGCACACCTCCACCAGAGGCTTGGGTTTACCAGCCAAGCGCTCCGCCAACCGGGTCCCCTTGCCCCCTGCTAGAATGACCGCCTGCATTATGCGACCAGCGTTTCGGCTGCGAACTGCTTGGCAATTTCACTTACAGCTCGACGAACCGCCTCCTCAGATCCGAGGCGAGGGCGCCACCCCGTCGATTGAAGGCGAGCGCACGAGTAGCGGAACCTCGGCACGTCGCCCACCCAACCTCGCGCGCCCTCGCCATAGTGGATAACCGCGTCAGGAGCCACGTAGTCACGCACCGTCTCAGCGATCCAGCGGACCGTAACGCCGTCATCAGACGGACCGATATTGTAGACGAGGTAGCGTCCCTCGAGGCTGGCGATATGCAGCATCCCATCGACCAAATCCTCAACATGAAGATAGGCCTTTTGCTGGGTGCCGTTCCCGAGGACATCAAGACTGCCGGGCGTCCCTCGCAGCTTAATCATGAAATCCATAATCACCCCATGCGTCGCCGGAACGCCGATCACATTTGGAAAGCGAAAGATGTCCGCGCGAGGCAAGTAGGCTTCCACAGCCGCCCGGATTTGCACCTCGGATGCCAGCTTCATCGCGCCATAGTTGGAAATCGGATGAAGGGGACCGATGTCCTCAAAAATCTCCCGATCGCCGAGATCGCCATAAATGGCGGAACTCGATGCAAAGTGCAGCGATGGCACATCGTGGGCCTTCATCGCCGCCAAGGTGGCGACAGTAGTCAAGAAGGTTCGCTCGATATCAATCGTTGGGTCTTCAATACCAGCCGGAATGTCCGAATTGGCCGCGAGGTGCCAAACGTCGGTTATGGCGCCCAACTGACCAAACAAAGCGATCATGGCGCCGCTGTCGCTGCAATCGATGACATGAAACGCAAAGTCTGGATGGCTCTGGAATTCCGCGATCGCCTCTCGCCGTCCACGAGACAAGTCATCGAGTGCGACAACTGTGTCCCCCGCAGCCAACAAGCGCCGAGCGAGTGTGACGGCGATGAAGCCCGCGCCACCAGTAATGACATGTCTACGCATAGCGATCACGCTCCCAACTTTCGATAGCGACGCATCTTAGCAGCCTTGCGGCTTAGTTCACGCAGACGAGACCAAGCCGCAGGTGGCGCAGAAACCCGCCCGCTATCGCAATGGCGTGAATGGGGATCATAGACGATGCGATACCCTCTCAGCACCAGTTCGGCACTGTAGGCCGCGCCAGCCGCGTCGCCGAACGCATAGAATTTGATGCCCCCGGTCTCCATCAATGTGAGGCGCCGCGTCGCCATCATCTGGGAAGATATGGCATCAACGTTCGACGCGACCTGTCCAACGAACCAATGCGCAGGCTCGCTATCGAAACGGCCGCCGGCAATCGTCGCATACTCGCCCGCCGCGTCGACAAACATTCCGCCGCTCACCACCTGGAGCCAAGGATCCAGAACCTTGCCGCCAACGGCGCCGATTGCATCGTCCATTACAGCGTAGCCCGCAAGACGGGACACCCAGTCGATGCCCATATACTGGGCCGTCGTGGTTGAAAACGCGACAACCTCAGCAGTCAAGGAGCGCACAAAGTCGAGCATGGCAGCGTCGCTCTCGATGGCTACGCCGACTGTGCCAGGCTCCGCCTTCGCCAATGACACAACATGCAACTCGACCGACGGCCCCAGCAGCGGCTCGAATCGCGCGCGTATGCTCGCCTCATCGTCACCAACCCCTCGTGTGATAAGCACTAGCGCCACGCTAGGCGACGGCCCGGTGAACTCGATCTGGAACACCCCTGTGCGGGAGTTCCTGTATCTAACCGGCCAGGTCTGCTTGGCCTCAACCCCGATTTGTCCAAGGTGACGATCGTAGACCTGCATCAACAAGCCTTCGATACCCTGCTTGGCTTCAGTACTAAGCGCCACCGAGGTGCGATGCGCCCGCCAGAGATAGACCGGCTTCGGCAGATATTTCACCCGAGCGCCCGCCGCAGCCAACGTGCAGGTAACCCCAAGATCCTGCACGTTGTTTATTTCATTCTTCAACCCACCGAGCGAGCGAAGCAGGCTCGTTCTCACGACCTTGAAGTGGACAACATAGTTGGTAGACAGCAAGAATTCAGGCGACCATTCCGGCTTGTGAGTAAAGTGTTTGGGATAACCATCCTCATCAACCATGACATGGTCAGTATAGATGAAATCTAGCGCTGCATCATCCCGTAGGCAGTGTACAACTTCCGACAGCGCGTTTGGAGTTAGCAGATCGTCATGATCGAGGAAGCTGACAAACTCACCAGTCGCCAACGCCAACGCAGCGTCCGAAGCACCAGCGATTCCAACGTTCTTATCAAGACGGACAGCCTTGATACGCGGGTCATGAGACCGCGCCACCTCATCAAATATAGCGATCGTGGCCGGAGATGACGAGCCATCATCCGCCATGCAAATCTCCCAGTTCACATAGGTCTGAGCAAAGACAGACTGCAGCATTTCGCGGAAGAAACGTGGCGGCGTATTGTAAATGGGGATGATGATCGAAATTTTTGGTGAAAAGCGCGCCTCGTCCACTCGAGCCAGCCTTTCTGCAGGCGTGGCCGAGCGCGTAAGGAAGCGGGCAATCTCGCCCGGATCCACAATGGATAGCTCCTCGAACTTGCTTCCCGCGAATAATCCGGAAATCGCAAGGGTATCGATAGCGTTCGCCTGATCGCTCACAGGCGGGCTGGGCTTACGCCCCTCACGTTCGCCATGCTCGATATAGTGGAGCAGCGCATTCATTCCGCTTGCCGCCACATCGGGATTGCTTGTCAGATAATAGCGCGTGCTGAAATCAGGGCCAGGATCACGACCTTCCCCTCCCCCATGCCGGAGGTAGTGCAACGCGGGGTCGGCGCCAGCCTGGACGACATCATGATATCGCTTCAGGTACCAGGCAGCGTCGAACAGCTTGCTTTCCCGGATGATACGAGCCCGCAGAGCATCGGCCGAAGGGCGCGGCTTAGCGCGCTTTTTGAAGGGTGCCATGACTTGTCTGTCGTCCGTTTTAGCCGTCCACCCGCATCACCGACGATGAGCGGGTTGTTGAATATTTAGCTGGCGATCGCAGGAGACGCGCTTGTCGCGCGACGAAGAGCGTGATCGTCCCAAGCTTGCACCCGTTTCATCAGCAAGCCCTCGATACGACGCCCGACCCCTTCCTCTTCAGGGAAGGTCGCGGCAAAGGCCAGCCCACGTTCCGACCGCTCCTTGAGATCGTCAGAATTTGAAATGAACGCCGCTATCTCCTGCGCCATTTTCAGAGGATCGGGATCGACCAGGCGAGCGAGATCAAAGCCGTTATCATAGTTCGTCTCATTCCCCGGCCGGGCGAGATCGACAACCGGCAGCCCACACGCCATCATTTCATAGGGAACCAGGCTGGGGTTGGTCGTCGAGAAGGCCAGACCAATCGTCGCCTCATTGTAGAGCTTCGCAAGGTCGTGCGGACCAGGAAGCATCCCCAGCTGCAGGACCGGGAAGTCTACAGGGCGCTGATGAGATGAGCCGAAGAAGACGATTTCAATGTCGGGTCGGAGCTTATGGAACGCGCGGAGCGCCTGCACGCCGAGCTCGTAGCACCGACGCGGCATCTCCGGTTTCGCAAAGAATATAACCCGATCTTTCCGCCGATCAGCACTTCGATTGAAATAAATCTCCCTATCAATGGGGAACTGGAAATGATCCGCCTCTCCGCCGTAGGCATTCCTAAGGAAATGCTCGCACCATATACCTGATGTTACCGCGTAATATCCCTTCCGATAGGTATTTTCGGCCATGACATACTCTGACCCCATAGAATAAAAATAGGGTTCAAAGTCCTGAACGAAATAAACAATCTCACCTATGCGGTCAGAAAACCTCTCGGCATGAGCCACGGTCGTCCAGTGCGTAGCGAACACAATATCGCTAGGAGGCAAGTCCTCGCCGAGCAGACCAACGTACCCATCGAAAGGATAAAAATGCTCTCGAACCTGCTCCCTAACGACCTCTCCGCTATCGGCGGAGTCGATGAAGTGAAGACTGACTCGATGACCCAATTTCTCCAAGTGATAGGCACATCGAATAATATTTCTATGTCCACCGCCACCAATAATAAGGCCCGGCACAATCCACGATATCGTCAAAGGTCGACCCGATGCCGGCGAGATCGGCATCCGTGACGAGGTTCGGCGCGCAAGAGGCGGCAAGGCCCTAACTTGAGCGGAATTGCTCAGAGGCTTCGAGGCCATCTGAAGCACATATTCCTCAGGACGAGGGTCGACAAAACCAAAACCTGCGTCAATCAGATCAGCAATCAACGGCTTGGTTGTTACGTGACGCTTCACGCCATCATGCAAAAGCACGAGATGGCCAGCCTGCCAGAAAAACCCTGATCGATCTCGGTCTATAGGCGGCAACGCACTTTTACCCATCTTTTTATCGATCACACGCGCGTACGCTTCAGATAGTCGATCAGCGTACTGGGATATACCTCGCGTCTCCACGACTACCTTGCGAGCCGCCGCACCACAGCGCTTCCTGTTTGCGTGATGAGCGAAATACTCGAGACCCTCAAACCATCCAGCTTGAGTGTCTTCCGTAAGATACCCATCCACCTCATGGCGGACACTCGCGTACACTCGACTATTGTTGAATATAGCCGGAACGCCAAGAGAGGCAAAATCTAAGAATTTTATATCCGATTTTATAAGATGTTGATCTGTGTCGTCTAATGGAACAGCAGCAACATTTACACCACGTGCCGCAAGCAAGTCCAAAAAGGCAGAACGATTATCAATAAAGCCATCAACAATGCTGACTGCCTCAGGGAAACGAGCATGCATGGCCGTCATCTCGGCATCAACACTGCCAAAAAACGTAATTTTATATTTTAAATCTTCAATAGCTTGAGACAAAGCCTTGAAGAATGAAGCTTTAGAATCGCCGAGCTTAAAATAATCCGTATTCACTACGGCAAGATGCGGATCGCCCCCAACGTTGACCTCCGGCTTATCGAGCCCATAATTGCTTATCACAACTATGTTTTCGTTTCGACCAATCATCTCCTTAGCTAAGGGATTCGTCGAACAAACAACTAAATCCGCCATAGACAGTACAGATTCAATGTTTCTTATATGGCCTTCAGACATTACCATACCCGAAGCCTTGGGTAGATCGAGAAGATTGTCGTCCGTCTCATATACGATTGGAACGCCACGCTCCTTGGCGGCTTCGACTATTTTGAGGGTAGAATCCCCAAGCCAACGCTGCACCACGAGGAGGTCCGCTCTACCCGCAACGACCTCAGCACCAGCCTCATACACCGGCATGACATTGTAATTCTGAGTGACCAGTCCGATCGGGTCGAGGAACCGCACGTAATAAGACGGGATCCGGCCAGAGTCGGAAACCAGCACAACATGGTGTTTAGGATCGAGTTTGTTGCTCATGGTTTCGTGCCCATTGTGGCGAGAAGAGCCGACACCCCCCCTTCATGGAGAGGGCTCCCATCGGCGAATAGCGACCTCTCGGCCGCTTCGATCTCAAACATCGGCAAATGAGCCGACCGCAGGCGCTCAAGCGCGCCGAGACTGGTGATGTGACGCAGATACAGTCCGTCCATCAGGTAGACATGTGAGCCACAGGAAACAATCGCCGGAGCGTGTAGCGACAGGTCGCTCACACGGCGAAGGACCGCGACATTGAGTTCGCCGTGTCGCGTCAGCACCTCAAGAGTAAGAACCGCCTCGCAAGAGAGCGCAGCATTCACGACGTCCAGGATAAAGGAGCGGAAAGAAGATGCCGCCTCGTCGCCTCCCCCCGGATCGCAACGTTGTTGGCTGATAACCGCCTCACGGTATCGACCGTCGCGTACAGGCAGGAGCAGCGCGCCACCCGGCTTCAACACCCTAGCAGCCGCCAAGAGCCGCGCGGGAACGTCCACCTGCTTGAGACCCACCTCCCAGTCGATGACATAGTCGATGGATTTATCCGTGACGATGGACAATTCGCCACTTTCATCGACAACATCGACTGGAGATAACGCCGCTTCTCTCCAGGTTGGATTCTCCAATCGCAATTGCGTGAGATCACACCTGTCAACAAAACACACGTCCGCGCTTGGCGGCAATGCACTCCATCGATCCCGCGCGCCCACAACCAGGCCGCGACCGACTACGTATACGTCAATACTCACGCATCCCCCGTCCGCATGATTTGGCCGTGACGACACTCGTCAGAATTTGATCTGACCGAGGATCGCACCATCTTCCAGATGCGAGTGACGAAGGTATTGCGCCAGAATATGCATGAGAGACTGGTGCACGTCCTCAACAAGACCGTAGTTCTGTGAAGCGACATGCAGGCTCACATCGGCAAGCGCCGAAGCTCGCCCTCCATCAAAGCCCGTCATGGCGATCGTGGAAACACTCATCGCCCGCGCCATCTCCAAAACATTGACGATGTTCGGTGAACTACCGGACGAGCTAATCGCCACGAGAACATCCCCCGAGCGAGCCAACGATTCGAGCTGGAACGAAAAAATGTCCTGGTAGCCGATATCGTTACCGATCGCTGTAATCGTCTCAATCGTACTGGAGAGACTATGTACACGCGGACGCAGTGTGCTGTTAAACCGCACACCCTTCATGCAGTCGCAGACAAGATGATTGGCGATCGCAGCAGAACCGCCATTGCCGCATGAGAAAATCATGCCGCCTCTACCGGAGCAATTCGCGAGAAGCTGCGCAGCATCGTCCAGCGCGCCACCGTCCACCGTCGCCGCAGCATCCGCCAAAAATTTAAAATACTCCTTGGCGTAGCCCCCCGCGTCCTCGTAGCGGCAATCTGGGAAAAAACTCACTGCTTCAAACTCCAGCCATCAGTTAGGCGGTGTCTTAGCCACAGTTTCCGTCACGCACAATCATCTCTCGACATGTCGAACACCAACACTACGCAGATTGGGACTTTCCCAATCTGCAGCGGATATCGTCACGGCATCGCGCCTATCTCTGAATGGCGCCGGGATCCTCGATCATCTTAACGTCCACCCTCAAAAGCTTGAAGATTCCGCCGATGCAACCGTTCATAAGCTCAACAATAATCTCGGCAAATCCGACTTCCCGCCACTCTTGCACCAGAACCGCCTGATACAATCCCGCCAACTTCGGTCGCGCCCGAACGGAAACAAATTGCTCCGGAGGCCCCCACTCTATGCGCAGGTCATTGCCAGAACCCAACTCGTCAAGCGAGAACTGGATCGTGACCTCCCAACGACCAGGAGTGAGGGTAAAATACGGCCCCTTGACCAGAGCCCGCGGGGGGCCAGCCATATCAATCGGCGCAGCCGCGTCGATCGGGTCTCCCCGGTAGGAAAGAGCTGTAAGAAAGCCAGGATCCCACGCAGTGCCATGGCCAGCCGAGGGTAAACCACGCCGAAACAACTCTGCAACTTTAGCAACATGTCGCCCCTCTTGGCGACCATCATCCCTTCCAAGCGTCGGGGGACGGATGAAAACACCGGGAAATAGCTCGATATCCGTCGCGTCAAGGGCCGATTTTTCAACAACTTCGTCCGTCACGTAGACATCTGCGGGCCAAGTGAGCGCGGCGGCGTACTCAGCGGTCATGTTGCGAATGCCAGCCAGATCGTTCGGGTTGATTGCACAGCCCCAATCGGCCGCAGTCGCCGCTATTACTGCTCGATTTGCACCTGAAGCCGGCGTGAGATGCGATGGCTGGTACGCAACAAAAACACGTCTATCCCAGGCCTCGTCTTGTACCGGCGGCTCATCTCCAACGAGTACAAGCTCAAGCCCGCAGCGTTTCATTGCTGCATCCAGCTGAACAAGCCATTCAGCGTTCAGCGCTGAGTGAGCAAGAAGAATACAGCGCTGCATAAGATTATCGCCTAGCCAGGAAAGTCAACTCGCCCTTAGCCATCTATAGATGTCGAGCGCTTCATCTATATTATTAAAAACCTTGGCGCGACCGCCCTCTATAAGAAGAGCGCGATCACACTGCTCACGAACGAGCTCCTCACTGTGAGACGCCAACATGTAGGCTCTCTGCTGCCGCCTATCGAAGAGCTCGTCTCGGCATTTCTGCTGAAACCGCGCGTCCCCAACAGCGACAACCTCGTCAACAAGATAGCAGTCAAACTCAATTGCAAGCGACAAGCCAAAGGCAAGTCTAGCTCTCATACCTGATGAATAATGCTTCACCGGTCGATAAAGAGCTCTCCCCAGTTCAGCAAAATCGTCGACATGATCACGTAGCTCAGCATAAGGCTTGTCATACAGTCGAGCGATGAATCTAATATTGTCGACTCCAGTCAAGCTACCTTGGAACCCTCCCCCGAAACCGATGGGCCAGGACGAGGTCATACTCCAATGAAGTCGCCCCTCGGATGGCGACATCACCCCGCCAAGGATACGGATCAAAGTGGATTTTCCTTGTCCATTCCGCCCCAGAATGGCGAGCCTCCCTCCCCGGGCGAGGTCAAACTCCAAGCCAGAAAAGACCGGTCGGGACGCAGAGCGATAGGTCATACCCAGACCCTCAACTCTAAGCCCGGGAGCTTCGGGTGACGAATGCGACATCAATCCTGCCTGTGTTCGCGAACACCCGACCAGATCAACCAGCCAAGACCATAGGCAAACAGCGTAGACACCAAAACCGAGAGAATGGAAAACCAACGGCGAGGCTTCGACGACGCCTCAGGAAGGCTCGGCTCAACGATGCGCTCCAAGTAAAGCTTCTTCTGACCTGCCGACTGTTCGGCTGCAAGCAATGCAGCAGAAGCGCTGGCCAACTCACGACTAGCGAGTTCCCGATTAAATACCAAACGCTCATAGGCTCCGACCTGCGGCGCCAGAGATTCCGCTCCGCCGGTCATACGTTCCTGGGCGCCAGCGATCTGCTTTTCCAAACCGGCAATCCTGCCATCCAGGGCCCCGAGTTGGGGGCTTTGCGGAGCCTCGCGCGCTATCTGATCACGTTCAGCACGCAATTGCGCAACTGAAGCCATCAGACTGCCGACCACCTGACTGGTGGGATTCAATGTGGTCGCTGGATCAATAAAACGCTCCTCACTACGGAACGCCGTCATGCTATTCTGAGCCTCGGCAAGACGCTCAGTCGCACGCACCTGAGCCTGACGTGCAGCTTCCACCGCATCATTCGTCGCACGCTCATTAAGCCGATTTACGAGCGCCTCACCGCTCTCTAGCAAAGCTGTCGCCAGATCTCGTGCATCTGCAGACCTGAAAGCTTGAACACGAATCGTGCTTATGCCTGTCGTCGAATCATATCCAACAGTCACATACCGCCGCATAGCCTTTTGAAGAGCGTCTGCATTGGCGGCCTCGCCGAAGCGCGGATATCCAGACAGGATATCCAGACCGCGCGGAGCATAAATTTTCGCGAGATCATAGTTTTGCTTGAGGTTGCGAATGCTGTCTGAAGACGTCGCATACTCATGAACCGCAAAAGTTTCGACCTGCGCTGGCGCTAAACCGACCCCCTGCAAGGCGGCGCCGATGGCGCCCGGCCCCCCAGATTGAGCAGTGCGAACGACAAACCGCGCCTCTGACACATAGCGCGGCGTAACAATCAGCAGGTAGTAAATCGCCGCCAGGAGCGTGGGGACGACCACAACAATGATAAAGGCGATGGGAAGCCGTGCCCAAATCGTGGGCTTGGCTCGCGGAGCCTGCCCCGCCGAGGGACCAAGATACTCGAGGCGGGACTGGGTCATTTCAGTTCCATAAAGCTAAAAAAATCCACGGCCATCTTACTCAATATCAACACGATCACGGGCGTCCGACACCAAAAGAAGCCCAAAAACATTAAGCACGATGCCCCAGCAAAAGACATACACGGGGTTATAGTGAGTTTCTACGAACTCGCCAAAAACGCCCGCCCGGATCATTTCAATCGCATGCGGAAAGGGGATCAAGAGATACAAATCTCGATATTGGCTCGGAATCCATGAAACCATGAAAAACGCCCCAGAGATCGGGATAAGAAGATAGGTCAGCAGCGGGGTTATGCGCTCAGCAATTTCTGACCTTAGGGAAACACCTGCCATAACAAGTCCCGTGCCGCAACTTACGAGCGCCATAAGACCCCACCCCGAATAAAGTAAAAGAATATCTTTAGGCAAACCAACCTGGTTAATGATGATCAGGACAATATATACAAACAAGAAAGCCCCAGTAGCACCCCAGAATTCCAACGCTATCCTGGAAAAAAATAGGTGAAACACCTTCACCTTACCGTGATACAAAATTCCTATATTTCCTTGGATGGTGCCCTGCAGGTAGCTAATCTGATGTCGAAGCAACAGAAGTGACATATATCCAGTCATTAAGAATGGACCTACGCGGATTCCATGTTCATAGCTTGGCTTGATAATTGACCACATGATCAACACGCCGCCACAGAACATCAGCGGCTCACCTATGAGCCACAGGAAACCCAAACCCTCTCGCCCAAACCGAGTAACCATCTCACGCATCATCAACGCCCTGATGATGCTGAACTGCCTTGAAATCGACCCCAATGACATACTCGGCATGCTCATAAATAGCCTCAGCGAAAAATGGCGTGCCGCTGCCTAGCACGCCCAAAGACGGAACGTACAGGCAGCCGACCTGGAAACTTCACGAGTCCGAATTAGGGCTTTCTCAATTATCTAGCGCGGCCTCAGGATCAGACCCTCGATATTTACAAATTCAACAGCGCAGGATCGCCGCCCTGGGCGGCGATGTTGATGCTGATGGCCTTTTCGGCGGCGTAGCGGATGAGGCTGTTGGGGCCGCCCGCCTTGGGACCGGTGCCGCTGAGGCCTTCGCCGCCGAACGGTTGCACGCCGACCACCGCGCCGATGATGGAACGGTTGACGTAGACGTTGCCCGCCGGGACCAGCTCCATCACTTCCTTGGCGAAGGCGTCGATGCGGCTGTGGACGCCCAGCGTCAGGCCGAAGCCGCGCGCCGCCAGCTTGCCCGCGACCTTTTCCAGATCCTTCGGCTCATAACGGTAGACGTGCAGGATCGGGCCGAAGACTTCGCGCTCGAGGAAGTCCGGGGTCGGGATCTCGGCGATGGTCGGGGCGAACAGGTCGCCCTTGTCGGCGCCGGCCGGCAGTTCGGCGCGGGCGATGATCTTGGCTTCCTTGGACAGGCGCTCGACGTGGGCTTCCAGGTTGGCGCGGCTTTCGGCGTCGATCACCGGGCCGATGTCGGTCCTGGCGTCGGTCGGGTCGCCGAGCACCTGGGCCGCCAGGGCGCCCTTCAGGCCCTCGATCAGGGCGTCGGCCGAATCCTTGGGCGCATAGAGGACGCGCAGGGCCGAGCAACGCTGACCGGCCGAACCGAAAGCCGACAGAATGACGTCGTCGATGATTTGTTCCTTCAGCGCCGTGGTGTCGACGAACATGCCGTTCAGACCGCCCGTCTCGGCGATGAAGGGGATGATGGCGCCCGGACGCGCGGCCAGGCCGCGGTTGATGCTCGAGGCGGTGTCGGTGCCGCCGGTAAAGGCGACGCCGTCGATGCCCGGGTGGCCGGTCAGGGCCACGCCGACGGTCTCGCCGCGGCCGGGGACCAGAGCCAGCAGGTCGGGGTTCAGACCGGCCTTGTAGTAGAGGCGCACGGCTTCGGCGGCGATCAGCGGCGTCTGCTCGGCGGGCTTGGCCACCACGGCGTTGCCGGCGGCGAGGGCGGCGGCGATCTGGCCGGTGAAGATGGCCAGCGGGAAGTTCCACGGGCTGATGCAGGCGAAGACGCCGCGGCCATGCAGGACCAGTTCGTTCGTCTCGCCGGTCGGGCCCTTCAGGGTCTGGCGGCCGCCGAAATCGCGCTCGGCCAGCAGGGCGTAGTAGCGGCAGAAGTCAGCGGCTTCGCGCACCTCGGCCACGCCGTCGTTCAGCGTCTTGCCCGCTTCACGCGACAGCAGGGCGACCAGACGATCGAGGTCGGCTTCCAGGGCGTCGGCCATGGCGCGCAGGACGGGCGCGCGGCCTGCGCCGCCCAGACGGTCCCAGGCGAGCTGAGCATTGGCGGCGGCGTTGACGGCGGCGTCGACGTCCTCGACCGAGGCTTCCGACACGTGGCCCAGGATGCGGGTGCGGTCGTAGGGGTTGGTGACGTCCTGCGGATTCACGCCGGCGCGCAGCTTGCCGCCGATGATCGGGCCGGCGGTCAGCTTCTCGCTGTCGACGCGCTCCAGGGCGGCCGCATGGCGCTCACGGTCGGTCGCCTGCGAATAGTCGCGGCCGAGGGAGTTCTGACGGTCACCGTAGATGTTCATGGGTACAGGGATCTTCGGATGGCGGTCGGGCTGAGCCTCGACCGAGGTGATGGGATCGGCGGCCACGTCGGCCGCAGGCACGCGTTCGTCCAGCAGGGCGTGGACGAAGGAGGAGTTGGCGCCGTTTTCCAGCAGGCGGCGCACCAGGTAGGGCAGCAGTTCTTCGTGGCCGCCGACGGGAGCGTAGGCGCGCACGACCACGTCGCCCCACTCGGCCTTAGCCCCGTCATAGAGGGCCTCGCCCATGCCGTGCAGGCGCTGGAACTCGATGGTCACGCCGCGATCGGCGGCCATGCGATGCACCGCGGCCAGGGTGTGGGCGTTGTGGGTGGCGAACTGGCAGAAGATGTGGGGAGAGGCCTCGATCAACGCCTTGGCGCAGACGAGATAGTTCAGGTCGGTCGCCGGCTTGGTCGTGAAGACCGGATAGTCGGTGCGGCCGTTGACCTGGGCCAGCTTGATCTCGGTGTCCCAATAGGCGCCCTTGACCAGACGCACCATCAGGCGGCGGCCCGAGGACTTGGCCAGTTCGGCCAGCTTGGCCACCGTCTCGGTCGTGCGCTTCTGATAAGCCTGAACGGCGAGACCAAGTCCCTGCCAGTCGCCCAGCGCCGGTTCGCGGGCCAGCCGCTCCAGCAGCTTCAGCGACAGGGCCAGACGGTCGGCCTCTTCGGCGTCGATGGTGTAGTTGATGTCGTATTTGGCGGCGATCAGCGCCAGACGCAGGATGCGGGGATACAGCTCTTCCCACACCCTGTCCTCCTGCACCGCCTGATAGCGCGGCGACAGGGCCGACAGCTTGACCGAGACGCCGTGGCCGCGCTCAGGGCCTTCGCCCTTGGCGGTCTTGCCCACGGCCTCGATGGCGTCGGCGTAGATCTTTTCATAGCGTTCGGCGTCGGCGGCGGTGCGGGCGCCCTCGCCCAGCATGTCGAAGCTGCACAGCCATTCCTCGCGGTCCGACCGCTTCAGCGCGCTCTCGATGGTGCGGCCGACGACGAACTGCTCGCCCATGATCTTCACGGCGGTGGCGACGGCCTGACGGATGACCGGCTCGCCCAGACGGCCGGCGATGCGCTTCAGGAAGCCCGGCAGGTCACTGCGGGCCTCGTCATCGACATCGACCAGTTTGCCGGTCAGCATCAGACCCCAGGTCGAGGCGTTGACGAACAGGCTGTCCGACTGGCCCAGGTGCGAGGCCCAGTCGGCCGAACCGATCTTCTCGGCGATCAGGCGGTCGCGGGTGCTCGCGTCCGGCGTGCGCAGCAAGGCCTCGGCCAGGCACATCAGGGCCAGGCCCTCGCGGGTGCCCAGGCTGAACTCCTGCAGGAAGCTTTCGACCACGCCCTGGCGCTTCTGGCTCTTGCGGGCGCTTTCGACCAGGCCGACAGCATCGTTCAGGACCGCCGCACGACCCTCAGGCGTTAGCGGTTCGGAGGCCAGCAGTTCGGCCACCACCTCACGTTCGTCCCGGTACTTGTTCCGGTCCAACTCATCCCAATGGCGAAGATCGGTCGGCGTCATGACTCTCATCCTATGAATTTCCGCGTATATGGCGGTTTCATCCGAATGTGCATCGTATGATCGTGACATTGATTGGATAGTCTTCGATCACACCTAGAGCGCGCCTGAAGAGTCGCCCTGAAACAGCCCCATCAAGCGCCGCCGTTCCCGAAGAGGTGAACGAACCGAAGCTCGCTTCCTATCATGCCGTCTCGCCTTCGTCATGCGGAGCGTCTAGAAGTTTCGCCTTCGCGAAACGGCTCAAGGCCCTATCGACTTCATGCGCATTGTACTGGTCACCGACGCCTGGGAGCCTCAGGTCAACGGCGTCGTCCGCACCCTGACCCGCACCGTGGCCGAATGCCGCGCCATGGGCCATGAGGTCGAGGTCATCGAACCCAGCCAGTTCAAGACCATCCCCTGCCCGACCTATCCCGAGATCCGCCTGGCCCTGGGCGCTGAGGAAGAGATTCGCGAACGCCTGCGCGCCTTCGAGCCCGAAGCCGTCCACATCGCCACCGAAGGCCCCCTGGGCATCGCCACGCGGCGCATCTGCGTGGAGTGGAAGCTGCCGTTCACGACCAGCTACCACACCAAATTCCCGGAATACGTCTCGGCCCGTTTCCCGATCCCGGTGCAGGTCGGCTACGCCTATATGAAGTGGTTCCACAAGCCGTCGGGCCGGCTGATGGTCGCCACCCCGACCCTGCGCGACGAACTGGTGGAGCACGGCTTCAAGAACGTCTCGCCCTGGACGCGCGGCGTGGACACCGAGCTGTTCCGACCCGACCTAGAGCCGATCTACAAGGAGATAGGCGGCGAGAACTGGCCCCGCCCCTTCTTCCTCAATGTCGGCCGGGTGGCGGTCGAGAAGAACATCGAGACCTTCCTCGGCCTGGACCTGCCCGGCACCAAGATCATCGTCGGCGACGGCCCGGCCCGCGCTGAGCTTGAGGAAAAATACCCCGACGCGAAATTCCTCGGCGCCAAGTTCGGCGAGGATCTGGCGCGCTGCTTCGCCGACGCCGACGCCTTCGTCTTCCCCAGCTGGACCGACACCTTCGGTCTGGTGATTCTGGAAGCTATGGGCACCGGCACGCCGGTCGCCGCCTATCCGGCGCACGGCCCGATCGACATCATCCCCGGCTCGGGCGCGGGCTTCATCGACGACGACCTGAAGACCGCCTGCCTGAAGTGCCTGGAGTTGGATCGCAAGGACGTCCGCGCCTATGCGGAAAAGTTCAGTTGGCGCGCCTCGGCCGAGCAGTTCATCGAGAATCTGCAGCCCTATCCCGAGCCCGCGCGCGGCCGCTTCTGGCGCCGCCTGCGCCGGGTGGCGCGGCTGCGGCGGCGCGCGGCCTAAACTACCGCAGTTTGGTGACACGCGGCGCGTGGTATTCAGACAGCGCCCCAACAGGAAGATACATCGCGCGACTCTCCCAACCAAAGAATGGATGATAAAAAGGATCGCCTTCCGAGATTACGGCCGACCATTTCTGCTTCATTCTTTCTGTATCTAGCGGGTGCTCCAACTGACGGGAGCATGTTCGCGTGGCGGATTCGTAGTGATATAATACGGCGTGGCTATCGATTAGCACCTTCTTTCCCGCCTGCTTCACTCTTAAGCATAGATCAACATCATTAAATCCAACAGGTAAGGCTTCATCAAAGCCGTTCACGGCCTTGAACGTCTCAGCGCGGATCATCAGACACGCCCCGGTAACCGCCATACAGTCCCTGACGGAAACCAACCCACTTAAGTGCCCAGGGTTCCGGCCCCCGCCGTGCATGAACGGCTCGCCTCGGTAGAGATGCTCCGCCACCCCCCCCACGCCAAGAACCACCCCGCCGTGCTGAACGCTGTCGTCAGCGTACAACAACACCGCTCCCACGATACCGACTCCATCCCGACTACAGAGCCCTCGCATACGTTCAACCCAGCCAGGCTCAATGGCCTCAATGTCGTTGTTCAAGAAAAGGACATAGTCGTACCCGTCACCGAACCGTTCGAACGCGAGATTGTTCATTTTAGAGTAATTGAATTCCCCCTCATAAATCATTGATTTAACTCTAGGGTCACAATTTTTAATAAAATTGACCACAGCAACATCAGTCGACTGGTGATCAATAATAACAATATCGAGATCATCTCCAGATGTTTTTAAGACACTTTCGATACATGGTTTAATAAGATCAATTCGGTCTTTAGTTGGCACAACAGCCAAAATCCGACCAAAATTATTTATATTGTCATTTTTAAATGTATTAAACGTTTTTCCAGGCGAAACAACCATATCACGCCCCATACGAGCGTGGTGCCGCTCAAGCGCTGCTACTGTAGCCTCAGTCACAATAGAAGCACTCTTATGCCCCGCACTACCTGGGTGAGTTCTCCAACGATAAAGAACTGCAGGAACATGAGATACAGAACACGACTCTTCTATAACACGTAACATAAAATCAACATCCATCGATATACTCATACTCTCATCAAGACCTCCTAGTTTTACAGCAATTGATCTACGTACAGACACAAAATGGACAAAATATGGGTGAGAAAGATAATAATCATATGAAAACGATGGCCGAAGAGCGAAGCCAACAACGCAGTCTCGATCCATTTCTATTATGGCTTCGTCACTGTAAATTAAATCTACTCCCGCACTGGCGGCATCTAAAATTCTGAAAACGGCATCAGGCTCAAGAATATCATCCTGATCCATGAACGCTATATAATCACCAGAAGATTCTGATATACCAACATTTGTAGCTGAAGATATTCCTGAATTTTTAGACAATCGTATGTATTTTATGTTTTCATATTTTTTTACATATTCTTGAACAAGACTGATGACGGCATCACATTCAGAACCGTCATCTACACAAACAAGCTCCCAGTTATCAGAAATCTGGGACACGACACTCTCTATAGCCTCGGAAAGCCATTCAAGATTCGCATTATAAATAGGCATAACTATACTTAGAATAATATTACCTGTTGTGACTTTGCTGTACTCAACAGAATTTTTTATTTCCGAAACTTTTTCGGCCGGCCACCTATCTATCCACATAGAAATAACATCATGCGCCGGAGGCACAAAAGGAGAATTGATTAGATCAATACCACAACGATACAATTTAACACTTATTGGGCCGTTCTCACGACTATAAAGTGGAGAGAGTGCGATTCGAAAACCTGCATTCTCGCCGCCTAAGCCCGCTGCAGAAACGTCGGGCCGCGAAACATCGGTCATTGCCCGCCCGATAACGACTCCCCCCTGACGAACCTCCACTTCCGCCGCCCCCGCGGGGAGATCAGGATCAACAGCCCATCCCGTCAGAATGCGACCATTCAAGGCATCAACACGCCCAAACATTGAGCCGCCAGCCCTTGGCGCCATGGGAGCTGTCGTGAGATCAATATGGGGGCACAAAGCTCGCACCTGGCGTCCGGCATCACCGTTACCATCCAACTGAAAACTTAGAATAAAATACCGGAACGCATCTTGGATTCGACCGTCCAGTTTCGCCAAATGACCGCGGTTCAGCCATGCTTGAGGGTTTTCCGGGCGAAACGTGACGACATGCTCATAAATCCGCTCGGCCTCTGCAAACTCACCCGCATCCTTCAGCACATTCGCCAACCTCAGCCATGTTTGCATATCTTTCGGACGCATCTTTAAATGGCGACGAAAGGCGCTGATAGCGTCGTTCCAACGACGCTCTGATGCAGCGACCCGGCCCTGAGCTCTAAGCGGAGTATCGTTTGAACCGGCAAACCAACGCGCCAGACGCTTGAACGCTTGCAACGCCCCTCTCCTTCGTACACACGAGCCTCATTCACCCGTACGCGCCATATACATCGTCGCGGCTAGATTGGCTCTAACTCTGCCAGAGCTAAATCAGCGAACAGACATAAAGCCTACAGAACGAGTACGATGCTGGATTTTCGTCGTTTTCTTCCGCCCCTTCCATCATCCCTGAAAAGAACGTGGCGAAATGATGGCTACGCACTCCTAAAGAGCGCAGTCAGCCCCGTACAGATTGGCTCAGTTGAGACTTTAATCGACGAACAATGGGAACGTCGTGAAGGGAATATCCACCAACTGGATATTCTGACGGGCAACTACGCTGGCCGAACGTTCTTGATGCAAGAAGCTCCCGCCGAGACTCGTAACGAAGCTTACAAGCTTAACAATCTTTTCCTACACAACCCCGTCATTCGAGATTTGGCCTATTCTCCACCGATACGGAAAGCTGTTACCGATTTCCTAGATGGAGAGCCGGTTATCTGCAATTCTCTAAATTTTGCACGCGGCAGTCAACAGGACGCTCACATCGACAGTTGGTACATGCCAGCGCCTAACGGAGGGCCGATGGTCGCTGTCAGCATAGCTCTTGATTCCGTACACACCAACAATGGCCCCATATTCTTTATACCTGGAAGCCAACGCATACCGCCATACAAGTTCTCGGACGGTCGCCTCAATATAATTGCTGCCGAAGCGGAACATTGTATGGAATACTTGGAGAATGAAATAACAAAGAGATCGCTTCAGCGTCGAGATTTAGTCTGCAATGCTGGCGATGCATTTATCTGGCATGGCCAGTTGATCCACGGAGGATCTGCCATTCGAGATTTCTCCCTGACACGAAAGAGCCTCGTCGTTCACTATTGGCGAGCAACCGATGTAGAGCCAAGCCATGTCATTCGCGATAGTCACGGCGCATACCTCCGGCGCACCTTGCGCGGAGAGTTAAGCCTTTAAAAATCGACAGATCGAGCACACCGCGTCTGAATCGCGAGGCTCAGCAACTTCGCGAACCAGCTCGTCGGCGCGCCTAGGCAACTGACTATACTAGAGCTCGGACTCATTTGGTCCAGAGCCTGACTGCGGTGACGGTGTGTGAAGCCTGACCAGACGAAAACGCACGACACGAGGCCAGCTCGCCTTGTCCACCAGCCTATGGACCTTGACCGTTCAGCCGGCGCGCGACTGGTCCATGGCGTGGAGCGCCTCTCCCCTTTTTGCGCTGGCCTCCAAGCGGTGCGTCTTGACCGAAGAGCCGATTTTGGCCCTCGCTGGCGCGCTCTGTCGGGTGTCTATGGTCTCTATCCGTCGGCGTTCAACGAAGTAGCGAATCCGCCAGCGAGGGCCTTCGCGCACCGATGCACGATGACGGAAATCACTCGGCAATCATTCACATGCCGCTTGCCCGTATAGACCCTGGGAATGTTCAGCTCCATCGCCGCCCACGCATCCAGCAACTAGACATGACCCGCTGTGATCCAAGCCTCCAAGGCACTCGAATCACAGCAGCAGCGCCAACTCAAATGGCTACGGATCCTAGTTCGGGCGGGCCATGGAGGTCATGGCCGAGGCCTTGGCGCGTTCGGCGGCCAGTTCGTCGGCGACCAGCGGCACCAGGCCGCGATCCTGCAGATAGCCGCCGCGACCGGCGGCGCCTTCGGACATGAACTCCTGAACGAACTGTTCGAGACCCGGCGTCACGCCGATGTGGGCCTTCTTGACGTAGATGTAGAGGCTGCGGGCCAGCGGATAGGAGCCGTCGGCGATGGTGGCGACCGAGGGGGCCACGCCGTCGATGGTCTCGGCCTTCACCGTGTCCATGTTCTGCTCGAGGAAGGAGAAGCCGAACACGCCCAGCGAGCCCGGCGTGCGGGTCAGGGTCTGGACGATGGCGTTGTCGTTCTCGCCCGAGTCGATCCAGGCGCCGTCTTCACGCAGGGTGTGAGCCACGGTTTCGAAGCGGGTCTTGTCCTGCTTCTCGATGGCGGCGACGGCCGGGATCAGCTTAGCGCCCGGCGCCATGCCCAGCTCCAGGAAGGCGTCGCGCGTGCCCGAGGTCGGCGGCGGGCCGTAGACCTGGATGCGGGTGGCCGGCAGGGCCTTGTTGACCTCGTTCCAGGTCTTGACGGCGTTGGCGCCCAGCTGGCCGTCGGCGCCCGGCGTTTCCTTGGCCAGGGCTTCATAGAGGTCGTTCAGCTCGAGGTTGAAGCTCTGGCCCGTGCGGGCGGTGGCGACGACGATGCCGTCGTAGCCGATCTTGATCTCGACGATGTCGGTGACGCCGTTCTCGACGCAGCGGTCGAACTCGCTCTGCTTCATCGGACGCGAGGCGTTGGCGATGTCCGGGGTCGAGGGGCCGACGCCCGAGCAGAAGGCCTGGATGCCGCCGCCGGTGCCCAGGGATTCGACACGGGGCGCCGAACCGCCGCCGTTGCGGGCGAAGGTCTCGGCCACGCGGGTGGCGAAGGGGAAGACGGTCGAGGAGCCGGCGGCCCAGATGCCCGTGCGGGCCTTCTGCGAACCGGGGGCGCCGCCCTCGTTGTTGCCGCAGGCCGCCAGGGCCAGGACGGCGGCCGCGCAGGCCGTGAACTTCAGTGTACGGATCATGGCCGGACCTTCTCCAGTCGTCAGTGTGCGACGCTTATAAGCAGGAGTTTGTGACGGTCCGGCCAGACCTTTGTGACAGTCAGGGCAAACCTGCCGGATACGTCGTCAGAGCAGGCGCTTGCGCATGACCTGGGACAGGGTGTCGATCAGGGTCACGGCGATGACCACGATGATGACGATGGCGGACACGGCCTTGAAGTTGAAGGCGTTCATGCTGTCGAACAGCACCTGGCCGATGCCGCCCGCCCCGATCAGGCCCAGCACGGTGGCCGAGCGGCTGTTCGATTCGAAACGATAGAGGGCGAAGGAGGTCCACAGCGGGGCCACCTGGGGAATCACGCCCCAGACGATCTCGTGCAGCTTGGACGCGCCGGTGGCGCGCACGCCCTCGACCGGACCCTTGTCGATCGACTCGACCGCTTCGGAGAACAGCTTGGCCAGAACGCCGGCCGTGTTCAGGGTGATGGCCAGGACGCCGGCCAGCGGACCCAGGCCCACGGCGGTGACGAACAGCAAGCCGATCACCAGATCCGGCACCGAGCGCAGCAGGTTCATCAGCCAACGCACCGGCGTCACGACCCAGGCGGGCGCCATGTTGCGAGCGGCGGCCAGACCCAGCGGAATGCCGAACAGCACGGCCAGGAAGGTGCCCCACAGGGCGATCTGGACCGTCTCCCACATCTTGGCGACGAATATCCTCCAGTCGGAGAAGTCCGGACGCAGCAGGTCGTGGACGAACAGCTTCATGCTGTCGTTGCCCGAGAACAGGCGCGAGATGTTGCCCAGGTCGACGGCGTCGACACTGTACAGCAGGACGGCGATCACGCCGCCCCAGACCAGGACGTCCATCGCCCAGGAGACGGTGGACTTTTGCGGCGCGGCCGGAACCGGCGACGTCGGAAGCGGAGCTGCGGTCAAGGTTGGACCTCACGCAGGCTGCGCAGGCGCTGAAGCTCGGCTTCGGCGGCGGCGACGCCGGCCTTGTCGCCCTTGGCCTCGGCTTCGCTGCGCTTCTGGTCGGCGATCATCTCGCGGATCGGGTTGAGGTAGGAATCATCGGCCGGGGCGAAACGCGAATACTCCAGGCCCGCCAGCACCTTGCGCTGGCGCTCGGCCTCGGGGCCTTCGCCCTGGCCGTAGGTCAGGAAGAAGCCGCGGATTTTTTCCTTCAGGGCCGGGTCCAGATCCTCACGCACCACGATGCCGCTCTCGGGCACCGGCGGCGAGGTCCAGATCTCCTCGATCTGATCGGCCAGTTGGGCGTTCTCGCGGCGCATGAAGACCAGGTTGACGCTGTTGGAGGTCGCCACGTCGATCACGCCGGTGGCCACGCCGAAGGCGTTGGCCTGGTGGTTGGCCGAGCGCACGGTCTTGAAGCACTGCGACGGCACGACGCCGCGCGCGTTGAACAGGAAGGTCATGGGCGCCAGCGTGCCCGAGGTCGACTGGGCGTCGCCGATGCCGAAATTGTACTGCTTGCCGCAGGCCAGCACCTTGTCCAGCGTGATGCCCGAGCCCTTCTTGACGATCAGGGTCGACTGATAGGAGTCCAGCCCTTCACGGTTGACGGTGCGGGCGATGACCTCGGCGTTGGCGCGGTCGATGGCCTCGACCTCAGGCTTGGCCGAGAACCAGCCGACCTGGGTGTGGTTGCCGCGCATGGCCTCGACCAGGACGGTGTAGTTCGAGCCGAAGTAGGGCTTCACCGGCACGCCGATCGCCTTGGACATGTCGTCCAGCAGCGGCTGCCACAGCGGGCCGGCCGAGGCCTGGCCTTCCGCCGACAGGATGGAGAAGGTGATTTCGCCGGGCGCGGCGCCCGACTTGGCCTCTTCGCCCTTGCCGCAGGCGGCGAGGCCCAGGGTCATGGCGGCGATGGCGGCGGCGCCCAGCAGGCGGCGATTGATGGCGATGCGGGTCATGCCTTGGCTTCCCAGAACGCGTCCTCGTACTCGGGACCGTAGATTTCGATCAGGCGCTGCGTGTCCAGGCCCGTGGACGGACCGTCATAGACGACCTTGCCCTTCTGCAGGGCGACGACGCGGTCGCAGTAGCGGATGGCGTAGTCCACCTGGTGCAGGGTGACGATGACGCCCATGCCGTCGCGCTGGTTCAGCTCGACCAGAAGCTCCATGACCTTGCGGGCTGACACGGGGTCGAGCGAGGCGACGGGCTCGTCGGCCAGGATGGCCTGGGCGCCCTGGACGATGGCGCGGGCGATGGCGCCGCGCTGCTGCTGACCGCCCGACAGGGTGTTGGCGCGCTGGGCGGCGTAGTCGGACACGCCGACGCGGTGAAGGGCCGCCATGGCCCTGTCCTTGTCCGCGCCCGGCCAGACGCCGAACAGGCCGCGCCACGACGGCAGACGGCCAAGCGCGCCCAGCATGACGTTGGAGAAGAGGCTCAGCCGTCCCACCAGGTTGAACTGCTGGAAGATCATGCCCAGGCGGCTGCGCGCGCGGCGCACGGCGCCTGTGACGCGGCCGTTCTGCTGAACGACCTCGCCGAAGACCGTGATGGTCCCGCCGGGATCGATGGGGTGCAGACCCGTGATCGAACGCAGCAGGGTGGACTTGCCCGAACCGGATGGACCGATCAGGGCGACCATTTCACCGGCGCCGACCTCGACGGACACGCCGTCGAGCGCCTTTCTGGCCCCGTAGGTCTTCGAGACGTCGCGAACGGACGCGACGGCGGCTGTTGAAGAACTCATGAACCCATGGATGAGGTTGCGACAAAGGGGGCGCCGCATGACGCGAGACGGGCGCAAGGGCAAGTCTTAATGGCATGTCTGCGTCGATTTCGTCCAGTGCGGCGCCGATTCCTCGAAGCGCTGCGGCGCGCAGGCCATGCAACCCCGCCATGAAATTTCCACTTTACATGACAGTCCAATGCCCCCATATCGCGCGTTCCGGCGGACCCCGTAGGTCCTACTTGCGCCGCTAACGCCGGGTCTGGGTTAACAATCATCAGGGGGTTACGTGAATTGCACACGTACCAGCTTCCCCTGGACCTGGTCCGTCAGCGGTCCCCGGAGCGTCCGGTCGCACTCGTGCGTCCCCGCTCCGTTGCCGTAGCGGCGCAGTGGTTCCAGGATAATCTAAAAGCCGACGTCTTCTATGCCGTGAAGGCGAACCCTTCGCGCTGGATCATCGAGGTTCTGGTCGAGAACGGCGTCAACGCCTTCGACGTCGCCTCCCTGGCCGAGATCGAACTGGTTCGATCGGTCAGCCCGAACGCGCGTCTGGCCTTCATGCACCCGGTCAAGAGCCGCGGCGCGATCAAGACCGCCTACGCCGACCACGGCGTGCGCACCTTCGTGCTCGACAGCCATGACGAACTGCAGAAGATCCTCGACGTTACCGACAACGCCGACGACCTGAACCTGATCGTCCGCATGGGCGTGTCGGCGGACGGCGCCGCCTATTCCCTGTCGGGCAAGTTCGGCGTCTCGCCGGACCAGGCCCCCGCCCTGCTGCAGGCCACGCGCCACGCGGTCAAGGACGGTCAGATGGGCGTCAGCTTCCACGTCGGTTCGCAGTGCATGCGCCCCTCGGCCTATGAGGCGGCGATGACTCAGGTCGGCCGCGCCATCAAGAAGGCGGGCGTCTTCGTCGACATCGTCGATGTCGGCGGCGGCTTCCCTTCGGTCTATCCGGGCATGGTCCCGCCGGACCTGAGCGAATACGCCGACGCCATCCATCGCGGCTTCAACGAGATGCCGGTGTCGGAAACGACCGAGCTATGGTGCGAGCCCGGCCGGGCGCTGGTGGCCGAGGCCTCGTCGGTACTGTGCCGCGTGGACCTGCGCAAGGGCGACGCCCTTTATCTGAACGACGGGTCGTACGGCTCTCTGTTCGACGCCACCCACTCGCGCTGGCCCTTCCCGACCAAGCTGGTCCGGGACGGAGAGTCGTCGTCGGAGTTGAAGCCCTATCGCTTCTATGGTCCGACCTGCGACAGCATCGACCACATGCCGGGCCCGTTCTGGCTGCCGGCCGATGTCCAGGAAGGCGACTTCATCGAGATCGGCATGATGGGCGCCTACGGCGTCGCCATGTCGACCGGCTTCAACGGCTATGGCGAACACGAGATCGCCGCCGTCGAGGACGCCCCCATGGGCTCGATGTACGGCCTGGCGCCGCGCTCCATCCCGACCGTGCGCACCACGGCCGAGGAGAACGCCCGCAAGGTCGTCCGCCTGTCGCGTCCCAAGGGCAAGGCGGGCCAGCGCAAGCGCAAGCGCTGATCCATCGCATCACGCCTTGAACTGAAAAATGTCTCAAGGCTTTGGTACAAGCAGCGGCCCGTCGCTCCGTCCGGGCCGCTGTTCCTTATTGACGACGGGCGCTCAAACCAAAGGGAAACCCGAGAGATGAACGCACCGGTTCGTTCCAACGCCAAGGCGGAGCTCCTGGCCACGACCGTCGAGCACATCGACATCACCAGCTTCGACGCGCGCCCGATCATCGATTCCATGCGCAAGATGTCGTTCTCCTCGCGCGACACCGCCCGCGCGGCCGACATCTTCAACATGGCCCTGGAAGACCAGGCCTGCTCGCCGTGGCTGATCCTGGCCGGTTCGACCTCGGCCGGCGGCTGCATGGACGTCTACCGCGACATGGTGAAGTTCGGCATGGTCGACGCCGTGGTCGCCACCGGCGCCTCCATCGTCGACATGGACTTCTTCGAAGCCCTGGGCTTCAAGCACTATCAAGCCGCCGGTCAGGTGGACGACAACATCCTGCGCTCGCACTACATCGACCGCATCTACGACACCTACATCGACGAAGAAGAGCTGCAGGCCTGCGACCACGCCATCTATGAGATCGCCAGCCGCCTGGAGCCGCGCGGCTATTCCTCGCGCGAGTTCATCTGGGAGATGGGCAAGTGGCTGTCGGAAGGCAACGCCAAGAAGCCCGGCTCGCTGATCCAAACCGCCTATGAAGAAGGCGCGCCGATCTTCTGCCCGGCCTTCGTCGACTCCTCGGCCGGTTTCGGCTTGGTCAAGCACCAGAAGGAGCGCATGGCCGAGGGCAAGCCCTACATGATGCTGGACGCGATCGCCGACTTCCGCGAACTGACCGACATCAAGATCGCGGCGGGCGTCACGGGCCTGTTCATGGTCGGTGGCGGCGTGCCGAAGAACTTCGCCCAGGACACCGTCGTCTGCGCCGAGATTCTCGGCGTCGAGGCCGACATGCACAAGTATGCGGTCCAGATCACGGTCGCCGACGTGCGCGACGGCGCCTGCTCGTCCTCGACGCTGCAGGAAGCCGCCTCGTGGGGCAAGGTCCAGACCACCTACGAACAGATGGTCTTCGCCGAAGCCACGACCGTCGTGCCGCTGATCGGTTCGGACGCCTATCACCGCGGCGCCTGGAAGAAGCGCCAGCCGCGCCGCTGGAACAAGCTGTTCGGCAAGTAAGACAGCCCCGTTTCGACCGGAACTGCAGAAAGGGTCGGAAGCGCATGCTTCCGACCCTTTTTCATGGATGAACGCCGGCCTGAATCCCGCCCGACGGAACCCCGACCGTTCCCGGCCGCTTGTCCTTCTCAAGCCAAGGGAGAGCGTCATGACCGACCCGAAGACCGAAAACGAGGAAAGCCGCGAAGCCGCCGCCATGGGCGAGAAGTCGGACCTGGGCCATACTCGGGACGCCCTGAACAAGGCGCTGGAAGGTACGGATTCGGGTTCGGACACGCGCGCCGGATCGCTGCGCGGCGGGTCCGCCTCCGGCTCGGACATTGATCCGGACCAGGACGTCATCAACGAGGCTCTCGCGCGAGAGGGAATCGCGGCGCGCGACGCCGCCTCACGCCCGGCCGGCGGACCGGAGCAGGCCCGCAAGTCGACCGGCCAGCCCGGCGACGACGTCGACGCCCCGACCGGTTGAACCGCCTTGCTGCCGCCGCATGGATAGGCCACGGTGTGATTTCAAGTGGCGGCATTAAGGATGTAGTCGGAATGAAGCGTTGCGTGGCGATCGGAGTCCTGGCGTTCAGCATGGGCCTGTCGGCGTGCGACGGCCCGGCCGCTCCCCAGGATGAAGCGCTGGCCGCGACGACCGAAAAGGTCGAGACCCCGGAAGCCGTCGCAAGCGCGCCCCGGCCCTACAACGCCCCTGTCGCCGACGCTGTCCCGGCCGAAGTCATAGCAGGCGCTCCGACGTTCGCCGCCCTATATCCAGGCGCCCAGGCCGACGGCGCGCCCGTCGCCGCCAGCGGTCCCAACGGGCCCGGCGGCCTGATCACCTTCAACACCGACGCTACACCCGACTCCGTCGTGGCCTTCTATCGTCAACGCGCAGAGCAGGCGGGCCTAGCCTCCATCATGGCCATGAACCAGGGCGAGGCCCGCGCCTATGGAGCCGCCGCTCGCGACCACGGCGCCAGCCTGCAGGTCGTGGCCGCCCCTGGCGAAGACGGACTGACCTCGGTGCAACTGTCCTGGAGCGCCGGCGCCTGATGCGGGCGAAGTCGCCGCGGTTCGGGTCGGCGGCCGCCCCAGCCCTGGCCTCGGCGGCCCTGCTGGCCGCCTGCGCGGGGACGCCCGCCGCGCTCCGCCCCGAAGCCGCCCGCCCCGCCGATCTGGCCGGCTATCTGGACGAGGCCACGCTGGTCCGCCTGGCGGACGCGGTTCCGCCGCCGCCAGCGCCCGGTTCCGCCGAGGATCAGGACGACAAGGCGCGCTCGGCCCGCTTCGCCGCCCTGGAAGACACCGACCGCTGGCTGCTGGCCACGGCCCACGCCGAGTTGCGGCCGCCGCTAGCGCTTCAGCATTTCGACTGCGCCCTGAACGCCCGTCTGGACCCCGCCGCCGTTCCGCAACTGACCCGGCTGATGCAGCGGCTGTTCCATGACGCGGACAGCGCCGCCGAGCGCGTCAAGGCGCGCGCTCATCGCCCCCGCCCGGTCGGCGACGACCTTCAGCGAAACGCCTGCCAGCGCCTGACCGAGGCGGGGCGTCGCAGCCCCTCCTATCCCTCGGGCAGTTCGACCGTCGGCGCCGTCTATGGCGAAGCCTTCGCCGCCATAGATCCCCCCCATGCCGAAGCCGCCCGCCGCATGAGCGACGAGTTGGGCCGAAGCCGCCTGGTCTGCGGAATGCACTATCCGCGCGACGTGGCCGCCGGCGACGCCCTGGGTCGCGCGGTGTTCCGGGCCGCAGTCGCCCAGCCGGCCTTCCAGGCGGATCTGATCGCCGCCCGCGCCGAGTTGGCCGCCGTTCAGGCGACTGGCGCGCGCAACCCCGGCTGCCTCGCCGAAACCCGGGCGCTGGCGACGCCCCTGCCCTGATGACGGTTCTCGCGGCCCTGCTGCTGGGCGCCGTCGAAGCCTGGTCTCTGCCTGGCGCAAGGCCCTGCACCCCGTCGGAAATCGCCGCGCTGACGGGCGAAGCCGACGCGCCTTACATTCTGACCTGCCGCGCCGTACTGACGCCGAATCAGACGATCACCCGCCCTGTCCGTATCATCGGCGCCGAGGCGTCCGGCGCCGGCCTGGACTGCGCCGGAGGAAGCGTGGGACAGGCGGGCGTCACGGTTGCGGCCTCCGCCCCGACCCTGGCCGTCTGGTCGCGCCGCATCGATGCGGACACATGGAGCCGCCCGACCGACATCCGCATCAGGAACTGTCTGATTCACGGAGCCGTTCGAATCTGGGGCATGGGCGGCGACGGAAGCTATGATGATCTGCGCGCTTCGTCCCGCACGCCCGAGCACACGGCGCGCCTGCAGGCCGCAGCCCCCAGCCATGTGATGCTGGAGCGGGTGACGATCCGCGCATCCGGAACCATTCCGCTGTACGTTGGCCCCGGCGTCACCCGCCTGAGCCTGGTCCGCTCGACCTTGGACGGCCGCAGCGTCTCGACCGCGATCTATCTGGACGCCGAAAGTGCGGACAATCTGATCGAGCACAATCTGATCCGCACCGAGACGCCGCGCGAGAAGATCGCCGTCGACGGTTCTGCCCGCAACCGCATCGTCGGCAACCGCTTCGAGCTGGGCGGGCGTCCAGGCGTCTTGCTTTATCGCAACTGCGGCGAACGCGGCGTCATTCGTCATCAAACTCCCTCCTACAACACCATCACCGACAACGTTTTCAGCGACGCCGGGCGCCTGCGGCCGCGCCTGGTGGTCGAGAATGCGCGTCAGGGACGCCGTTCCTACTGCAGCGCCGACCGCGGCTACCCCTGGGGCAGCAGCATCGATGATCATGACGGCGCGTCCAATAACATTGTTAGTCAAAATTTCAGAAAATGAGCGTAATTATTGCTGATTTTTCCGAATATACTTCAAAAATGGGTTATTTTTCCCATCATGTGCTATTATTGACGCAATTCTGACTTGCTTGAGGCAAGCCTCGCCGTAAGGTCGCCATGCAGACCACAGGGATCTGCAGTGCCACGAGCCGTCCGTTCAGCCCCGTCGTAAGGAGGCGAACGACGACTTGTTTTGTCCAGGAGAGGGTCTCTTTTGAGAAAGAGAATTGTGCGCGAGTCCTTGCTCGCTTCGACCATCATCGGGGGCGCCGCCCTCAGCTTCATGGCCGCCACGCCGGCATTCGCCCAAACGGCCGAAGAAGAAGTTTCCGAAGTCAGCGCCATCGTCGTCACCGGCTCGCGCATCCGCCAACCGGGCTATGAGGCGTCCAGCCCCATCACGTCGCTGAGCTCCGAATCCATCGCCATGTCGCAGCCCGTCGCGGTTGAAGAACTGGTCAAGGATCTGCCGGCCGCCGTGCCGGCCGTCGGTTCGGCCACCAACAACGGCTCTGGCGGCGGCGCGACCATCAACCTGCGCGGCCTGGGGACCAATCGCACCCTGGTCCTGATCAACGGCCGCCGCGTGGTGCCGTTCAACCTGGAAGGCGTGGTCGACACCAACACCATCCCGCTGGCCCTGGTCGAGCGCGTCGACACCGTCACCGGCGGCGCCTCCGCCGTGTACGGCGCCGACGCCGTCGCAGGCGTGGTCAACTTCATCCTGAAGAACAATTTCGAAGGCGTTGAGGTCAACTCCTCCTACGGCTTCTCGGGCGAGGACGACGCCGTTCGTCGCAAGTTCGACGTCACCATCGGCGGCAACTTCGCCGAAGACCGCGGCAACGCTGTCGTCAGCTTCGGCTACACCAAGACCGACCCGCTGTATCAGGTGCGTCGTCCCTGGGGCGAGGTCGCGCTGTCTTCGACCTCTGGCAAGCCGCTGGGTTCGGGCACCTCGGTCCCCGGTCGTTTCGACCTGACCCCCGTCAAGGGCGGCGTCGCCCTGCCGTCGGGCGCTGAACTGGACCCCACCACGGGGGCCCTGATCGGATCGGACCACCCGAACTACAACTCGGCCGGCTACAACTACAATCCGTACAACCTGTACCAGACGCCGCTGAGCCGCTACCAGATCAACGGTCTGGGCAGCTTCAAGATCAACTCGGCCGCCGAAGTCTACAGCCACCTGACCTACGTCCAAAGCGACGTCTCGCTGGACAACGCTTCGAGCGGTACCTTCGGCAACACCTACAAGGTGCCGATCGGCAACCCGTTCATCCCGGACGCCATGCGCCAGCAGTTCTGCGGCGCCCTGTTGATCGACCCGGCCAAATGCGTCTCCGGCGCGGCCGGCGACACCATGATGGACCTGACCATCAACCGCCGCTTCACCGAAATGGGCACCCGTCCGGTCGACATCGAGAACAAGACGGTTCAGCTGCTGGCCGGCGTTCGCGGCGACATCAACGCCGACTGGAACTACGACGCCTACATCTCGCACGGTGAAACCGAGCAGTTGCTGACGCGCCGCAACTGGGGCTCGCTGTCCAAGCTGCGCAACGCCCTGAACACCGTCTCGGCGACCGAATGCCTGGTTCCCGGTTCCTCGACCCCGGTCGCGGGCTGCGTGCCGATCAACGTCTTCGGTCCTGAAGGCACGATCACCCAGGAAATGATCGACTACATCAACCTGTCGTCGATGAGCAAAACCACGATCAAGCAGGACGTGGCCTCGGGCTCGATCTCGGGCATCCTGCCTGAACAGTTCAGCAGCCCCTGGAGCGATCGCCAGATCGCCGTCGCCTTCGGCGCGGAATGGCGCCGGTCCAGCGCCGAGACCCGCGGCGATGCGGCCTCGCAAGCCAACGGCGAAATCCTGGGCACCGGCGCGCCGGTTCCGGATCGCAACGGCCAGTTCGAACTGCGTGAAGCCTTCGCCGAACTGGCGGTGCCGCTGATCGAGAACATGCCGTTCATCCACAGCCTGAACCTGGAAGCCGGCTACCGCCAGACCGAGTTCAAGGCCGGCGGTTCGAAGACCAACTACGGCAGCTACAAGTTCGGCGGCGACTGGTCGCCCATCGAGGACGTCCGCATCCGCGCCATGTATCAGCGCGCCACCCGCGCTCCGAACATCGGCGAGCTGTTCAACCCGCAGGTCACCGGCCTGGGCAACATGGCGATCGATCCGTGCCAGTTGGACCTGATCAACAGCGCCGACGCCAACACCGCCGGCACGCTCAGCAACCTGTGCCGTCTGACCGGCGTGCCGGAAGGCGCGATCGGCTACGTGGCCAAGCCCAATTCGGGCCAGGTCAACCAGCAGACCGGCGGCAACCCGAACCTGGGTCCGGAAGAGGCTGACACCTGGACCATCGGCGCCGTCTGGCAACCGGCCTTCGTGCCGAGCCTGCGCCTGAGCCTCGACTACTATGACATCAAGATCGACAAGACGATCAACAGCCCCAGCCTGGCTGATGTCATGAACGGCTGCTACGACAAGGCTCTGAACCCGACTCTGGCGTTCAACGAGAGCTGTGCGGCCATCCAGCGCAGCGCCGCCAACGGCTCGCTGAACGGCGTCGACGCCAAGGGCGTCATCCGTCCGACGACCAACGCCGGCAACGAGCGCGTCTCGGGCTTCGACATCGCGGCCAACTACCGCGTCGAACTGGCCGACTTCGGCTGGGGCGACATCGGCCGCCTCGACCTGAGCGTCAACGGCAGCATCCTCACCAAGCACGAAACCCAGGCCACCCCGGTCTCCGTGCTGCGTGACTGCGTCGACTACTACTCGGTCTCGTGCGGCGAGCCCAAGGTCAAGCAACGCTGGAACAGCCGCGCGACCTGGACGCTGGGCGACTACTCGGCCTCGCTGAGCTGGCGTCACCTGTCCGGCGTCGAAGTCGAGCCGAGCAGCACCAAGTGGTTCCCGGACTACGCCCAGATCGACAGCTACGACTACTTCGACCTGAGCGGCCGCTGGGACATCACCCAGACGGTGCGTCTGACGGCGACGATCAACAACCTGTTCGACAAGGCGCCGCCGATCGTCGGCTCGCAGATCGGCACCACGTCGGCGAACAACGGGAACACCTTCCCGCAGACCTACGACGCAATCGGCCGCTACTTCACCTTCGGCGCCACGCTGAGGTTCTGATAGCGTTCAACGCGTAAAATGAGAGAGGCGGAAGACCCCGGTCTTCCGCCTCTTTTTTGTAGATAAGCCGGCTTCTAGAAGCCGGATCAGGCCGGGCGGCCTGCCGCCAGGGCGCCGTAGAGATCTGTACGGCGATCGCGGAAGAAGCCCCAGGCCGCGCGGTGCCGATCCAGGAAGTCCAGGTCGAAGGCGTGGACCAGCACGCCCTCCTCCCGATCCAGGCTCTCGACCAGGTCGCCGCGATGGTCGGCGATGAAGGAGTGGCCGTAGAAGGTCTGGCCCGCCGCCGTCACCTGCTCATGGCCGATGCGGTTGGCGCCGACGACCGGCACGACGTTCGATACGGCATGGCCCTGCATGGCGCGCCGCCACGGGGCGGCGGTGTCCAGGGTGTCGTCATGCGGCTCCGTGCCGATGGCCGTCGGGTACAGCAGCACCTCGGCGCCCTGCAGCATCATCGCCCGCGCCGTTTCGGGGTACCACTGGTCCCAGCAGATGCCGACGCCGATGCGGCCGAAGCGCGTGTCCCAGACCTTGAAGCCGGTGTCGCCGGGACGGAAGTAGTACTTCTCCTGATAGCCGGGGCCGTCGGGGATGTGGCTCTTGCGATAGACGCCCATCAGTTCGCCGTCGGCGTCGATCATCACCAGGCTGTTGAAATAATGCGGCCCCTCGCGCTCGAAGATGGAGACGGGCAGGACGACGCCCAGTTCCCTGGCCACCGGCTGAAGCTGGGTCACGGCCGGATGCTCGCGCCACGGATAGGCGGCGCCGAACCACTTCTCTTCCTGCGAGACGCAGAAATACGGCCCCTGGAACAGCTCCGGCGCCAGAATGACCTGGGCGCCCTTGGCCGCGGCTTCGCGGATGAAGCCGATGGTCTTGTCGATGTTCGCCTGCATGTCCTCGCCGTACGAGGTCTGAATGGCGGCGACGGTGATCTCACGGGCCATTAGGCGGGCTCCTGCTGGCTGATGCAGTGGAACGAGCCGCCGCCCGACAGGATGGCGGTCGACGGCAGGGGGATGATCTCGCGATCGGTGAAGACGGTCGCCAGGGCCTCGCAGGCCAGGCGCGCGGCCATGTCGTTTCCGTAGGTCGGCACGACGACGGCGCCGTCCGCGATCAGGAAGTTCATGTGGCTGGCCGGGACGGGACGCTCGTCCTCATCCAGGATCAGGCCGGGCGACGGGATGCGCAGCACCTTGATCGGACGGCCGACGGCGTCGGTCATGGAGGCCAGGGCCAAAGCCGTCTCGTCATAAACCTCGGCGTTGGGATCCTTGGGGCCGAAGCCGATCGGGCAGGCCGCCACGCCCGGCGCGACGAAGCGGGCCAGATTGTCGACATGGCCGTCGGTGTGGTCGTTCAGCAGGCCGTCGCCCAGCCACAACACCTTCTTGGCGCCCAGGGCCTCAGCGAAGGCGGCCTCGGCCGTTTCCGCTGTCCAGCCGGTGTTGCGGTTGCGGTTCAGCACGCACTGGCGCGTGGTCAGCACCGTGCCCTCGCCGTCATGATCAACGGCGCCGCCTTCCAGGATGAAGGCGTGACGGGTCAGGGCGACGCCCGTCTGTTCGCCGATCTGGTCGGCGACCTCGTCGTCGTGCGGCAGGTCGTACTTGCCGCCCCAGCCGTTGAAGACAAAGGCCTGAGCCGAGGCCGAGCCGGGGCCGAAGATCGGCCCGGTGTCGCGCAGCCAGATGTCGCCGAAGCGACCGGCCACGACCGTCACCCCCGCCACATCGGCGAAGCGCGCCTGCGCGTCGGCCAGGGCCTCGTCATTGCCGACCATCAGCTTGACCTGCTCGCGCCCCGGCCCGACCAGGGCGCGCACCAGGGCCTCGACCTCGGCCTGCGCCGGTTCGAGGTTGTCCTCCCACAGATCGGCATGGCTGGGCCAGCCGACCCACATCGCACGATGCGGCGTCCATTCAGCAGGAACAGGCAGGGTCATGGGCGAAGTCATGGGGCGAAAACGTCCACATAAGAGGGATGAAGCACGAAGGGGGCGAGATAGGCCCTGACGGCTCCGGGTTCAATGGCGACGGCGCGTTCGCCCGTTGGAGCCGCCAACGCCCTCAAGCAGCGCGGCCGCGCGTCAGGGCCGCCTCAGAAAGAGAAAGGGCGGCCCGTCGCCGGACCGCCCTTCCCGTCTCACACTATCGTTCGCTTAGAACTTGTAGCGAACGCCGAACTTCACCTGCCACACCGACTGGTTGTTGTAGTTGGTGGCCGTCCAGTCACGGAAGCTGTCGTACTGGTAGAAGTTGCCCGCCCCAGCGACACAGCTCGAGATCTGGCAGTTACGCGCCGTGACCGCGCGCGAGAAGTAGGGGAAGCCCACTTGCTGCACCACGCCCCACTCGTCGTTGAGCAGGTTGCCGATGTTCTCGATATCGACATAGCCTTCCAGCTTGGCGCCGCCCGGGAAGAAGGCCGGCAGCTCTTGCGAGATGCGCAGATCGAAGCGAGTCACGTCCGGCGACTTGAAGCCGTTCCGCGGCGTGATCTGACCGGCGTATTTGATCAGACCCGAACGCTGCAGGTACTCATTGAAGCCCGCGAAGTCGAAGTTGTTCGCGAAGGTCGCGATCGGATCGCTGGTCGCGGTGACCAGGCCGTTCGAGTCCACAGCCGGCACATACAGCAGTTGGCGGTTGCGGCGGCCGTACTCGTTGGCCTCGCCCACCAGGTTGGTGCTGTTGAAGGTGTGGCTGAAAGGCAGACCCGAGCGGCGCTCGCCGAACAGGTTGAAGCTGGTGCGATAGTCGCCGAAGAACTTGCGGCTATAGCTCAGGTTCAGCTTGGTCGAGTGCTTGATCTCATAGTTCGAGGTCGCCACGCCCGGGCTGTTCGGGTCAAAGACCGCAACCTGGCCGAAGTTCGACGCGGCCACCGACGAGGTGCCCGGGTGGACTTCGGTCGCATCGACGTAGGTGTAGGACAGGTCGAAGCCCAGGCCTTCGGCCCAGCCTTCGTACCAGGCCTTGTTCACGCCGACGGTGAACTGATCCGTCTTGCCGCCCTTGAAGTTGGTCAGCATCAGAACGACCTGGCTGCCGTTCGGGCCCGAATAGGTCGGACGACCATCCGGCGCGACGCCGTTCTGGCGCTTGGCCATGTTCAGGTCGACCCAGCCGATGGCGTTTTCGACTTCCGAGTGCACATACTCGGCGCGAACCGCCCAGCCGTCGCCCATGCTCCAACGGTTGAGGTCGAAGTCCTTGGTCAGGCCCAGCGACGTCTTCCAGATCGAAGGCGCCTGGAAGGTCGGGTCGATCACGTTGATCGCGCCCGTGCCCAGCTTGGCGCTCTCGGTCACGGCGTCCTTGGCCACTTGGTTCGGGTTCAAACCATCGACGTTGGTCAGCGCCGCCAGTTGCGCGGTCGAGCAGACCGGAACGCCGGTGTTGACGTTCTGGCTGGTGTAGCCGTTGGCGCGGCACTGGAACTGGCCGATCAGGTTGCCGGGGTTCGAGAAGTTGTTCGAAACCCAGACGTTCGGCGAACCGCCCGAGAACAGGCCGAAACCGCCGTAAACGTTGAAGGTGTCGTCAACGCGGTAGTTGAAGCCGAAGCGCGGCTGCAGCAGGCTGATGCCGTCCAGATTGTGAGTGTTCGAGAAGCCGTACTTGTCCTCGAACGCCTTGTTGTACAGCGGCTCGTCCGACATCTCGTACCAGTCGAAGCGCAGGCCGGCGCGCAGCGTCAGGCGATCGTTCACATCCCATTCGTCCTGAGCGAACAGGGTGTTGGTCGTATAGCTGAAGCTCGCGCCGCCATCGACCTTATTGTTGCTCCCGGCGTTCTGGTAGTTGATGTAGGACGCGCGACGGTTCTGCAGATCGGCCAGCGAAGCGAACTCATACTCGCCGTTCGCGGCCTGCACGAAGACGTTGTAGATTTCGAGATCTTCACGCTCGTAACCCGCCGTCAGGCGGTGACCCGCGTTCTGATACTTGGCGACGAAGCGGTACTGGTTCAGATCGTTCGTCAGCGAGTTGGCGTGACGCGAACGCTCCGGCCCGAGCACCACCGAGCGGCGCTGCGTGGCGCCCACCGGGTCCAGGTAAACGCGGAAGGCCGCGAAGTCCGAACCGCCCAGGTTGCTGGTGATGTTCTCGGTTTCCTTGCGCGAGAACGACAGCTCGGTGGAGAAGTTGTCAGTCCAGTCCGAGAACAGCTGAGCCTTGTAGGCCGTGATGTTGCTCTGGAAATCATACCCTTGCGACAGCAGGCCGACGCTCGGCGTGGTGTTGCTGGTCGAGGTGCCGTTCAGGCTCAGACGCGAACCTTGGGTCTGCTGATAGGACGCAACCGCGCGGTGACGGTCGTTGATGTTCCAGTCCAGCTTGGCGAAGTACTTTTCGTCGAAGGTGGTCAGGTCGCTCGTCGACCAGTCCAGCGGATCGTAGCCATAAACCGACTTCACGGCGTTACGGACGGAATCGACGTCGGCTTGCGTAATGCCCGGCACTTCGTTGGTGGCGCCGGACCCCGTCGGACCCGAAAGCACCGGCTCGGTCGCTTCGAACTTCTCGTAGTTCAGCAGGAAGAACAGGCGATCCTTGATGATCGGACCTGACAGGGTCGCGCCCCAGGTCTTCTCTTCGAACTCGCCGGTGACCGAACGATTGATCGTCTCGCCCGACGACATGTCTTCATACGAGAAGCTGTCGCCCTGCAGATCCTGGTTGGTGATCTCGTAGAAGGCTTCACCGTGGAACTCGTTGCCGCCCGACTTGGTGACCGAGTTCACCACACCGCCCTGGAAGGCGCCGTACTGGACGTCATAGGGGGCGACGTCGACCTGAACCGCTTCCAGGACCGAGATCGAGATCGGCGAGTTCACGGTCGGATAGCCGTTGCTAGACAGACCGAAGTCGTCGCCCTGACGGATGCCGTCGACCAGGAAGGCGTTGGTGCGGTTGTTCTGCCCGCCCAGGATCAGCGCGTCGCCGTTGGTCGGGTCGATCGACGCGAACGGCGAGGTGCGGACGAAGTCCTTGATGTCACGGCTGATCGTCGGAAGGGTTTCGAGCTCCTCGGCGCCGATACGGGTGCGCGGACCGGTGATCAGGCCGCCGCCGCGAACGCCGCGCACGACCACGTCGGCGACCGAGGTCGCGCCGTCCGAAGCCGAAACCGTCGCCGTCAGATTCAGAGCCGTCGGCGAACCGATGCTGACCGAGGGAACCTGCCCCGAGACTTCGCCCTGCGCCGTCAGCGCCGTGACGACATAGGGGCCGCCGACGCGCAGGTTGCGCGCCGTATAGCCGCCGTCAGCGCCCGTCACCGTGGTGGTGCTGGTGCCCGAGGGGACGTGGGTGACGACGACCGTGGCGTTCGCCATCGGCGCGCCCGACGCATCCGTGATCACGCCGCGAATGCCGCCGGTCGTTTCTTGAGCCAAGGCGGCGCTGGACGTGGCCAGCAGGATGGCCGCTGCGGAAACCCCGTAGGCGAGGTTGCGGTTGAACATGTGTGCGATCCCCTTGCAGCGCCAGCCGGAACAGCGATCGGCGCATCTGGTCATTGATGGGGCGGCTTTAGGCCCGTCATCATACGTCAGGGCGACACTTAGATGACAGAAACGTGACAGCCCTCAGGGGTGGCCGTTACGCCACACCCCGAACGTCGTCATTCAGGCGTCGCCCCAAGGCGTCAGCCACACGTTCAGCGGTCGCGCCTAGCGCGCGCGGCTCGTGATAATTGCCATTGATCTGGGTCCGCCCGATCACATAGGCGCGGAACGCCGCAAACAAGGCGCGATCCGCCGGCTCAGGAGCTCCCCAGAAGGCGTCCAGACTCTTCTGGTCCGTCAGCCCCTCGAAGTCAAAGAAGGCCTGGCCCAGCACCTTGACCGGCGTGCCGAAACCCAACGCCGACAGAGCGGCGCTCGAGTTGTTGACGACCATGCCCTTCGACGCCCGGCACAGTTGCGCCAGATTGCCGCCGTCAATGAAGTCAACGCGCCCCGACAAACCGTATTTGGCGGCAAGTTCGCCTGTCGCACGGTTCAGATTGATGACGCCGGCGTCCAGAGGGTGGTTCTTGACCAGCAAGCGCGCTTCAGAGGGCGCTGACCGAGCGAAACTATCCATCACCCGATCAAGGAAGGACAGGTTGTCGTGAATATCGGAATAACGCAGCAACTGGGCGTCGCCGTCGCGCTGAAGACACGCAATGAAGAAGGAGCCCTTGAGGCTCAGACGCTCCGCCGCCCGGTCGCCGGACAAACTGAAGGTCAAGCTCAGATAGCGACGGACATGGCCGAGGCACTGCTGCAACGGCGAGACCGTATAGTGATGCCGATGACGAGGAAACGACAGCCGCCCAAACGGCTGAACCGCGTGATAGCGGCTGATGTTGATGACATGGTGCGGCAAGATCTTGCCAACCGGATGCGACACAGGGATTTCGGGGGGGGGAGGCGGATAGCCTGCAGCGGAGCGCGGCAGGCCGCTTGAGCCGTTGACCCCGTTTCTTTCCAGCGTGATCCAGTCCGGTCGGAAGTAGCCGTTTTCAAGAACCCAGACGCGCGCGGGCAAATGTTGCGCCTGACTCAGCACCCCTTGGTTGTAGGGACCGCCTTCGCCGAAAACGAGGATGTCCGTGAACTCTGCAGCCAGCCGCGTGACATGAACTGCCCACGAGTCGGCTGATTCACGATAGGCGACGCCGCCCGCTCGCCGCCAGTCCGCGACGTCGCCTGCGTTGAACAGCATACGCCGAACCTCGCCGCCCCGCGCCTCGATCGCGCCCGCCAATCGACGCCCGAAGGGGCCGAACGGGGCAGACACAATCAGGAAGCGGCGCCCCGTCAAGCTGACGACACCGACATCTGAGACCGGGAAATCTGGATCAAAGGGCGCGAGCAAACGCTGATATCTTTCTGAAAGGCAAGCTCTCTTAGAGGCTCAACCTCAGTTTCACCAATAGAAAAAGCACTGCACGCTCAGTTGTCAAACACAACCGCCGAACCCAGGAAACTGAGCTCGGCGGAAGGTTTGACCAGTACTTCTCAGGTCGCGGGGGCTGGAATGAACCAGCCCCGTTGAGCCTTAGAAGTTGATGTCGACGGTGGCGCGGCGGTT
>NZ_RHWX01000016.1 GCF_003938605.1 Brevundimonas sp. 357 | reverse complement strand
TCGCTCGTTTCATTCCGTCCGTCCTTTCAAGGGCCGGACTCTAGCTCCGCGTGGAGGAAATTCTCAGGGGCACGTCAAAATACTTACGGCAGGCCCGACCGACATCACCGCGCCGTTGCCGTTCCGATATTATATCTGATCGCAATCGCGCCCGGGGCGTCGCGGGCCCGCATCCACTAGAGGCCGCCCGAAAGCAGAGCTTCCCAAGTTCGCCTTTGAGTCAGCAGCAGTCGTGTCGGCGACTCGTTAGCCTTCGGCTTCAGCTTGCCTACGGAGATCTTCCAGCCGTTCGGTGCAAATGGTCGCCGTCAGGCCGCGAAGCACATCGACCCGCTCGGCCAACCATGCGAGCTCCTCGGCAGTGATCTTGAAGTGCTCGGAGTAGCGCGCCTTCACATAGGCCTCACGGAGAAGCTCGAAGCAGCGGCGTTCGAACTTGGTTTCACGGGGCCACGCGTCGGCGAGCCGGGTGTCGATGCCCTCGGCCTTTTTCCGGAGGAAGGCGAGGTTATGAGCCTTGCCGCTGTACAGCGTCGTGACGAGCAAGACGCAGTGGTAGAGATGCTCTGACGCTTGATGCAAGGAGAAGGCGGCCAGGTTGGCGCTTTCACGTTGGATATAGAAGCGAGCACCAGCCTGAAACTCTGCCGAGCTCGCCATCCACTTCTCGTAGTGTCGCTGCGCTTCCTCCAGCGCGAGACGCGCTCTCAAATCGGCCGGCTTGTGCAGCTTGCCCGCCGGGGTATCGTAGACCACCACGCCTTCGCGCACGATGTCGGCGAAGAAGTACCGCCCACGGTCCAGCTGGTCGTTCACGTCGTCGAGCGAATGGACGATCAAGCTGACGGGGGTGCGAATGTCCGGACCGATGGGCATCGTCCGGTTCTCGGCCTCGTGCCAGAATTCGCGGTCGGTGAGGTCTTCATGATCGACGACGATCAGTAGATCGAAGTCCGAAAAATACCGTCCGACCGGGTCGTGCACCCAGTCGCCGCGCGCATAGCTGCCATAGAGAATGATCTTGAGGATCTTGCCGTGCTTGAGCCGATCAGCGCGCCGGGTGGCGGTCGCCTCCTCGAAAGCCGCGCGCACAGTCTCGACCACCTGGCGGAGTTCGGCCTGCTTGCGCGGCGGCAGATGATCAAGGCTCGTCTTCATGGCCGGAGTCTCCGCGATACGGCCGCACACGGCAAGGCTGAAACGGCCTTTCTGTCGACCTTAGCCTTGATGTCATGCCTGATTTCGCCAAACGAAAAAGCCGCGCGCCCCCAAAGGGCGCGCGGCGAGTTTTCGTCCCGGACGGTTCTATTCTGCGGCGAACGAATAGGCGTCGTCATCACTTGGCGCTTCGGCGCCCGGCTCTTCCGGCTCCGCCGCGTCCGACACCGTCCGCAGCGGCGCGGGCAACCACCCCTTGCCCTCGACCAGCCGCTCGGCGGCCTCGGCCATGTCCGCCTTCTTGAACCCGGCGATCCGCCCGGCCTCTTGGGCGCCTGCCGCCTCCGTCACCGCCTCCAGCACCTTGGGTTTGGCGACACGGGTGAAGTAGCTGGCCGCCGTCGCCGACCATGTGCCGGTCATGTCCAGTCCGACCGCCGTGGCCAGCGTCTCGGCCTGCGCCAAGGCGCCGGGCCTGCGGTCGTGCGGATCGCGCACGGCGTAGAGACCGACCCCGGCGCAACAGGCCATCAGGTCCAACTGGTCCGACGGGGCCAGCGCGGCCACGACACCCCAGAGGTCTTGGGGGCGCTCGGGCAGACGCGCGCCCCACGCCTCGCACCGGTCGCGGACCCGCCGACCGGCGGGACCGTCGTCCACCCCCGGCGCCAGCCGCTCCAGCCCCGTGGTCGTCAGCCGAAGCTGCAGGGGCGTCCAGACGCCGTAGCCCGGATAGAAGACCTGCAGGACGAGGGCGTGGACCACGGTCGCGAGCGCCGCGTTGACATCGGCCTGCACCGCGTCACGCAGCCCCATGGTCCTGTGGGCCGTCAGGTCGATCAGCAGCCGGTCCGACAACGCCGCTCCGCCCTCGTGGGGCGCGTCCGCGCCTGCCTGCGCCCCACCGTCCGCACCGTCGTCCGCCGCCTCTTCCTCCGACCACGGCGACGGCGGATCGGCGGGCACGTCCTCGGCCCGGACCAGACCGCGTTCGAAGCGGGCGAGGCCGTCGTGGCCGAGCATCACCATGACCCCGGCGCGCGCCCTGGCCTCGGGGGCGTAGGCGAAGTCGGGACCGAAGGCCTGCAAGGCCTTGTCGATCTCCTCCAGCCGCGCGTCGGCCTCGGGGGACAGGCCGTCGTCACCGGCCTCCGAAACGATGCCGTCGTACTCCTCGGACAGGGCCGCGATCTCGGCGGCGTCAGCCTCCGACCGTTCGACCGCGACCGGATAGACGCGACCGAACGCGGACAGGTCGGGATACTCCAGAGCCGCTTCGGCCCACTTCCAGCCCTCCCGCCCGCGCGCTTCGTCAGCCAAACCGGTCAGCTTCTCGCCGACGAGCCGGTCGAGCAGGACCACGTCCTCCAGCCAGCCCCCACCATCCTCAGTGAACAAATCCCGGAGGATTCCCCCGCCCGCCGCCTCATAGGCCTCGACGCCGACGAAGCGGACGCGCCGGTCGCCCACCGCCACCTTGGCCTCGGTCATGGCCCGGCGAATGGCGTGGACGGGACGATACTCGCCCAACTGCTCGAACACCTGCCGCTGCCGGTTCTGATCCTCGCTGACGCAGAAGGCCATCAGCTGGTCCAAGGCCAGCGCCCCGGCCCGATAGGCCGCCATCAATTCAGGCGCCGCCGCGCCCAGCCGCAGCCGCTGACGCACGACATGGGCCGACACCCCGAACCGGGCGCCGATCTCCTCGGCGCCGTAACCCCTCTCTTCGGCGAGCCGCTGGAAGGCCTCGAACTGGTCGGCGGGATGCATGGCCTCGCGCGTCATGTTCTCGTCGAGACTGATCTCGTGGGCGTCGTTCTCGGCGTCCACGATGCAGCGCACCGGATGGGTCCGCTTGATCGCCTTGCGCTTGGCCAACAGCCGCAGCCCCTGACGGCGGCCCTCGCCGATGGTCACGAGGTAGTTCCCGGTCGGAACGCCCTCCCCGTCCCGCTCGACCTCGACCACAGGCGGCTGCAACACTCCCTTGGCCTTGATGGAGGCCGCGAAGGCCTCGATGGTCGCCGGGCTGTGCGGGGTCTTCCTCGCATTCTTCGGCGAGGCCTTGAGCTGGTTCAGCGGCACGATCACCTCCGCGCCATGCTGCGGCGCGGTCGCTTCGGTCGGGGCGGTTTGGGTGGATTGAGCAGTCATGTCTCTGCCTCCTTTGGGCAAGGGTTGCAGGCACGCGAACCGCGCGCCTGAAACCCTGCCCGTCGGCGAGACCGGGGTAGCAAGGGCCAGGGCGGACCGGCCGGAGGGGGATCGCCCGACCTGCACAAGCCTGACCGTGATGATTGGCATGACGCCCTTCGCCTGCGCGGAAGGTCGGGGAGACCGGCCGGGCCGGCGGCGAAGCCGCTTTACCCTGGCCTGCGCGAGGGCGTCGCCCTTAGCTCTTGGCGGCGGCGTCGCCGGCGCGGTCGCGCGCCTCCAGACCTGAAGCGTCGCAAGGGCGTGGCGCGGACACTTTGCGCCCGGCCGATTGTCGCGCCGGGATCTCCGGCGGCCTCAGTTTTGTATCAGTCGAAGCAGCGTTCCGTCGGGATCGATCAGGGCGCCCACCCAGCCGCCCCAGTCCTCGACCCTCGGCGCATGCAGGCGCGGCTGGCCCCAGCAGGTTTCGGCGAGTCCCGTCGACTTGCAGATCTCATAGAAAGTGTCGAGATCGTCCAGTCGCAGGCAGCAGCTGAAGTCGTTGGTCGACGGGTCGAGGTCGGGATGGGGGAAGAACTCCAGCGTCAGTTCGCCACGCGTCAGGATCATCCAGCCGTCGTCGCGCCAACCCTGGACGAAGCCAAGGGCGATGTAGAAGCGCGAGGTCGCTTCGAAGTCGCGGGACGGGAGGTTGGGGGTTGCGTGATCGCTCATCGCGCCAGACTAAGCGCAGCAACCCTTTCCATCCACCTGGATCGGCGGACAGGGCACGTCGGCGTAGGAGCAGAAGACGCAACAGTCACCGGCCTTGGGCTTGAGCGTTCGACCGCAGCCCAGGCAGTCATAGAAATACAGGCAGGCGTTCGTGGGCATGGTCTCGGTCGCAGAGTGGCCGCAGTGCGGGCACACCAGCGTGGACTGCAACTCCACCGCGGCCGTCATCGGGCCACCGCCAGGCGGGGCAGCGCCCACGGCTCGATGATGGGTTGCCAGGCCAGAGACAGCGTGACCAGCACCGTGGCCGCCACGAGCAGCCAGAACGCCACACGCGACGGCCGCCGGCACGACGCATCGCGGCGACATCGCTGGCGCCGCCGCCAGTGAAGCGCCCATCCTGCGAGCAAGGCCGCGATCGCGACGAGCGTCAGCCAGCCGCGCATCCCGGCGATCACCGCCGCTCCCGCGAACGTGACCCCTGCGAGCGAGAGCGCGAGCGGCAGGACGCAACAGGCGGCCCAAGCGAACAGGGACGCGGCGGCGCCGGCGGCGGCTGACACGCTGACCGCCATCTCCGGAACGTTTCCGTTTTTGTTTTCTGGCGCGTCCATGGCTTTCCCTCGCTCGATCGATCGCTAGGATGCAACCCGTAGCGGCTACGGGATCAAGCGGAAATGTCGGCGAGTGTCTTGACGATCGGAAAGTTGGCGGCGGGCGCCGGCGTGAACCTCGAAACGGTGCGCTACTACGAAGGCATCGGCCTGATGCCGAAGCCGGGCCGCACCCGCGGCGGCCACCGCAGCTATGACCCCGAACATCTCGAGAGGCTGCGGTTCATTCGCCGCTCGCGGGAGCTGGGATTCGGCGTCGACGCCATTCGCAAGCTGATCGCGCTTAGCGAACCGGGCCTGCAAGCCTGCGCCCAGATCAGGGACCTTGCGAGCGAGCATGTCGCCGGCATCGACGCCAGGATCGCCGACCTTCAAAGATTGCGGGGTGTGCTCCAGCAAGCGGTCGACGCCTGCGAGGCGGGCCGGCGAATCCACTGCCCGGTCATCGCCGAACTCGGCTCATCGGAGCCGGCGAGGGCCTTGCTCCAGACCCGTCGATCTTGACTCGGCATGGCGTGAGGAGCCTAGTCGGGTTCGCATGTGGGCCCTGATCCGCTCCCTTCTCGTCGCCTTGGCCCTGACCGGCTTCGTCGGTCAGACGACGGCGCATGCGACCCCTTCGCCCCCGATGACGCCGGCGACGGCGACCACGATGGACATGTCGGACTGCTGTCCGGACTGCCCCGAAACGGCCGCGCCGGTTTCTGACCCGTCCTCCAAGTCCAAGGCGCCGTGCCGGGACATGAGCTCCGCCTGCCTCGCCAAGGTCGGCTGCGCCGGCCTGGCCGTTCCCTTCCCCGGCCCGGCGGCGCTGGCCGCCCCGTTTCCCCCACATCGTCTGGCCGTCCTGCGTCCGGCCGACACCGACCGCGACGGAGTCGGTCCGCGGCCGCTGCAAGGTCCTCCAAAGCCCCAGGCCTGAAGCCACGCCCTGAACGACTGCCGACGCCGTCTGGCGTCGCGCCGCCGTCCGTCGCGCTCGCTCGAGCCTCGTCAACTTTCGGACCTTGACCCATGTCGAACCCCATTTGGCCGACCGCGCCAGGCGTCGCGCCGCGCCGCGCCGGCCTCGCGGCGAGCCTGATCGCCCTGCTCCACGCGTCCGGGCCCGCCCTCGCCGACCCCCTTACGTTCGACCAGGCCCTGACCCGGGCCGAGTCGGCGCCGGATCTGAGAGCCAGCGACCTGGAGGTCGCAGCCGCCCGCTCCGGCGCCGACGCGGCCGGACGACTGCCGGACCCGGAGTTGACCTTCGGCGTCGACAATTTTCCGGTGTCGGGTCCGATGGCCGGCCGCTTCGGCGACGACGAGATGACCATGGCCCGCATCGGCCTGATGCAGAGCGTGCCGAGCGGCGAGCGGCGGCGCGCCGAACGCGCGGTCGCCGACGCCGACATCGGCGTGGCCGAGGCCCGGGCGGGCATCGCCCGGCGCGACGTCCGCCTCGCGGCGGGGCTGGCCTGGATCGACCTGCACTACGCCGACCGCAAGCGCCGCGCGGTCGAAGAGGTCCTGGCGACCCTGGAGCCGCTGTGGGAGGCCGCCCCCGCCGGCGTCGCCTCGGGCGCCGACCGGCCGGCGACGGGGCTGGCGCCCGTCCGCCTCAGGGCCGCCCTGGAAGATCGACTCGCGGGCCTGCGGGCCGACGAGGCCCGGGCGCGCGCTGAGGTGACCCGCTGGACTGACGATCCCGCGCCCACGACCGCCGGGACGCCGCCTCACGTCGAGGTCGATCCTGCGACCCTGCGGGCCGCCCTGGACCGCCTGCCGATGCTGCAGGCCTACGCCGCGGCGGGCACGCGCGCCGACGCCGATGTCGCCATGGCCCAGGCCGGGCAAAGGCCCGACTGGGCGTTCGAGGTCGAGTACGGCCGACGCGACCCGATGTTCGGCGACATGGTCTCGGTCGGCGCGCGTGTCAGGTTGCCTCTGTTCGCCGACCAGCGACAGGCTCCGGTGATCGCGGCCCGGTCCGCCGACGCCGCCCGGGTCCGTGTCGAGCGCGAGGCCGCGCTGCGGACGCTGCGGGCTCAGCTCGAGAGCGACCTCGCAGACCATGTCATGCATCACGACCAATGGCTGAGGGCGCGGGACGTGGTCCTGCCTGACGCCCTGCGGCGCGCGGACCTGGAGACCGCCAGCTACGGCGCGGGCCGCGCCGGGATCGGCGAGGTGCTGGAAGCCTTCACCGCCGTCGCCGACGCCCGCCTGGAGGCGTTGGACCGCGAGGCCGCCGTGGCCCGCGACGCCGTGCGGCTCACGCTCATCTATGGGAGCGCCGATCAATGACCCGCCTCATGTCCCCCCGCGCCCGGCTGGCGGCGGCGGCCGTCCTGTTGCTCGCCGTCGGCCTGGGCGGCGGCCTGCTGGCCGGCCGATGGCTGCCGGCCGCCAAGGCGCCGACCGCCGCCTCGGGCGACGGCCGCGCCGTGCTCTACTGGTACGATCCCATGGTCCCGGACCAGCATTTCGACGCACCTGGCAAATCGCCCTTCATGGATATGCAGCTGGTTCCTCGCTACGCCGACGAGGCCGGCGCGGCGCCGGGCGTCCGCATCGACCCGTCCCGAATTCAGGCCTTGGGCGTCCGCTTCGCCACGGCGCGACAAGGTCGGCTGGCGGACGATCTGACCGCCACCGCCGTGGTCGATTTCAACCAGCGCGACATCGCCGTCGTCCAGGTCCGAGCCGCCGGATTCGTGCAGCGGACCTACAATCGCGCGCCCGGCGACATCATCGTCGCCGGGGCGCCGCTGGCCGATCTGCTCGTCCCGGACTGGGGCGGGGCCCAGACCGAGTATCTGGCGGTGCGGCGCAGCGGCGACGATCGCCTGATCGAGGCGGCGCGCCAGCGCCTGGTGCTGCTGGGCATGCCCGAGAGCCTGATCACTTCGGTCGAGCGGAGCGGCCGGCCGCGCACCGTCATCACCGTCACCAGTCCCATCGGCGGCGTGATCCGCACCTTGGGCGTCCGGTCTGGCATGAGCGTCCCGGCGGGCGCGACCCTGGCTGAGATCAACGGCCTGTCGACGGTCTGGCTCAACGCCGCCGTTCCTGAAGCCCTAGCCGGCCGCCTGCGCACCGGTCAGATGGTGGACGTCACGCTCGCCGCCTTCCCGGGCGAGCGGTTCACCGGTCGTCTCACGGCTCTGCTGCCCGAGGTGGCCGGCGAGAGTCGCACGGTCACCGGGCGCGTCGAACTCGCCAACCGTGGCGGCCGGCTGCGGCCGGGGATGTTCGGCCAGATCGCCCTCGGCGGTGGCGGAACTGACGCCCTGGTCGTCCCTTCCGAAGCGGTGATCCGCACCGGAACCCGTACGCTGGTCATGCTGGCCGAGCCGGGCGGGCGGTTCCGCCCGGCCGAGGTCCGTATCGGCCGCGAGGCCGCCGGCCAGAGCGAAGTCCTCGCCGGCCTCGCCGAAGGGGAGCGGGTGGTGGCCTCCGGCCAGTTCCTGATCGATTCCGAAGCCAGCCTCTCAGGGGTCGAGGCGCGGCCGATCGGATCGCCCGGCGCCGCGACGGCGGCGGCCGCTCCGACAGTCCACCAGACGACGGGACGGGTCGAAGCCTTGACGCCCGGGTCAATCACCATTTCGCATCCGCCGATCGCCAGCTTGAACTGGCCGGCCATGACCATGGCCTTCGACCTTCCCGACGCCGCCCGTACGCGCGGCCTGGCCGTCGGCGACCGGGTCCGCCTCGACTTCGAGCTGAAGGCCGGCAAGGCGACGATCCTGCGTCTCACCCCCGTCGAGGCCAGACCGTGATCGCCGCCGTCATCCGCGCCTCGGTCAAGGCCCGCGTCTTCGTCCTGCTTGCGGCGCTGGCCCTACTCGCCGCCGGTCTGTGGGCCGCGCGCAGCACCCCGGTCGACGCCCTGCCGGACCTCAGCGACGTTCAGGTCGTCATCCGCACGAGCTATCCGGGCCAGGCGCCCCAGATCGTCGAGAACCAGGTCACCTATCCGTTGGCCACGACAATGATGTCCGTCCCGGGCGCGCGCACGGTGCGCGGCTATTCCTTCTTCGGCGACAGTTTCGTCTATGTGCTGTTCGACGACGGGACCGACCTCTACTGGGCCCGCTCACGGGTGCTGGAATACCTCAACCAGGCTCAGTCCAGGTTGCCCGAGAGCGCCCGACCGGCGCTTGGGCCGGACGCCACCGGCGTGGGCTGGATCTACGAATACGCCCTGGTCGATCGGACCGGCCGCCACGACCTGTCGCAGCTGCGGTCCCTGCAGGACTGGTTCTTGCGCTATGAGCTCAAGACCGTGCCGGGCGTAGCTGAAGTCGCCAGCGTCGGCGGCATGGTCAAGCAATACCAGGTGGTCCTCGATCCGGCCCGGCTCGCCGGCTACGGCGTCACCCACCAAGCCGTCGTCGAGGCCATCCAGCGCGCCAATCAGGAGACCGGCGGCTCGGTGCTGGAACTGGCCGAGGCCGAATACATGGTCCGGGCCAATGGCTACCTGACCGACCTGGACGATTTCCGGGCCGTGCCCATCCGCGCCGCCGCAGGCGGCGTACCGATCCGGCTCGGCGATGTGGCGACGGTCCAGATCGGTCCGGAGATGCGACGCGGCATCGCCGAACTGAACGGCCAGGGCGAAGTCGCCGGCGGCGTGGTGATCCTGCGCTCCGGCGAGAACGCCCGCGCCGCCATCGCAGGCGTCCGCGCCAAGCTCCAGACCTTGAAGGCGAGCCTGCCGCCCGGAGTGGAGGTGGTCACGACCTATGACCGCTCACAGCTGATCGACCGGGCCATCGCCAATCTGAGCGGCAAGTTGCTGGAGGAGTTCCTGGTCGTGGCCCTGGTCTGCGCCCTGTTCCTCTGGCACGTCCGTTCGGCCCTTGTCGCGGTTATAACCCTGCCCCTGGGGGTCCTGGCGGCCTTGCTGGTCATGCGCGTCCAGGGCGTGGACGCCAACATCATGTCGCTGGGCGGCATCGCCATCGCCGTCGGGGCAATGGTCGATGCGGCGGTGGTGATGATCGAGAACGCCCACAAGCATATCGAGCGCTGGGAGCATGAGCATCCGGGCGAGCGCCTCGCCGGCGAGACCCGCTGGCGGATCGTCACCGACGCGGCGGCCGAGGTCGGGCCGGCGCTGTTCCTCAGCCTGGTGATCATCACCCTGTCGTTCGTGCCTGTGTTCAGCCTGCAGGCCCAGGAGGGCCGGCTGTTCGCGCCGCTGGCCTTCACCAAATCCTACGCCATGGCCGCCGCCGCGATCCTGTCGATCACCCTGGTCCCTGTGCTGATGGGCTATCTGATCCGAGGCCGCATCCCGGCCGAGGCCGACAATCCGTTGAATCGCGCACTGACGCGGGCCTATCGGCCTGCGCTGGACTGGGTGATGGGCCGGCCCCGGCTGACGCTGGTTCTGGCCGCGCTCGTCCTGGCCACCACGGCCTGGCCGCTCAGCCGCCTGGGTGGCGAATTCCTGCCCAATATGGACGAGGGCGACCTGCTGTATATGCCCTCGGCCCTGCCGGGGCTGTCGGCGGCGAAAGCCTCGGAACTGCTGCAGCAGACCGATCGCATGATCCTGACGGTGCCCGAAGTGAAGACGGTGTTCGGCAAGGCCGGCCGCGCTGAAACCGCCACCGATCCCGCGCCGTTGGAGATGTTCGAGACCACCATCCAGTTCAAGCCGCGCGACCAGTGGCGGCCGGGCATGACGCCGGACAAGCTGGTCGAGGAACTCGACCGGGCCGTCCAGGTCCCGGGCCTGGCCAATGTCTGGGTGCCCCCTATCCGCAATCGCATCGACATGCTGGCGACCGGGATCAAGAGCCCGATCGGGGTCAAGGTCTCGGGCGCGGACCTGGCCGAGATCGACCGCATCGCCGCCGAGGTCGAACAGGCGGCCAAGAGGGTGCCCGGGGTCAGCTCGGCCCTGGCCGAGCGGCTGACCGGCGGCCGCTACGTCGATGTCGACATCGACCGCGCCGCCGCCGCCCGCTACGGCCTGAACATCGCTGACGTACAGTCGATCGTCGCCGGCGCCATCGGCGGCGAGACCATCGGCCAGACGGTCGAGGGCCTGGCCCGCTATCCGATCAACGTCCGTTATCCGCGCGAGCTGCGCGACAGCCTGGAGGGCCTGCGGGCGCTGCCGGTGCTGACCCCCGGCGGCCAGCAGATCACCCTCGGCACGGTCGCCGACATCCGCATCGCCGACGGCCCGCCGATGCTCAAGACCGAAAACGGCCGCCCTTCGACCTGGGTCTATATCGACGTGCGCGGCCGCGACCTGGCCTCGGTCGTGGACGATCTCAAGACAGCGGTCGCCCGGGATGTGCGGCTCACGCCCGGGGTCAGCGTCGCCTACGCCGGCCAGTTCGAATATCTGCAGCGGGCCGAGGCGCGATTGATGCTCGTCGTGCCGGTCACCCTGCTGATCATCTTCGGCCTGCTCTACCTGACCTTCCGCCGGCTGGACGAGGCCGCCATGATCATGGCGACCCTGCCGTTCGCCCTGACCGGCGGCGTCTGGATCCTCTACCTGATGGGCTATCACCAATCCGTCGCGACCGGCGTGGGCTTCATCGCCCTGGCCGGGGTCTCGGCGGAGTTCGGCGTGGTCATGCTGATCTACCTCAAACACGCCCTGGCCGACCGAGGCCCAGCGCCGTCGCCGGACCAGGTCGTCGAGGCCGTACGCGAAGGCGCGCTTCTACGGGTGCGCCCCAAGGCCATGACCGTGGCGGTGATCCTCGCCGGCCTCTTCCCTATCCTGATCGGCCATGGCGCCGGTTCGGAGGTCATGAGCCGCATCGCCGCGCCCATGATCGGCGGCATGCTGACCGCCCCCCTGCTCTCGATGCTGGTGATCCCCGCGGCTTACCTGCTCCTGAGACGTCGACGTTTCCCTTCCATCGCTTCAACTCAAGGAGACACCCCATGAAGCGCTACCTGACCCTGACCGCCCTGGCTTCAGCCGCCCTGCTCGCCGCCTGCGGCCAGCCCGCCGATAAGGCCGCCACGCCAGCGGCTGAACCCGCTGCCGCCGAACCCGGCATGGCGCCGATGGCGCCCGCCGCGACGGCGGACAAGACGGGCCACGGAACCGGCGTCGTGACCGCCATCGACGCGGCCGCCGGAACCGTGACCTTGGACCACGGGCCGATCCCGAACATCGGCTGGCCGGCCATGACGATGGCCTTCAAGACCCCCCCGGCGCTGCTGGCGACGGTCAAGACCGGCGACAGGGTCAGGTTCGACCTGGTGATGAAGGACGGCGCCGCCGAGATCACCGCCATCAGCCCGGAATAGATCGGCTGAAACGCCGGGGCCGCGACATCACGGACGTCGCGGCCCCGCCGTCATCGGCCTAGGCTCCGTGCGTCAGCTGAATGAAGGTTTCCATGACATCGGCCGTATCCGCCTCACGCCGCGCCCTGCTGGCCACCCTTCCGGCCCTCGCCATAGCCGGCTTTGCTCAGGCCGCGCCGGACAAGCGCATGACCGCCTACAAGACCCCCTGGTGCGGCTGCTGCGGCGGCTGGATCGCCCATATGCGCCAGGCCGGATGGACGGTCGAGGTCGTCGAACGCGAGGATCTGGCCCCGATCCGCGCCCGCTACGGCATTCCGGACCGCCTGGCGTCCTGCCATACCGCCGTCGTCGGCGCCTACGCCGTGGAGGGCCACGTCCCGGCCGGAGACATCGACCGCCTGCTCCGCGAACGTCCCACCGCCCGGGCGTTGAGCGCCCCAGGCATGCCGGCCGGTTCTCCGGGCATGGAGGCGGCCGGGCGCGAGCCCTATCAGACCGTTCTGATCCTCGCCGACGGATCGACCCGGGTGTGGGGTCGGCACAACGGCGGCTGACGCCGCCGGCGCGTGATCAGGCGATCGGCCGTTCGCGGCTCACGCCAGGCGCTGGGGTCGTCGATCCCGGCGGATTCAGCCAAGCCTGCACCGGGCGATCGAACCCGTAACGAAACACCGCCGCGCCGACGAACGCCGCCGCCAGACCGACCGCCCAGACGCCCCATCGCATCCCGACGGACCAATTCGCCTGACCGACAGCGTCGAACAGGCCGAACCAGACGATGCGGGTCACCTCATTGGTGAGGAACATCGCGAACGACATCAGGCCGAGATGTTCGATCAGGCGAGACGGGCGCACCACGGGCAAGGCGCCCGCCGCCCAGATGATGATCGTCATCAGCAACAGGGAGGCGAGGCCGAACGGGCCCACGGCCTGAACCAGCGTCAGCGCGGCGAAGGCCCCCAGTCCCAAAGCGCCCGCCACGGCCGGGCGGACATAGAGGCGCGCGCCGACCACCGCAGCGGCCACGCCGAGCAGGAAGAGCGGCAAGGCCCGCAGGAACCCGAAGCGCAGCGGCAGACGATAGACGGGGTCGCCGAGCCAGAAACGGCTCGCGAAGTCGGCGGCCAAAAGCAGGCCGACCGCCGCCAGCGTCGTCGCCCAGGGACGCGCCCACAGCGCCCGGCAGATCCACGGCAGGAGCAGATAGCAGCCGATCAGCGCCGATAACGTCCAGGTCGGTGCGTTCCAGCCGACGCCGCCGGGCACGCCGTAGGCCTGTACGAGCAGAGCCTGGGCGGGCAGCTGCGCCCAGTCGAACCATTGGGGATTGCTCGGCTGGACGCCGGCCAGCGCGGCGGCCGCGACCAGTGCCGCCAGACCGGCGATCACGACCAGATGGGCCGGAAACACGCGCAACAGCCGCTGGCGGGCATAGGCCCCGACGTCCATGCCGCCCGAGGCCAGACGCTCGCCGTAGATCCGGGCCAGCACATAGCCGGAGTCGATGATGAAGAAATTCGTCAGCAGGAACCCCCGGTCGAATACCGGATGAATCTGTCCGAGCGGCAGCGGGGCCGCCTCGCGGAAGTGATAGAGGATGATCAGCGCGCCGGCGGCGAACCGCAGCACGTCCAGCCAGCCGCCGCGCGCGATGCGCGCCGGTCGGCGTGTTGCGGACTCTGCCGAGGCCCGATCGCTCATTCCGCCCTCCCCGCGGCCTGGGGCCGCGCGTTCGAATGGGGATGATAGTGCACGTCCGGGCGGGCGCCGTAGAGGTAGAGCGTCCCGACGATGCACAGCAAGGCCAGGCCGGCGGCGATAATCAGCCCGCCGCGATCCCGGGGGCCCAGGACCAGACAGCCGATCGTCACGACGGCCAACAGCCCGCCGTAGCCGACGTAGAGCGGTATCCCGTAGGAGCCGGACAGGGAGAAGGCCATGCACAGGACAAGGAAGGCTGCGATCAGACTGGCCGCCAACGCGATCAACGCATCAACCGCCGGCCGTGACTTCGGATGTGGGCGCCGGCTCGACCGCCGACGCCCCTTGTAGCGCCCCTCGCGCCAACGGATGCTGCGGCTGCGGACCGTGAAGCGCTTGCCGGCCACGGCGTCAGGGCCGCTCGGGATCGGCCGGCGCATCCTCGTGCCGCGCCAGCATGATGCGCATGCGCACGATCTCGGCTTCCTGGGCGTCGATGATCTCCTGGGCCAGGCCGCGGACGTCCTCCGCCTCCCCTTGCTCGGCGGCGATCTTGGCCATAGCGATCGCGCCCTCGTGGTGGGCGATCATGCCGCGCAGGAAGTCGATGTCCGCGTCGCCGGTGTAGGTGATGTTCATCGCCTGGTGCATGCGGTCGGCGGCCTCGCGATAGGCCCGCGTCGAAGGCGCGTCCGAGGCCGCCTCGTCATGTCCGGCGTGGGCGTCCATCGCCCGCGCCTCGACCGGCGGCAAGGCCGGGGGTTCGGGTGCGCCGCGACGCGACAGCATGCCGAAGGCGAAGGCGGCGAGCGCGAGGAAGACCGCGATCACCGAGATCCATCCGAAGCGTTTCATGGCAGGTTCCTTGAGACTCGAGGCACGAGAGACGCGCGGATCAGCGGGACCGGCGCGAGGACCGGAGCGAACACCTCGCGCCAGTGCTGGACGGACCGACTCTCGGCGCCGGTCATGGCGACGGGCCGGGCGGGTTCGTCGTCGGGGGTCATGCGTGCAGACCTCTCGCGTCGCCACAGGGCTCGAGCTCGGTCTGAACGGTCGTGTGGTGCAGGTCGAAGCGCTCTTCCAGCATCTCGGCGACCGCCTGACGGACGGCGTCGGCGTCGACGCCCTCGACCAGGACGACGTGGACCGTGCAACTGGCCCGATCCGCGCCGGAGACCCAGACGTGGAGATCGTGCAGGCTGGCGACGCCCGGGGTGGCGAGAATGGCGGCGCGGACATCCGACAGGGCCACGCCGCGCGGGGCGCCCTCCAGCAGGATGTGGGTTGTGTCGCGCAGCAGGATCCAGGTCCGGGGCAGGACCCACAGGCCGATGGCGATCGCGACGATCGGGTCGACCCAGCGCCAGTCCGTCACGGTGATGACGACGGCGGCCACGAGGACGCCGAGCGATCCGAGCATGTCCGCCCAGACCTCGAGATAGGCGCCCTTGACGTTAAGGCTGCGATCCTTCCCGCTCGACAGGATGCGCATGGAGATCAGGTTGATGACCAGACCGGCGGCGGCGACGATCAGCATGCCGATCGAGCCGACGGGCTCGGGATCGACAATGCGTTTGATCCCCTCGTACAGAACGTAGCCGGCGACCACGAAGAGCAGCACGGCATTGAACGCCGCGGCCAGGATTTCGAAGCGGCGGTAGCCGAAAGTCCGCTTCTCGTCGGCTGGCCGCTGGCCGATCTTGATCGCCAGCAGGGCGATGGCGAGGGCCGCCGCATCGGTGAACATGTGGGCCGCGTCCGACAGCAGGGCGAGGCTGTTGAACACCAGGCCGCCGATGACCTCGACGATCAGGAAGGTCCCGGTCAGCGCAAGGGCGATACCGAGTTGCCGGGCGTTGGCTCCGGCGGTGTGATCGTGGGCGTGACCGCTGGAATGATCATGGCTGGTCATGAGGCGCGTTCCTGTTCGTGTTCGGAGGCCGTGTTCGCGTCCTTCAGAATCTCGACGCCGCCCTTGACCGCGATGGCGGCGACAAGGACGCCGACGACGAGGTCGGGCCAGGCTTGGTCGAGCCAGAGGACCAGGCCGCCTGCGACGAGGATGCCGCCGTTGGAGGCGAAGTCGTTGAAGCTGAAGGTCTCTGCCGCCTTCATGTTGACGTCGCCGCTATGCTGGCGACGGATGAGTTGCAGGCAGATCAGATTGACCACGGCGGCGGCGAGGGCGAGCGCCATCATGGTCGGTCCGATCGGCTCAGTCCCGGTGATCACGCGGCGGACGCCGTCGACGAGGACGCCGGCGGCGAACAGCAGGAGCATGACCCCGGACGCCCGCGCGGCGCCGCGCTTCCAGGTTCCGGCCCGACCGATGGCCAGGAAACTGATGAGATAGACCGCGGCGTCCGACGCGTTGTCGACCGCATTGGCCAGCAAGGCGCTGGAATCGGCGGTCACGCCGCCGATTCCGAGCGCCGCCGCCAGGCCGGCGTTGAGGCCGAGAACCGTCAGCAGCGTCCGGCGCTGCCGACGGTCATCCTGGGTGCGGGTCATCAGTCCTCGATCCCTTCGTCCTTGCGGTGACGCACCGCCTTGGCCGCGAAGGTCGGGAGGACCAGCAGGGTCAGGGCGGTAGCGGTGATCAGGCCGCCGATGACGACGGTCGCCAGCGGTTTCTGCACTTCGGCCCCCGCGCCGTGGGCGATGGCCATGGGGATAAAGCCGACGATGGCCACCATGGCGGTCGTCAGGACCGCCCGCAGGCGGCTGGACGCCCCTTCAATGGCCGCCTCCCGGGGCGGAAGTCCCGCCTGCAGCCGTTCTCGAATGGCCTGCATGAGGACCAGGCCGTTGAGCGTGGCCACGCCGGAAACGGCGATGAAGCCGACCGCCGCCGAGACGGAGAAGGGCATGCCGCGCAAGAGGAGCGCCAGAGCCCCGCCGACGAGAGCCAGAGGCACGCAGGCGAACACTAGACCCGCCTCGGCGAAGGAGCCGAGCGCCATGAACAGCAACACGCCGATCAGGACGAAGACGATCGGGATGACGAGACCGAGACGCTGTTCGGCGCGCTTCAGGTTCTCGAACTGACCGCCCCAGTCCAGGCGGACGCCCGGCGGGAGCTGGACCTGGTCCACCGACCTCTGGGCGTCGGTGACGAAGCCGCCCAGATCGCGACCCCGCACATTGGCCTGGACGACCATGCGGCGGCTGCCGTCGTTGCGGCTGATCTGGTTGGGCCCCTCTGCGCTCTGGATGCGCGCCACCGACGACAGGGGCACGGTCACGCCGGTCGAGGACACGATCGGCAAGGCCGCCAGCGCCGCCGGATCGTTCCGCGCACCGTCCGGAAGACGGACCACCACGTCGAACCGACGATCGCCCTCGAAGATGCGGCCCGCCTCGGCGCCGCCGATGGCGGCCGAGACCGCCTCGGAGACGTCCGCCGCCGACAGGCCGTAGTTGGCCGCGGCGAAACGATCCACGCTGATCGTCAGCGTCGGCAGGCCGGACGCCTGCTCCACCCTCACGTCCGCGGCGCCGTTGGTCTGACGCAGAGCGTTGGCGACCTGGTCGGCGACCCGCTGCATGGTGGCGAAGTCGTCGCCATAGACCATCACGGCGAGATCGGTCCGCACCCCCGAGATCAGCTCGTTGAAGCGGAGCTCGATCGGCTGGCTGAATTCGAAGTTGTTGCCGATCTGGCGCGACGCGACTTCCTCGAAGCGCTCGATCAGTTCTTCCTTCTCCAGCCCCGGGTTCGGCCAGTCCCTGCGGTCCTTGAGGACGATGACGCTGTCGGAGATGTTGGGCGGCATGGGGTCCACCGCCGCCTCGGCGGTGCCGGTCCGCGAGAACATGGTCTCCACTTCCGGCTGGGCCTTGATCGACCGCTCGATCGCCATCTGCATGGCCAGCGATTGTTCGAGCGACGCGGACGGGACGCGCAGCGCCTGCATGGCGATGTCGCCCTCGTCCAGGGTCGGAATGAACTCCCGGCCGAGGGTGGTAAAGGTGACGCCGCCGATGACCAGGGCGCCGAGGGCCGAGAGCAGCACGATCTTGGGGCGATCGACGGCCATCCGGATGGCGGGCGCGATCCCACGGCGCGCATGGCGCAGCAGGAAGGTCTCGTGCTCGTGAGCGTGGCCGTGCTCGTCGACCTTGATCGTCTTGGGGTCGCGGACCAGGAGCGCGGTCATGGCGGGCACGAAGGTGAAGGAGAAGATGAAGGCGCCGACCAGGGCCAGCATGACCGTCGCGCCCATCGGGATGAAGGTCTTGCCCTCGACTCCTTCCAGCATCAGCAGCGGCGTGAACACGAGCAGGATGATCAGCTGACCGAAGGCGGCCGGCTTGACCATCTGCCGCGCGGCCGCGGCGGCGACGCCGAGGCGTTCACGCCGGGTCAGCATCCGCCCGGCCTCCGCCCGCTTCTGGCTGAGCATCAGCAGGGTGTTCTCGACCACGACCACCGCGCCGTCGACGAGCAGACCGAAGTCCAGCGCGCCTAGGCTCATCAGGTTTCCGCTGATCCCGAAGCGATTCATGCCGATGACCGCGAACAGGAAGCTGATCGGGATCATCAGCGCCGTGATGCTCGCCGCCCGGATGTTGCCCAGCAGCAGGAACAGCACGACGATGACCAGGAGCGCGCCCTCGGTCAGATTGCGCGCCACCGTGCCGATGGTGGAATTGACCAGGGCGCTTCGATCGAGAACCGTCACCGCCTCAATGCCGGGCGGCAGGGTCTTCTGCACCTCCTCGAGCCGGTCGCCGGCCGCCTGGGCCACCGTCCGGCTGTTGCCGCCCGCGATCATCAGGGCGGTGCCCAGAACCGCTTCGTGCCCGTCGCGGCTCGCGCCGCCCAGACGCGGCGCCTGACCGATCTCCACCGTGGCGACATCGGCGACGCGGACGACCAGGCCATTCCGGTTGACGACCGGAGCCTGGGCCAGATCCTCCACCGTCGAGGCCAGGGCGTCGGTGCGAACCGTCAAGGCTTCGCCGGCGCGTTGCACATAGCCGGCGCCGGCCTGGGTGTTAGCCCGATCAAGGGCCTGGATCAGGTCGCCCATGCCGAGGCCGTAGGCCGACAGGCGGGCGGTGTCCGGACGGACCGCATACTCCTTCACATAGCCGCCGACGGTGTCGACGCCGGCCAGGCCGGGCGCCGTGCGCATCTGTGGAGCGATGATCCAGTCCTGCACGGTGCGCAGATAGGTGGCGCGCTGTTGCGGGGTGGTCAGGACGTCGCCCTCGGGCGTCAGATAGGCGCCCCCGGCCTGCCAGCCGGTCTGGCCGGGCTTGGCGAGATTGGCGCTATTGAACGGCTTGTAGTCGACCGTCCACATCAGCACCTCGCCCAGGCCCGTGGTGATGGGCGCCAAGGCGGGCTCGACGCCCTCGGGCATGGTCTCGCGGGCTTGCGCCAGTCGCTCAGCGACCTGCTGACGGGCGAAATAGATGTCCGTCTGGTCGGTGAAGATGACGGTCACCTGGCTAAAGCCGTTGCGGCTCAGCGACCGGGTCGAGGTCAGACCCGGAATGCCGGCCATGGCGGTCTCGATCGGATAGGTGACCTGTCGTTCGATCTGCTCGGGGGCCAGGGCGGGGGCGACGGTGGTCACCTGAACCTGGCGATTGGTGATGTCCGGCACGGCGTCGATCGGCAGCCGTGTCAGTTCGAGAAGCCCGTAGGCCGCGACGAGCGCCGTGGCCAGGACGATGAACCATCGGAATTTGACCGACAGCTCGATGATGAATTTGAACATGCGCGCGTCCCCCTAGTGGCCGTGCTCGGCCTCGCCCTTGGCGAGTTCGGCTTTGAGGAGGAAGGCGTTGGTTCCGGCGACCCGTTCGGACCCGTCGAGGCCACGCAGGATCTCCGTGCGTCCCCCGGCCTGACGGCCGACGAGCACGGGGCGCGCCTGGAAGCCGTTCGGGACCTGAACGAAGACGACGCTGGCGCCGTCCACGGTCTGGATGGCCTCCGTCGGGACCGTCAGCCCGCCGGCGGCCTCGCCGGTCACGATCACGCCGGTGACCGCGGAACCGGCGGGCGGCAGGGTCGCCCCCGTCGGCCGGGCCCGAATCACGGTGGCGCCGCTTTCGGCGCCGGCCCCGGCCGCGACGCCGGTGACGACGGCGTCGAAATCGCCCGCGGGGCTGGAGACCCGCAAGGTCGATCCCGCGCGGACAAGCGCCGCAAGGTGCGGCGGCGCATTGAACACGAGTTCGACGCGGCCCGGGTTTGTCACTTCGGCGATCACGCCGCCCTGCGGGACGAAGCCGCCCGGGCCGACCTGGACGCTGGTGACCACGCCGGTGATCGGGCTGTTCACGCTCAGCCGTCCGGCGGCGTTGGGCGATCCGGCCGCGTTCGACCGCGCGCGCGCCGCGCGGGCCGCCGCCTCGGCGCTCAGCAGCTGCGCTCGGGATGCCTCGACCTCTTGCCGGGCGACGACGCCCTGGTCGGCGAGGTTGCTGTTGCGCTGATAGGCCTGGCGCGCGGCCTCGGACTGGGCCGCGGCCGCGTCCGCGTCGGCGCGGAAGGTGGCCGCGTCGCCGCTCACGAGGCTGGCCAGGGGCTGGCTGATCCGAACGGACTGGCCGGGCGCTACCAGCACCCGTTCCACCCGTCCGCCGACGGAAGCGGCGACGGCGGCGCGGGCGTCGATCATCGGCTCCACGCGGCCGGAGAGCCGGGTTTCGGCGCCGCCGCCCCGGCCCACGCCGACGACGACGAGATTGGCGGCCTGGGCCTGGGTCGCGCTGAGGGCGATGAAGCCCTCCGGAGCCTCGGCCTCGCCTTCGGTGTGGCCGCCCTCCTCTCCGGCGTGACCAGCTTCGCCTTCAGCCGCCGCGCCTTCGGCGGCGGGCGGATCCGACCGTCCCATGGCGAGGTATAGACCCCCGGCCCCGAGGATGACGAGGGCGGCGACCCCGCCGATCAGCAAGGTCTTGTTGGAAGTGCGCGTGCGCATCATTGGGCTCCTTGGAAGGGGGCGCGGCCGTCCTGGCGCGCGAGATCGATTTCCGCGCGAACCCGGGCGAGGCGGGCGTCCACGGCGGCGGTTCTGGCGTTGACCAGGGCGGTGCGGGTCGCGCGAAGCTCGAGCTGCGAGATCCGACCCGCCTCGAAGCCGATCCGCGACAGGCGGTAGGCTTCTTCGGCGGAGCGCACGCCGGCGTCGGCGGCGTTGACGCGACTGACCGAGGCGCGAAGGCGGGCCTGTGCGGCGGCCCGATCCGCCTGGGCCTCCTGGCGGGCGGTCATCAGACGGGCGTCGGCCGCCCTGAAGTCCGCCTGGGCGGCTTCGATATTGCCGCGGTTCCGATCGAACAGCGGCAGGGGCAGGCTGAGGCCGAACGTCAGCGCGGTCGCGTCCTCCGCCTCATAGCGGCGAAGCCCGACGCTGGCGCTCACATCCGGCCGCGAGCGGGTGCGTTCGACCGCGATGCGGCTTTCGGCGGCCGAGCGCTCGGCCTCGGCCACGCGCACCGACGGCGTCTGGTCCGTCGGCGCGAGCGCGGCCGCCGGCGCCTGGTCCAGCAGGCTGGCCTCGATGGTCGTCACCGGCTCGATCAGCATGGCCACCGCCGTGAGCCGCGCGAAGGCGGCGTCGCGTTCGGCGATGGCTTCATCGAGACCGGCGCGCGCGGCGGCCGCTTCGCTCTCGCCCTGGATGCCGCGCAGAAGCGGCTCGCGCCCCTCCTCCACCAGCACCAGGGCGGCGCGGGCGTCGGCCAGGGTAAGGCTCAGATTCTCTTCCGCCAGCGTCGCTCGACGTTCGGCCGCCTCGGCGTCGGCGTAGACCAGCGCCAGCCGTCCGGCGGCGTCGACCACGGCGAGGTCCCGCCGCAGCGACGCGGTCCCCGCATCGGCGCGGGCCGCATTGATCCGGGCCGTACGCCGGCCCCAGAGCTCGAGATCCTGGGTGACCGACAGCGTGGTCTCGGCGTTGTCGTAACCCGAGAAGGGTCCGCTTCCGAACGCATTCTCGGCGTCCAGGGCCAGGGTCGGGTTGGGGCGGACGCGCGCCTGGCGAGCCCGCGCTTCCGCGGCGTCCACGAGCGCCCCGGCTTCCAGGGTCGCAGGGGTCTGATCCAGCCGGGCGAGGAGCTCGGCGAACGAAGGGGCGGGGTCAGCCCACGCGGGGCTGGCCAGCACAGCCGCGAAGGCGGCGAGCGCGCAGCCGACCGCGAAGCGCGGCGGCCGGCGATATGAGGGAGGCATGATTCATCTTCCAGAGGGAGTGACACGAGAGAGCCCGCGCGGACGCGCGGTCGTCGTGTCAGGCTCTGGGCGGTCGGATCAGGCCATCGGGGGCGATGGAGGCCCGCACTTCGCTGATGGGGAAGGCGTGCACGGGTCGCGAATAGACCTGCAGGGGAAGATCGTCCCCCGCCTCGGCCCGCGCGGAGGCGGTGTGATGGCAATGGCCGTGCGCGCAGATGCCGTGTTCGGCGGAGCCGGTGTGATCGCCCTGGCTCGGATCATGGTCGACCGAGGCGTGCGCCGCGGGCGGCTCCGGCATGCAGGTCGCGGCGTCGGCGACCGGCACGACGAAGAAGGCCGCGACCACCAAGGTCGCCGCCAACACCAGTCTCGCCCATGCCGTCATCGACCAGGTCATCGCGGGCTGCATACTTTTGTTCGTTTCGGGGAGCAATGCGTTACACAGTACAGAGCCCCGTCGGACCCGGCCCTGTTCACCTGACAGGGCTCGCAGGACGACTCTCTGCGACGACCCGTCACGGTCGCACGGCCCGGTAGAGGGAGATGGATCCGGTCGGGGTTGGAAACACCGTCGTCTCCTCGATCCCCGTGAACCCGACCTCGGCGAGCAATATCGGGATGACGCCTTCGGCGTTGGGCTGGGTGTCCGCGTAGCCGTCCAGTGTCTGGATAATGCGGAACAGCGCGCGCATCGCGGTTGTCCGTTGCAGGCCGTAGTCGGCGATGTGCAAACGACCGCCGGGCTTGAGGGCGCGCAGGCAGGCGGCCAGACCGGCGCGCTTTTCCGGCAGGGGCAGTTGGTGGAACACCAGACTGGAGACGATCTTGTCGGCGCCGGCGTCGCCGGTGATGCGGGCGACATCCCGCGCGAACCCCTCGACGAACTCGACCTCGGCCCCGAGCGACAGCGTCTTGGCGCGCGCGCGATCCAGAATGTCGCCGTCGGGATCGATCCCCAGCACCTCGCTTGCGGGCGCTCGCCTCTTGATCAGAGCGGCCAGGCTGCCTGTGCCGCAGCCGACGTCGATGATGCGTTCGCCGGCGCGGGGATCCAGCGCCTCCACCAGGGCGCGACGCCAGACCCGCTCCCGCGTCAGCAGGGCGATCGCGGGGTCGCAGACGTCGCTCAGCCAGCTGTGGCCCAGGGCCGGGGTGAAGGTGGTCGTCACCGCGCGGCCCTCAGTTCGGCCTGGGACTGGCGGATGATGGACCACGCCGACTGCAGGAAGACGACCGCCAGAACGGCGCCGGCGATCAGATCCGGCCAGCGCGAGGCCGTGAGCCAGACGAGCCCGCCGGCGGCGGCGACGACCAGGCTTTCGATCAGGTCGTTGCGGGTGCACAGCCAGACGGAGCGGACATTGGCGTCGCCGTCGCGATGGCGCACCAGCAGCAGGGCCGCGACGCCGTTGGCGACGAAGCCGAACAGGCCCAGGCCGGTGATGACCGTGCCCTCCGGCGGCGCGCCGGACACCGCGCGCCAGACGGCGAAGCCGAGGATGAACACCGCCAGCAGCGCCAGGCTCGCGCCCTTCAGGAGCGCCGCGCCCGAACGCACCTGCACCGACTTGCCGATGGCCCACAGGCTGATGGCGTAGGTCGCGCTGTCGGCCAGGAAGTCGAGGGCGTTGGCCCCGAGAGAGGCCGAGCCCTGCACAAGCGCGCCGCCCGCGACGGCGACGAAGGCGACGGCGTTGATGGCGATCACCGCCAGCAGGATGCGGCGATAGGCCCGCGAGGCGCCGTCGAACTTCACCGGCGCGCCGCAGCCGCAGCCCGAGGCGGCAGGGGCGTCCTGGATCAGGGGCTCGGTCATGGGGGCTCCGTGGTGTTCGGAAACCTCTATGCATCCTCTAGCCGCTAGAGGATCAAGCGACTATTTTGACCTATGGCCTCCACCGCCCCCTCCCCGTCCCTTCGCACCATCGGCAAGCTGGCCGCCGCCACCGGCGTGAAGGTTCCGACGATCCGCTTCTACGAACAGATCGGCCTGTTGCCGGAGCCGCCGCGCACTGCCAGCGATCGCCGCCTGTACGACGACACCGCCTCGCGGCGGCTCTCGTTCATCCGCCATGCGCGCCAGCTCGGCTTCGACATCGACTCGATCCGCTCCCTGCTCGATCTGTCGGACCATCCCGACCGCCCGTGCGGCGAGGCCAATGCGATTGCCGAACGGCATCTCGCCGATGTCGCCGAGAAGATCGCCCGGCTCCAGGCGCTCAGGACCGAACTCTCGCGCATGACGGCTGAATGCGCCGGCGGTCGGGTCTCCGCCTGCAAGGTCATCGAGGTGCTGCACGACCATGCCCTTTGCGGTCACGGGCATGACCCCGGCGGACGAGCTTCACTTTCGAGCGCGACACCCTGACGCACCGGTGATAATGCGAGCCGTTCACAGTTGGGCCCGCCATGCGTCATTTCCTTCGGTTGCTGTTCTTGACCCTGCTCCTGGGGACCTCGGCTCCCGTCCAGGCCCAGGCGCCCGCCGCTTCGGAGGCCCAGGTCGCCTGGCGACTGCTGGACTATGTCTCGGTCGATTACGCCGGCGCCGTCGCGAACGGCCAGATCGTGAACCCGGCCGAATACGGCGAGATGACGGAGTTCGCGGGCCAGATCCGCACCCGCATCGACGCCCTGCCCGCGACCACCGGCAAGGCCGCGCTCGTGCGCGACGCCGCCGTCCTGGAGACCAGCATCCGCGACAAGGCCGCGCCGGAGGCGGTCGCCGCCCAGGCCAAAGCCCTCGCCGCGGCGCTGCTCGCGGCCTATCCGAGCCCGCTGGCCCCGGCCTTCCCACCCGATCTCGCCCGGGGCCAGGCCCTCTATCAGGAGCAGTGCGCCGTCTGCCACGGCGTCACCGGACGAGCCGACGGCGAGGGCGCCCAGGGCCTGGATCCCGCGCCCATCGCCTTCGCTGACGTCGAGCGCGCCCGCCAGCGCAGCGTGTTCGGCCTCTATCAGGTGATCGACCAGGGCCTGGACGGCACCGCCATGGCCAGTTTCGCGCATCTGCCGGCGGAGGATCGCTGGGCCCTGGCCTTCTACGTCGGGCGGTTCGCCTTCACCGACGCCGAGGCCGCCGAAGGCCAACGTCTGTGGGAGAGCGATCCGGCGATCCGGGCCGCCTTCCCCACCGTGGCCTCCGTCACCCAGACCACGCCCGACGACCTGGCGTCGCGCATCGGCGAGACCAAGGCCCGCGCCGTCACCGCCTACCTCCGCCGGCATCCGGACGCCGCCTCTCCGGCCTCGGGCGGCGCGCTCACGCTCGCCCGCACACGCCTGGCGGAAAGCCTGACGGCCTACCGCGCGGGCGACCGCAAACAGGCCGCCGATCTGGCGCTCTCGGCCTATCTCGACGGCTTCGAGCCGGTGGAGCCGGCGCTCGGCGCCCGCGACGGCGCCCTGCTGCGCCGTGTCGAAACCGCCATGACCGGCCTGCGGGCCGCCATCGGGCGTGGCGCGCCGACCGAAGAGGTCGAGGCCCAGGTCGCCCGGCTCAACGCCCTGCTCGACACCGCCGAACGGGCCTTGGCGCCGCAGGAGGCGGACAACGTCGCCAGTTTCGCGGGCGCTTTCACCATCCTCCTGCGCGAAGGCTTGGAGGCTCTGCTGATCGTGGTCGCCATGATCGCCTTCCTGCGCAAGGCGGAGCGCCCCGAGGCGCTGCGCTATCTCCACGGCGGCTGGATCGCGGCCCTTCTCGCCGGCGGGGCTACCTGGGCGGCGGCGACCTTCCTGATCTCGATCAGCGGCGCGAGCCGGGAGCTGACGGAGGGCTTCGGCTCCCTGCTGGCCGGCGCGGTCCTGGTCTCGGTCGGCATCTGGATGCATGGCAAGTCCCATGCCGACGCCTGGCAGATCTATATTCGCGACAAGCTGTCCAGGGCACTGTCGGGGCGGTCGGCCTGGCTGCTGTTCCTGCTCGCCTTCGTGGTGGTCTACCGCGAGGTGTTCGAGACCATCCTGTTCTACGCCGCCATCTGGAGCCAGGGCGGCCACGTCGGCATGCTGGCCGGCGCCCTGACCGCCGTCGCCATTCTGGCGGTCGTTGCCTGGGCCCTGCTGACCTACAGCAAGCGCCTGCCGATCGGTCAGTTCTTCTCCCTCAGCTCGATCCTGATGGCCGTGCTTTCGGTCGTGCTGGTCGGCAAGGGCGTCGCCGCCTTGCAGGAGGCCGGCTGGATCGACGTCCACCCCGTCGCCTGGATACCGCGCGTCGAGATCCTCGGCCTCTATCCGACGTTGGAAGGTCTGGCGGTACAGGTCCTGACCGTCGTCGTGCTGGCGGTCGGCTTCCTCCGGTCCGGTGGCAAGCCGAAGACCGCCGCTGCGGCCTAGGGCTCTCCGACCCCAACCGTTCCGGAACCGTCCTGAAGGAGCGCTCGGGCTGACCTGGGAACGCAGCAGGGGTCTGGCCGCGCGATGGCGATCGCCGACAGGTCATCGGCTGGGTTGATCGGCGTGCTCGCCGCCTTGCGCTCGGAGTAGCGGTCGACCAGCCGGGCGGCGTGGGGCCGGGTCAGGATGGTGAAGCGGACCAGCTCCTCCATCACGTCGACGATGCGCTCATAGTAGGCGGAGGGCTTCATCCGCCCGGCGTCGTCGAACTCCTGGAAGGCCTTGGCCACGCTCGATTGATTGGGGATGGTGATCATCCGCATCCAGCGGCCGAGCAGCCGCAGGGTGTTGACGGCGTTGAAGCTCTGGGACCCACCGGAGACCTGCATGACGGCCAGGGTCCGGCCTTGGGTCGGGCGCACCCCGCCCATGCTCAGGGGCAGATGATCGATCTGCAGCTTCATCAGGCCCGAGACCTGGCCGTGCCGCTCCGGGCTGCACCAGACCATGCCCTCGGACCACAGGGCGTGCTCGCGCAGGTCGCGCACCGCCGGATGATCGTCGTCCCCCGGCAAGCCCGGCAGAGGGAGGTCCGACGGGTCGAAGATGCGGGTTTCGCATCCCATCCACTGCAGCAGGCGGGCCGCCTCCTCGACGCAGAACCTCGAGTAGGACCGTTCGCGCAGCGATCCGTAGAGGAGCAGGATCCGGGGCCGATGATCGTGCGGCCCAAGACCGCGAGCCGGATCGGCCGACAGATAGGCCTTGTCCAGGGCCGGCAGGTGATCCGGATCGGGCAGCGCTCGCAGGCGGGCGAAGGTCATCAGAGGTCCTTGGTCAGATAGGCCGCCGACGCAGGGCAGAGCCCCGCGAACTCGCGGGTCCGCCGGATCGTCTCGGGCGCCGTCTGGCGGTTGGCCGCCCGGTAGCCGTGCCGGGTGAAGAAGGGTTCGGCCGTCGTGGTGAGCAGATGCAGGCGTGCGCCGCCCAGGTCGGCGGCGACGATCTCGGCGGCGGCCAGCACCCGACTTCCCAGGCCGCGCGCCTTCCGGTCGGCGAGCACCACCAGGGAGCGGAGCAGCAGGTCGCGCCCCTCCCCTTCCAGCCCGACGTAGCCCACGACGGCGCCATGGTGAGCGGCGCTGAAGTAGCGGCCGGCGTCAGGCGCGGGCAGGCCTTCGGCCCGCAGCGCGGCGATCAGGCCGGCTTCAGTCGCCTCGATCAGATACAGGACCACCATCACCCGGCGTCCGCCGGCGGGACGGTGTCCTGGAACCACCGCCGGCCCATCCAGAGAGCGACCGACACCAGCAGGATCAGCACCGGCACCTCCACCAGCGGGCCGATGACGGCGGCGAAGGCGACCGGCGAGGCCAGGCCGAACGCCGCGATGGCGACCGCGATCGCCAGCTCGAAATTGTTGGAGGCCGCCGTGAAGGCCAGGGCCGTGGTGCGCGGGTAGTCGGCCTCGATCAGCTTGCCCATCAGGAAGCTGACGACGAACATGACGAGGAAGTAGATCGTCAGCGGAATGGCGATGCGCAGGGCGTCGAGCGGCAGGGCCACGACCTCTCCGCCCTTGAGGCTGAACATGGCCACGATGGTGAAGAGCAGCGCGATCAGGGTGATCGGCCCGATGCGCGGCAGGAAGCGGCGCTCGTACCAGTCGGCGCCCTTGCGGGCGATCAGGCTGCGGCGGGTCAGGAAACCCGCCAGAAATGGAACGCCGAGATAGACCAGCACGGCTCCGGCGATGGTCCAGACGCTGACGTCCACCACGCTGCCCCGCAGGCCGAACACCGGCGGCAGGACGGTAAGAAAGAACCAGGCGTAGAGGCTGAAGAACAGGATCTGGAAGATCGAGTTGAAGGCCACGAGACCGGCCACATACTGGTTGTCGCCCCGCGCCAGCTGGTTCCAGACCAGCACCATGGCGATGCAGCGCGCTAGGCCGATCAGGATCACGCCGGTCATGTACTCCGGCTGATCGCGCAGGAAGATCACCGCCAGCGCGAACATCAGCACCGGCCCGAGAACCCAGTTCTGGATCAGGGACAGGGCCAGGACCCGCTTGTCGGCGAACACGCGCGGCAGGGCCTCGTAGCGGACCTTGGCCAGCGGCGGGTACATCATCAGGATCAGGCCGATCGCGATCGGGATGTTGGTGGTCCCGACCGAGAGGCTGTCGATCCAGGCGGGCAGGCCCGGCACGACGGTTCCGAGCAGGACGCCCAGCGCCATGGCGGCGAAGATCCACAGCGTCAGCCAGCGGTCGAGGAATGAGAGACGGCGCGGCGAAGCGGCGGGCGCGTCGATCATCGCGCCACCCGCCGGCCGTCGGCGTCGATGACGACCTCTCCGTCTTCCTTGGTGAAGGGCTTCAGGTTCTCGGTCGGCAGCAGGTCCAGCACGGCCTCCGACGGGCGACACAGGCCCACGCCCAGGGGGCTGACGACGATCGGTCGGTTGAGCAGGATCGGATGGGCCTCGATCGCATCGAGCAGTTGCTCGTCCGTCAGGCCTGGGGCGTCGAGACCCAGTTCGGCGAAGGGCGTGCCCTTTTCCCGCAGCAGGTCGCGCAGCGGGGCGCCGGTCCGCTCCGCCAGCCAGGCGACCATGGCGCGCGACGGCGGGCTTTTCAGATATTCGATGACGTGGGGCTCGATCCCGAGGTGACGGATCAGCTCAAGCGCATTGCGAGACGTCCCGCAGGTCGGGTTGTGGTAGATGATAATGTCCACGGCGGCCTCAGGAGCAACACGGCGCGAGTTCGGCCAACAACGGCTCGCACAGGTCCGCTCTGCCCCCACAGCAATCCTTGAGCAGGAACAGGACCAGGTCACCAAGCCTGTCCAGGTCGGCCCGATAGATGATCGACCGGCTGCGACGCTCCGACTTGATCAGCCCGGCCCGCGTCAGGACGCCCAGATGGGACGACAGCGTGTTGGCCGGGATGGCCAGATGGTTGGAGATGTCACCGGCCGCCAGACCGTCGGGCTCGTGGCGGACCAAAAGGCGAAACGCCTCCAGTCGCGTTGATTGCGCCAAGGCCGCAAGAGCGAGAATCGAGGCTTCGGTTTCCATATTTCTGAATTATTAGAAATATGGAAATATTCAAGCCGCTCATCCTCACATAGGCCGCAAATCTACGGTGGAGAGGGTACGGCTAGGCCTGTCGCAACCTTTCGAGTTCGATTCCCCGCATCAAAGCGGAGATATCGATGGCCCAGCGCAACCCACCCCTGCCCCGCACGATCAAGAAGCCTGAATTGCACCAGATGGTGCCGCTCGCCGACAGCACCATCTGGGAGATGGAGCGCCGGGGCGAGTTTCCGAAGCGGTTCCTCCTGACGCCCCGCTGCGTGGTCTGGGACCTGGCCGAGGTCGAGGCCTGGCTCGAGCGCCGCCGCAACCAGCCGATCCGCCGCGCGGCGCCGCCCGACGTCCGCCGACGCATCAGCCGACCGGTCAGAACTTCGGATCGAAGCGAGGTCCCTCTCCCTCCGGCACACTGAGTACCGGCGTGAACGTCCGCCCGGCCTCCCAAGCCTCGACCGCGTCTGACCACTGCTGCGCCATGTGCCGTCGCTGCATCTCGAACTCCGCCTTATTGTAGACGCCGCGCGACGACCGCTCCTCGTGAGCCAGGCCCTTCTCGATCCAGTCCGAGTTGAACCCCATCTCATGCAACAGGGTCGAGGCCGTCCGTCGCAGGTCGTGCACGGTGAACGGCTCCAACGGCAATCCCCGCTTCTTCGCCAGCTCGGCGATGGCGGAGGTCACACGATTGAAGGTCGCCCGCGACATCGGCGCGTCCGCGTCGTAGCGGGAGGGCAGGATGTATTTGGAGTTTCCGGCGCAGGTCTTCAGGGCGATCAGGATGTCGAGCATCTGGGTCGACAGATAGACGTTGTGGGGCCGAGAGCGCTTCATCCGCGCGGCCGGGATCGACCAGACGGCGTTCTCGAAATCCACCTCCGGCCAGACGCCGTCCTGCAGTTCGCTCTTTCGCACCATGCTGAGCAGGATGAACTTCAGCCCGAGCCGGATGGTCGGCAGGGTCGCCACCTCTCCGAGAAGCCCCAGCATGATGCGGATCTCGCTCGGTGACAGGCTGCGGTCACGCGGCCGGAAGGTCGCGATCGACGCCGGCCCGACGCCGTCCGCCGGATTATCGATCTTCTCGCCGTGCAGGATCGCCCAAGCGTAGATCTGCTTGACGATGTCGCGCACATGGATCGCCGTCGCCGGCGCGCCGCGGTCCACGATGGTCTTGCAGTGCGCCCGGATGTCATCGGGAGTGATCTCGCTGAGCAGGCGGTTTCGCCACTGCGGCAGCACCTCGCGATTGAAGATCGACCGGCGCATGTTCCGGGTGCTGTCCGCCATCGGGGCGGTGTCCATCCAGCGCTGGGCGACATGCTCGAAGCTGCGCGCCTCTTTCAGACGACGCTTGGCGCGCTGCTTCTCCAAGGCGGGCGACACGCCGTCCGCTATGGTCCGCTTGATCTCGAACAGGCGTTCCCGCGCCTGCGACAGGCTTAGACCGCCCCGCCCATAGCGCCCCAGGGTGAGCGTCTCCCGCCGACCGTTGAAGCGGTAGTCGTAGCGGAACGAGATCGCGCCGCCTGGCGACACATAGGCGTAGAGGCCATCCCTGTCGGTACTCTTGTAAGCCTTTGATTTGGGCTTCAAATTCCTCAGAGCGGCATCGGTAAGCACGGTAAAATCTCCTCGCACCGGACAGGCCCGGAAATCGGCGGTTCGAGGTCGATATTTTCTCGCCTTTTCAGCGTCTTGCGTGAAAAGAATACCGTCATCGGCTCGCCGTGGCCCAGACGGTATGAGCCGGAATCCACGGGAGCAACGGAGCGCGATACCGTCAGACAGGTCGGCATCACGAAAAAAAGACCCTCCGAAAGGCTCCGAAGGGTCTCGACAGAATTCACTTTTGCGTCAGTAACTTATGTCGCACATCGGAAGCGTTCTCGAAAGCTCTCGAAAGGCCCGAATTATTCCCACTCGATGGTGCCGGGCGGCTTGGACGTCACGTCGTAAACCACCCGGTTGACGCCGCGGACTTCGTTGATGATGCGCGTGGCGGTCTTGGCCAGGACGTCCCACGGGAACTGGTAGAAGTCGGCCGTCATGCCGTCGGTCGAGGTGACGGCGCGCAGGGCCAGCACCTTTTCATAGGTGCGGGCGTCGCCCTGGACGCCGACCGTCTTGACCGGCAGCAGCACGGCGAAGGCCTGCCAGATGTCGTCGTACAGGCCCGCCTTGCGGATTTCGTCCAGATAGATGGCGTCCGCGTCCTGCAGCGTGGCGACCGCCTCGGGCGTGATCTCGCCGGGGATGCGGATGGCCAGGCCCGGTCCGGGGAATGGGTGGCGTCCTACGAAAGCGTCTGTAAGTCCCAGTTCGCGGCCCAGGGCGCGGACCTCGTCCTTGAACAGTTCACGCAAGGGTTCGACCAGCTTCAACTTCATGAAGTCCGGCAGGCCGCCGACGTTGTGGTGGCTCTTGATCACGTGCGAGGGGCCGCCGGTCGGGGAGACGCTCTCGATCACGTCGGGATAGAGGGTGCCCTGGGCCAGGAAGGCGGCGCCTTCGATCTTGGCGGCTTCACGGTCGAACACCTCGATGAAGACGCGGCCGATGGTCTTGCGCTTGGTCTCCGGGTCCGAAATCCCGGCCAGTTCGCCGAGGAATTCCTTAGACGCATCAACGTGCACCAACGGGATATTGTAGTGCTCGCGGAACAGTTCCGTGACCTGTTTGGCCTCGTCCTTGCGCAGCAGGCCGGTGTCGACGAAGACGCAGGTCAGCTGGTCGCCGATCGCCTCGTGGATCAGCACGGCGGCGACCGATGAGTCGACGCCGCCTGACAGGCCGCAGATGACCTTGGCGTCGCCGACCTGTTCGCGGATCTTGGCGATCTGCTCGTCGCGATAGGCGGCCATGGTCCAGTCGCCGGTCAGGCCCGCCACCCCGTGGGTGAAGTTCTTCAGCAGCTGGGCGCCGCGCGGGGTGTGAACCACCTCGGGGTGGAACTGCACGCCGTAGATCTTGCGCGTCTCGTCGGCGATGGCGGCGAAGGGCGCGCCTTCCGATGTGGCGATGACGTGGAAGCCTTCCGGCAGGGCCGTCACGCGGTCGCCGTGGCTCATCCACACCGGCTCGCGGTGATCCAGGGCGCCGATGCCCGCGAACAGGGGGCTGTCCTTGGTGATGACGATCTCGGCGCGGCCGAACTCGGCATGGTAGCCGCTCTCGACCTTGCCGCCCAGCTCGGCGCAGATCAGCTGCTCGCCGTAGCAGATGCCCAGGATCGGCGCGCCGTAGTCGAAGACGGCGTGGTCGACGCGCGGGCTGTCCGCCTCGGTCGTCGAGTTGGGGCCGCCCGACAGGATGATGGCCTGCGGCTGCATCGCCTTAAGGGCCTCGCCGGCCTTGTTGTAGGGATGGATTTCGCAATAGACGCCGGCCTCGCGCAGGCGGCGCGCGATCAGCTGCGTCACCTGACTGCCGAAATCGACGATGAGCACCTTCTGGTGTTGGGTCGGCTGGGTCATGAGGTCGAATCCGGGGCGAGCGATTGGGCGAGGGTTTGGCCCTGAAGGGCCGGAATTTCAAGGGCGGAGAGGCCGTGATCCGTCAGCACCGCGATCAGGCCGTCGATGGCGCCAGCCAGGTTCTCGTCCACCAGATGCAGGGTCGAGGTCCAGTCGTGCAGGCCCGTCAGCTCGGCCTTGCCGTCCGACACCCCGCGCAGCGCGACCAGCGGCAGGCCGAAGGTCTGGGCCGCGCGGACCAGCGCCCACGTCTCCATGTCCACCATCTCGGCGTCGATGGCGTCATAGGCGGCGCCCGAGACGACGTTCCCGCCGGTCGACAGACGCGCGGTCGGCACGCCGGGAATGGGGCACGGCAGCGGCAGGACGGCGGGCATGTCCAGCAACGGCGTCACGCCTTTGGGGAAGCCCAGCGCGCTGGCGTCCATGTCGCGATAGGCCACGGACGACGCCTGATAGACCGCCGCATGATCCAACACGCGCGACCCGCACGATCCCAGCGACAGGATCAGGTCCGGCGCCTCTCCCCGCGCCTCCAGCCGCGCCAGCGCCGCCGTCAGGGCCACCGCCCCCTCGACCGGACCGATGCCGGTCATCAACGGGTCGATGCGGGCGCGCAGGTGCTCGCCGTATTCCGCCGGGGCCGCCATCACCGGCAGGACCGTGACGGCCCCATAACGCTCCAGCCTCACGAAGCGCGCTCGAACAGGGCGATGAAGAAGCCGTCCGTGCCGGTCGCGGCGGGCGACAGACGCAGGCGGTTTCCTTGCGCCAGGGCGGTCAGGCGCTCGCGCCCCGCCTCGGTCAGGTCCGCGCTGTGCGCCGCATCGGCGACGGGGACGGGCTTGAAGTCCGGGTGCGCGGCCTCGAAGGCGGCGGCGGTCGCCTCATTCTCCGCGCCCAGCACCGAGCAGGTGACATAGGCCAGACGACCGCCCGGCCGCACCAGCTTGGTCGCCTGCCCGAGAATGCGCAGTTGCAGCGCGTGCAGACGAGCCACTTCCTCAGCCGTCAGCCTCCAGCTGTCCTCCGGCCGACGCCGCCAGGCGCCCGAGCCCGAGCACGGCGCGTCGACCAGCACCACATCGGCCTGACCGTTCAGATCCTCGACCCCGCCGCCGTTCGTACCCAGCAGGCGCAGGTCGGCCTCCACGCCGGCGCGGGCCAGGCGCGGCTTCACATTGTCCAGACGCTTGGCCGAGACGTCGCAGGCGATCAGCGATCCCTGCCCCTGCATGGCCTGCACCAGACCCAGCGTCTTGCCGCCGCCGCCCGCGCAATAGTCCACCACCGTCGCGCCGGGGAAGGCGCCGGACAGCCAGCCGACGACCTGGCTGGCCTCGTCCTGAATCTCGAAATGACCGTTCTGGAAGCCGTCCAGCGGCTGCACGTTCGGCGCAGGCTCGGCCTCCAGACGCAGGCCCCAGCCCGACAGCTCCGTGCGCTGGGGCGACAGGCCGGCGTCGCGCAGTTCGGTCTCGACCTCCTCCATCGTGGCGCGAAGCGAGTTGACCCGCAGGTCCACCGGCGCGCGACCGCTCAAAGCTTCGACCTCTTCGCGCCAGCGGTCGCCGTGGACCGCCTTCAGGTCCGCCGTCACGAAGTCCGGCAGGGCGACCTCGGCCAGATCGACTGCGTCCTCGCCCGCCATGACGCGGCCGCGCTCATGCTTGGACAGGGGACGCGGGCCATAGCCTTCGCCGTTGTAGAGGCCTTCGATCTCCTCCAGCGTCGCGCCGTCCAGCACCGACAGGGCGCCGACGATCAGGGCGCGTCCGTCCTGACGCCCGCCCATGAAGGCCGACAGGCGGCCGCGCGCGCGCAGCACCTGATACACGCGCTCGGCGATGGCGCGGCGGTCGCCCGAACCGGCGTAGCGGTTCTGCTGGCTCCAGGCCTTGAGCACGGCGTCGGCGGGCTGGCGGCCCTGCGAGATGCTGTCGATGATGGCGGCGGCGGCGGCCAGGCGGGCGGCTGGGGTCAAATCAGACTCGGATGAAAAGGGCCAGAAGGCACATGGCCAGTCCCGCGAGCGAGACCAGCCACACCAGCGACCGGATATAGGGAACGCCCAGGGCGTACAGCGGGATATAGGCGACGCGCGCCCAGAAGTAGAGGCCTGCGCCCCAGGCCGTCAGCGCGCCGGTTCGATCAGCGACCTGAGCAATCAGCACGGCGCCGATGAACAGCGGCAGGGTCTCGAACAGATTGGCCTGCGCCCGCTCAAGACGGCCGACGACAGGGCTGCGCGCCTCGGGCGTCGTGTCCCGCGCCCCGGCGTTCCACGACAGGCCGAACTCGCGCGTCCGGGCGAAGGCGGGCAGCAGAATCTGGACCAGGGCGAGCACCAGCGTCGCCGCCAGATAGGTGAGTTCAGTCGTCACGCCCGTCTCCTGTTCCACTAGCCCAAAACAAAACCGCTCCCGACCGGGGCCGGGAGCGGATCAGGTCAGCCCTGACGATAGTTGGGCGCCTCGCGCGTGATCATCACGTCGTGGACGTGGCTCTCACGCAACCCCGCATTGGTGATGCGGACGAAGCGCGCGCGTTCCTGGAAGTCCGGGATGGTGGCGCCGCCGACATAGCCCATGGAGGCGCGCAGGCCCCCGACCAGCTGGTGCACCACCGGGGCGATCGGCCCCTTGTAGGCGGTCTGGCCCTCGATGCCTTCGGGGACCAGCTTCTCGGACGAGACTTCCTTCTGGAAGTAGCGGTCGGCCGAGCCGCGCGCCATGGCGCCCACCGAGCCCATGCCGCGATACGACTTGTAGGACCGGCCCTGGTACAGGAAGACCTCGCCGGGGCTTTCGTCCGTGCCCGCGAACATCGAGCCCATCATGGCGACATTGGCGCCCGCCGCGATGGCCTTGGCCAGATCGCCCGAGAACTTGATGCCGCCGTCGGCGATGACCGAGGCGCCCGTGCCTTCCGCCGCGCGGGCGGCGTCGACGATGGCCGTCAGTTGCGGCACGCCTACGCCCGCGACGATGCGGGTGGTGCAGATGGAGCCCGGTCCGATGCCGACCTTCACCGCATCGGCGCCCGCGTCGATCAGGGCGCGGGTGGCGTCATAGGTGGCGACGTTGCCGGCGATGATCTGGACGCGGTTGTTCTCGCGCTTGATGCGCTCGACCACCTGGGCGACCGAGGCCGAGTGGCCGTGGGCGGTGTCGATCACCACCACGTCCGCGCCCGCATCGGCCAGCGCCATGGCCCGCTCGAACCCGGCGTCGCCGACGGTCGAAGCGGCGCCGACGCGCAGGCGGCCCTGCTCGTCCTTGCAGGCGTTGGGGAAGGCCTGGGCCTTCTGGATGTCCTTCATGGTGATCAGGCCGACGGCGCGATAGGCGTCGTCCACCACGATGACCCGCTCGATCTTGCGCGTGCGCAGCAGCTCGCGCGCCGCCTCGCGTCCGGCCGAACCTTCGCGCAGGGTGATCAGCTCGCCCGTCGTCATCAGATCGGCGGCCTTGAGGTTCAGGTCCGTCTCGAAGCGCATGTCGCGGTTGGTCAGCATGCCGACCAGCTTGCCGCTCTTGGGATCGACCACGGGGAAGCCGGTGATCTTCTTGCGCTCGACGATCTGGAGGACTTCGCCCAGCGTCGTGTCGGGGGCGACCGTGACCGGGTTCACCACCATGCCGCTTTCATAGCGTTTGACTGCGCGGACCTCTTCGGCCTGCTCGTCGATGGTCATGTTCCGGTGCAGCACGCCCATGCCGCCCGCCTGCGCCATGGCGATGGCCAGGCGGCTTTCCGTCACCGTGTCCATGGCGGACGACAGCAGGGGGATGTTCAGTTTGATTTCGCGTGTCAGCTGGGTCGAGACGTCGACATCAGCGGGCATGACCTCGGACGGACCGGGTTCGAGCAAAACGTCATCGAAGGTTAGGCCTTCGCGTATCTCCATTTGGAGCCTCCATTTTGCGGGCCGCGTATAGCCCCCGTTTGCGGGGAACCGCAACCCCAAGGCCGCGCTATCGTGCATATAAGAGGAATTGCCTTGAAACGGACGGCGAGAGGCCGCATTTCCCGATAATGGTTCGCATCTTGCTCAACACGGCGCGGCAGCTCGCTCTCAAGATCGCGAGCTATGGCGCCATGCACCTGATCGTGGCGATCCTGGTGGCCTTCGCCCTGACCCGCGACTGGCGGCTGGCCCTGGCCGTCGGGGTGGTCGAGCCGATCTTCCAGACCATCGCCTATTCCATCCACGACCGCGTCTGGCACCGGGTCGAACGCCGCAAGATGCTGTCCCGCGTCGAGGAGACGGCCGAGGCCTTCACCGCCCGTCTGGAGGTGATGAACGCGCACGAACAGAACCGCGCGCACAACCACCACGGCCACGGACACAGGCACAGCCACGCCCTGCCCCGCAACCTGAAGCAGGTGGCGCTGAAGACGATCACCTACGGCGTCATGCATTTCGCCGTGGCGGTTCTGGTGGCCTTCGCCCTGACGCGCGACATCCGCATCGCCCTGGCCATCGGCACGATCGAGCCTCTGGTGCAGACGGTCTTCTTCACCCTGCACGACCGCATCTGGACGCGGATCGAGGCCAAGAAGGCCGCCCGCCGCGCCGCTGCGGCGGCCGAGGGCGCATCGGCGTAACCGACGCCGTCAGCCACGCCCACGCCGCGCCCTCAAGGCGCCGTCGTCAGTCCTACACGCGGCAACCTTCCCAAACGCCGTCAGCTCTCCCACACGCCGTCATCCTCGAATAACCGCCGTCATCCTCGGGCTTGACCCGAGGATCGAGCCTTCCGTCTGCGTGAAGTCGGCAAGGATGAGCGCGTCGCCGCGCTGGATCCTCGGGTCAAGCCCGAGGATGACGGCGTGTGGGAGAGCTGACGGCGATTGTTTACGGGCGGAAAGACAGTGGGCCAGCGCCCTACCGCTTGTTCAGCGCCACCAGAAACACCTCGGCGCTGCCCTTGCGGCTCGATTCGGGCTTCACGTATTTCACCGTCTCGAACTCTTCGCGCAGGCGCGTCAGCACCCCGCCCGCGTCGCCGCCCTGGAAGTTCTTCGACACGAAATTCCCGCCCGGCCGCAGGGTGCGGATGGCGAAGTCGGCCGCGATCTCGATCAGGGCGATGATCTTCAGGTGGTCCGTCTGACGATGACCGACCGTATTGTGCGCCATGTCCGACAGCACCAGGTCCGGCGGCCCGCCGATGGCGTCCAGCATCTGCTGATCCACGCCCGGATCGGTGAAGTCCGCCTGAATCAGCGTCGCGCCCGGAATCGGCTCGATCATCAGCAGGTCCACGCCCGCCACCGCCGCTGCGCCGCGATCCAGCGCCACCTGCACCCAGCCGCCCGGCGCCGCGCCCAGGTCGATGACCCGCGAGCCGTGCCGGATCAGCCGGAACTTGTCGTCGATCTCCATCAGCTTGAAGGCCGCGCGGCTGCGCCAGCCCTCGGCGCGGGCGCGATCGGACCACTCGTCCGACAGTTGACGCTTGATCCACGCCTGACTGGACAGCGACTTCTTGTCGGCCGTCTTGATCTTCTGGCCGACCTTGCGGCCCGAGGCCGTGCCGCCCGTGGGCAGGCGCACCATGCGGCGGCGTTCCTGCGGCTTGTCGGCGGGCTTTTCGTCTTCACTCATGCTTCCCACATAGCCCTGACGGCGTTCAGCCGCTATGACCCGCGCACAATTCCGGCTCGCATAACCTCAAGGAGCGCCCGATGGCCGACCAAACCCTGACCTTCACCCTGGACACCGGCGACGGCGAAGAACGCAACGTCGTCATCAAGCTGCGCGACGACCTGGCGCCCAACCACGTCAAGCAGATCACCGATCTGGCCAAGGAAGGCTTCTATGACGGCGTGGTCTTCCACCGCGTGATTCCGGGCTTCATGGCCCAGGGCGGCGACCCGACGGGCACCGGCACCTCGGGCTCGAAGAAGCCGAACCTGAAGCAGGAATTCTCGAAGGAGCCGCACGTCCGCGGCGTCTGCTCCATGGCTCGCACCGCCAACCCGGACAGCGCCAACTCGCAGTTCTTCATCTGCTTCGACGACGCCCGCTTCCTGGACGGCCAGTACACCGTCTGGGGCGAAGTGATCGAAGGCATGGATCACGTCGACGCCCTGCCCAAGGGCGAGCCCCCGCGCGCGCCGGGCAAGATCGTCAAGGCGACCGTCGCCTAAGGATCGGTATCAGCGGCGGGGGATCAGTCCCCCGCCCACCACCGCATCGACACCCCGTCGAAGGTCCGGCCCCCGACCTTCATCGTCCCTTTCAGGACCACGCCCTGATCTCCCAGATTGCGCCGCGCCTTCGCCAGCGCATCCTGGTCGAGCCTTCCCTCGAACGACACCGCCCCCAGCTCCCCCGACGTCGCCTGGAAGCGCACACGGTCCTCGGTCACGTCATAAGCCGTCGGGATCAGCCGCGTGCGCCGCGCCTTATCGCCCGCTTCGAACTCCATCATGATCGGCGCAAAGCCCGTCGTCCGCTGACCGTCGCGCCAACTCATGAAGTCGGGAACCTGGCCCATGAACAGGTGATGCAGCCGCCAGTCGCCCACCTGCACCGCCGTCGTGGGGATGTAGTAACCGGACACGTCCTCGGGCAGATCGTGCTTGAAGGCGGCCGCCTGCGCCGTCTTGTCGGGCGTCGCGCCGCGGTCGCAGGCGGCCAGCCCCACGACGCCCGCCAGCAGGACGGCCGCGATCAACCCGCGCTTCATTGATCCAGCCACCGGTCCAGCGCTCGGAAGCCGCTGATCGCCAGCTCCGTCGAGTCCTGGAACACCGCCGGATTGACCTTCTCGAAGTCGTCGCTCGGGCGGTGATAGTCCGTGTGGTAGTTCACGCCGAAATAGAGGAACGGCAGGCCTGCACGGTGGAAGGCGGCGTGGTCCGACGCCTCGACCCAGTTGTCGGCGCCCTTGTCCTCAGGCGTGTCCTTGCCGAAGGCCAGGGCCACGTTCCGGCGCGCCGGAACCTGATCCAGCACCGGGCGGAAATAGGGATGCTGATACGTCCCCGTCACCCACAGCTTCCCGTCGCTGTCGGCCCGCGCCGTCATGTCGAAGTTCAGGTTCATCGCGATCGCATGCAGCGGCACCGGCGGCGCCTCGACGAAATGCTTGGCGCCCAGCAGTCCCCGCTCCTCGCCGTCCAGCGCCACGATCAGCACGCTGTGCTCGGGCGGATTGGCCTTCAGCCGCTTGGCCAGCTCCAGCATGGTCGCCACGCCCGAGGCGTTGTCGTCCGCGCCGTTGTAGATCTGGCCGTCGTTGACCCCGACGTGGTCATAGTGGGCCGTCACCACGATGTATTTGTCGGCCACGCGCGTGCCGGGGATCACGCCGATGATGTTGGTCCCGCTGTAGGTCTTCGTCCCCTCGCGCGTGCGGCCCTGCATCTCCCACGGCTGCAGACGCCCCATCGGCGAGGGCTGGACGCCCAGCGCCTCCAGTCGCGCCACGATGTATTCACGCGCCTTGGCCCCGCCTTCCGAGCCGGTGTCGCGGCCCTGCATGTCGTCGGCCGACAGAATGCGCAGATCCTCCATCAACTGGGCGTAATCGGCCGAGGCGGCGGCGACGGCGGGCGTTTCCGACGCGGCCGGGACGGTCGTCGTCTCACAGGCGGCCAGCGTCAGGGCGGCGGCGATCACGGACAGGCTGACGAGGACAGGACGCATGGAGGGCTCCGGCAGGTGAACGATGTGACGACGAAAGGCTTCCCCTCCCATCGGCTTCTTCGATGTCGTCATCCTCGGGCTTGTCCCGCGGATCCATAAACACGACGCCCGACACTAACGCTCGACGCGCGCCAAGAAAGGCCTGAGTCTCTGGATCCTCGGGACAAGCCCGAAGATGACGAGCGGGCAATGAGGCCAGCGACCACACCCCTGCTCTCTAGCGGCCCCCGGCCGCCGCGTCAGATTACCTTTCTGTCATGCCGCGTCTGCCATCAAGGTCGGAGGATGATAAGGAACCGTTCCGCCTTTGCCGACTTCCTGCGATTCTCATGTCCGACCTTCTCACGCCCGTCGAAACCCTGACCGAAGCCCAGGCGCGCGAAGAGCTGGAGCGCCTGTCGGCCGAACTGGCGCGCCATGACGCCCTCTACTACGCCGACGCCGCGCCCGAGATTTCCGACGCCGACTACGATGACCTGAAGCGCCGCGCCCTCGACATCGAGACCCGTTTCCCGACGCTAAGCAGCCCCGTGTCCCCGTCCCAGCGCGTCGGCGCCCCCGTCTCGACCCAGTTCGCCGAGGTCCGCCACGGCGTGCCCATGCTGTCGCTGGACAACGCCTTCGACGACGGCGAGGTGCGTGACTTCGTGGCCCGCATCGCGCGCTTCCTGAAGCTGCCGGGCGATGAGCCGATCGCCTTCGTCGCCGAGCCCAAGATCGACGGCTTGTCCGCCAGCCTGCGCTACGAAAAGGGCGTTCTGGTTCAGGGCGCCACGCGCGGCGACGGCAAGACCGGCGAGGACGTGACCGCCAATCTGCGTACGCTGGACAGCATCCCCCAGACCCTGACCGGCTCGGGCTGGCCCGACGTCATCGAGATTCGCGGCGAGGTCTACGCCCCCAACGCCGCCTTCGACGCCTTCAACGCGGCGGCCGAGGCCGAAGGCAAGCGCACCTACGCCAATCCCCGCAACTTCGCCGCCGGGTCGCTGCGCCAGAAAGACCCGAAGATCACGGCCCTGCGCCCCCTGACCTTCTTCGCCTACGCCTGGGGCGAGACCTCGGCGCCGTTCGCGGAAACGCAACATGGCGCGCTCGAAGCCTTCCGCAGCTGGGGCTTTCAGGTCAACGACCGCTCGGCCCGCGTCGAGGGCGCCGAGGGCCTGATCGGCGTCTATCAGACGCTGGAGGCCGACCGCAGCCGCCTCGGCTACGACATCGACGGCGTGGTCTATAAGGTCGACCGTCTGGACTGGCAGCAGCGCCTCGGCTTCATCGCCAGAAGCCCTAGATGGGCCATCGCCCACAAGTTCCCGGCGCAACAGGCGACGACCGTTCTGGAAGGCATCGACATCCAGGTCGGCCGCACCGGCTCCCTGACCCCCGTCGCGCGCCTGCATCCCGTCACCGTCGGCGGCGTCGTGGTCCGCAACGCCACCTTGCACAACGAGGACGAGATCGCCCGCAAGGACGTCCGCATCGGCGACACCGTCGTCCTGCAACGCGCCGGCGACGTCATCCCCCAGATCGTCGGCGTGGTCGAAACCCTGCGCCCTGACGGCGCCCAGCCCTACATCTTCCCCACCGTCTGCCCCGTCTGCGGCTCCGAAGCCGTGCGCGAGGGGGACGAGGTCAAGCGCCGCTGCACCGGCGGCCTGATCTGCGACGCCCAGATCGTCGAGCGCCTCAAGCATTTCGTCAGCCGCCGCGCCTTCGACATTGAAGGCCTCGGCGAAAAGCAGCTGATCGCCTTCCACGCGCGCGGCTGGATCAAGGAGCCCGCGGACATCTTCCGCCTCGCCCGCGACGAGGAGAAGCTGGCCCTGCTGCGCGCCGAGGACGGCTATGGCGAGACCAGCGTCCGCAACCTGATCGCCGGAATCGAGGCGCGCCGCGTCATCAGCCTCGACCGCCTGATCTTCGGTCTGGGCGTGCGCGAGATCGGCGAACAGACCTCTCTGGTCCTGTCGCGCGCCTTCGGCAGTTGGACCGCCTTCCGCGACGCCTGCATGGCCGCCGCCAACGGCCTCGCCAGCGACAACTGGAAGACGCTGGCCGCGACCCACGCCATTTCGCCCCGCGTGCTGGGCCTGATGGCCGAGGCTAACTTAGAAATCTACGATTTGTGGCCTGCAGCGCCACTCGATCAAAAGATTAAATTCGCTTTTCCAAGCATGGCGGCACCTGCGCGTAGGTCGCTGATAGAGCTTATTGGCGAAAAACCTTATCGCTTTTGGGATCGCCTTCGACATTGGGCCACAGTGGCTAAGAACGAAGGCCCCTCCGACATGCTGAATCAGATCGCGGGAGTCTCCGGCGTCGGCCCGGTCGCTGCCGAGGCCCTGGCCCACTTCTTCCACGAACCGCACAACCTTCAGGTCGTCGACGCCCTGCTGGCCGAGCTTGAGCGCGTCGAGGACGTGGCCGCCCCCGTGACCGACAGCCCCGTGGCGGGCAAGACCGTCGTCTTCACCGGCTCGCTGGAACGCTTCACCCGCGATGAAGCCAAGGCCCGCGCCGAAAGTCTCGGCGCCAAGGTCAGCGGATCAGTCTCCAAAAAGACCGACTACGTCGTCGCCGGCCCCGGCGCCGGGTCCAAGCTGAAGGACGCCGAAAAACACGGTGTCGCCGTCCTGACCGAAGACGAGTGGCTGACCCTCATCGTCTGAAACATGATCTCGTAATGCACGCCGTCGCCATCGACTTCGAAACCGCCAATGAGCAGCGGGCCAGCCCCTGCTCCATCGGCCTGGCCTGGATCAACGACGGCGTCATCGAGTCCGTCGAGCACCACTACATCCGCCCGCCGGGGATGCGTTTCGCCAGCTTCAACATCGCCTTCCACGGCATCGGCCCCGAACAGGTCGAGGACGCCGAGGAATTCCCCGCCGTCCTGGCCGCCATCGCCCCGCGCCTCGAAGGCCGCACGGTGCTGGCCCACAACGCCGCCTTCGACGTCAGCGTCATCCGCAACACCTGCGACCACTATGGCCTGACCTATCCCGAGTTCGACTACCTCTGCACCGTCAAGTTGGCCCAGATCAGTTGGCCCGAGTTCCCCTCGCATAAGCTGAACAACGTCTGCGCCGAACTGGGCGTCGCCTTCCGCCACCACGATGCCGCCGAGGACGCCTTCGCCTGCGCCTCCGTGGCCCTGGCGGCGGCGCAGGTGCATCAGGCCGCCGACTGCCGCGCCCTGGCCGACGCCAGCCGCCTGACGCCCGGCCGCATCTGGCGCGACGGCTACACCCCCTGCTCCAACACCGGAACCCGCCCCCGCCGCCCGCGCGGCGGTTGATCGACGCCTCCCGCAAAAGACGCCCGAATCCATCGCCTTAGGCGCCCGCAGCGCGATCAACTTGACCTAAGGTCATGTAATCATTGAGTGAAGTTCACAATTTCGGCCTTGTTTCAGACCGAACCCCGGATCATCCTTCGTCCAAGGGATCGCCTCAACGATCCGTCAGAAGGAAAACGCCGATGAAGACCTCCGTCCTGACGGCGCTCGCCGTCGCAGCCGCCGCCCTCGCTTCTCCGGCCCTTGCCAGCGACACGACCGGCCTGTGGCAGACGCCGACCAACGGCGGCCAGGTCCGCATCGAGCGTTGCGGCCAGGCCCTGTGCGGCGTCCTCGTCACCTCCAGCCACATCCGCGCCGATCCGAACGTGCGCGACGCCCGCAACAAGGACGAGTCCTTGCGGACCCGCCCCCTGCGCGGCCTGCGGATGCTGTCGGGCTTTACCGGCGGCCCGACCGAATGGCGCGGCGGCTCGGTCTATAACCCCGAAGACGGCGGCACCTATCGCGGAACCATCACCCTGACCAACGACAACACCCTGCGCCTGCGCGGCTGCATCGTCGCCCCCCTGTGCAAGACCCAGACCTGGACCCGCGTTCAGTAAGCCTCACGCACAGGTTGCGATGACGAGGCTGATTAGGGTCGAGCCTTGGTCACCCCCTTCCCTTCCCGCTCATCCCGGCGGACGCCGGGACCCAGTGCTTTGGCTTCAACCACATTAATCAGTTGTGGAGCGCGGGGCTCTTACTGGATCCCGGCGTCCGCCGGGACGAGCGGAGCTAAGGTAGCAACCAGCCCTCAACATCAATCCAGCCATGAAAAACGCCTCCCCCGCGATCGCGAGGGAGGCGTTTTCACATCAGCGGTTCAGCGAGCTCATGCCGCCGGGCGCGTAGCGTTCGCCCGCCGCCGCTCCGCGCGGGAAGACGGCTTCGATCCGCGCCAGATCATCCGGCGTCAGCACGATGTCCGCCGCCGCCGCATTCTGCTCCAGCGTCGCGATCCGGCGCGTGCCGGGGATGGGGACCAGATCCTCTCCCTGCGCCAGCACCCAGGCCAGGGCCAGTTGCGCCGCCGTCACGCCCTTGTCCGCCGCGATGGCGCCGACCGCATCGACCAGATCGAGGTTCTTCTGGAAGTTGTCGCCCGCAAAGCGCGGATTGGTACGGCGGAAGTCGTCGGGCGCCAGATCGTCGATCGACTTGATCTCGCCCGACAGGAAGCCCCGGCCCAGCGGGCTGTAGGGCACGAAGCCGATGCCCAGTTCGCGCACCACGCCCAGAAGCTCGTCTTCCGGGTCGCGGCTCCACAGCGAATATTCGGTCTGAAGCGCCGTGATCGAATGCTCGGCATGGGCGCGGCGCAGGGTGGCGGGCGCCGCTTCGGACAGGCCAAGGAAGCGAACCTTGCCCTCCTTCACCAGCTCGGCCATCGCCCCGACCGTCTCCTCGATCGGCGTATTGGGGTCGATGCGGTGCTGGTAATAGAGGTCGATATGATCGACGCCCAGACGGCTGAGGCTGCCCTCGACCGCGCGGCGCACGTTCGCGGGTGAGCCGTCGGTGACGGCCGAACCGTCCGGCTGCCGGTTGATGCCGAACTTGGTGGCGATGAAGGCCTTGTCGCGCCGGTCCTTCAGCGCCTTGCCCACCAGGACTTCATTGGTGTGGGGGCCGTACATCTCGGCCGTATCGAACAGGGTGACGCCCAGGTCGAGCGCGCGGTGGATCACCGCAATGGATTGGGCCTCGTCCGCTGCGCCGTAAAAGGCGCTCATGCCCATGCAGCCCAGACCGACGGCCGAGACCTCAGGGCCGTTACGGCCCAGCTTGCGCATCTTCATCCGCGCATTCCTTCTGATGTGAGGGGGTCGGCGGCGCATCCGCCGACGCTCTTCAGATGGGCGCCGTATGGCCTTATTTCAAGGGGCGCGCCTCAAATCAGACCGGCCACAACCGACAGGATGGTCGCCGTCGCCACGGCGTTCAGCGCCATGCCCAGGCTGGCGAAGGCGCCCGCCGTCGGATCCACCTGAAACGCCCGCGCCGCCCCGAAGCCGTGCGCCGACACCCCGACCGCAAAGCCCCTCGCCCGCCAGTCCCTGATCTTCAGCAGGTTCAGCAGCGGCGTCGCCGTCATCGCCCCGAACACCCCCGACATCAGCACGATCACCGCCGCCAGAGCCGGTATGCCCCCCAACTGAGAGGCCACAGCCATCCCCACCGGCGTCGTCGTGGCGCGCGGGGCGATGGAGGCCATGATCTCAGCCGGCGCGCCGAACAGCCAGACGATGCCCACGGCGCTGAAGATGGCTGTCGCGGCCCCCGCCAGCAGGGCGCAGGTCAGCGGTTTGGCCAACCGCCGGATCGTCGCCCGCTGCGCCCAGATCGGCACGGCCAGCCCCACCACCGCCGGTCCCAGCAGGAAGCCCAGCACCTGCGTCGCCTCGGCGTAGGTCGGATAGGGCGTCTTCGTCGCCAGCAGGATTCCGATCAGCACCGGGGTCGCCAGCAGCACCGGATGGCACAACGGATGACGCCCGCTGCGCCGCGACAGGATATCCGCCGCTTCGAACACCACCAGCGTCACCGCCAGCCACAGCAGAGGCGTCGCGATCAGACCGCTCACGACACGCCCTCTTCTTCGTCGCCCGCCTCACCCCGCCGCGCCACGGCGCGGAACACCAGCGCCGTCACCGCCAGCGTCAGCAGGGTGGAAACCGCCACCGCCACGACGATACCGAGGCCATGGCGCGACAGGATCGCCCCCTCCTCCATCACACCGACGGCGGCGGGCACGAACATGATCGACAGATGCGCCGTCAGCCAGCCCGTCACCTGCGTCAGCGTCAGCCGCTCCCTCGGAACGAGGGCCAGCCACGCCAGCAACAGCACCATGCCGATCACCGACCCCGGCAGGGGCAGGCCCGTCAGCCGGTGGATCACCTCGCCCGCCAACTGGCAGACGAGCAGCAGGGCGATGGCGCCGATCATCGGATCAGAGCGGCGCCGTCTGCGCCTTCAGCCATTCCAGCGCCGCCTCGTCCTTCTGCACGCCGTCCGCCAGCAGAGGCCCGACCTTGGCCAGAACCTCGGCGTGATAGGCGTCCACATAGGCCCGCTCGTCCGCCGTCAGCAGCGCCACATCGATCAGGCGGCGGTCCAGCGGCGCCAGCGTCAGTTGCTCGAACCCGTGCATCGGCCGCTCGCCGCCCGGCACCTGGGCCGGGGGCGTAACGACCTGCAGGGTCTCGATGCGGATGCCCCACTCGCCCTCGCGGTAATAGCCCGGCTCGTTCGACAGGATCATGCCGGTCAGCAGCGGCTGATCCGTGCCCCATCCGGCGATGCGCTGCGGCCCTTCGTGCACGCCCAGATAGGATCCGACGCCGTGGCCGGTGCCGTGGTCGAAGTCGAAGCCCGCGTTCCACAGCGGCTGGCGCGCAATGGCGTCCAGCTGACGCCCGCTGGTCCCGGCCGGGAAGCGGATCACGGCCATGGCGATGTGGCCCTTCAGGACCAGGGTGAACATCCGGCGCTGATCGGCCGTGCCCTCGCCGATGGCCATGGTGCGGGTCACGTCCGTGGTCCCGTCCAGATACTGACCGCCGCCGTCCACCAGCAGCAGCGAACCCGCCTCCATCGGCCGGATCTTGGCGCCGACCGGCTTGTAGTGCGGCAGGGCGCCGTTCGGCCCGACCCCCGCGATGGTGTCGAAGGACAGATCCTTCAGCATCCCCGTCGCCTCGCGGAAGCCCTCCAGCGCCTCGACCACCGCCCGCTCGTCCGGCAGCGTCTTCTGGGCCACCGTGTCGACCCAGTGCAGGAAGCGGGTCAGAGCCGCGCCGTCGCGTATGTGCGCCTGACGGCTGCCTTCGATCTCGACGGCGTTCTTCTGGGCGCGCGGCAGGGCGCAGGGGTCCATGCCGCGCACGATGGCGGCGCCCGCCGCTTCCAGCCGATCGAAATACCAGGCCGAGGACACGGCCGGATCGATCATCACCTTGCGCCCCGACAGGGCGTCCAGCGCGCCCGGCAGCGCCTCGGGCGCCTCCAGCGTCACGGCGTCGCCCAACCAGCCGGGCAGTTGGTTCGTCACCTTGGCCGGATCGAGGAAGATGCGCGCCGTCCCGTCCGCCTTCACCACCGCCTGTCCCAGCGGCAGGGGCGTGCGGATCACGTCGCCGCCGCGAATGTTGAACAGCCAGGCCAGCGAAGACGGCGCCGTCAGCACGGCGACCTCGGCCCCGGCATCAAGGATGGCCTTGCCGATGCGGGCGCGCTTCGACGCAGCGTCCTCGCCGGAATAGCGATCCTCATGCGGCACCACCGGCGCCTGCGGCTGGGCCGGGCGGGCGGCGCCCCAGGCCAGGTCGATCGGATTGGCCTCGACCGCCCTCAGCGTCGCCCCGGCCTTCTCGACCGCCGCGCGCAAGGTCGCCAGCGCATCGGGGCTGTGCAGGCGCGGATCATAGCCGATCACCGAGCCAGACGGCACGGCCGTCAGCCAGTCGGCCAGCGTGTTCAGCGGCTGGCGCTCGAACAGGGCCTCGTCCGTCTGGGCCTTGGCCTGCACCGTATAGCGGCCGTCGACGAAGACCGCCGCCTTGTCCTTCAGCACCACGCCCGCCCCGGCCGAGCCGGTGAAGCCGCTGACCCACGCCAGCCGCTCATTGGCGTCGGGCAGGTATTCGTTCTGATGCTCGTCCTCATGCGGGACCAGCAGGCCGTCGAGGCCCTGCTTGGCCATCTCGGCGCGGAGCAGAGGCAGGTGCTTGGCCCCGAAGGACGGATCGGTGGTTTCGTTGAATGTCTGGCGCATGAGGGCTCTTATACCCTTCTCCCCTTGTGGGAGAAGGCGCCCCGGAGGGGCGGATGAGGGGTTTCTCAACGCAAAAGGGGTTGCCGGATTTCGATGTCCAGCAACCCCTCATCCGTCTCGCTTCGCGAGCCACCTTCTCCCACAAGGGGAGAAGGGAGTTTGCGCCCTACTTCTTGCGCAGTTGCAGCGCGCTCCACGCATCATGATGGATCGTCTGCTCCACCACGAAGCCCAGCGGCAGATAGGCCTCCAGCACCCGCTCCTCCTGCGTGCGCAGCAGACCCGACAGGATGGCGACCCCGCCCGTCTTCAGCGCCGCGCCGATCTCGGGCGCCAGATGCACTAGCGGCGCCGCCAGGATGTTGGCGAACACCAGATCATAGGGCGCGTGCTGGGCGATGCGCGCATCGCTCAGGCCGTCAGCGAAGTAGAAGTCGCACTTGGCGTCGTTGATCTGGGCGTTCTCATTGGCGATGCGGGCCGAGGGCTCGTCGATGTCGGTGCCGACGGCGATGGGCGAACCTGTCTTGGCCGCTGCAATGGCCAGCACGCCCGTGCCGCAGCCGACGTCCAGAACCTTCTCGAACGTCTCGGTCTTCAGCAGATTGTCGAACGCCTCCAGGCAGCCGACCGTCGTGCCGTGGTGGCCGGTTCCGAAGGCGGCGCCCGCGTCGATCTTCAGGTTGACCCGCCCCTCGGGCACCTTGCCCTGATCGTGCGCGCCATAGACGAAGAAGCGCCCGGCCTCGACCGGCGGCAGGCCCGACAGGCTCATGGCCAGCCAGTCGGCGTCGGCCAGCTTCTCGACCACGACCTCCAGCCCCGGCGTGGCGCGCAGGATTTCGGCGATGCCCTCGGCCTCTTCATCGGTCGTGGGGAAGGCGTCGATGCGCCAGATTTCCTTGTCCTCGTCCTCTTCCAGGATGGAATAGGTCGCATTCTCCAACAGGGGGTTGGCGTCGATGGCGGCGGCGGCGGCTTCGGCCGGGGCGCGATCGCCGCGCGCGATCACCTGAACTGCGGATTCGGACATTTCTCAAACACCGTTATAATGACGAATCGCCAGTGCGGGCTTGGTTCTTACGCCCGTGTCCAACGAGGGGTCGGGGAGTTTATGGCCAAAGCACCGTCTGAAACGAAACCTGCCGCGAAAGCGGCCTCCGCCGCTTCCAAGCCGAAACCGGCGGCAAAGTCGAGCGCGACAGCGACAAAAGCTGACGCCAAGCCCAAGGCCGTAAAGGCGCCCGCCGCGACAAAGGCCCCGGCCAAGGCGGCTGCGCCCAAGGCGGCCAAGCCTGCTGCGGCCAAGACCGCCGCTGCGCCGAAGGCAGCAACCGCACCAAAGACCGCCGCGCCAAAGACCGCCGCTAAGACGCCGGCCGCCAAGAAGCCCGCAACGCCGAAGGCTCCGGCTGCAGCAAAGGCGACCACGGCCAAGGCCGCCGCGCCGAAGAAGGCCGCTGCGCCCAAGAAGCCCGCCGCGCCCAAGGCCGCCGCTCCGACCCCGGTCGAGACGCCGGTCGCCGCATCCCTCGCCCCCGCGCCCATCGCCGAGACCAAGCCCGCGCCGAAGCCTGAGCCGGTCGTCGCTGCGCCCCCCGCTCCGGTCGAGCCGCCCGTTCAGGCCACGGCGCCCAAGCCCGCCGCCGAGCCGATCAAGCCGGTCGAGGCTCCCGCCCCGCAGAAGAAGGGCTTCTTCGCCCGTCTGTTCGGCTGGTGATCGAACGCTGATCCCAAATGCAAAGAAGGCCGGAGAGGACGCCCTCTCCGGCCTTCTTCAATTCTCATGGCTGAGACGGCTTATTCCGGCAGGTCTTCCGCCAGGATGGCCATTTCGAACATGAAGGAGCCGGCTTCGTCCTCATCTTCGAACACCACGCCGATGAACTCGTCATCGACATAGACTTCGGCGGAATCGGCGACCTTGCGGGCCTTCACCTTGATGCCGCCGTGGTTGAAGGTGCGCTTCAGGTGCGTCTCGACGCGCTTCAGATCGTTCTCGGTCACGGGGTCAGCCTCGCTTTGGCGCCGGGAGGGGCGCATGTCGTTGGCTGCGGACCCTAGAGAAGCCTCCCCGGATTGGGAAGCCCGCGCGTCAGGCGTCCACAGGCGCAGCAGCCGCCGTCAGATCACGAAGTCATAGACGATGTCGGACAGCGTATGGTCCATGGTCCGCGCAGGCGTGGCGTCGGTCGGGCAGTTGACCAGCCTTGCAGGCACCCCCGCCACGGTGCAGCCCGCCGGCACCGGCTTCAGCACCACCGAACCCGACGCCACCTTGGCGTAGTCGCCGACCGTGATGTTGCCCAGCACCTTGGCCCCCGCGCCCAGCAGGACGCCGCGCCCGATCTTCGGATGGCGGTCGCCGCGCTCGGCCCCGGTCCCGCCCAGGGTCACGGCGTGCAGCATGGACACCTCGTCGCCCACCACCGCCGTCTCGCCGATGACGATGCCCGTGCCGTGGTCCAGAAAGACGCCCGAGCCGATCCGCGCCGCCGGGTGGATGTCCAGCTGGAACAGCTCCGAAATCCGGCTCTGGAAATGGAAGGCCAGGGTGTCGCGGTCGTGCTCCCACAGCCAGTGCGCCACGCGCCAGGCCTGCAGCGCCTGGAACCCCTTGAAATACATGAAGGGCTGCAACAGCGACCGGATCGCCGGATCGCGCTCCTGCACCGCCTTCAGGTCCGCCTCGGCGGCGGCGACGATGCCCGGATCGGCGGCGAAGGCCGACAGAGCCACCTCGCGCACCGTCATGGCCCCCAGTTCCGCATCGCCCAGCTTGCGCGCGATCTGGAAGCTCAGCGCCCCGGCGAAATCCTCGTGCGCCAGGACGACGGCGTTCAGCTGCGACGCCAGGCGCGGCTCCTCGCGCGCAGCGTCTTCGGCGGCGGCGCGCAACTGCGCCCACAGGTCCGGCTGCTTCGGCACGACTTCCAGCTTGGCCATCAGGCTTCCTTCGAATTCAGGCGGCGATCCTACGCGCCCAGCATGGCGCGCGCCAGCGCGGCCGGCAGTTCGCCCTCCCGCGCCATATGGTAGGCGCGGTACGCCGTCGCCACCGTCAGCCCGTCGCGCACCGCCCCTCGCGCGATCTCGGCCATCAGATCGCGGAACGGCACGCGCGCCGTCAGAAAGACCTCCGTCTCGTCCGGCGCCGTCTCGGTCTCGCTCAAACCCCAGGCCACCCAGGCCATCGCCCGCTCGTCGGTGATGGAGTTGGACAGGTCCAGGTCCAGCGCCCCGCGCCAGTGCTGCGCCGTCAGCCCCGCCTCCTCGGCCAGTTCGCGCTTCACGGCCTCGAACGGATCCTCGCCCTCCGGCGCCCCGCCCTCGGGCATCTCCCACGAATAGCGCATCAGGGCGAAGCGGTGCTGCCCGACCAGACTGACCGTCCCGTCGTCATGCAGCGGCAGCACGCCCGTCCCTACATTCTTCGGCCGCACGACCACATAGTCGGCGTCAGCCCCCGTCGGCGCGATCGCCGGGTGGCGCGTCACCCGCATCCACGGCGTGTCGACCAGGACGCTGCTCCCCAGGCTGCGCCACGGCGGCGTGTCCGGCAGGCCCTCGGCCCAGCGAGGCTTGATGTCGCGGATCTGACTCATGCCCCTGCTATGGCGCAGCGCGTCCCGAAAGCCTAGCTATCGGCCATGAGCCAGTCAGACCTCGCTTCCGCCCTGCCCCTGCCCGTCCGTTCGGACGAGCTGCTGTCGCGCCTGGCCGTGCGCCGCTCGGCCCCGGCCCAGTCGCTGGCCCTGCCCGGCCCCTCGGACGCCGAGATCGAGCAGATGCTGCTGCTGGGCGCCCGCACGCCGGACCACGGCAAGCTGTTTCCCTGGCGCTTCGTCATCCTGGGTCCGCGCAGCCGCGCCGAGCTGTCCGAGGCCCTGGCCGTCCTGGGCGAGGCGCAGGCCCGCACCGGCAAGGAGATCGCCGCCCTGGCCAAGCTGGCCAACCCGCCGCTGACCGTGATGGTCGTCTCGACCCCGATCCAGGGCCACAAGGTGCCGGTCTGGGAGCAACAGCTGTCCGCCGGCGCCGTCTGCATGAACCTGGAGCACGCGGCGAACGCCCTGGGCTATTCGGCCAGTTGGATCACCGACTGGTATTCCTACGACCCCGCCGCCGTCGCCCTGTTCGGCGTCGAGGACGGCGAGAGCATCGCCGGCTTCATCCACGTCGGCTCCCTGTCCGAGCCCCCGCTGGAGCGCCCCCGCCCGAACCTGGAGCACAAGGTGACGGCGCGCCCGTAACGCGCCCTTCTCCCCTTGTGGGAGAAGGACGCCCTACCTCGGCTCCTCCTCCGGCCGGTGCACGATCGACACCAGCACCACCGAGATGATCATCAGCAAGAACCACGCCCCCAGCTTGTTCAGGCTGACCATCTCCCATCCGCCCTCCTGCCCCGGATAGACCCAGGCCCGCGCGAACGTCCCCAGGTTCTCCGCGAACCAGATGAACAGCGCCACCAGCCCATAGCCCAGCAGCAGCGGCATCGACCGCCGCGTCCGGTCGGCGGTGAAGTAGAACCAGCCCCGCATAAACAGCAGCCCCGTCGCCGCGAACAGCGCCAGCCGAATGTCCGGCAGCCAGTGATGCGCAAAGAAGTTGACGTAGATCGCCGCCGCCAGCACCCACGTCGTCCACAGCGGCGGATAGTGCCTCACCCGGATATGGAAGATGCGCTGCACCCGCGCGATATAGCTGCCCACCGCCGCATACATGAAGCCCGAGAACAGCGGCACGGCGCCGATCCTCAGCACCGACTCTTCCGGATAGATCCACGACCCGTGATAGGTCTTGAACAGCTCCATGATCGTCCCGGCGACATGGAACAGGAAGATGACCCGCGCCTCCTCCCAGCTCTCCAGCCGGAAGGCCAGCATCGCCGCCTGTATCCCCAGCGCCCCCAGCACCAGAAAGTCATAACGCGCCAGCGGCGCTTCCTCAGGCCAGAACAGAAACGTCCCCAGAATCAGCGCCAGCATCGCCCCGCCGAACAGACACGCCCACCCCTGCTTCAGCCCGAACCACAGGAACTCATAGGCGTAACGGCGAAGACGCGAGCGGTCGGCCCACGCCTCGGCGCGCGTCATCAGGCGACGGCCCCAGGATTCGAGCGGGAGGCGGGAAGAAGACACGCTGGACAAACTAACGATGCAAATCGACGTTAGGCAGCTCGGCTGGTTTGCGCAGCAATGAGCATTTCTTCCGTTGTGCGCACAGCAAAGTACGCCGCCTCAGTGGTGTGTTTGTGCGTGCGGTTAAAGCACTTGCCGCTTACGGTATCGATCAGCGCGAAGCGCCACGCTGCGTATTCCTCCTTTTGAAGCCCGAGCTCCAAAAGGTGGACTCCGATTCCAGCGACTTGGGCCGTAAGTCGAACATCTTTAAACATCCACGGCACATAGGCGGTAGTTATGCCCTTTCGCTCCAAGGCAAACACTGGCTTTAGGGTGATCGTGAGTTCCCCACAGGGGCCGGTAAGCTCTCCCGCAGGCGGCTGCTTAGACAAACCTGGATGGGCAATTTTCCAATCATAGAGCGTTTTCAACGCGTCTTGATTGTCTCGTCTTTGATGGTCGCGCTTGATAGACGCCATCACCTCGGACACGGCTTGGTCGAAGGATAAATCCTCACCGAACATCCTCGCGGCAGCGAGCTTGGCCGCCCAATGATAGTCTTGGCCGCCAGGATCGGTGGCATATTTAGCAAGCCGCATTGTTCTCGAGACGGAATCAATGCAATCACCCAATAAGAAAGCTACCAGACCCATGCGTGTCATTTGTCGCTCCTGAAACGGCAACTGCTGATCAAGCACCGATTCGAAAAGCTTAACAAGAGCTAAACGCGCGCAGCAATTTTGGGTCGCTCCGTTCTCTCCCCTTGCGAGTTCCGACGCTTAGCGGCAGCAGCTCGATGCCGCATTGAGATCGGCACTGTCCGATCCCGGATGAGCCTATAAGTCACGCCCGACTATGAGACTGTTATGACGGATCATTCGACTACGGCCAATTACGCAAACCGCGACGAGGCTATTGCAGATGACGTTCGCCAAAAATGGATCTCTACTCTGGCCGTTGGAAATGGAGCCGCGCTCTTCCTGCTCTTCACAGAGACCATAAAGGATGGAGCCTTGCTCGCACCTCCCGTGTCTTTGAGCGCAGGCTGGCTCTTTTTCGTAGGCCTCATCGCCTCATCATTCGCTTTCCTATGTTTAAGCGCTTCGCATAGGCAATCCGAAATTTATTGGCGCTTGTCCCATGCGAAATCTCAATGGGACGACCTCAAAGAGGTTGAGAAAGCCAAAGCGCTTGAGCCTGACATTAGCAATTCTGACAAACTAGGAAACAAGATGGACAATATCGCCACTTGGTCAGCCATTGCAGCATCGGTCATGTTCATCTGCGGGGTTGGAACGCCACTCTCCTACCTCACCTTCCTCACTCTGACCGCTTGATAGCTTGAAGCCTACTTAGCAACTACGCCCGCCTACGATAGTCCATAGGCGAGCCAGATGCCCCCTCACCCCCGACCACGATAGGTCGCCACGCCCTGATCCGGCAGCCACACGCCCTCCAGCGGCGCGCCCGTCTGCCAGAAGACGTCGATGGGGATGCCGCCGCGCGGATACCAATAGCCGCCGATGCGCAGCCATTTCGGTTGCAGCAGGTCGGCCAGGCGCTTGCCGATGGCGACGGTGCAGTCCTCGTGGAAGGCGCCGTGGTTGCGGAAGCTGGTCAGGTACAGCTTCAGGCTCTTGCTCTCGACCAGCCAGTCGCCCGGCACATAGTCGATGACGATGTGGGCGAAGTCGGGCTGGCCCGTCACCGGGCACAGGCTGGTGAACTCCGGCGCGGTGAAGCGCGCCACATAGAGGGTGTCGGCGTGCGGATTGGGCACGCGCTCCAGCACCGCCTCTTCCGGGTTGGTCGGGGCGGCGGTCTGGACGCCGAGCTGGCTGAGGCTGTCGGTATAGTGGGTCATGCCCGCCATTTAGGCGTTCGCCCCGCCAAAGAAAACGCCGCTCCCTCCGCAATCGGCCATCCCCCTGTCGCAGCTGTGCTAGACTGCCCTGCGGCCGAGGGGAGAGCGGCCGTCCGGCGCCGGGGGATTTCAGACGATTCAGACGAATTGGACTCTGTTTTTCTGGGCGGCGCCCACCCCACGCCTGCCCGCCGCCTTTTTTTCAGGAGCATCCGTGATCTTTTCCGCCCGACCTGGCCCCGCCCTGCTCGTCCTCCTGATCGCTTCAGGCATCACCGCCCTGCCGTCTGCGGCCTCGGCTCAGGATGCCGACGACGCCTTGCCGCCGCCGCGTTGGAGCGCCCCGCCGCAACCTCATGCCGATGACTTCCCTGAAGCGGCGCTGCAGGCGGGGGCCAGCGGAGCCGCCGTCATCGCCTGCGACGCCGCGTCGGACGGGGCGCCTGTCGACTGCGAAGTCCTGTCCGAAGACCCTCAGGGCATGGGTTTTGGTCAGGCGGCCCTCGGCATCGTGCAACGCGGACGCGTCGCCTCCGTAGCCGGTGTTGACGGCGCTGCTGCTGCGTCTCGCCGTTTCGCCGTTCGGGTGCCGTTCAATCTTGACGCCGAGCCGACGCAGGCATCGGCTCAAGCGCCGATCAACGTTGAGGCGCGATGGCTGACGCCGCCCCGTCCGACAGCATCGGACTATCCGCAACGGGCGGTCGATCGCGGCCTTTCGGGCGGCGCCGCCGTTCGTTGTGAAGTGGCGCTGTCAGGCAAGCCGACCAACTGCGCCGTTGTCGCCGAAGTTCCTCCCGGCAGCGGATTCGGAGAAGCGGCCGTCAAAATCGTCCGTCGGGGACGGTTGAACCCCGCGACGATCCGGCCGGAAGAAGTCGGGTCCGCCTTCGTCGTCACCGTGCCTTTCAGCATCCACTGACCAAGCCGCTCCGCTCGACAAAGAGGAGTGAATACGCCGGAGCGATTTCAGACGATTCAGACGAATTGGACTCTGTTTTTTCCTTCTCCCCACAAAGGATGAAGGGCGCTGGAGCGCATTGCCTTCCCCGACGACACCCGGTTAGCGTGGCTTAAAACAACGCGTTCCTTCAGGAGAGACGACCCGTGGCCATTCCCGCTTCCCTGCAGTCCGGCCTGAAGCTGCCGGTGATCGCCTCGCCCATGTTCCTGGTGTCCGGGCCGGACCTGGTGGTCGAGGCCTGCAATGCGGGCGTGATCGGCACCTTTCCCTCGCTGAACCAGCGCACGACCGAGGGCTATCGGGAGTGGCTGCACGAGATCAAGTCGCGGCTGAAGCCCGACGCCGCCCCCTTCGGCGTCAACCACATCATCCACCCGACCAACTCGCGCCTGATGGCCGACATGATGGTCTCGGTCGAGGAGAAGGTGCCGCTGATCATCACCTCGCTCGGCGCCGTGCGCGACGTGGTGGATGCGGTGCACGGCTATGGCGGCGTGGTCTTCCACGACATCGCCAATGTGCGTCATGCGCGGAAGGCGGCCGAGGCGGGCGTCGACGGCCTGATCCTGGTCGCCAACGGCGCGGGCGGGCACGCCGGCGTCGTGAACCCCTTCGCCCTGATCAACGAAGTGCGCGGCTTCTATGACGGGACCATCATCCTGGCGGGCGCCCTGTCGACCGGTCAGGACGTGGCGGCGGCGCTGATGATGGGGGCCGACTTCGCCTATATGGGCACCCGCTTCATCGCCACGACCGAGAGCGCGGCCCAGCCCCACTACAAGGATCTGATCGTCCAGTCGGGCTCGGCGGACATCACCTATACGCCCGCCGTCTCCGGCATTCCGGCCAATTTCCTGACCCCCTCCCTGGTCGAGAACAAGATCGACCCGAAGTCCCTGCCCGAGCACAAGCTGGACATGGGCGAGGAGGCCAAGGCCTGGAAGACCATCTGGTCGGCGGGCCAGGGTTCGGGCGCCATCCACGACGTGCCGACCACGGCTCAGCTTGTCGCTCGGCTGACGGACGAGTTTTCGCAAGCCTGTGATAAATTCGACAAGAAGCGCCTCTAGGAAGCGCCCTCGACATTCCCCTATCGAGGCCGATTCATGCGCATCCTGACGACCGCCCTGAAGACGACCGTCTTGGCGACCGCCCCGCTCCTGATCCTGGCCTCGACGGCCGCACAGGCGCAGGACATGCCCGGCCGCTGGAGCTTCAGCGCCGGCGCCGCCAGCGACAACCGCTCCAAGGACGCCTCCAAGTCGGACGGCGACGCCTTCGTCTGGGGCGCGGCGGAATGGGAAAGCGAAAGCGGCCTCTTCTACGTCAGCCCCGCCGCCGAAACGATCAAGAGCGGCGGCTCGGAGCTGGAGCTGGAGCTGACCGGCGGCGTGCGCCCGCAGTGGGCCGGCTTCGATTTCGACCTGAACGTCGCGCACAAGTGGCGGGTGGACGCTGACCCCGGCTATGACGCCAACGCCTGGGAGTTCACGGCCGACATGAAGCGGTCAATCGGTCCGGCCAGCGCGCGCCTGCGGCTGCAACACTCGCCCGACGGCGCCGGATCGGTCGAGGCCTGGACCTGGGTCGCCCTGCGCGGCGGCTGGGACTTCACCGACAAACTGAACGTCTCGGCCGAGGTCGGCCGCCGCGAGCAGGACAACAGCGTCGACTACACCGGCTACAACATCGGCGCGACCTACGCCCTGACGCCCAAGCTGGAGGCCGAACTGCGCTGGCACGGCACCAACGCCAAGGTTCCGGGCGAGCAGTACGCCGACGCCCTGGTCGCCGGGATCAGCGTCTACTTCTGACCGACGCGCCGCCGTTTCAGGCGCACGGTTTCATCTTTCGCCCGAAAGGGCCTAGGTTGCGGTCATGACTTTTCGACCGACGACTTTGGAACGTGCGTACCAACTGGCCGAAAGCGGATCCTGCCGGACGGTGGGCGATGTCAAACAGGCCCTGAAGCTGGAGGGCTATGAGCGGATCCAGGATGCGCTCTACGGCTCGACCATCACCTCGGCCCTGCGTAAGCTGTGTCAGGAGCACTGGGTGTCGCCGCCGGAAACGGCCGAGCCCTGACGCACCGGCTCTTGCATTAGGGCACCGGAGGGTCCACCCTAAAGGGGTCGATCTCTCTGCGTAACGCTCTGCCTTCTGCCCCGCGCACCGAGGTCTAAGCCGATCCATACAGACCCGACAGGTCTTCAGGGACGTTCTCTGAGGCCAACTTCTAGCGGAGGTCCTGAAAATGGCTACCGGCACTGTTAAATGGTTCAACTCCACCAAGGGCTACGGCTTCATCCAGCCGGACGACGGCGGCAAGGACGTCTTCGTCCACATCTCGGCTGTTGAGCAAGCCGGCCTGCGCGGCCTGGACGAAAACCAAAAGGTTTCCTACGAAATCGAGCGCGACCGTCGCTCGGGCAAGGAATCGGCTGGTCAACTGAAGACCGAAGGCTGATCCGGCTCCATCGCCAGCCGCGTCAGCAATGACGGGCCGACGATGACAGGATTTAAAGCGCGCAGGGGTCGCCCTCTGCGCGCTTTTCTTTTGCCCCTAGGCCGCCAGCGAGGGCCGCCGCAGCTGAACGAAGTCCGCCCCGCTGGGCGACTGGAACAGGCGCAGATCGAACTCGGGTAGGATCGCCAGCAGGTGATCGAAGATGTCCGCCTGGATCGCCTCATACTCGGCCCAGGCCACGGTGGCGGTGAAGGCGTAGATCTCCAGCGGCAGCCCTGTCTCCGTCGGCTGCATCTGGCGCACCAGCAGCGTCATGTCCTGACGGATGCGCGGATGGTTCTCCAGATAGTTCTGCACATAGGCGCGGAAGGCGCCGATGTTGGTCGAACGCCGCATATTGACCGGATCGCGTCCAGCCTCGACCAGCTTGGCGTTCCAGTCCGCCATTTCGGCGCTCTTGTCGGCCAGGTAGTCGTCGATCAGCAGGAAGCGCCGCATCCGCTCGCGCTCGGCCTCGGCCAGGAAGCGCGCGCTGGTCTGGTCGATCAGCAGCGACCGCTTGATGCGGCGCCCGCCGCTGTCCTGCATCCCGCGCCAGTTGCGGTAGGACTCGCTGATCAGCCGCCAGGTCGGGATGGTGGTGATGGTCTTGTCCCAGTTCTGGACCTTCACCGTGTGCAGAGCGATGTCGATGACGTCGCCGTCGGCGTTGACCTGGGGCATCTCAATCCAGTCGCCGACGCGCAGCATGTCGTTGGAGTTCAACTGAACCGACGCCACCAGCGACAGGATGGTGTCCTTGAACACCAGCATCAGCACCGCCGCCAGCGCGCCCAGCCCCGATAGCAACAGCAGCGGCGACCGGTCGATCAGGGCCGCGATCACCAGAATGGTGGCGATGGCATAGATGACGATCTTCAGAACTTGCAGATAGCCCTTGATGCTGCGGCGATGGGCGCGCGGCGAGCGGGCGTAGAGGGCGTTGGCCATATCCAGCCCAGCCCCGATGCCGATTGCCACGGCCACGATCATGAAGGCCCCGGCCACGTTCTGGACCAGGGTGACGAAGCCGGGCGCCAGATGCGGCACGCCGCTGATCCCCTGATGGATGATGACGGCCGGAACGACGCGGGTGAAGCTGCGCACCACGGGCTGCAACAAGGTGTCGAGATCATGCACCGCCCGACCGACGATCCGCAGGATCAACCGGGTCAGGATGCGGCGGACCACAAAGTCCGCGATAAAGGCGACTAGGACGAGAAGACAGAGCCCGATCAGCATCTCCGCGATCGGGAACTCCGCCAGGCGATCACGCATGGCGATGAAATCAAACATGAGCCCAGCCTAGGCAGGCCTGCCGGGGATTTGAACCCCGGCGCGTCAATCGGCGTCAGCCGATGGCCTGGTCCAGGTCGGCGATCAGGTCGTCGATGTCCTCGACCCCGACCGACAGGCGGATCAGGTTGTCGGTGACGCCGCCCGCTTCACGCACCTCTTTCGGCACGGATGCGTGGGTCATGATGGCCGGGTGGTTCACCAGACTTTCGACGCCGCCCAGCGATTCCGCCAGGGTGAAGACCTGCACCCGCTCCAGCACCCGTTTCGTGCGCTCCAGGTCGCCGTCGATCAGCACCGTGACCATGCCGCCGAAGCGGCCGTTCATCTGGCGCGCGGCCAATTCGTGCTGCGGGTGGCTGACCAGGCCCGGATAAATGACCTTGGCGACCCCTGCCCGGTCTTCCAGCCAACGGGCCACCGCCAAGGCGTTCTCATTGTGCGCCTTCATGCGCAGGCCCAGGGTCTTCAGCCCCCGGTTGGCCAGGAAGGCGTCGAACGGCCCCATGACGCCGCCGATCGAGTTCTGCAGGAACTTCAGCTGGGCCGCCATCTCGGCGTCCTTGGCCACCAGAACCCCGCCGACGATGTCGGAGTGTCCGTTCAGATATTTGGTCGCCGAGTGCATGACCACGTCGGCGCCCAGGGCCAGCGGCTGCTGGCTCCACGGGGTGGCGAAGGTGTTGTCGACCACCAGGATCAGCTTGTGCGCCTTGGCGATCTTCGACAGGGCCTCGATATCGGCCAGTTTCATCAGCGGATTGGTCGGCGTCTCGACCCACAGCATCCGCGTCTTGTCGGTGATCGCCGCCTCGACCGACGCCAGGTCGGTCAGGTCGATATAGCTGAAGTCCAGCCCCATCGAGCGACGGCGCACCCGCTCGAACAGCCGCCACGAGCCGCCGTACAGGTCGTCGCCGGTAATGATGTGCGCCCCGGCGTCCAGCAGCTCCAGCGCCGTCGAGGTCGCCGCCATGCCCGAGCCGAAGCCGAAGGCCTGAACCCCGCCTTCCAGGTCGGCGATGCAGGCCTCGAACGCCTCGCGCGTCGGGTTCTTGCCGCGAGCATACTCATAGCCCTTGTTCACGCCGGGGCTTTCCTGGGCGTAGGTCGAGGTGGCGTAGATCGGCGTCATCACCGCGCCCGTCGTCGGGTCCGGCTGCTGGCCCGCATGGATGGCGCGGGTCGAAAAGCCCTGGCAGTTCTTCAGTTCAGACATAGGCTTACCGGTTCAGGCTGAGGTGGTTGATCAGGTCGGTGCGGGTGATCAGGCCGACGAAGGTCTCGCCGTCCAGCACGATGGCGACGCGGTCGCGGTCGAAGACCGGGATCAGGGCGTCCAGCGACTCCGTCACCTGAAGCGTGTCCAGATCGCGAGTCATGGCCGAGGCGACCGGCTTGGCGAAGCGCTCCTGACGGGTGATGTCGTCGGTGTTCATGATGTGGACGATGTCGCTTTCATCCAGAATGCCGACCAGACGGCCGTCCTGAATGACCGGCAGTTGCGACAGGCCGTCGCCGCGCATCCGCTTGAACGCCGTGTCCAGGGTGTCTTCCGGCCCGATCACCACCACGTCGCCGGCGGCGTATTTGCGATTGATCAGGTCCGACAGGTCGCCGTGCAGTTCGCGCTCGGCCAGGCCCTGATCGGCCAGCCAGGCGTCGTTGTAGACCTTGGACAGGTATTTGGCGCCGGTGTCGCAGACGAAGGTCACGACCCGCTTCGGCTCGGTCTGCTCGCGGCACCAGCGCAGGGCCGTGGCGATCAGGGTGCCGGACGACGATCCCGCCAGAATGCCTTCCTTCAGCAGCAGTTCGCGCACCGTGGCGATCGCCTCGGCGTCGGGGATGGAATAGGCCACGTCGATCAGGTCTGCATCGGCCGTGTCGGGCATGAAGTTCTGGCCGATGCCTTCGACCGTATAGCTGCCGTCAGGTCCAGCCACGCCCTCATTGATCAGGCCCGCCAGCGCCGAGCCGACCGGGTCGGCGAGGATGATCCTGGCCTTGGAGCCCTGCGCTTTGAAATAGCGGGCGTTGCCCGTGATCGTGCCGCCCGAGCCGATACCGGCGACGAAGGCGTCGATGTCGCCCTCCATCTGCTCGAAGATCTCCGGGCCGGTCGTCTTGAAGTGGGCCTCGGAGTTGGCGTCGTTGGCGAACTGGTTGACGAAATAGCCGCCCGGAATCTGCTGGGCCAGGCGCTCGGCCATGTCGGTGTAGTATTCCGGGTGGCCGTGCGGCACGTCCGAGCGGGTCAGGCGCACGTCGGCGCCCATGGCGCGCAGGTGCTGGATCTTCTCCTTCGACATCTTGTCGGGGATGACCAGCAGGACGTTGTAGCCCTTCTGCTTGCCGACCAGGGTCAGGGCCAGGCCGGTGTTGCCCGCCGTGGCCTCGACGATGGTGCCGCCCGGCTTCAGCCAGCCCTGCTTTTCCGCCGCCTCGATCATCGACAGGGCGATGCGGTCCTTGATGGAGCCGCCGGGATTCTGGCTTTCCAGCTTCAGGAACAGACGGCAGGGGCCGGTGTCGATCCGCGTCACCTCGACCATCGGCGTCTTGCCGATCAGGTCCAGCAGCGACCCCACGGGGCGGGACAGGACGGGATTGTCGGTCATCGACATGAAAGCAGGCTCCGTTGCACGGGTTTCAGGGGGAAGCTGGGCGTCGCGACCCTCGCGGTCAACTCATGCAAGTTTTCACCTTTTCGCCGCGAAGCGCGTTAGAAAGGGCGCAATGGTCAAGACACCGAAACGCCCCGCTGCGGGCCTGCCCGACAAAGAATCCCTAATCGCCTTCCTGCGCGAGGCCGGAGAGGCTGAAAAGGCCGACATCGCCCGCGCCTTCGGCCTGAAAGGCGCCGAGCGCCGCGCCTTGCGCGACATGCTGAAGGAACTGGAGGCCGAGGGCCGCCTGGGCAAGCGCGGCCGCAAGGGCTTTTCCGAAGCCGGCGCCCTGCCCCCCGTCGGCGTGGTCGATGTCGTGGATCGCGACGCCGACGGCGAGTTGTATGTCGAACTGGTCAAGAGCAGCGAGGACGCGCCGCGCGCCGTCCTGATGCCCGACCGCGAAGGGCGCGGCCCGGCGCCCGGCATGGGCGACCGCCTGCTGGTCAAGTTCAGCCGAGGTGTCGAAGGCTGGGAGGCGCGCCTGGTCAAGCGGCTGGACGCCGGAACCAACCGCGTGCTGGGCGTCATCCGCAAGTCAGCGCGCGAGACTCGGGTCGAGCCGGTCGACAAGCGCTCCAAGGACGTTCTGCTGGTGCCCGCAGCCCAGGCGACAAATCTGCGCGACGGCGACCTGGTGCTGGCCGCCGTCGAGAAGGGCGAGCATCGCTACGGCCCCAAGCGCGGCAAAATCCTGGAGAACATCGGCCGCGAGGACGACCCGCGCGCCGCCTCCATCATCGCCATCCACGCCCACGGCGTGCCGACCGGCTTCTCCGAGGCCGTGGAGCGCGAGGCCGAGGAACAGGCTGTCCCGACGCTGAAGGGGCGCGAAGACCTGCGCCACGTGCCCTTCATCACCATCGACCCCGCCGACGCGCGCGACCACGACGACGCCGTCTATGCCGAGCGCGACGAAGACCCGACCAATGCGGGCGGCTGGATCGTCTGGGTCGCCATCGCCGACGTCGCCGCCTATGTGCGCCCCAATACGGCGCTGGACCGCGAGGCGCGGGCCAAGGGCAACTCGACCTACTTCCCCGACCGGGTCGAGCCGATGCTGCCCGAGGTGCTGTCCAACGGCCTGTGCAGCCTGAAGCAGGGCGAGAACCGCGCCTGCATGGCCGTGCGCATGGTCTTCGACAAGGATGGCAGGAAGACCGGGCACAAGTTCACACGCGGCCTGATGCGTTCGCATGCTAAGCTGTCCTACGAACAGGCGCAATCCGCCATAGACGGCCTGCTGGACGACGCCACCGGGCCGATCATGGAGGCGATCCTCTATCCGCTGTGGAACGCCTACCGCACCATGTTGAAGGGCCGCGAGCGCCGCAGCCCCCTGGCCATCGAAAGCCCCGAGCGCCGCATCATCATGTCGCCCGACGGCGGCATCGCCGGCATCGAGCCGCGCAAGTCGCTGGAAGCCCACCGCCTGATCGAAGAGATGATGATCCAGGCCAACGTCTGCGCCGCCGAGACGCTGGAGAAGACGCACACGCCGCTGATCTATCGCGTCCACGACACGCCCAGCCAAGAGAAGATCTTCAACCTGGCCGACTTCCTGCACACCATCGGCAAGCCGTGGAACAAGGGCGAGGCGCCGAACACCAAGCGCTTCAACAAGCTGCTGGAGGAAACCCGCGACACCCCGCACGCCGAGGTCGTCAACGAAGTCGTCCTGCGCACCCAGATGCAGGCCATCTACAGCCCCGAGAACGTCGGCCACTTCGGTCTGCATCTGGACCGCTACGCCCACTTCACCTCGCCCATCCGGCGCTATTCCGACCTGATCGTCCATCGCGGGCTGATCCGGGGGTTGAAGCTGGGATCGGACGGCCTGACCGACCGCGAGATCGCCGAACTGGGCGGCATCGCCGATCATGTCACCGAGACCGAGCGCCGCTCCATGGCCGCCGAGCGCGACGCCATGGACCGCTACATCGCCGCCTTCCTGGAAGAGCACGTCGGCGCGACCTTCACCGGCCGCATCACCGGCGTCACCCGCTTCGGCCTGTTCATCCGGCTGGACGAGACGGGCGCCGACGGCCTGGTGCCGGTTTCAACGCTGGGCGACGAATATTTCACCCACGACGACCGCGCCCACGCCCTGGTCGGCGAGCGCAGCGGCAAGCGGTTCCCGCTGGGCCGCCGCGTCGAGGTGCGGCTGATGGAGGCCACCCCCGTCACCGGCGGTCTGGTGCTGGAAATGCTGTCCGAACCGGACCCGCGCGATCCCAACGCCCCGGCCCCGCGCTACGGCATGCGCGGACGCGGTGGAGACGGCCCGCCCAAGCGCGGCAAAGGCCGCCCCGGCGGTCCCAAGCCCCGCAACGGCGCCAAGCCCTCCGGCGGCCTGAAAGGCGTCCGAAAGGGCAAGCGGCGGTGAAGCCCCTCCCCTTCGACGCAGCCCAAGACCTGGCCGACGCGCCCCGTGTCGGCGGCGCCCAACGCCCCAAGGACGCGGCGACCCTGATCCTGACCCGCGACGCCAAGCGCCCCGAGGTGCTGATGGGCCGCCGGGCGCCGGGCCATGTCTTCATGGCGTCGAAGTGGGTGTTTCCGGGCGGCCGCATCGAACGGGCGGATTTCAACGCCGCCGACGACGGCGCCCTGTCGCATGACGCCGCGCGACGATTGCAAGCGGAAATGCCCGCCCGCCGCGCCCGCGCCCTGGCCCTGGCCGCCGTACGCGAGACCTTTGAGGAAACCGGCCTGATCCTGGGCCGCGCCGCACCGACCGCCTCGGTCGCCGGACCGTGGCGAGAGTATCGTCAGGCGGGCGCCCTGCCCGATCTGTCGGTTCTGTCCTATGTGGCGCGCGCCATCACCCCGCCGGGCCGCACGCGCCGCTTCGACGCCCGCTTCTTCATGGCCCCGGTCGAGGCCCTGCGCGATCCCGACCGCATCGAAGGCTCAGGCGAACTGGACGAGATCGCCTGGATTCCGCTGGACGAAGCGCGAGGGTTGGACCTGCCCGCCATCACCCGCTTCGTGCTGGGCGAAGTCGCCGAACGGCTGGAGACGCCGCAGCGCCCCCTGCCCTTCGTGCATATGGTGCGCGGCCGCCACGTCATCGACCATCAGGACTGAACCGATGGGCCAGCAGCCGATCACCCTGCGCCTGACTATCGCCGATCCCATGCCCGGCGTCCGCTACAGCCTTCAGGACAAGGACGGGCCTGTCGGCGCCGTCACGGCCGGCGAAGCGCCTCTGTCTTTGGATGTGACCGTGCTGCTCAAAGACGACGATCGACTGACTGGTCCGTTTGTCCGCCGCGAGGGCGCCGAACGACGCTTCGTCTACATCGGCATCGGCAAGCACGCAGGCGACGCCGACAGCGCCTGGGATCGGCGCGCCAAGATCGACGTGCACGACATTCCCATCGACCTGCTGGCCCTGGCGCGCGCCGGGCAGGTGCTTGAGGCGCGCCTTCCCGGCCGAGGACGTGACGGCGGCCCGGCTTGCGCCACCGTCAGGCCCCTGGCCGCATGGACTGCGCTTTAGCGGCCTATTCGGCGACCGGCTTGGTCAGGTCGAAATCAACCTGGAAATGGCGGTTCGGCCGGCGCAGTTCATAGGTAAACGTCTTGCCGGGATGAACCTCCATCGCCCAGACGTTGGTCGTCGAGACCGAGGCGTCCTGTGCGTTGAACAGGTCGATGGATTCCTGATCCACCGGGAATTCCTGACGCTCGGCCGTGCCTTCGTTCTTCGTATCGCCGCCGTACCAGTGCAGCGGATCGGTCTTGCCGTCCGGCTGGCGGTGATCGTGTTTCAGGCGCAGGCCCGATTCGGTGCGGGTCACGACCCAGGTGCGCGAGCGGTCTTCGCCGACCCAGAAGGGAATGCGAATCTCATCCTTCGAGCAGTCGCGCACATGCATCAGCAGGCGTTTGCCGACGAAGTCCGAGTCGGCGGCCTCGGTCGTGACGACCTTGCCCTCGAAGCGCTGGCCGCACAGTTCGGTCAGATTGGCGAAGAAGGCGTCCTGGGCCGTGGCCGGGGCTGCATCGGCCGTTGCGGCGGGCGTCGCAGGCTCGGATGAGCAGGCGGACAGGGTCAATCCAACCGCAATGGCGGCGACGGACAGGGCGCGGGCAGGCTTGAAGTGGGGCGTTTTCATGTCGAAACACTAGCGCTTCTGCGGCGCCGCTCAACGCGACATCGAAACCGTTGACTTTGGGCCCGTCCTGAGTATGTTCCGCGCCTCTCGTTTCATGCGGCTTTCGCCGTCGCAAAGGTACTTCCGATGGCCAAACCGGCTTCCATCAAGATCCGCCTGAACTCCACCGCCGACACCGGCTTCTTCTACGTCACCAAGAAGAACGCCCGTACGATGACCGAGAAAATGGTTGTCAAGAAGTACGACCCGGTCGTCCGCAAGCACGTCGAGTTCAAGGAAGGCAAGATCAAGTAAGGGCCAACGCGCCTCGGGCCTCTCGGTCCGCTTGATTGCTGGAAATGAAAAACGCCCGGTCCGCCGACCGGGCGTTTTTCTTCGTTTCAAACGACGTCTGCAACCGTTCAGGCCGCGCGCGCGACGACGCGGTTGCGCCCTTGGGCCTTGGCCTCATAGACGCCCTCGTCCGCGCGCTTGAGCAAGGCTTCCGGCGTGTCGTAGACGCCCACTGTAGCGGCCACGCCAACCGAGACAGTAACGCCTAGAAGATCGCCGCCGGCAATCCGGAACGGCGCAGCGCCCACGTCACGGCGAATACGCTCCGCAATGCGATGAGCGGCTTCCAGAGTGGTTCCAGGCATGACGACCACGAATTCCTCGCCGCCGAACCGGCAAGGCAGATCGACAGCGCGCACATTTGTCGCCAGCCGGACCGAGAACTCGCGCAGAACCTCGTCTCCGACATCATGGCCGAAGGTGTCGTTCACCGCCTTGAAGTGATCGATGTCCAGCACCAGCACGGCCACAGGATCGCCGCCCCGCGTGGCGCGCGCCACCAGAGCCTGAATCTGACTGTTCATATAGCGACGATTATGCAGACCCGTCAGCGGGTCGGTAATCGCCATCTCCAGATTATAGTCCAGCTTTTCACGCAGGAAATCGCCGTAGCGTTTGCGCTTCACCTGGGTGCGGACCCTCGCGGACATCTCTTCAGGATCGACTGGACGGGCCAGGATGTCATGCGCCCCAAGGTCCAGCGCCTTCAGCAAGCGCGGTCGGTCATGCGTGTCGATCAGGGCCAGGATCGGAATGCGCCGCGTCGCCTCCTTGGATCGCAACTGGGCGATGAGGCGCAGACCATCGAACCCTTCGGATGAGACATTGACGATGACCAGATCGACCGGTCCCCGCGCAGCGTCCAACCCGCCCTCAAGAGTGATCTCCACTGTCGGACGGTGCTCGACCGACAGCTCGCGCGCGATCATCTCGGCCTGAAGTTCATTGTCATCAACGACCAGTACACGGCCGCCTGAGCCCTTGAGGCGAGCCACGTGGCCCGTGTCCATGCCAACGCGGCGACTGCTCTCCTCGCGCTCGCGCAGTTCGTCCATGACCATCTTGAGGCGCGTCAGGCTCTTGACCCGCGCCATCAGGATGACGTCGTTCAGAGGCTTGGACAGGAAGTCGTCAGCGCCGGCCTCTAGCCCACGAATGCGATCATGACGACCGTCGAGGGCGGTCACCAGCACCACAGGAATATGGCGCATCTCTTCGGCGGCCTTGAGCCGGCGGCAGGTCTCGAACCCGTCCATGCCCGGCATCATGACGTCCAGCAGAATCAGATCCGGTTGCTCATCCCGGGCCAGACGCAGGCACGAAGCTCCGTCGCCGCACGTCAGGACGTCGTAATACTCAAGAGTCAGCTTGGCTTCGAGCAGGCGGACATTCGCCTCGACATCATCCACCACCAGGATTCGTGCGCTCATCGCCTACCCCAGGTGTTTCCGCACCGTTTCAAGGAAGGAGACGACCGAGATCGGCTTGGAAATGTAGGCCTCGCAGCCCCCCTGACGAATACGTTCCTCATCACCCTTCATAGCAAAGGCTGTAACGGCGATGACAGGAATATGGTTCAGCTCATCGTCATCCTTGAGCCACTTTGTGACTTCCAGGCCGGAGATCTCCGGGAGTTGAATATCCATCAGGATCAGGTCGGGACGATGCTCGCGCGCCAAGGCCAGCGCCTGCAAGCCCTCGCGGGTCTGCAGGGTCTGATACCCCTGAGAATCGAGCAGATCATGAAACAGCTTCATGTTCAGCTCATTATCCTCGACGATGAGGACCTTCTTCGACATCCGTCACCCGGCTGTTTCGCCAAAAAATCGCGCCTGTGCGCAGGGCTTTTCGCCTTCTTCGGGTGCACTCTCGCCCACGCAGTCTTAAGTTGGGGTGAAGCTGAAGAACCGGAGTCATCCTTGAACCTGAAGGCCGTCTGCCGCGACTGCCTGTGGACCGGCGACCGCAAGGTCGCGCGATGTCCCGCCTGCGCGTCGCGCCGGGTGATCGCCCATGACGAACTGGGCGACCTGCACATCGCCCACCTGGACTGCGACGCCTTCTACGCCTCGGTCGAGAAACGCGACCGGCCGGAACTGCGCGATAAGCCGGTGATCGTCGGCGGCGGCAAGCGCGGGGTGGTCTCCACCGCCTGCTATGTGGCGCGGCTGTATGGCGTCGGCTCCGCCATGCCGATGTTCAAGGCGCTGAAGGCCTGTCCCGACGCCGTGGTCATCAAGCCGGACTTCCGCAAATATGTGGCCGAGAGCGAGCGCATCTTCGGCGCCGTCCATCGCCTGACGCCGCTGGTCCAGACCCTGTCGCTGGACGAGGCCTGGATCGACCTGAAGGGCACCGAACGGCTGAACGGCGGCCCGCCCGCCTTCCAGTTGGCGCGTCTGCAGAAATGGATCGAGGACGAGACGGGCCTCAGCGTCTCCATCGGCCTGGCGCCCAATCGCTTCCTGGCCAAGATCGCGTCGGAGCTGGACAAGCCGCGCGGCTTCTCCGTCATCGGCGTCGCCGAGGCCCGAGGCCTGTTGGCGCCCCGGCCCGTGACCACCCTGCCCGGCGTCGGGCCGGTGTTCGGCCGCACCCTGCGCTCGGACGGCTTCGCCACCATCGGCGATTTGGCCGCCGCCGAGGTGAAGGATCTGGTCCGGCGCTATGGCGAGACGGGCCTGCGCCTGCACGACCTCAGCCACGCGCGCGACAGCCGCCCGGTGAACCCGGATCACGACCGGCGCGGCATGAGCGCCGAGACCACCTTCAACGACGACCTGACCACGGCCGAGGCGCTGGAGGCCGAACTGTGGCCCCTGTGCGAGAAGCTGGCCTCCAAGGCCCGCCGCGACGGCGTGGCCAGCCGGGTCGTGGTGCTGAAGCTGCGCAAGACGGACTTCAAGATCGTCACCCGCCGCATCACCCTGGCCGAGCCGGTGCAGACGGCGCGCGCCCTGTTCGCCGCCGGACGCGACCTGCTGAAACCGGAACTGGGCGTGCCCTACCGGCTGATCGGCATCGGCATGGCCGACATCGCCGATGCTCAGGACGCGCCCGCCGGCCTGTTCGCCACGGCCGAAACCCGCGCCCTGAAGACCGAGACCGCCATCGACGCCCTGCGCGACAAGTTCGGAGCCGCCGCCGTGGTGGCCGGTCGCTCGTTGAAGCGACCAAATGAACGCCCCGGATGACGCGGCCGCCGCGCCGCGCTAAACCCCCTCCACACTTTCATACGGAGTCGCCCCATGAGCATCCACGCCCGCATCGCTGAACTCGGCATCACCCTGCCCGAGCCCGCCAAGCCGGTCGCCAGCTATGTCTCCTACGTCCGCTCAGGCGAGCAGATTTTCATCTCGGGCCAGCTGTCGAACGACGCCGGCGGCGGCATCAAGGGCACCGTCGGCGTGGACGTGACCCCGGAGCAGGCCGCTGAGGCCGCCCGCCTGTGCGGCATCAACCTGCTGGCCCAGATCAACGCCGCCGTCGACGGCGACCTGGATCGCGTGGTCCGCATCGTCAAGCTGGGCGGCTTCGTCCAGGCCGGGCCGGACTTCGAGGCCATCCCCGGCGTGATCAACGGCTGCTCGGACCTGATGGTCCAGGTCTTCGGCGACGCGGGCAAGCACTCGCGCTCGGCCGTCGGCGTCTACAAGCTGCCGCTCGGCTTCGCCGTCGAAGTGGACGCCATCATCGAGGTGAAGTGAGCTTCACCCTTCAGGTAAACGACCGGATCGCCGCTATCGGCCGGGACGCATGGGACGCCTGTGCGGCCCCAAGCGGCGATCCTTTCGTCTCCTACGACTTCCTCAACGCCTGCGAGACGTCCGGCAGCGCCGTCCCGTCAGAGGGCTGGGCGGCGCGCCATCTGTCCCTGCATGATGAAGACGGCGCCGTGATCGGCGTCATGCCCCTTTATCTGAAGGGCCACAGCCAGGGCGAATACGTCTTCGACCACAGCTGGGCCGACGCCTATGAGCGCGCGGGCGGGCGTTACTATCCAAAACTGCTGGGCGCCGTGCCCTTCACCCCCGCGAGCGGCCCGCGCTTCCTGAGCACGCCGGGTACAGACGCCGCCACGGTGCGCGAGGCCCTGCTGCAAGGCGCGCTGACGCTTACCCAGCGGCTTGGCGTCTCGTCCCTGCACGTCAACTTCCCGCTTGAGGCCGAATGGCGCGCCATGACCGAGGCAGGCCTGCTGCCGCGCCGGGACATCCAATTCATCTGGCGCAACGACGGCTATCGGAGCTTCGACGACTTCCTGGCCGCCCTGTCGTCCAACCGGCGCAAGACCATCCGGCGCGAGCGGCGCGAGGCGCAGGCCGATCTCGACATCCGCGTCCTGACCGGGGCGCAGATCACGCAGGCGCACTGGGACGCCTTCTTCGCCTTCTACATGGACACCGGCGACCGCAAATGGGGGCGGCCCTATCTGACGCGCGACTTCTTCGCTCGCGTCGGCGCCGGCATGGCCGACCGCATCGCCCTGGTCATGGCGTTCGAGGGCGAGACGCCGGTGGCGGGCGCGCTGAACTTCATCGGCCGCGAAGCGCTTTACGGCCGTCAGTGGGGGACGCTGGTCGACCGGCCCTTCCTGCATTTCGAGCTGTGCTATTATCAGGCCATCGACTTCGCCATCGCGCGCGGCCTGTCGCGGGTCGAGGCGGGCGCGCAGGGGGATCACAAGATCGCGCGCGGCTACCTGCCCTCCCCCGTCTATTCGGCGCACTTCATCGCTGATCCCGCGCTGCGCGATCCAGTCGGCCGCTACCTAGAACAGGAGCGCCCAGCGGTCGAGATGGAGATGCACGCGATGACGGCGGAGTTGTCGCCCTATCGCCAGGGCTGATCTTCAGGGCTGACATTTCGTCGCTAGGGGGCGTCCGGCCAGGAACCCTCGGGGGCCGGATGCGCTTGGGGTGTGAGTCTCCTCCTCAACACAGGGATCAACATGACTGACCAACGTATCGAAGGCGTCGCGACTGAACTGAAGGGCAAGGCCCAGAACGGCTTGGGTCGGCTGACCGGCGACAGCAAGCTTCAGGTCGAAGGCAAGATGAAAGAGGTGAAGGGCAAGGCGCTGGACGCCTATGGCCGCGTCATCGACGGCCTGGACGGCATGGTGGACAAGGCCCCCGCCGACCTGCGCGATCCCGCTCGCAAGGGCTTGGACTTCGCCCGCCGCAAACCACTGCTGACCACCGGCATCATCGCCGGCGCGGCGGTGCTGCTCGGCGCCCTGGGTCGCAAACGCTGATATCAAGGCCTTCTCCCCTTGTGGAAGAAGGTGGCTCGCGAAGCGAGACGGATGAGGGGTTGCGGGACGACAAATCCCGCAACCCCTTTTTCACGTCGCAAGACCCCTCATCCGGCCCTGACGGGCCACCTTCTCCCACAAGGGGAGAAGGATAAGATCAGGCCGTTGCTTCTTCCTCTTCCTTCACCGCCGCGCCCTTGGCCGGGATGATGTCGAAGGCGATCTTGCCGTCCTTCAACTCGACCTTCACATGGCCGCCGCGGGTCAGACGGCCGAACAGGATGTCGTCAGCCAGCGGCTTCTTGATGTGTTCCTGAATGACGCGGGCCAGGGGACGCGCGCCATACAGTTCGTCGAAGCCGTTCTTGGCCAGCCAGTCGGTCGCCTCGTCCGTCAGTTCGATGGTGATGTTGCGATCCGCCAGCTGGGCTTCCAGCTGCATCACGAACTTGGTCACCACCGAGCGGATCGTCTCGGCGCCCAGCGGCTTGAAGGCCACGATGGCGTCCAGACGGTTGCGGAACTCCGGTGCGAACAGGCGCTGAATGGCCTTGTCGTCCTCGCCCTCGACCTTGCCCCGGCCGAAGCCGATGGAGGCGCGAGCATTGTCGGCGGCCCCGGCGTTGGTGGTCATGATCAGGATGACGTTCCTGAAGTCGACCTTCTTGCCGACGGCGTCGGTCAGCGTCCCGTTGTCCATCACCTGCAGCAGGATGTTGTAGACGTCGGGGTGCGCCTTCTCGATCTCGTCCAGCAGCACCACCGAGTGCGGATGCTGATCGACGGCGTCGGTCAGCAGGCCGCCCTGGTCATGACCGACATAGCCCGGAGGGGCGCCGATCAGGCGGCTGACCGTGTGACGCTCCATGTATTCCGACATGTCGAAGCGCTGCATCTCGATGCCGAGCGTGGCGGCCAGTTGCTTGGCGACTTCCGTCTTGCCGACGCCGGTCGGGCCGCTGAACAGGAAGGCGCCGATGGGCTTGTTCGGGTCGCGCAGACCCGCCCGCGCCAGCTTCATCGCCGACGACACCTGATCGATGGCCTGTTCCTGACCATAGACCGTCCGCTTCAGATCGGTCTCCAGCTCGCGCAGGGATTCCGTGTCCGACTTGGACACCGACTTGGGCGGGATGCGGGCCATCTTGGCGATGACGGCCTCGACCTCCTTCTGGCCGATGACCTTCTTGCGCTTGGATTCCGGCAGCAGCATCTGCGACGCCCCCGCCTCGTCGATCACATCGATGGCCTTGTCCGGCAGCTTGCGGTCGGTGATGTAGCGCGCCGACAGATCAACCGCCGTGCGGATGGCTGAGTCCGTGTAGCGCAGCTTGTGATGCGTCTCATAGGTCGTCTTCAGACCCTTGAGGATCTTCACCGTATCCTCGATCGTCGGCTCATTGACGTCGATCTTCTGGAAGCGACGCACCAGGGCGCGATCTTTCTCGAAGTGCTGGCGGTATTCCTTGTAGGTGGTCGATCCCATGCAGCGCAGGCTGCCTGACGCCAGAGCCGGCTTCAGCAGGTTGGAGGCGTCCATAGCCCCGCCCGACGTCGCGCCGGCGCCGATCACCGTGTGGATTTCGTCGATGAACAGGACCGCGTTCTCGTGGTTCTCCAGCTCCTTGACCACCTGCTTCAGCCGCTCCTCGAAGTCGCCGCGATAGCGGGTGCCCGCAAGCAGAGACCCCATGTCGAGGCTGTAGATGGTGGCGCCCTTGAGAACCTCCGGCACCTCGCCGTTGACGATCTTGCGCGCCAGGCCTTCGGCGATGGCGGTCTTGCCGACACCGGGGTCGCCGACCAGAAGCGGGTTGTTCTTGGTCCGGCGGCACAGGATCTGGATCGAGCGCTCGACCTCGGCCTGACGACCGATCAGCGGATCGATCTTGCCGTTCTTGGCCTTCTCGTTCAGGTCGATGCAATAGGCTTCCAGCGCCTCGCCGCCTTGCTTGACGACCGAGCCGTCCTCGGCCTCTTCCGGGCTGGCGCCGCCGCGCACCGAGCGGGCTTCATTGGCCCCGGCCTTCTTGGCGATGCCGTGGGCGATGAAGTTGACCGCGTCGTACCGCGTCATGTCCTGCTCCTGCAGGAAATAGGCGGCGTGACTTTCGCGTTCGGAGAAGATGGCGACCAGGACATTGGCGCCGGTCACTTCCTCGCGGCCGGACGACTGGACATGGATGACCGCGCGCTGGATCACGCGCTGGAAACCCGCCGTCGGCTTGGCGTCGTCGCCGTCAGCCGTGGCCAGGGCGGCCAGGTCGGTGTCGACATAGGAGCCGAGCGCCGCCTTCAGCGCGCCCAGATCGACGTTGCAGGCCGTCATCACGGCCGAGGCGTCCGGATCGTCGATCAGGGCCAGCAGCAGGTGTTCGAGCGTGGCGTACTCATGCCGGCGCTCATTGGCGTAGTGGACCGCGCGGTGCAGGGTCTCTTCGAGAGGACGGGAAAACGAAGGCATGGCAGGTTCCTCTCAGTCCTTTTCCATCGTGCATTGCAGGGGGTGCTGGTGGCGTCGCGCCGTCTCGACCACCTGAGCGACCTTGGTTTCGGCCACTTCGTAGGTAAAGACGCCGCAGACCCCGACGCCATGCTGGTGCACGTGCAGCATGATGCGGGTCGCGTCCTCGCGGCTCTTCTGGAAGAACCGCTCCAGCACGTAGATGACGAACTCCATGGGGGTGTAGTCGTCATTCAGGATCAGCACCCGATAGAGCGAGGGCCGCTGAAGTTTCGGCTTTGTCTCGGTGACGACGGCGGCGCCTGCGCCTCCGCCTTGCTCACCTGGCCGTCTGTTAGGCATTCGTGGTCCGTAATCGGGGAGTGTCAGAAGATCAGATAGGGAATGATGGCCTGATTTGTAGATGCGTCCAGTCACAGCCTGCGTGACCCCGGCCGCCTGACCAAAGATTCACGGGACATCTCGGCTCAGGAACCGCACCAATGCGCTTCCGTTCCCTGCCCCGGACCGCCGCCATGCCCCTGATCGCCGGACTGTTCGTCGCCCTGACGCTGGGCCAGACGCCCGCCGCCCCTACCGATGACGTCGTCCTCGCCCCCATCATCGCTGAACGGGACGCCGCCCTGTTTTCGGTCATGTTCGACCGATGCGATCCCGAGGCCCTGGCCGATCTGGTGACGGACGACCTGGAATTCTATCACGACCGGGGCGGACTGACGGCGACGCGGGCGCGCTTCATCGACGATTATCGCCAGGGCTGCACCGCGCGGACCGCCCCCGACGCCTGGCGCTCACGGCGCGAACTCGTGCCCGGCACGATGCGGGTCTACGCCATCCCCGGCGTCGGCGCCGTCGAAGAAGGCAGCCACCTGTTCTACGAACGGCAGGGCGACGGGCCGGAAACCCTGGTCGGGCGCGCCCGCTTCTCCGTCCTGTGGCGGCTGGAGCCGGACGGGCGCTGGCGGCTGGCCCGCGCCTTCAGCATCGACCACGCCCCCATGAGCGCCGAAGCGAAGCCATGAAAAAGGCCCCGGCGTCTCCACCGGGGCCTCGTTCGCATTAAGCGTGCAGTCGCGTCTTAGCGGGCGGCCTGGAACTGCTCGACAGCAGCCGAAACGCGCTCGTTGATCGGCTTGAAGCTGTCCTTGACCGAGGCGGTCATGGTCTCGGTCGCCTTGCCGAACTCGGCCAGATAGGCCTCGGCGGCCGACTTGGCCCAGTTGGTCTGCAGTTCGAACAGTTCCTGCACCGAGCGAGCCTGCGAGAAGGACTGGGCGGCGGCGACGCCGTCTTCCCAGGACTTCTTGCTGTAGGCCACGGCCTGTTGCGACAGGGCCTCGGCGCCCTTCTGGGCGGCGGCGGCGGATTCGACCACGGCTTCCAGGTTCTTCTTGCCGTGCGCGTTGATCTCGCTCAGCGAGGCGACCGACTTGTCGACGCCTTCGCGGAACGCCTTGGCGCCCGCGGCCTGGATGGATTCAGCCTGGGCCTTGGCCTTGGCGGTGGTTTGTTCGACGGTCTTCTTCACGGTCTCAGCGGCGTCAGCCATGGGGAGTCTCCTGAAGCAAAAGGGTTCTTGCGACAGGCGAGCCCATCGCGACAACGGCGATATGGTGCACCTGCGAAAAGACTTCAAGTGAAATTTGTGCGACGCACAATATGATCGCTGATAACCTGCGGCCTGGACGCGGAGAGCGATCACAAGTCTGTTGACGCGCTGTTAACCCTCTCGAAACCGGGGAAGCGGATGTTAGCCTTTGTAACGTGCGTGATCGCAGCCGTCTTCGCGCCACAGTGACGAGGCTAGTAGCTTGCCCATGAACGCCATCTTCCGCCGTCGTTTCCTGGCCGCCCTGGTCCTGGGAGGCATCGTCATGACGCCGACAATCGGCGTCGCGCCGCCGGAAGCGCAGTCATCCGATAGTCGGTATGCGGCCATCGTGGTCGATGCCGCATCGGGCGAAGTCCTGTTCTCGCGTTTCGCCGACGCGCGACGCTATCCGGCCTCCATCACCAAGGTCATGACCCTGTATCTGGCGTTCGAGGCGCTGGAGTCGGGCAAGGTCAACCTGAACGACAACCTGACCGTCTCGCCGCGCGCGGCGTCGCAGCCGCCGTCCAAGCTGGGCCTGGCCGCCGGTCAGACGATCAGCCTGGACGACGCCATGCGCGCCACGGCCGTCCGCAGCGCCAACGACATGGCCGTGGTCATCGCCGAGCATATCGGCGGCTCGGAAGGCCGTTTCACCCAGATGATGACGCAAAAGGCGCGCGAGCTGGGCATGGAGCAGACCCGCTTCACCACCGCCAACGGCCTGCCCGACACGCGCCAGGCGACCACGGCCCGCGACCTGTCGATCCTCAGCCGCGCGGTCATGCGCGACTATCCGCAATACTACCGCTACCTCGGCCTGCACGACTGGTTCTACAAGGGCCGGGACTACCGCAACACCAACGGCCTGCTGGCCACCGGGCGCGGCTATGACGGTATCAAGACCGGCTTCACCAACGCCTCGGGCTACAATCTCGCGGCGTCCTCGGTGCGCGACGGCAAGCGGATCATCACCATCGTCATGGGCGGCCGCTCGACCAAGAGCCGCAACGACCACGTCGCCGAACTGATGGACACCGGCTTCGAGGTTCAGCGTCGCCGCGGCCAGGGCGAGCGCATCCAACTGGCCCAGGCCTTCTTCGAACAGCGCGGCTTTGGGATCAGCGCCGATCCCTCGCCGCCCATCGCCTACGCCTCCCTGTCGGATGAGGACGGCGAAGGCGTCGGCTCCTCGACCGAGGTGGCCTATGTCGCCGGTCCGCCGCCGCGCAACCTGCCGACGGAGGTGACGCCGCCGCCGTCGGCGCGTCGCGCCGAGAACCGCCCGCCCGAAAGCCTGACCGCCGCGCTGAACGGCGGCTCGGCCGCCGCGCCGGCGGCGCCGGCCCGCGCGACCCGCAACACCTCTGCGCGCGCCGCCGCTCCGGCTCCCGCCGGCCGCTGGACCGTCCAGGTCGGCGCCTTCCGCGAGGAAGCCGTGGCCCGCGACTGGCTGAACGACGTCAGCCGCCGCTTCCGCACCCAGTTCTCGAGCGCCCAGCGCGACGTGCAGACGGCCAACGGCTGGTATCGCTCGCGCTTCACCGGCATGACCCAGCAGTCGGCCGAGGCGGCGTGCGAAGCCCTGTCCGAGCGCCGCGTCACCTGCATGGTGATCCGCCCCAGCTGATTCAGCGTCCCTGATTTCTCAGCGTCCTTGGCCGTTACGCCATCCAGGCTCGGCCAGGCGACGGGCGTAATCACGCACGTCCACAGGCCAGGCCTCCGTGCGGGCGTCAAACGCCGTCCAGTCGCCCGCGAACAGCATCCGCACGGCCTCTTCATAGTCCGGCAGGTCGCCCGCCACAGCGGTCATGAAGCGATAGGCCGCCTCGCGGCTGCGACGCATCCGGTCCGGCCCCTCCGCCTCGCGCAGAGCGGCTTCGACCAGCTTGCGCAGCGCCACCGACGCCCCGCCCGGCTGTGACGCCAGCCAGTCCCAATGACGGGGCAGCAGGGTGACTTCACGAGGCGTCACGCCCAGCTTCGGCCGCCCCGGCCCGCGCTTCTCCGGCTCCGGTCGCAGCGGCTCGAGCGGCAGACGCGCCAGCACCGCCGCCAGATCGCCGCGCAGATCCAGATCGATCGGTCGCGCATCCTCGTCGCGAAAGACCAGGACCGCTCGTCCGGCGTCGTGCGCGGCCTTCACCGCACCCGCGACCTGAGCCAACGGCCCGGTCGCGATCATCGTATGGCCGTCGAAGGCCGTGCATAGGGGCATAATCCGTCCTCGCTCTGGTGAGGAAAAAATTACCCGGATGATATTGTCGCGTCAATATTACCCGGATAATTTATGAGCGCCGCTCGTCCATGCCGCCGAACAGAGCCCCGGCGATCCAGCTGACCACGCCGGTGACGATGGCCGCGCCGATCCCGGCCCACAGGCCATCGACCACGAAGCCGCCCAGGAACATGGCCGTCAGCCCGATCATGGCGGCGTTCACCACCAGCAGAAACAGGCCGAAGGTGACGATGGTCAGAGGCAGGGTCAGGATCACCATCAGCGGCCGCACGAAGGCGTTGACCACGCCCAGGATGACCGCCGCCGCGATCAACGAGCCGGTCGAGGTGAACTCCACCCCCGGCACCAGCTTGGCCGAGGCCCACAGGCCGATCGCCGTGACCACGGCCTGAACGATGAAACCCAGCATGACGCCTCCAACTGAAGAACCTTGACCATATAAGCGCATATCGCGGCGTTCGGCTCCGTGCGTCGGGCAACTTCGCCTGCTAGGCTGATCGCCCTACCCCGAAGGAGACCCCCATGAGCCTTCACGGCGCCTACGACCCGCACAACATCTTCGCCAAAATCCTGCGCGGCGACATGCCCAGCGTGAAGGTGTGGGAGGACGACGACGTCCTGGCCTTCATGGACGTGTTTCCCCAGTCCGAGGGCCACGTCCTGGTCGTGTCCAAGACCTCGACCGCCCGCAACATCCTGGAGATCGAGCCGCAGGCCCTGGCCCGACTGACCGCCGCCGTCCAGCGCACCGCCCGCGCGGTCGAGAAGGCGTTGAAGCCTGAGGGCCTCAGCCTGATGCAATTCAACGGCGACGCGGGCGGCCAGACGGTCTTCCATCTGCATTTCCACATCGTGCCCCGCTGGGCGGACCGTCCGATGAAGGGCCACGGTCACGCCCCCATGGCCGACGCCGAGCATCTGAAAACGCTGGCCGCAAAGATCGCGGCCGAACTGGCCTGACTGCCCGTCAGAGCGGCCCCTTGAAGATGAAGAAGGCGCCGCCCGCGATCAGCACAAAGCCGATCAGGTGATTCACCGTCAGCTTTTCGCCCAGCCAGACGACCGAGAATACGGCGAAGACCAGCAGGGTGATCACCTCCTGCATGGTCTTCAGCTCGGCCGCTGAATAGACCTGATGGCCGATGCGATTGGCGGGCACGGCCAGCCAGTACTCGAAGAAGGCGATCCCCCAGCTGATCAGGACGACGATCCACAGCGGCTTGGCCCCGAATTTCAGGTGGCCATACCAGCCGAAGGTCATGAAGACGTTGGACAGCGCCAGCATGACGATGGGCGCGAGATAGGGCAGCGAGGGCATTCGATCAGTGTGCTTGCGTCAAACAGATTCCGCCAGCATAAGGCGGGCCACGCCGGTTTAGCTCAGCTGGTAGAGCAGCGGTTTTGTAAACCGAAGGTCGCGGGTTCGATTCCTGCAACCGGCACCACCCTCTCCCGATCAGGATGAGGATGGTCAGGCCCGCGCATCACGAGATGCGACGCCGTTCTCCGTATCGACGGATCGCGATTCCTCACGCTACCCTCCTCCGTCAGCGCGCGAGGCCTGCGGTCTCCCGCCCCCGATCTTGCCGCCCGGGAGGATGAAGAATGCGAAAATTCACCCTGCTGCTCGCTCTGCTCGTGATGGTTCCGACTGTGGTCGAGGCCCAGGGACGGCGGCAGAGGGTTCCGGATCCCGATCCCCAGCACCGCGCGACCGATTGGATTCCGCTTTCTCAATCGATGACCGAATTGCTGAATGCAGGCTGGAAGATCATCTCGCACGCCCACTATCAGACCGAGGTGTTCAACTCCAATCCCAATATAGAGTCGTTCTCTTTCATTCTCACGAACGGCGACCGATACGTCATCTGCATGATCGACGATCCGGTCATGAACAACACCACCACCAGATGCCGCGCCCTGAACTAACGGAACGCTGAGCTGCGCCTGAAGACCCAGCGCGACTTGGGTCGCGCTTGTCGCAGAGGGCGGAAGCCGCTAGGCCTTCGCCTTCTCCCCTTTCCGGCCCGTTTCCATCGCAACTTCGGCCGCCTCCCACATGTCCGAGACGACCAACAAGCTGGGTCACAGGATCCGAACACGGGGCGCCCGCACCCGGCGCGCCCTGCTGGACGCTCTGCGCAGTCTGCTGAACAGCAAGCACCTGGGCGAAATCCGGCCGGCCGATGTGGCGGCGGCGGCGAGCGTATCAGCGCCGACCTTCTACACCTACTTCGCCTCGGTCGAGGAAGGCCTGCTGCTGCTGTGCGAAGAGGCGGGCGAGGACTTTCAACGACTGGCGGCACACATCCACGCCGACTGGTCCGGCGAACGCGCCTTCGAGGCCGCCCGCGCCTATGTGCTGGAGGTGCTGGGCCTGTGGAGCGACCACGGGCCGGTGCTGCGGGTCGAGCACATGCTGGCCGACATGGGCGAGCCCGCCTTCGCCGAGAGCCGCATCCGCCGCCTGCGGCGCCTGCACCTGGCGCTGGAGCGCCGCATCGCCCAGGCCCACGCCAGCGGCCTGCATCCCGAGGGGCTCAATCCCCGCCTGACTTCCTATGAGACGGCGAACCTGGTGGAATCCGTTGCGGCGGGCTTCGAACTGATGCGCCGCGCCGATACGCCGGAAGCCATCATCGACACCACCGCCCACATCGTGGTGAAGCTGACCACCGGGCGCTGACGCCCTGGCTTGGACAAGCTGTCCATTGCGACGGCGCCCTCATGGGCTAAAGCATGACCCTCGGCCAAGGAGTGCGTCATGTTCCATCTTTCGTCCTTCCCCACGATCCGCCGCACGCCCGGCCCGGCCGCCGCGTTGGCTGTCGCGCTAACAGTCTCTCTGGGCCTCGCGGCCTGCGGCCAGGGCGCCGAAGGTTCAGGGACCAGCGCGGCCGAAGCGCCCAACCCCCCCGCGCCGACCGAGGCCGAGAAAGCCGCCCTGCTGGCGTCCCTGCCCGCCCCTTACGACCAGGCGGACCTGGAGAACGGCCGCCGCGCCTTCGCCCGCTGCCGTTCGTGCCACACCATCACGCCAGGCGGGCCGAACATGACGGGGCCCAACCTCTATGGCGTCTTCGGCAGCAAGGCGGGTGCGCGCGATAAATACAGCTATTCCCACGCCATGCGGACGGCAGGCTTCACCTGGGACGCCGAGACCCTGGACCATTGGCTGCAGAACCCGCGCACCTTCCTGCCCGGCAACAAGATGAGCTTCGCCGGCCTGCCCGACGCCACGGACCGCCGTGACGTGATCGCCTTCCTAAAAGTCGAGACGGGGTTCAAGCCGACCGGCGAATGACATCTTCCTTCTCCCCTTGCGGGAGAAGGCGGCCGAGCGGAGCGAGGTCGAATGAGGGGTTGCTGGGCGCAAACCTCTTCAGCCTTCTTGGCGCCGTGCCGACAGCCCTCATCCGTCTGCCTTCGGCAGCCACCTTCTCCCACAAGGGGAGAAGGAAGCCATTCCGTTACTCCGCCGGGCTCATGTCCGGTTCGAGGCCGTCGCGCTTCTCCTGCGCCTCCCATTCCTCGATCTTGCGGGCGGTGTATTCCGGCGACTTGGTGAAGCGCGCCAACACGCCATAGATCACCGGCACCACGAACAGGGTCAGCACCGTCGCGAACATGGCGCCGGTGAAGATCACCACGCCGATGGTCTGACGGCTGCCCGCCCCCGCCCCTTGCCACAGCACCAGCGGCAGGGCGCCGAAGGCGGTGGCGATCGAGGTCATGATGATCGGACGCAGACGCAGCGACGAGGACTCGATGATGGCCTCGCGGATGCTCCGCCCCTGATCGCGCAGTTGGTTGGCGAACTCGACGATCAGGATGCCGTTCTTGGCCGCGACGCCGATCAGAATGATCAGGCCGATCTGGCTGTAGATGTTCAGGCTGGAGCCCGCCATCAGCAGACCGAACAGCCCGCCCGCCGCCGCCAGAGGCACCGTCAGCATGATGACCGCCGGGGTGATCCAGCTCTCAAACTGGGCCGCCAGCACCAGGAAGACCAGCAGCAGGGCCAGGGCGAAGGCCCAGCCCACGGCGCTGCCCGCCTCCTGCTGATCGCGAGCGGCGCCGCCCCAGCGGATATTGGTCACGCCTTGCGGCTGCTTGGCGACTTCGGCGTTCAGGAATTGCACCGCGTCGTCGATGGTCGTGCCGGGGTTGAGGTCGGCCGCCAGGGTGATGGCCCGCTGGCGATCCAGGCGACGACGATCCGGCGTATCGCCCGAGGTCTTGGTCGTGACCACCGCCGACAGCGGCACCAGTTGCGCCGTGCCGGTCGAGACATAGAGCGACTCCAGGTCCGTCACTTCGCGGCGGTTGTCGCGCTCGGTCTGCAGGATGACGTCGTACTCCTGACCGCCCTTGATGTAGGTCGTCGCGCGACGCGAGCCGAACATGGTTTCCAGCGTGCGGCCGATCTGTTGCGAGGAGACGCCCAGGGCGGCCGCCTTCTGCGGATCGACGTCGACCAACAGGCGTGGCGCGTTCGGCTCATAGTTCAGGCGCGGACGCGAGAAGCCGGGGTTTTCCTGCGCCGCCGCCAGGATGGGCTGCAGCCAGTTGTAGATGGCGGCGTATTCCGACCCCGTGACGACCATCTCGACCGAGTTGGAGTTGCCGCCGCCGCGCTGGAAGGCGCCCGGTGTCGAGGCGTTGACCTGGGCGCCGGTCTGGTTGCGCAGCTTGCCGTTCAGCTCCTGAGCGATCTCATCGGCAGAGCGGTCGCGCTCGGCCCAGTCGGCCAGATTCACGACAGCGCTGCCCGAGCTGAAACCGGAACCGCCGAATCCCGGCGCCGAGATCAGGAAATTCGCCGCCTCTCCGCTGTCGCGGTATTCGGCCAGGATAGGCTCTAGACCCAACATGATCTGTCGAGTGTAGTCGAAGCCCGTACCTTCCGGTCCGGCGATCCGCAGGGTTACGCGACCCCGGTCCTCGTTCGGCACCAGTTCATTGGGCAGATGCAGGAAGATGCCTGTGGCTCCCGCAGCGACCAGGACGATCAGGGCCGCCATGCCGCCAACAGCGATCCGACGGCCCAGCAAGGCGTCCAGCGAAGCCGCATAGGACCGTTTCAACGCATCCATGCCCGCATCCACGCGCCGCGCCACCCAGCCGCCGGTGTGAGCCGGCTTCAGGATCTTAGACGCCAGCATGGGCGACAGGCTGAGCGCCAAGAAGGCGGAGAAGGCCACGGCCGCGGCGATGGCGGCGGCCAGCTCCACGAACAGACGGCCGACGTAGCCCGGTAGGAACAGCAGCGGCGCGAACACCGACAGCAGGACCACCGTCGTCGCCACAACGGCGAAGAAGACCTGACGCGCCCCGCGCTCGGCGGCCACCAGCGGAGGCTCGCCGTGGTCCAGGCGGCGTTGAATGTTCTCGACCACCACGATGGCGTCATCGACGACTAGGCCGATGGCCAGCACCAGGGCCAGCAGCGTCAGCAGGTTCAGCGAGAAGCCCAGCGGCGCAAGGACGATAAACGTCGCCAGCAAACAGATAGGCGCCACCACCGATGGAATGATCGCCGCCCTCAGGCTGCCCAGGAAGATGAAGTTGACCAAGGCCACCAGGGCCATGGAGATGCCGATGGTGATCCAGACCTCGTCAATGGCGTGCGAGGTGAAGACCGAGTTGTCGGACCCGACCTCCAGCGTCGTGCCGGGCGGTAGGCTGGGCGCGATCTCTTCCATCAGCTTGCGCGCGCCTTCGGAGATCTGCAGATCGTTGGACTGGGCCTGACGAGTCACGGCCAGACCGATCTGATCAATCCCGTTGCCTCGGAACAGGCGGCGAGCCTCCGCCGGCGCTTCCTCAATGCGGGCGATGTCCCCCAGACGAGTGACGTAGGCGGCATTGCCGATCAGGGCGCCCGTGACGCCGTTGGTCATGGCCGCCGAGGCCGCGCCCAGGGTGCCGGACGCCTGCGCGCCCGTGGCCGTCGAGGCCGAGCCGCGCGTGCCGATGGGCAGTTGAGCGAAATCGGCGGGGTCGGCGTAGTTGCGCGCCACGCGGACGGTGTAGTCCTTCTGCGCCGATTCAAGCGCGCCGGCGGGCAGTTCGACGTTCTGGTTATTCAGGGCGGTTTCGACATCGGTGACGGTCAGCCCGCGCGCCGCCATGGCCCCCGCATCCAGCCAGATGCGCATGGCGTAGCGTTGCTCACCGAAGATATTCACCTGGGCCACGCCCGGCACGGTGGCGAAACGGTCCACCAGATAGCGACGGGCGTAATCCGTCAGCTCCATCCGATCCATGGTGGTGGAGCGCAGGAACATGATCATGATCGGCTGGCTGTCGGAATCGGCCTTGGCCACTTCCGGCGGATCCGCCTGGTCCGGCAGACGACCCAGCACGCGCGAGATGCGGTCGCGCACGTCATTGGCTGCGTCATCGATGTTGCGGTCCAGCGAGAACTCGATGTTGACGCTGGAACGGCCGTCGCGACTGGTCGAGTTGATGCGCTCGACGCCCTGGATGCCGGCGATCTGCTGCTCGATCGGTTCAGTGATCCGGCTCTCGATCACCTCGGCCGAGGCGCCGGCGTAGTTGGTGCTGACCGAGACGACCGGCGGGTCCACGTCCGGCAGTTCCCGCACCGGCAGGAAGAAGAAGGCCGCCGCGCCGATGACGCACAGGACAATGGCCGCCACCGCCGCAAAGACGGGACGCCGAACCGAAACATCAGACAGCATCATGGGCGGGCCGCCTGCGGCGCGCGGGCGCCGCCCTTGGCTGGAGCGCCGCGCTGCCGGCCTTCGGCGCCTTCAACGGTGACGGGGGCGCCCGGCTGGATGCGGTTCAGACCCGATGCGACGATGCGGTCATTGTTCGTCAGGCCTGAAACGATCTCGACGAAACCGCCCTCGACGGCGCCGGTTTGAACCTCGACGCGCTGGGCGGTCGCGCCCGCCTCGCCACGCGCGATGCGATACACGAAAGCGCCCTGACCTTCATATTGAACGGCCGCCTCAGGCACGGCCAGGGTCTGGCGGCGGCCCTGGTGCACGGCGACGCGCATCATCATGCCGGGACGAATGCGGTTACCGGTGTTGGGGAACTCCGCGCGGGCGATGACCGCGCGCGTCTGCTCATTGACGCGGGTGTCCAGCAAGGCGATCCGGCCGTTGAACGCTTCGCCGGGGAAGGCGTCGGAGGTGGCCGTGATCGGCGCGCCGACCGGCAGGATGCCGAGGTACCGCTCAGGCAGCGGGAAATCGACGCGGACGGCGCTGACGTCATCCAGGGTGGTGATGACCGAACCGGGCGAGATCAGCGTGCCCGGCGTGACCGTCGTCAGACCCAGAACGCCCGTAAAGGGCGCGCGCAGGATGCGGTCGCCGCGACGAGCTTCCGACGCCGCTAGAGCCGCCTGGGCGGTCTTCAGCGCTGTTTCCGACGTTTCGGCCATGACGCGCGGCGCAACGCCGCGTTCAGCCAGGATACGGTAACGATCATACTCGCGCTGGGCGTTCTCCAGCTGGGCGCGGGCGCGGATCAGGTCGGCGTCTTCCTCGCGCGCCTGAAGTTCGACCAGGGGCGCTCCGGCGTTCACGCGCTGACCATCAGTGAACATGACGCGCGTCACCAATTCGGCGGTGTTTGAGGTGATGTTGACCGAGCGACGGCTGCGCGCCACGCCCAGAACGCGAATCTGGTCAGCGAACTCACGTCTCTGAGCGGTGACTTCCTCGACCACCTGGCCGCGACCGCCCTGGCCTCCCGGTCCCTTGCGATCACCTGCGCCGCCGTCGCTGAACGCGATCTTGGCGACCGCCGCCACGATCATCAGCCCCAGTACGCAGGCCGCAGCGATTATGAAAAAATGGCGTTTGAACACGCGACGCAGTCTCCCCGACAACAAGCGCCCCGCTTAGCGGGTCATCGCCGTTACGCAAATAACGTATCTGTAACGAGGCTATGCTCGGATTCCGTCGCGGAATTTCGCGCTAGAAACGTCGCCAGATTCCGATGACGGGGCCTTGTCCCGCAGGAGTTTCGCGACCTGCGACGGCGGTGCGCCAACCCGCCTGCAGGCTCCAGTCGCCGAGTCGCCGCACGACCGAGGTTTCCAGCGACAGCCAACGCGCCCCGCCGTCGTCCGCCGCCCCCGCATAGGCCTGACCCAACAGCATCCAGCCAGGGGACAGAGGCGCGCCCGCCGTCAGGTCGAGCCGCGTCTCGTCGGGCAAGCCGGAGCGCCAGCGCCGAGCCGCCTGAGCCTCGATGAAACCGCCCCGCCCGTCCACGCCGAAATTGCGGGCCGCCAGCAGACGCGCCTCCCAGTCGTGATCGCCTGCGCCGGGCGCAGCGTAGCCGGCGTTGCGGCCCTCGCCGCCGTGTGCATAGCCGACATAGACTGCGGCGACGTTGCGCGCGTCGCGATACGCCTGCCAGCGGACGCCGATCTCTAGCGGGCCGCGTCCCTGATAGTCGACGAAGGCGTCGCGCCCGCCCTGCCACTCTCCCTTCATCTGCAGGGTGAAACGCTCATCCAGCCCGTATTCGACCAGAAGGGAGGCCGCGCTGTCACGACGATCGCCCGGCAGGTTGACCCGATCGCCGTCGGGCGAAAAGGCCTCATCCGCGCGTATGCTCTCATACTTGAGAATGGCCTGCCCCTGGCCCTTGGGCAGGTTCCAGGCGCCTGCGCATGCGGGCTGTCCGGTCGCAAGCAGGGTCAGGCCCGCCAGCAGGCCGATCCCCCCTCCCCGAAGTCCGCCCCCCAGCGGCCTCACACGTCGTAGCCGGGCGATTTTCGCTGAAGCTGGCGCAGGGCCCCAGGCCAGGCCAGCGAAGAGACGAAGCCGATGCCGCGTCCTTGCTCCTTCGTTTCGGCCTGGGCCGCGTCCGGCGCGATCAGGACATTGTCGCGCCCCGCCGACAGGGCCGCCACCTGCTGAGCGCAGGCGCGTTCCAGGAAGAAGATCCCCACCCAGGCTTGGGCCGCCGTGTTCCCCACCGCTAGGGTGCCATGATTGCGCAGCAACATCAGGGACTTGTCGCCCAGATCCGCCACCAGCCGCTCACGCTCGTCGTGGTTCAGCGCCAGACCTTCATAGCCGTGATAGGCGACCTGATGTTGCAACAGACAGGCGTTCTGGCTGATCGGCAACAGGCCGTCCTCCTGCGCCGCGACGCCGACGCCGTTCACCGTGTGCAGGTGGATGACGAAATGCGCCTCTTCGCGCGCCGCATGAATCGCTGAGTGAATGGTGAAGCCGGCCGGGTTGATAAAGCTGGTCGTGTCTTGGACGATATTGCCCTCCAGATCGACCTTCACCAGGGAAGAGGCTGTAATCTCATCGAAATACCAGCCGTAGGGATTGATGAGAAAGTGATGCTCCAGTCCCGGCACGCGGGCCGATATATGGGTGAAGATCATGTCGTCCCACCCATGCAGCGCCACCAATCGATAAAGGGCCGCCAGCTCGACGCGCGTGCGCCATTCGTCCTCTGACACTCGTCCCTGCAAAGAGGGCGCCCCGCTCATGCCGTCCGCCATGACCACTCCCCTGATCAGCGTTCATGTGAAGCGTCTCCCCGACAGCCGGCGTCGTCAAGCGGAACGGCGCTTTTCCCAAGACTTCATTAACCCTGTTTTCATCGCGCCGCCCCATGATGCGTTCGCCGCAGAGGCAGACTGAATTTCCGCGAGGAGCGCCGTGGAGTCCACGACTGTGACGTTCGACGGGCCGGGCGCTCTGCCCTTGAGCAGTCTTGAGCAACTGGTCGATCTGGCGAAGGGCCAGCCGCCCGAACGCCAACGCGGACTGGTGATCGGGGTGGCCGACTTGTACCGCTCGGTCGGCGGGAGCGACCGCGCCCCCTCAGCCTTGGCCGACGCCTTCATCGCCCTGGTCCGAGCGGCCGAAGCCGACATCCGCCGGGCCCTGTCCGAGCGCCTGGCTGACGCCGACTGGGCGCCGCCCGGCCTGGTGCGGATGCTGGCCGCCGACGCCATAGAGATCGCCCGTCCCGTCATCGCCGCCAGTCCGCTTTTGCAGGACGACGACCTGTTGAAACTGCTGGCCCAGACGTCGCTGGATCACCAAGTGCAGATCGCCCTGCGCCCCGGCCTGAGCGTCGCCGTCGCCCGCGCCATCCTCAAGGCCGACGATCCGACCGTGTTGACGGCTCTGGCCTCCAACCGCACGGCGGCGCTGGATGCCGAGGATATGAGCCGCCTGGTGGACCGGGCGCGTGAACTGGCGGCTTTACGCGCGCCGCTGTCTCGCCACCCGCACATGACGCCTGACCTGGGCGCACGCCTGTATCAGTGGGTGGGCGAGGCCCTGCGCCAGGCGATCATGGAACGCTTCACCCTGGACCCCGCCCGCCTGGCTGAAGCGGCCCGGGCCGCCGCCCGGGAAGCCACGTCCCCAGATATCGCCGCCGCCCGTCTGGTCGCCAAGCTCCAGGCCGCCGACCAGCTTCGCCCCGCCACCCTGATCCGCGCCCTGCGCGATGATCGGCTGGAGGTCTTTATCCACGCCCTGAGCCGCCTGGGAAGGCTAGACTTGGATCAGGTGCGCCGTGCGCTGCGGGCCGACACGGCTCGACCGTTATTTCTGGCTTGCACCGCAGCCGGGCTGGACCGCGCCGCCTTCCCCGCCGTGCTCAGCGAGGTACGACGAATGAATGCTGGCTTCCCTCATGACCCTGATGGCGGCGCCTGGCGCCTGGCCGAGCGTTCAGCAGCGCAGGCGGCCTATGAATTCCAGCTGCTGATGGCGCCCGAAGACGGTCGTCCCGTTTGACACGCGGCCTCGGCTCCGCTTGCCTAGGCGCGTGACCCAGCCTTTCCGCCCCACCGCCCTCACCTTCCTGGCCAGCGATCGGCCCGAAGCCGAGGAGGCGCGCCTGAGACTGAGCGAACGCTACGGCTCAGTTCCCGTGACGGAGGCCGAAGTCATCGTGGCCCTGGGCGGCGACGGCTTCATGCTGGAAACGCTTCACAACAACCTGCAACTTCAGACACCCGTCTATGGGATGAATCGCGGCTCAGTCGGCTTCCTGATGAACGACTATGAGGAAGACGATCTGCTGGAGCGGGTGATCCAGGCGGATCGAACCGTCCTTCACCCCCTGCAGATGGACGCCTGGACCGAGAGCGGCCAGGTCCACAGCGGCCTGGCGGTCAATGAAGTCTCCCTGCTGCGTCAGACCCGCCAGAGCGCCAAGCTGCGTATCAGCATCAACGACAAGGTGCGGTTGGAGGAATTGACCTGCGACGGTTGCCTGGTCGCGACACCCGCGGGATCGACCGCCTATAATCTATCGGCTCACGGGCCGATCATTCCGCTGGACGCGCCCAGCCTGGCGCTGACGCCGATCAGCGCCTTCCGCCCCAGGCGCTGGCGCGGGGCGCTGCTGTCGCACACGGCAAGGGTGCGGTTCGACGTACTGGAGGCCGACAAACGACCCGTCAGCGCCACGGCGGACAACTTCGAGGTGCGGCGCGTGACACGGGTCGAAGTGCGCGAGCGACGCGATATCGCCCTGACCATGCTGTTCGACGCAGGGCGATCCTATGAAGAACGCGTCATGGCCGAACAGTTCGCCGCCTGAAACGTCACGGTTTTTTAGAACTCTCGCGGCACATTGGATTTTACAGTTCAGGAGTCCGGCCCGTGAGCAATTCTTCCAACGTCTTTCGTCCGCCCAACGCCCTTCGCGCCAAGGTCGGCGGCGGCTTCGGCGGTATCGACGCCAACGCCATCGCCAAGGCCGAAGAGGCCCTTAAAGCCATGTCGGCCCAGTTCGGTCAGTGGCTTCAGGATGAAGTGGCCAAGCTGGATCAGACCCAGGCCGACATCCGCACCAAGGGCTACACCACCGAAACCGCCGAGGCGCTGTATTTCCGCGCGCACGATCTGAAGGGCCTGGGGACGACCTATCAATACCCGCTGGTGACGCGCATCGCCGGATCGTTGTGTCGGATGCTGGACGACGCCGACAAGCGGATGAAGGCGCCTCTGCCCGTCATCGACGCCCATATCGACGCCATCAAGGCCGTGGTGCGTGACGAGATTCAGACGGATGAACACCCGGTCGGCCGCGACCTCGCCGAGGCGCTGGAAGCGCGCGTGGCCGAGCACCTGGGTTAAAATCCGCCTCAAGCAGCATCGATGAGAGGGCGTCCACTGGGCGCCCTTTTTTCTATGCGGCGCCGATAGCGGCCAGAGCTTCAGGCGCCGGACGATCCAAGCGCTCCATCAGATAGGCCAGATCTTCGCGTGCGGCGTCCGGGCGCTGACTGAGGAAGCGTTCCAGCATACGCTGGCGGAAGGCTTCGCCCGAGGTGTCGCCGCCCTCGGCCTGAAGCATACGCCAGGTGTCGACGCCGGAGCGGAAGGCCTGGAACAGACGTGGCGGCATTCCTGCACGGTCATAGAGCGCCTTCAGCCCCAGCGGACCTGCATCGTGCACCATCAGCCAGGCGCGGTGATGCGGCGTGCCCGCCAGCTCCGCCAGAGCATGCTCGAACAAGGCCATCTGCCCCCGCGCCAGAGCGCGCAGCAGTAGCGACGGCGTCAACGCCTTGCGGCCGTACAAGCGGGCGACGAATTCCGGCAGATCCACAGCCACCCGGGCCTGATCGATCAGATCCACCGTCACCCGCTCACGCGCGAAGTCGGCGAACTGGATGGCCGTTTCCGGCGCCAGGGCGTGGCGCGTGACCAGATGCTCGCGCGCTGCGTCCGAAGCCAGGACCACCAGGCGTTCGGTCACGGACAAAGGCAGCACCTGACGATAGGCCAGGGCCGACACCACCTCGGATGCGTGACCAAAGCGGTCGACCACCAGGCCCAGGGCGTGTTCGGAAAGGTCTGCGTTGTCGTTGGCCGCCAGGGCCAGAACCGCTTCCTGTCGCCCCTCGGCGGCCAGGACCGTCGCTACGTCGCGCGGCACGCGTGAACGCGACGCCACAGCCGCCTGACGGACGGCCGATCCGGCGCGCACGATCTCGATCAGGTCGTCATCGGAAAAGGCGGGCGAGCAGTTGATGATAGGCAGAGCCACGCTGTCCACATCCGCAGCCAGACGACGCGCCACCTCACGTGGCACCAAATCCGACGCCTTCAGCGTCACGGCCAGGGCCCGTCGCACGAGTTCAGCCGTGTCAGCGGCTAGGACATTGAGTATTTTCCTGGCCGCCGCGCGCTCCGTCTCGTCCAGCACCATGCGATCGATGCTGCGGAACAGCTTGTGGGCCGCCGCCGCGCGATCGTCCTCGACGTCGGACTTGATCAGGCGCCTGATGTCGCTTTCCGTCAGTCGGGCGCGGTAGGCGGTCATGGATGAAGCTCAGAGCGGCGAAGAATCAATCGTCACTCATAGCGTTACATAGTTAAGGCCCCGTTAGGAATAAGGCGGAACAAAGGTCTTCAGCCAGGCTTGTTCGGCGGCGGGCCATAGGCGCCGCCAAAGCCGCCGCCCGCTCCCCGCCCGTCCTGGCCCAGCAGCAAGGCCAACAGGCTTTGATCCTGCTTCAGACGGTCCAGACGCGCGGCCAAGGCGCGCTCCTTATCGCCCAACTCGGGAACGGGTTTCACGCTACCGGCGCCGGCGGCGGGCGCGGCCTCGCCTGCTGTGCGCTGCAGATTGGCATGCACCTCGGCCACCGACGCCGGGCGGCCGTTGCGATAGAAGATGGAGCGGTTCGCCGAGGCCGCCTCGGGGAACAGGGCCGCCGCGCTGGACTGGGGCCGCGACTGCATGGCCTCCATCAACTTGGCTGCGCCCGCCGGACCCAGAAAGTGAGCCGCATACAGGTCGCCGCCGTTCGGCTCACGTCCTGTACGTCCGCGCAGATAGGCCGCGTTCGAAGCTGTCAGTTCCCCCGCCATGGTCGAAGCGGCCTGAGGATCGAAGCGCAGATCCAGCACGACGTTGCGGGCCGAGCCGCGCACCTGCCAGCGCCCGTCGCCGCCCTGATAGATCAGGTCGGCGTACTGGCCGTAGCCGTGCTTGGCGCCGTGCCGCTTCACCGTGCCCAGCCAGGTCTGCTCGATGAACTGGAACAGGCCCGACGCCGAGGACGTGGGCGCCCGCGCATTGGGGTTCATCGCGCTTTCGCGGCGCGCGGTCTTCATCAGGAAATCGAAGTCCACGCCCGTCGAGGTCGAGGCGCGCCGAATGGCCGCCTCCACGCCGCCGGATGATGGAATCGCTTTCACGGTCATGTGTGAACGGTCGCTAACCTCGGTAAACGAAACCTTAACGCAACGCCGCCGCCGTTAACAATTCCAAGCGCCACAATAAGGCCGCAAGCGAAGCGCGAACTTCGTTCCGTGGGTGCTGGGGAGGGCCTGCGACAGGAGGCGCGTAAGTCATGATGATGCGTATCGCCGGGGGCCACGGCGTGGTCAGCCCCCTCGACTTCCAGCAACGCAAGAAGCCCCTGCCCCGATGGGTGTGGGCGATGATCGGCGCCTCGGCTCTGGCGCACGTCGGCGCCGGCGTCTGGTTGTATCAGCAACGCTTTGAACGGGCCGACATCCCGCCCGCGCCCGCCGAGACGCCGCCTACCGTCATTGATCTGATCCGGCCGCCGCTGCCGCCCAAGCCAGAGACGCCGCCCAAGGCTTCCCCCGCGCCGACGCCGCCGATCCATCGACCGGCGCAGGTCATGCCCAGCAACGTCGCCCCGCTGGAGGTTCCGGTCGCCCCCGTCGTCAGCCATGACGCCGGCCCGGCCATCAACCTGACGGAACCGGCGGCCGAGCCTTCGACGGGAACTAAGGTCACGCCCGAACCGCCGAAGCCCGTTCCCGTCATCACCCAGCCCGACTGGGTGCGCAAACCGACGGCGGATCAACTGATGCGCGCCTACCCCTCGGCGGCTGAGGCGCGCGGGATCGGCGGCGTGGCGGAACTGTCCTGTCTGGTGCGGGTGGACGGCAGCCTGACCGGCTGTTCCGTCACCTCGGAAACACCCGGCAATCAGGGCTTCGGGCGGGCGGCGGTGAGCCTGAGCCGTTATTTCCGCCTCAGCCCGCGCACGGTGGACGGACAGGCCGTCGACGGCGCGCGCGTCACCATGGCCATCCGCTTCGACCTGCCCAAGGACTAGACGAACCGCGAGGGATGGAGGGTCGGCTCGGCGACGGGCCGGCCCTCTGTCGCGTCGGCGACGACGGCGCCGACCAGCGGCCCCAGCAGCCAGCCGTTGCGGCGCGGCCCCAGCGCGACATGAAGACCCGGCGCGACCCGCCCCGCCATCGGCAGGCCGTCCGGAGCCGTCCCCCGCACCCCCGCGCGCCAGTCGATCGTCAGAGGACGCGGCGTCTGGGCCAGGATTTTCCATGCGGCGGCCAGCATGGCTTCGCAGCGCGCGGCGTCGGGCGTCACCGAGCGCTCGCCCGCCTCCATCGTCGCCCCGATCACGCTGCCTTCGCCCATCGGCGCGACATAGGAGCCCGGCCCGCGCACGACGTGATCGACCAGCCTCTCCTTCACCAGACCGATCTGGCCGCGAATGGGGGCGATGCAGGCGACGGCCGCGCACGCTTCGGGCGGCAGGCCCTCCAGCGCCGGATCGGCGCCCGTGGCCAGGATCAGATGATCGGCGCGCACGGCGCCCGTCGTCGTCTCGACCCGCCAGCCCTGCCCGTCCGGCGACGCACGCAGCGCCCGCGCCTCGATCACCGTGAGTCCCTGCGCCAGCGCCGTCAGCGCCTGAGGCGGATCGACCTTGGCGTCCTCATGCGTGGTCAGGCGCGCCGAGGCGGCGTCGTATTGATGCTGAAATCCCAGCGTCTTCATCCGCGCCGCCAGTTCGGCGACATCGCCGCCGCGCCATTCCGCCAGATCGCCATACAGGCGCACGCCCGTCGCTTCGGCGAAGGCAGGCCACAGGTCGCGCGCGCGGCGCAACACCTGAGCCGCTCCCAGCGACAGATCGTCGATGGCGCATTCCATGGCGGGCGCGATCATGCCCGCCGCCACGGCTGAGGCGTTGACGCCGCCCGGATCGACCACCGCCGCGCGGCGTCCGCGCAGCCTCAGCTCCGCCGCCGCGCACAGGCCCAAAGCGCCCGCGCCGATGACCACGGCGTCGAAGGAGGGTTCAGGAGAATTGAAAAGGGGCACGGAAAGTCCTTCGACCTCCCGCGCCCCGATTTCAACCGTTGAGGACGGTCTTTTATTCAGCCGCCAGCTTGGCCGCGCGCGCCTCTTCCAGACGCTTTGTCAGGGCGGCGTGCTGGCCCCACAGGGCCTTGGGCAGGCGATCGCCGAACTTCTCGTAGAAGGCGGGGATCATGGCGGCTTCCTCGGTCCAGACCTCGGCGTCCACGTCCAGCAGGATCTTCAGATCCGCGTCGGTCAGCGTCAGACCCGACAGGTCCAGCGCGGCCTTGGACGGCACGCGGCCGACCGGGGTGTCGACGGCCTCGGCCTGGCCTTCCAGACGCTCCACGATCCACTTCAGCACGCGGGCGTTGTCGCCGAAGCCCGGCCAGACGAACTTGCCTTCGTCGTTCTTGCGGAACCAGTTGACGAAGAACAGGCGCGGCAGCTTCGACGCATCGGCCTTCTCGCCCATCTTCAGCCAGTGGCCGAAGTAGTCGCCCATGTTGTAGCCGCAGAACGGCAGCATGGCGAAGGGGTCGCGGCGCAGCTCGCCGACCTTGTTCTCGGCCGCGGCGGTGCCTTCGGAGGCCACGGTCGAGCCCATGAAGACGCCGTGCTCCCAGTCATAGGCTTCCGTCACCAGCGGCACGGCCGAGGCGCGGCGGCCGCCGAACAGGATGGCGTCGATCGGCACGCCCGCGGGGTCTTCCCACTCCGGCGCGATGGACGGGCACTGACCGGCCCAGACGGCGAAGCGCGAGTTCGGGTGCGCCGCAGGCTCGCCCGAAGCCGGATCGTGCGGCTGGCCCTTCCAGTTGGTCAGGCCTTCCGGCGCTTCCTTCGACAGGCCTTCCCACCAGACGTCGCCGTCAGCGGTCAGAGCCACGTTGGTAAAGATGGTGTCGCGCGTCAGGGTCTCGAGCGCGTTCTTGTTGGTGTTGCGGCTGGTGCCCGGCGCCACGCCGAAGAAGCCCGCTTCCGGGTTCACTGCATACAGACGACCGTCGTCGCCGAAGCGCATCCAGGCGATGTCGTCGCCGACCGTCTCGGCCTTCCAGCCGTCCAGCGCCGGTTGCAGCATGGCCAGGTTGGTCTTGCCGCAGGCGCTCGGGAAGGCAGCGGCCACATATTTGGACACGCCTTCGGGGCTGGTCAGCTTGAGGATCAGCATGTGCTCGGCCAGCCACCCCTCGTCGCGGGCCATGATCGAGGCGATGCGCAGGGCGTAGCACTTCTTGCCCAGCAGGGCGTTGCCGCCGTAGCCCGAGCCGTAGGACCAGATTTCGCGGGTCTCAGGGAAGTGGACGATCCACTTGTCGTCGTTGCAGGGCCATGCCACGTCGGCCTGACCTTCGGCCAGCGGCGCGCCCAGGGTGTGAACGGCGGGGACGAAGACGCCGTCGGCGCCCAGCATGTCCAGCGCGCCCTTGCCCATGCGGGTCATGACGCCCATCGACACGGCGACATAGCCGCTGTCGGTGATCTCGACGCCCAGGGCGGAGATCTTGGAGCCCAACGGCCCCATGCAGAACGGAACGACATACATCGTCCGGCCCTTCATGCAGCCGTCGAACAGGCCGTCCAGACGGACGCGCATTTCAACCGGGTCGGACCAGTTGTTGGTCGGACCGGCGTCGGCGGCGTCCTCGGAACAGATGAAGGTGCGGCTCTCGACGCGAGCCACGTCCTTGGGGTCCGAGGCGGCGTAGTAGCAGCCGGGGCGCTTGGCCTGATCCAGCTCCTTCAGCGTGCCCTTGCCGATCAGATCGGCGACGATGGCGGACTTCTCGGCGGCCGAGCCGTCGCACCAGTGAACACGGTCAGGCTTGGTCAGGGCGGCGATCTGCTCCACCCAGGCGACGAGGCCCTTGTGTTCGGTCGGCGCCGGATGGAGTCCGGGAATCGATTGCGTCACGTCTTGCTCTCCTGAAGCTGCGCGCAGCGATCTGTCGTCGCCGTCACGCAATAAGCTGATCACGCTGTGTAACGGGGGCCAATGAACCCCAAGGGACGTTAGGTCAACCACTGCACGTTTCATTCCCCCGTTATCCGGCTCGCCCCATCCGCACGCACATTTAAATCGTCAGAGCGCGTCCCAAGGGCTATCTCCTTCGGCGTGAAGACGATGTGATCTGCTCCCCGAAAACTGGATCACCGGACGTTAGAGTTTTCCGCTGAGATTTCCCTGGCTGGGAAGGAGCGGA
>NZ_RHWX01000015.1 GCF_003938605.1 Brevundimonas sp. 357 | reverse complement strand
CCGGGTCCCCTTTTTTATATCCCCGTTCATCCTGGGGGTCTGGTTATTTTTTTTTTATTTCACTTATTAAAACCGCGGCGTGGGGTTTTTTTCCGCGACCCGAGCGGCGATTGCGGCGCGGACAGCACGCCGCCGTGCTCGCCGTTCAGATAAACGTCGAAGGCCGCCGGATCGGGCGTGTCGATGGTGGCCGCCAGACCCGGCGGCGCGCGCCAGGCCTCGCCCGCCGCCAGTTGGCGCGCGAACAGGATGCGGCCGTCGCCCTGGCGGATGACCAGGATGGCGGGCTTGCGCGCCTGCAGAATGACCTGAGAGGCCGTGGCCGAGGCGCCGTAGATGGCCCCGCGCGGGTTGAAGGCGGCCTGCACCGGCGGCGCGGGCGGCGGGACGGCGTTGGGGTCGTCCGGGTCGATCCCCGTCAGCTGAGCCTCCAGCCCCGGCGTGATGTACATGGCCGGCGTCGTCTGGTCCGGCGGCGCCGCCTTGGGCGCGCCGAGGTAGAGGGCGCGGTCCCGTTGATGATCGGCCTGCTCGGCCCAGTCCTTGGGCACGGCGACTAGGTCGGAGGGGTGCGGCGCCTCGATGCGGTTAATGCGCTGGAAGACGTTCCAGCCGATCACCACCGCCAGGAAGACGCCGATAACGCCCAGGATCTTGGGCGAGTTCTGACGCATTTGCTGCAAGGCGGCGCCCGTCGGCGGCTGCAGCGGCACAGCCGCATCGGGGTATTCCTGCTTGAACCGCTCGACCGCGTTCAACTCGTCCAGGCCCAGGGCCCCGGCGTAGGCGCGCACATAGCCCATGGAGAAGATCCGCGACGGCAGGACGGCGTACTCGCCCTGCTCCAGCGCGGTCAGGAAACGCGGATGCACCCGCGTCCTGGTCGACAGTTCGGCCATGGACAGGCCCGACGCCAGGCGCGCAGCGCGCAAAGAGGCGCCCAGGGAATCGTCCGAGGGTTCCTCAGGCGGCGCCGCTTCGGGCGTCGCCTCCGGGGTCTGATCCAGCGTCGCGTCGGCGTCGAAGTCGAACGCGGCTTGCCGATCCTGGTCCATAGGGTCGGGGTTCCGTCACGTCAGGCGCCCGTGCGCCCGTCATCCCCGCTTAGACGAGGCGAGAAGCGCGGGCAACGCGGGAAAGCGGCCCCGCTTGTTCAGACTTCGACGTTGAGCTTGCGCGCCAGGGACTCGATCTCGCCGCGCACCGACCCGGCCGACGAGCCCAGCAGGACGTTCATCCCCCGCCGCGCCGCGTTCAGATCGGCGGACAGGATCATGCGCTTGACCGGCCCCACCCCGCCCGCAGGCGCGGACAGGCGGTTGTAGCCCAGGGTGATCAGGGCGAAGGCTTCCAGCGGGCGCCCCGCCAGCTCGCCGCAGACCGAGACCGGCGTGGCGCTGTCGGCGCACTTCTGCTGGATCTCGGCCAGGGCGCGCAGGAAAGGCGGCGACAGGGGATCATAGCGATCCGACACGCGCGGGTTTGTCCGGTCGGCGGCGAACATATACTGCAGCAGGTCGTTGGTGCCGATCGAGACGAAGTCGGTCAGCGGCAGCAGGGCGTCCAGGTGCCACAGCAGGCTGGGGCATTCGATCATGGCCCCGACGCGCAGCAGGGACGGCAGGGGCCGTCCCCGGCGCCGCGCCCAGTCGCATTCGACGTCGACCAGTTCGCGGGCGGCGCGGAACTCGTCCACCGTGGCGATCATGGGGAACATGACGCGCAGCTCGCGCCCGGCGGCGGCGCTGAGCAGGGCGCGCAGCTGCATCCGCAGCAGGGCCGGACGATCCAGACCCAGACGGATGGCCCGGCGGCCCAGCGCCGGGTTCTCTTCACGCTCATTGTCGAGATAGGGCAGCACCTTGTCGCCGCCGATATCGAGCGTGCGGAAGGTGACGGGCCGGTCGCCCGCCGCATCCAGCACCAGCTTGTAGAGGGCCGCCTGGGCGTCCAGGCGCGGCAGCTCGTCCGAGACCATGAACTGGAACTCGGTGCGGAACAGGCCGATGCCCTCGGCGCCGGTGGCGTCCAGATTCTCCAGGTCCACCGCCAGGCCGGCGTTGGCCAGAAGCATGATGCGCTTGCCGTCCCTGGTGACGGCGGGGGTGTCGCGCAGCTGGTCGAACTCGGCGCGGCGCTGCTCGCGCACGGCCATGCGGCTCTCGACCGCCGCCAGCATGTCGGGACGGGGCCGCAAGTAGGCCTCGCCCGTCTCGCCGTCGACGATGACCTGATCGCCCTCGGTCAGGCGATCGCGCAGGCCTTGCAGGCGGCCGACGCAGGGAATCTGCAAGGCGCGGGCGACGATGGCCGCGTGGGCGGCGGCCGAGCCTTCCTCCAGCAGCAGGCCGCGCAGCTTGTGGCGCGGATATTCCAGCAGGTCCGCCGGTCCCAGATTCTTGGCCACCAGGATGGCGTCGTCGGGCAGGTCGCGCTGGCCCGGGTGATCGCCCGCCATCAGACGCAGCAGGCGGTTGGCCAGATCCTCGAAGTCGTGCAGCCGCTCGCGGATATAGGGATCGCGGGCGTTGGCGAAGCGGGCGCGGTGCTCGTTGCGGACGCGGTCCACGGCGGCTTCGGCCGTCAGACCGGAACGCACCGCCTCCTCCAGCGACCGGTTCCAGCCCCGGTCGTCGGCGAACATGCGATAGGTCTCCAGCACCTCATAGGGGGTGCCGCCCAGCTTGCCCTGGCTGCCTTCCAGCAAGGCGTCGATGCTGGTGCGCAGACGCTCCAGCGCCTCCTTGAGGCGCGTCTCCTCGGCGGCGGGGTCGTCGGCCAGCAGCTGTTCCGGCGCGATCGGCGCCTCGTGCAGCACGGCCTGCCCGAACGACAGGCCCTCGGCGAACTTCTGCCCCTTCAGCCGCTCGGGTCGGTGGGGCGCGACCTCGACGTCGCGAAGCTCCTCCAGCGCCAGCAGCTCGCCCGAGGCCACCGTCTCGGCCAGGACCATGGCGATGGTCTGGATGTCCTCAACCTCTTCCTCGTCATAGCGACGGGCGGCGCGGTTCTGGACGACCAGGACGCCGATGGCCCGGCCGCCGCGCAGCAAGGGCGCGCCGAGGAAGGCGTGATAGGGATCTTCGCCCGTTTCCGGCCGATAGGAGAAACTGGGGTGCGACTGGGCGTCCGACAGGCTGATCGGCGCGGCCGTGCGGGCCACCTCGCCGACCAGGCCCTCGCCGGGGCGCAGGCGGGTGTTGTGGACGGCCTCGGGGTTCAGGCCCTCGGTGGCGAACAGCTCCAGCTCGCCCGAGGCGCGCCGCAGATAGATAGAGCAGACCTCGGCAACCATGGAGCGGGCGATGATCCGCACCACCATGTTCAGGCGGTCCTGCGCAGGCGCGCCGCCCCCGGCTCCGGCCAGAGCCTCGCGGATCTGGCGCAGCAGAAGGCGGGGCCCCCTCGCCGTCACTGCCACGCCCTTGACCATGCCTGCTCCCGCCTTGCCGCCCCTGATCCGTTCCAGATAGGGCGGCGCTTCCGTTATCCTAGTCTTCCGCGTCCAGACCGTAGGCCGCGTGCAACGCCCGAACCGCCAGCTCGGCGTAATCCGAGTCGATCAGAACGCTGATCTTGATCTCGGAGGTCGAGATGGCCTGGAACTTCACGCCCTTGTCAGCCAGGGCGCGGAACATGGTCTGGGCCACGCCCGCGTGACTGCGCATGCCCACGCCGATCACCGAAACCTTGGCCACGTCGTCGTCGACCCGCAGCTCCTCGAAGCCGATGTCGGCCTTGGCGGCGGTCATCAGGTCGGCGGCGCGGCGCGCGTCGCGGCGGCCGGTCGTGAAGGTCAGGTTGACCGCGCCTTCGGTGCGGGCCTGGCTCTGCACGATCATGTCGACGTTGACCTCGGCCTCGGCCAGGCGGGTGAAGACGTCGGCCGGAGCATCCGTCCGGTCCGACAGGCCAAGCAGCGTGATCCGGGCTTCGTCCCGGCTCATGGTCACGCCGGAAACGATGCGCTTTTCCACAATCTCATCCTCGTCGCAAATCAGGGTGCCGGCGTGTTGCGGCAGGTTTCCGTTTTCATCCGGTTCGATGAAGCTGGACAGGACGCGCACCGGCACGCGCTTGTGCATGGCCAGCTCGACCGAGCGGGTCTGAAGCACCTTGGCGCCCAGCGACGCCATCTCCAGCATCTCTTCGTAGGACACCTTCTCCAGACGCCGGGCGCGGCTCTGGATGCGCGGGTCGGTCGTATAGACGCCGTCCACGTCGGTATAGATGTCGCACGGCGCGCCCAGGGCCGCCGCCACCGCCACCGCCGAGGTGTCCGAACCGCCTCGGCCCAGGGTGGTGATGCGCCCGTCGCGGGTCACGCCCTGGAAGCCCGGCACGATGGCGATCTCGCCCGCGTCGAGCGCGGCCCCCAGCGCGTCGCCGGGCACCTCTTCGATGCGGGCGCGGCCGTGGGCGTCGTCGGTCAGGATCGGAATCTGCCAGCCCATCCAGCTGCGCGCCTTCAGGCCCATGTTGCGCAGGGTCAGGGCCAGCAGGCCCGACGTCACCTGCTCGCCCGAGGCGACCACCACGTCGTATTCGTCGTCCGACAGGACGCCGTCGCCGTACAGGCCCGGCGCCGCGCCGCCCACGCCGTCGGTCCAGGCGACCAGCTCATTGGTCTTGCCCGCCATGGCCGAGACGACCACGGCCACCTTCTTGCCCCTGGCGGCTTCGGCGGCGACGATGCGCGCCGCGCGACGGATGCGTTCCAGGTCGGCCATGGAGGTGCCGCCGAACTTCATCACCAACCGGTTCGTGTCGGCCCGCGTCATCCTGGCGTCTGATCCCCTGCTTGCATGGCGGGCGAAGGCGGTCCATGCCTCTGCCCATGCCCGCTTCTAACGACAGCCTCGATCCGCGCAAACCCCAAAGCGAAGAGGGTTTTTCACCCTTTGCTACCGATCGTGCCGAAGGGCCGAGCATCGACCCGGCCGACGTAGCGCGCTTTTCGGCCCAGGCGGCCGAGTGGTGGGATCCCAAAGGCCCCTTCGCCCCCCTGCACCGCTTCAATCCGGCGCGGCTGAAATTCGTGCGCGATCGGGCGGCCGAGCACTTTGATCGCGACGTGAAGGCGCGCGCGCCCTTCAACGGACTCAGCCTGATCGACATCGGCTGCGGCGGCGGCCTGATCGCCGAGCCGATGCGGCGCATGGGCTTTGAGGTCACGGCCATCGACGCCTCGTCCGAGAACATCGGCACCGCCCGCGCCCACGCCGATCAGGTCGGTCTGGACATCGCCTATCGCGCCGCCACGGTGGAGCAGATGGTCGAAGCAGGCGCCGGCCCGTTCGACGTGGTGCTGACGATGGAGGTCATCGAACACGTCGCCGATCCGGAAGCCTTCATCCGCGCCTGTTCAAAGTTGATCAAGCCGGGCGGCCTGATGATCGTCGCCACCCTGAACCGCACGCTGAAAGGGCTGCTGCTGGGCAAGGTCGCGGCGGAATATGTGCTGCGCTGGGTGCCCGCGGGCACCCACGACTGGCGCCAGTTCCTCAAGCCCGAGGAGTTGCGCGCCATGCTGGACGGCGAGCCCCTGACCGTCACCGGCCCCTATGGCCTGGCCTATGATCCGCTGAACGACCGCTGGAGCGAGGGCGACGACGTGGGCATCAACTACATGATGATGGCGACCCGCGACGCATGATCGGCCCGCGCCGCATCGTCCTGACCGGCGGTCCCGGCTCGGGCAAGACGACGCTGCTGGAGGCGCTGGCGGCGGCGGGTCATGCGACCTCGCCTGAGGCCGGGCGCGCCATCATTCGCCGCCAGCAGGCCATCGACGGCGAGGCCCTGCCGTGGAAGGACCGGGCCCTGTTCGCCGAACTGATGCTGGATCGCGAGCTTGAGGCCCACGCCCGCACAGAAGGCGCCGACGGGCCGGTCTTCTTCGATCGCGGCGTGCCGGACGTGATCGGCTATCTGACGCTGTGCGGCCTGCCGGTCCCGGCCCATATGGAGCGGGCGGCGCAGGACATCCGCTATGAGCGGCGCGTCTTCATCGCCCCGGTCTGGCCCGAGATCTTCGGCCAGGACGCCGAGCGCAAGCAGGATCTGGACGAGGCCCGCCACACCTTCGACGCCATGGCCGAGACCTATCCGCGCTTCGGCTATGAACTGATCGAACTGCCCCAGGCGCCTGTGCCTGAGCGCCTGAACTTCGTGCTGAAGTCGCTTACAGCGGCCTGACCATATAGCGGGCGTCGTCGCCGTAGCTGGCCAGCTTCTCGGCCATGCCCGGCGGGTTCTGAACCTCAAAGCCGTTGCGCGCCCAGAAGCTTGATGCATCATTGACCGCCACCAGGGCGACCGCCGGCCAGCCCGCCGCCTTGGCCTGCTCGGCCAGGCGCTCGACCACCGGCCGGGTGTGGCCGCCGCCGCGCGTGTCGGGGTGCAGGGCCAGGTCGTGCAGATAGACCACCTCGGCCTCGGCCGGAATGGCGTCGATCAGCACGTTCAGCGCCGGGGCGGCGTTCAGCACCCACGGATAGGCCACCAGATAGCCCATGACCGGCCCGTCCTCGGCGGCCAGCACGAAGCAGCCTTCGGGGTGCAGCTCCAGACGGTTGGCGAAGCAGGCGCGCTCTTCCGGATGATCGGGGAAGGACAGCTGGGCCACCGCGACCACGCCGTCGAGGTCGTCCGGCGTCATGCCCCGCCAGGTCAGAGTGGACAGCGGGCGTTCAGCTCCGCCCTGTTGAATCGCCATTGCACGCTCCGGTTCTCATCGTCGTCCGCCCCTTCGATCCGGGCGGTCAGCACATCCCCCGCGCGGTCATAGATGATGCGGTGCGGAAAGTCGTTGTCGGGATTGGCGAAAACCGCCCGCTGCGGGCCGCTGTCGATCAGGCGGAAGGGGGTGGCGGGCGCGCCGTCAGGCTGGGCGAAATAGGCCAGGCCGCCATCCTTCATGGGGGCGATGCGGGCGCTCTCGAAGCCGCTGCGGCCATTGCGCACAGTCACCGAGTGGCCGACGATCAGACCCGCGCGCGGGTCGCTCCAGGTCTCGGACGCCTCGCGCCCGCCGGAACAGTCCAGCCAGTAGCCCGCCAGCCATGACAGGTCGGGCGCAGGCGACGCGGGCGCGGCGGCCTGCAACAGGGCGGCGGCCAGCAGGCTGAAAACGGACATGGGCTCTCCCTCCACAAGGACGGAAGGAAGGTTACGCCGCACTCACGGCGCGGGCTTGTAGGAATGCGACGCCAGTTGTCGCGCCAGTTCCGCCTGTTCGCGCGCCCAGGCGGTGGCGGTGCAGCCCAGGAAGCGACGGAAATCGCGCGCCATCTGCGGCTGGTCGAAATAACCGGCGGCCAGACCGGCCTCCAGCCAGGAGGCGGCGTCGGCGTCCTGGCCCATCGCGTGATCGAAGATGCGGCGGAAGCGGAAGACGGAGCGCAGAGTGCGCGGCGCCACGCCGACGCGATCGCGGAACCGGCGCTGCAGGGCGCGGCGCTCGGCGGGGCTCAAAGGCGGCGCCTCAAGATCGTCCTCGGCGGCGGCGACCTGGGCGCGGACGGCGGGGTCGATGCGCCAGTCGCCCGCCCGGCGCTGTTCCTCCAGCCAGGCGCCCAGGGCGGCGGCCTGCCCCGCCGGATCGCCGGGCGGCGCCGTGAAGCCGTCCAGCCGGGCCACGAGGTCCAGCCGCCGATCCGTCGCCTCGATCAGCGGGCGGCCGAGGAACGCGCGCGCCCCGTCCGGCTCGAACTTGGCGGCGACGATCTCGACCGGGCCGACCGGACGGATGGCCATGGGCCGGGTCATCTGACCGGCGAAGATCACCGACGGTTGCAAGCGGAAGACGCCGTCGGCGTCCTGTTCCTCATAGGGGGCGGCCAGGTCGACCACCAGTTCGGGACAGCCGTCCGGAGCGATACGCTGCACCCCGCCGCTGGGGCGAGGCGCGGCGTAGGTCCACAGCAGGCGCACGAAGGGGCGCAAGGCGTCGGGCGGGGCGAATTCCTCGTACCGCTCCCCCTCCCCCATCTGCGATCAGTTCGCCTTCTTGGGGTCGGGCGGCAGGCTGGGCAGGGGCGCGCAAGGCACGCCGTCGTCCTTCAACTTCTTCACCTCGGCGGGGGTGGCCTCGCCGTAGATCTCGCGCTTCTCGCTGCGGCCTTCGTGGATGTCGCGGGCCTCGCGGGCGAAGGCGTCGCCGACGTAGTCGAAATTCTGCTCGACGTGGTCGCGCACCTGCCGCGCCGCCTGCATCATCATCGACTGCATCTGCTGCAGAGCTTCAGGTTTCAGGGCGTCGGGCGAGGTCTTCTTCGTGCCCGAAACGGCCGGGGCCATCACCTGCTTCCTCACCGCCGTCGAGCCGCAGAAAGGGCATTCCACCAGGCCGCGCGCCGCCTGGTCGTCATAGTCGGACGAAGAGCCGAACCAGGCCTCGAAGCCGTGGTCGCAGTCGCAGGAGAGGGCGTAACGGATCATAGGGGCAGGTCAAAATCGCGGTCGTGGCGCAGGGCGGGCACGCTGGCGCGCGCCTTCTCCACGGCCGAAAGGTCCAGCCGCGCGTGCAGCACGCCCGGTTCGTCGTGGTCGAGCCGGGCGATCACCTCGCCCCACGGCCCGACGACCAGGGAGCGGCCCCAGGTCTGACGGCCGTCCTCATGCATCCCGCCCTGGGCCGGGGCCAGGACGAAGGCGCCGGTCTCGATGGCGCGGGCGCGCAGCAGGGTCTCCCAGTGCGCCTCGCCGGTCGGGCGGGTGAAGGCGGCGGGGACGGCGATCAGCGTCGCGCCCGCCTGGGCCAAGGCGCGGTGCAGATGCGGGAAGCGCAGGTCGTAGCAGATGGTCAGGCCCAGGCCGCCCCAGGGCGCAGCGGCGACCACCGCCGCCTCGCCGGGTCTGACCGAGGCGCTTTCGCGATAGGTCTCGCCGTTCGGCAGGTCCACGTCGAAGACGTGCAGCTTGTCATAGCGGGCCGTGACCGCCCCGCTGGGGTCGATCAGCAGGGACCGGTTGGCGGCGCGCGGGTCATCCGCCACGCCCGAGCGGACGATCGCCGAGCCGATCAACAGCCAGACGCCCAGTTCGGCGGCCAGGGCCTTCAGCCCCAGGACAGCCGGGTCGGCGCCTTCGTCCGACAGGGCGGCGTCGCGCAAGGCGCGGCGCTGTTCGAGGAAGTTGGTTCCCTCGGGCGTCAGGATCAGCCGCGCGCCCCCGGCCGCCGCCTGACGGATCAGAGGCTCGACATGCGCCAGCCCTGCGGCCGCCGTCGCCGGCGTCCGCGTCTGGATCAGCGCGATGTCGAGCGTGTCGGTCACCTAGGCCGCCAGCAGGGCGTCCAGCTCGCCCTTGCGGTCCAGGGCGTGGATGTCGTCCGAGCCGCCGATGTGCTTTCCGTCGATGAATATCTGCGGGAAGGTGGCGGCGCCGCCCGAGCGTTCGACCATCTCGGCCTTCTTGGCCGGATCGTTGGAGGCGACGATCTCCGTATAGGCCGCGCCCTTGCGGTCCAGCAGGGCCATGGCGCGGATGCAGTAGGGGCAGCCGGGTTTGGTGTAGAGAACGACTTCGGCCAAGGGGGACTCCTGAAGGCGGATGGGAAGGCTCTCCCTCACTTAAGCGGTTCGCGCGCGTTTTTCACCCTCGCGATGACGGCCAGGTCCACGGCGCGGGCTCCAGCCTCGATCAGCACCCGCGCGCAGGCCTCGGCCGTGGCCCCCGTAGTCAGCACGTCGTCGATCAACAGCAACCGCCGCCCCTTGATGCGTCGCCGCCCCGCCTCGGTCACGGCGAAGGCCGTCTTGACGTTCAGCCGCCGCCCGCGCGCGGACTTGCCGCCCTGGCTGGCGGTAGGCAGCGGGCGGACCAGGGCGTCGGGCAGATAGTCGAGCCGCGCCGCGCGGGCCAGCGGTCGGGCGATCTCGGCCGCCTGATTGAACCGCCGCGACAGCAGGCGGGCGCGGTGCAGGGGCACGGGAACCACGGCGTCGGCCGTCTCGATCAGGGGGGCGGCCGAACGGCTGATCCAGCGCGCGAACAGGGGGGCGAACTGCTGCTGGTCGCCGTGCTTGAACTTGAGGATGATCCCGCGCGACGCCTCGTCGTAGACGCAGGCCGCCCGCGCCCGGCCGAAGGCGTAAGGGCCGGCCGTGCAGGCCGCGCACCGCTCCGCCGCGAAGTCGCCGCCGTCATACTCGAACGCCGCGCCGCAGCCGTCGCAGACCGGCGCCTCCAGAAAGGCCACCCGGCTCCAGGCATCGGGCGACAGGCCCGCTGACGCCGCCGCCTCGCGGCTGTCGTGAGCAACCGGCGGCAATAGAATATCCAGCAGGCCCCGGCCCGCATCGCGCGCGCCGGATGCTAAAGGCCTCCCGACGCCTTTCAATCGACCTCTCCAGCCCCCATCCTGAACCGACATGAGCGCCCCCTCTTCCTCCTCCGGTCCCCCGATCATCTTCGACGCCGCTCGACGCGCCGCGCGCCTGAACCGCGCCGCGCGACGTTTCCCCGACGCCGACTTCCTGCACCTGCGCGCCGCAGACAATGCGGTGAACAGCCTCGAAGTGATCCTGCGCGAGTTTCAGGCGCCCGTCGACCTGTCGCCGCACCCCGGCGTCTTTGCCCGCGCCCTGGCCGACAGCCCGGCGCGCGAACGGGTGGGCAAGGTTCGCGCTGTCGGCTCGACAACCGAGCGCGCCGCGCCGGGCGCCGGGCCGCTGGGGCTGGAGGACGGCTCAGCCGATCTGATCGTCAACCTGCTGGGCCTGCACTGGGCCAACGACCTGCCCGGCGCGCTGAGCCAGATCCGCCGCGCGCTGAAGCCCGACGGCCTGTTCATCGCCAGCCTGTTCGGGGCGGCGACGCTGAAAGAACTGCGCGGGGTGCTGACCGAGGCCGAGTTGGAGGTCAACGGCGGCGCCCAGGCCCGCGTCTCGCCCTTTGCCGACGGTTTCGACGGGGCGGCCCTGCTGCAACGGGCCGGTTTCGCCCTGCCGGTGACGGACGTGGACCGGGTGACGGTGCGTTATGGCGACCCCTTCGCCCTGATACGCGACCTGCGGGCGATGGGCGAAACGAACGTGCTGGCCGGGCCGATCCGGCCGCTCAGCCGCGCCGTGCTGGCCCGCGCGGCCCAGCTTTACGCCGAGCGCCACGCCGAGGCGGATGGGCGCATCCCCGCCACCTTCGAGATGGTGCATCTGGCCGGATGGGCGCCGCACGACAGCCAGCAGAAACCCGCCAAGCGCGGCTCGGCCAAGACGCGTCTCGCCGATGCGCTGGGCGTCAGAGAGCAGACCGGCGAGGAAGACTGACCATCAACCTCCGGCAGCGAGCACGAACTGGCTGACCTTGCCGTAAACCGCCTCCATCCGACCGGAGAAGGCGCCAAGGGCGGCCAGGACGACTATGCCGATCAGGCCGCAGATCAGGCCGTATTCGATGGCGGTGGCGCCGCCTTCGTCGCGGAGCAGCCGGTGGATGAAACCCTTCACGCCCGGCCTCCCCTGTCGTCGGCCCGTCAGAGCAGATCGCGCAGCCAGGCGATCAGCGGTTCATCGGCCGGGGGCATGGGGTAGGCCGACAGCTTGTCCGGCTTCACCCAGGCCAGACCCGCGTGCTCGCGCGCCTCGACCACGCCGGACCAGCGCCGGCACAGGTAGAGTGGCATCAACAGATGAAAGGATTCGTAAGCGTGACTGGTAAACACGAAGGGGGCCAGGCAGGCCTCCTTCACGTCGATGCCCAGTTCTTCCTTCAGCTCGCGGATCAGGGCGGCTTCGGGCCGTTCGCCCGGCTCGACCTTGCCGCCGGGAAACTCCCACAGGCCCGCCAGCTGCTTGCCCTCGGGGCGTTTGGCGATCAGCACGCGGCCGTCCGGGTCGATCAGGGCGACGGCGACGACCAGGACGGTGGGAACAGACGCCTCGCTCACGAGCGGTAGTCCCCGTTGATCTCGATGTAGCGCTTGGTCAGATCGCAGGTCCAGACCGTGGCCGAAGCCCGGCCCGAGGCGACGTGGACGGTGATGTCGATCTCGGCGTTCTTCATATAGGCGCTCATGACCGCCTCGTCGTAGGTCGGCGAGGGGGCGCCGTCGATGGCGGCGACGTGCGGGCCGAAGCGGATGGCCAGGCGGTCGCGGTCGACCGCCTCCTCCGTCTTCCCCACGGCCATGACGATGCGGCCCCAGTTGGCGTCCTCGCCCGCGATGGCGGTCTTGACCAGCGGGCTGTCGGCGATCGACTTGGCCAGTTTTCGCGCCGAGGCGGGCGAAGCGGCGCCCTCGACCGTCACCTTGACGAATTTGGTCGCGCCCTCGCCGTCCTTCACCAGCTGGTGCGCCAGGTCGAGCATGACGGCGTCCAGCGCGGCCGAGAAATCCTTCAGGCGACGGTCGCCGACGCGGCCGATGCGCGGCGCGCCGGACGCACCCGTGGCGAACAGCAGCGCCGTGTCGTTGGTCGAGGTGTCGCCGTCCACCGTCACCGAGTTGAAGGTGGTGCGGACGTGCAGGTTCAGCAGGGCCTTCAGCACCGGCGGGGCGATGTCGGCGTCGGTGACGATGAAGGCCAGCATGGTCGCCATGTCCGGCGCGATCATGCCCGAGCCCTTGGCGATGCCCGCGATGCGGACCTTGACGCCCTCGATCTCGCACTCGGCGTAGGCGCCCTTGGGGAAGGTGTCCGTGGTCATGATGCCCAGGCCGGCCTGCGCCCAGGCGTCGGCCTTCAGACCGGCTTCGACCTCGGGCAGACGGGCGGTGATCTTCTTGTCGTCCAGCACCACGCCGATGACGCCGGTCGAGGCCAGCATGACGTCGCGCTGGCGACAGTCGAAGCGCTTGGCGACCTCGGAGGCCGTGCGGCGCGCCGCATCGGCGCCCGCCTTGCCGGTGAAGGCGTTGGCGCAGCCGGCGTTGACGACCAGGGCCCTGACCCCCTCGCCGCCCTTGTCGGCGTCCAGATGACGCTTGCACCAGTCGACCGGGGCCGAGCCGACCTTGTGCCGGGTGAAGACGCCCGCGCAAGACGCGCCCTCGGGGAAGCGAAAGACCACCAGATCGTCGCGCTCATGCTTGTAGAATCCCGCGCGCGCCGTCGCGATCTCGACCCCGCCGATCGGCGGAATGGCTGGGAAAGGCACGGCCAGGGGCGAGATCATCAGGCCCGGCTTGCCGGGCGAGGCGGCGACCGCCTGGGTGGCCGATTGCGTCGCCCGTTTCAGCGCCGAGGCCAGCGGGTCCAGCGCCTTCTCGATGGCGGTTTCGATCTTCTTGCCGGTCGAGGCGGACTTGGAGGGCGGCTGGCTCATGAGGCGTTTCCGGCGGGAGAAGCGGAGGTTTTCTGGGCCGCAGGCGGAACTGCGGCCTCAACGGGAGCTGAAGGCGGAGCCGTCTTGGCTCCGTCCAGGGATATCTCGACCTCGGCCTGGCCGCGCAGTTGCTCCAGCAACTGGCGGACGCCTTCATAGGTCAGGTAGCGCACGATCTGCGGCCGCGCCTGCTCCAGCGTCGGCGGAGTTTCGACGCGGCGGTCCTCGACCTTGAGCACGGCCCAGCCGGTCTCGGTCTGGATCGGGCCGACGACCGCGCCCGGCGTCTGGCCCTGCAGGGCGGCGGCGTAGGGACCGGGCAGGACGTCCAGCGTCGAATAGCCGAGGTCGCCCCCGGAATAGCGGGTGGCGTCGTCGATGGAGCGTTGGGCGGCGACGGCCTCGAAGGCCGCCCCCTGGCCCAGGACGCCCAGGACGGCGTCGGCCTGTTCCTTGGTCGGCGCCAGAATCAGACGCACCCGCACCTCTTCGGTCGCACGGGCCAGCCGCTGCTGCTCGGCGTAAAGACGTTCGACCGCCTGTTCGGACACGGCGCCGGACACCACCTTCTCGACCAGCATGTCGCCCAGGATGCGTTCGCGCACGGCCTGCAGGCGGCGCTGGGCGGCGGGACTGGAATCGAGGCCGCGGCGCTCGGCCTCGGCGGCCAGCAGCTTCTGGTCGACCACCTCGTCCATCACCCGGCGAAACAGTTCGGACGAGGCGTCCAGGGGATCGTCCTCGCCGATCAACCCCTGCGCCACGGCTTCGCGGCGCACGTCCGAGGCCCAGACGGCGCGATCGTTGACCCGGGCCACGACGCGGTCGTTCTTTTCCGGCGCGGCCTCGTCGCCGCCGCGCCCGCAGGCGGCCACGCCCAGCGCCAAACCGGCGACGGCAACCAGAAACAGGCTGTGGAGGGGACGTCGCGCTCGCATCGGACGCTCCGGGCAAGGGTCTGTGGACAGGCCGTCGAAACGGACATTCGCGCCTGAAACACGCCGCCTTAAAAAGGCCCTCGCGTTGACAGGGATAAGGGCGGTGCTTAAGTCCCGCCTGCGCCCAAGTCGAGGGGTTTTCGATCGTCTGCGCGGCCCTTCGCGCGCCCTCATCTGCAGGGAAGGCCCGGGGCCGGCGTGATCGCGGCCCTCCGACCGGGTGAAACTGTCTTTCTCAGAGCCTTCAGCCGCTCGACCGCCTGACCCGGATCGCCCATGCTCGGCTTCGCCAAGAAATTTCTCGGTTCCTCCAACGACCGCAAGGTCAAGGCCTTCATGGGCCAGGTCCAGAAGATCAACGCTCTGGAATCCAAGTTCGAGGCCTTCTCGGACGACGAACTGCGCATGATGACGCAGACGTTCAAAGACCGCATCGAAGCCGGCGAAAGCCTGGACAAGCTGCAGAACGAGGCCTTCGCCGTGGTGCGCGAAGCCGCCAAGCGCGTGTTGGGCCAGCGTCAGTATGACGTGCAGATGGCCGGCGGCATGATCCTGCATGAAGGCGGCATCGCCGAGATGCGGACCGGCGAAGGCAAGACCCTGGTGGCCGTGGCCCCGGTCTATCTGAACGCCCTGGCGGGCAAGGGCGTCCACGTCGTCACCGTCAACGACTATCTGGCCCGCCGCGACGCGGAACAGATGGGCAAGGTCTATCGCTTCCTGGGCCTGGAGGTCGGCGTCATCGTCAACGGCCTGTCGCAGGGCCAGCGCCAGATGGCCTATCAGGCCGACATCACCTACGGCACCAACAACGAATTCGGCTTCGACTATCTGCGTGACAACCTGGTCTATGACCGTCGCGAGATGGTGCAGCGCAGCCACCACTTCGCCATCGTCGACGAAGTCGACTCCATCCTGATCGACGAAGCACGCACGCCTCTGATCATCTCGGGCCCGACAGAGGACCGCTCGGACCTCTACAAGATCGTCGACGCCCTGGTGAAGGAACTGGTCAAGGACAAGGACACCTACGACCTTGACGAGAAACAGCGCCAGGCCCTGCTGACCGAGCTGGGCTCGGAACGCATGGAGCAGATGCTTGAGCAGGGCGGCCATTTCGCCGAGGACACCGTCGACCTGTACGATCCGGCCAACGTCAGCCTGGTCCACCACGTCAATCAGGCCCTGCGCGCCAATACCCTGTATCAGCGCGACAAGGATTACATCATCAAGGACGGCGAGATCGTCCTGATCGACGAATTCACCGGCCGCATGATGACCGGCCGACGCCTGTCCGAAGGTCTTCACCAGGCCATCGAGGCCAAGGAAGACGTCAAGATCATGCCCGAGAACCAGACCCTGGCCTCGGTGACGATCCAGAACTATTTCCGTCTCTACGAAAAACTGTCCGGCATGACCGGAACGGCCGCCACCGAGGCGCAGGAATTCCTCGACATCTACAAGATGGACGTCATGGAAGTGCCGACCAACCGTCCGATCCAGCGCAAGGATTACGACGACGAGGTCTATCGCACCTTCGCCGAGAAGAACCGCGCCATCGCCCGCGAAATCGCCGACTGCTACGTCCGCGGCCAGCCGATCCTGGTCGGCACGGTGTCGATCGAAAAGTCCGAAGAGCTGTCCGACGTGCTGAAGGACTACGACTATCAGGTCGAAGTTTCCCGCAAGGTGAAGCCCGAGTACGAGGGTCGTGAGAAGGAAGCCCAGAAGGTCGGCGACCTGGCCTATGACATCGAATACGTCACGGGACGCGGCATTCCACACAACGTCCTGAACGCACGCCAACACGAACAGGAAGCCTACATCGTCGCCGAGGCCGGCCTGCCTCACGCTGTGACCATCGCCACCAACATGGCCGGTCGCGGCACCGACATTCAGCTGGGCGGCAACCTGGACATGCGCGTCCAGCGCTGGATCCAGGAACAGCGCAACATGGCGATGGAAGTCCCGCCCGAGGCCCTGGCCGCCAAGGAAGAGGAATTCAAGGCCGAGATCGCCGTCGCCAAGGAAAAGGCCCTGGCCGCAGGCGGCTTGTTCGTTCTGGGCACGGAGCGCCACGAAAGCCGCCGTATCGACAACCAGTTGCGCGGCCGCACCGGCCGCCAGGGCGATCCCGGCACCTCGAAATTCTACCTGTCGTGTGAAGACGACCTGCTGCGCATCTTCGCCGGCGATCGTCTGGACGCCATCATGCGTCAGTTCGGCGTGGCCGAAGGCGAGGCCATCAGCCACCCGTGGCTGAACCGCGCCGTCGAAACCGCCCAGAAGCGCGTCGAAGCCCGCAACTATGATATGCGCAAGAACGTGCTGAAGTACGACGACGTCGTGAACGATCAGCGCAAGGCCGTGTTCGAACAACGCCAGGAGTTCATGGACTCCACGGACCTGTCGGACCTGGTCAACGACTTCCGCGCCGACGTGATCAACGACCTGGTCGAACGTTACATGCCGCCCAAGGCCTACGCCGAGCAGTGGGACATCGACGGCCTGGACGAAAAAGTCCGTTCGACGCTGGGCCTGGAACTGCCCCTGCATGACTGGGCGGCCGAGGAAGGCGTCTCGAACGAAGAGATCGAGGAGCGCATCACCGTCGCCGCCGACGCCCGCGCCGCCGAGCGTCTGGAAATGATCGGCGCAGACCAGACCCGCGGCCTCGAAAAGCAGTTCATGCTGCAGATGATCGACATGCAGTGGCGCGAGCACCTGGTCCACCTGGACCACCTGCGCGGCGTCATCGGCCTGCGCGGCTACGGCCAGCGCGACCCGCTGAACGAATACAAGACCGAAGCTTTCAACCTGTTCGAGACGCTGCTGCACGACCTGCGCCACAACGTCACGCGCTGGTTGATGACCGTCGAGTTCCGCTTCGAGGCCCCGCCGGCGATGGAAATGCCCGAGTTCCAGGAAATCCACCTGAACCCCGGCACCGGCGAGAACGAGATGGCCAACCCGATGGCCCAGAACCCGGAAGGCATGCTGACCGGCGATGATCGTTCCAAGCTGCCGGTCGAAGCCCTGCCGCCCGGCTGGGAACGCACCAGCCGCAACGCCGACTGCCCCTGCGGCTCGGGCCGCAAGTTCAAGCACTGCCACGGTAGTCTTATTTAAGGCGCGCTGACGCGCGCGGCGCTACGCACGCGACGCGGTCGCTCGCTGCTTGAGCCACACAGTCTGAGTTGAGAGAGGCGGGTTCGCGAAAGCGACCCGCCTTTTTCTTTGGACCGTCTCGCGCCATGGCGCCGCACCCGACAAGCCGCTGCTCCACCCACGCCGTCATCCTCGGGCTTGACCCGAGGATCCAGCGCCGGGCGCCTCAACCTTGCTCAAGTCGTGCAGGCGGAAGCCCCGATCCTCGGGTCAAGCCCGAGGATGACGACATAAGAAGCAAGCGCGTGACGGCGCGGCGCAGGCCCGCTAGCCTGCCCTCATGAACTACAAGCCCCTGTTCTCGCGCGCTCTGGGCCTCGATCCGGAACGCCTGCATTTCGCCGCTCACAGCCACCACCTGTGGCCCGACGTCAGCTTCGACGGCCAGGTCCAGGCCTGGGCCGAGGCCAACCGCTTCGCCGACCGCAAATGGGATCTAGTGTTCGGCGAGGTCATCCCCGAGGCGCAAGCGCATGTCGCCAGGGAACTGGACCTGCCTTCGCCCGACAGCCTGATCTTCGCGCCCAACACCCACGAGATTCTGCTGCGCATCATCTCGGCGGTCGACAAGGCGCCGGTGCGCATCCTGGCCACCGACGGCGAGTTCCACTCCTTCCGCCGCCAGTCGGAACGCTGGGAGGAGGCCGGGCAGGCCGTCGTCACCCGCGTGCCCCTGGCCCCGTTCGAGACCTTCGCCGACCGCTTCGTCGCGGCGGCCAGGGCGGGCGGGCACGACCTGATCTTCGTCAGCCAGGTCTTCTTCCGCACCGGCGGCCTGTTCGAGCGGATCGCCGACCTGGCGGAACTGGCCGACCCGGCGGGACCGTGGGTGGTGGTCGATGGTTATCACGGCTTCATGGCCACGCCGACCGATCTGTCGGCCGTGGCGGACAGGATCTTCTATCTGGCGGGCGGCTACAAATACGCCATGGCGGGCGAAGGCGCATGCTTCCTGCACGCCCCGCCCGGCTTCGGCCCGCGCCCGGTCGTGACCGGCTGGTTCGCCGAGTTCGGCCATCTGGAGGGCCCGCCCGGCGGGGTCCAGTACCGCACCGACGGCGGCCGCTTCTGGGGCGCCACCTTCGACGCCAGCGCCCTGTACCGCTTAAACGCCGTGCGCCGGATGCTGGACCAGCACGGCCTGACCACGGCGATGATCGCCGATCACGCGCGCGGCCTTCAGGCCCGGTTCCAGACGGCGATCCAGTCGAACGAAGCCGGAGCGCTGGCCAAGGCCCAGATCCTGAACCCGGTCGAGGGGGCGGCGCCGCGCGCCCGCTTCCTGGCCCTGCGCCACGCCGACGCGCCGCGCTGGAAGGCGGCCCTGCAAGAGATGAACGTCATCGCCGACGTGCGCGACGATGTGATCCGCTTCGGCTTCAGCCTGTATCAGAGCGAGGAAGACGTGGAGCGGCTGATCCACGCCTGCGCCCGCCTGAAGTAGATCAGAAGAACAGGCTCTCCGCGTCGCGCCGGGCTTCGGGCGGGTCGGTGCGACGCGGCTGTCGTTCGCGGCGAGGCGCGGGGGCGGACGCAGGCGACGCCGGGCGTGCCGCGGAAGGCCGCGCGGCGGGCGCCGGATCGCCGGGCAGACGAGGCGCGGGCTGGGTCGCGCGCGACGCTGGAGCCGCGTCTTGCAGCGAGGGCGCGGCCGTCTCGGCCTTCGGCGGCGGGCCGAGCGTCGGATACGACGGCCCGGTCTGCGGGCGAGGGCGACGCGAGGGCGGGGGAACAGGCGGCGCGGCCTCGGCCGCCTCAGCTTCAGTCGTGGGGGCTTCCAACACCTGGCGCGCCTGGGTTCGGGCACGCACGCTGTCACAACGGCACAGCACCAGCTCTGCGCCGTCGCGCCACAGGATCAGGGGGCGACGCGGCGGCTCGGCCCAGCGACTCGCCAGGCGGTCGAGCTCGCGCTCCAGCCCGTCGTCAGCCTGAGCCGAAACCGCCCTGACCTCGCGCCCCCGCGCCTCCCAGGCTGGGGCCGCCTGTTCCAGCCAGGCCCGCCCCGCACCATCCGGATCATAGACATAGATGGGCGTCAGGGCGAAAGCGGTCGGCCCCGCCGCCTGTTCCAGCCGCGCCTCAAGGCCCTCAGGCGGGGCCAGCCGTTGCAGATCATGCCGCGCCACGCCCAGCCACCAGGCGACCAGGATCACGCCGAGCAGCAGCAAGCCCAGAACAGCGCCGATCACGCATCCCAACAGGATGCGCGGCCAGTCCGTGACGGAAGAGGCGGATACGGCGGCGGAGGTCATCGTCCGTCAGGACTAGCACCGAACCGCCGCACGACAACCCCCGTGGCTAGAGCACCGCCCGCATGGCCTCGGCCGACCAGCGCACCACGACCTTCTCCTCCTGGTCGGCGCCCAGCCGAGCGTAGAAACGCCGCGCGCCGTAATTGTCCGTCCGCACCTCCCAGCGCCCGCTCAGCCCCTCAACCGCCGCCTCGGCCGCGAAGCCCCGCATCAACGCCTCACCGACGCCCGCGCCGCGCGCCGCCTCGACCACGAACAGGTCGTCGAGGTTGAGGTAATCCGCACCGCGCCACACGCCATAAACCCGCGTCCAGGAGACGAATCCCGTCGCGCGGCCATCGACCTCCGCCAGCAGAAAGGCGGCCCGCGGCGGCTGAGCCGACAAGGCCTGCTCCAGCGTGTACGGCGTGGCGGCCAGATAGGACGTCAGGCCTTCATGCTCCGCCAGGGCGCGCATCAGGGCGTGGATACGTGCGGCGTCCGCCGCCGCCGCGCGGCGCACCGTCAGTTCTGCCATAATAGCGATCAATGCCTCCCTGCTCGCCTTCTTTTACTCTCGCTTCATGGCGAGGCGGAAACGCCCCGCCAAGGACGGCTGGCTCAGACCGCCAGATCGAACAGGGCGTCGCGCGTCAGCTCGGCGTGCGTCATCGGGAACAGGTGCCCGCCGCCCGTCGCGGTCTCGACCCGCACGTTCGATCGGCGCGCGGACGGCGACACGGCGCACAGACCGGCCGTCTCCGCCTTGAGAATGCGCGTCATGCCGGGATAGCGGGCCAGCGCCCGCCAGGGATCGTGCGCCTGGGCGGCGTAGTTTGAGGCCTCCCAGGCGGGCGTACAGGCCAGCTCCAGCCCGCGGTCCGTCTCGATGAGACCGTCGGCGAGGTAGTCGGCCAGCATCATGTCCGGCCAGCCCTTGAAGGCGCCTCGTCCGCGATAGGCGCTCATGGCCTGCTCGCGGCTGTCGAACAGGGCGCGACGCCGCAGGGTGCTGGCGACAATGGGAAACCGCCGCGACAAAGCCCCGGCGAAGGGCAGATTCATCGCCCACACCATCTGTCGCGGCCAGACGACAGGGTCCAGCAGCAGCAGACGCGACACCCGTTCCGGCCGTTCCGCAGCGGCCATCAGGCCGCTGGTCCCGCCGATGGAATGGCCGGCCAGGGCGACGGGCGGGCCGTCGATCGCCTCAAGCAGGGAGATCAGATCGTCGCGATGATCCTTCCAGCTGCGGCGGCCGTCGGGAACGGCGGGCAGACGCGTACGGCCATGGCCTCGCAGATCAGGCGCCCAGATGCGCAGGGCCCCCGACAAAGGCTGCAGCAAGGAGCGATAGGCGAAGGCGTTGAAGCCGTTGGCGTGGGCGAAGATCAGGTCGACCGGCCGCTTGGGGTCGCCGAAATCCAGCACGGCCATCTCGCCCGCACCCCAGCGATTGTCGATGGGCACGCTGATACGGCGGGGCGCCGACAGGGCCAGGGCGTCCATGGACGTCAGGCCGCCACGCGGCAGGCGCCGCACCGGCCATGGCCCTCGATGGTGGTGCGCTCGATGGCGTAACCGGCGTTCGTCGCCGCCTGGGCGATAACGTCGCCGCCGGGGACGGCCACCTCTTCGGTCGCCCCGCAGCAGTCGCAGATCAGGAAGGCCGCCGCATGGCCGCCCGGCGCGCAGGCCTCGGCGGTGCAGGCGACATAGGCGCTGATGGAGGCGATGCGGTGGGCGAGGCCCCGCTTCTCGAGGAACTCCAGGGCGCGATAAACCGTGGGCGGCTTGGCCGCCTGACCGTCGAGGCCGTAGCGGGCGATCAGGTCATAGGCCTTGACCGGCTCGGCCGCCGAGAGAAGCAGCTCAAGCACGCGACGTCGTGGCGCAGTCATGCGATCGCCGTCGGCCGAGACGCGCGCCTCGACGGCCGCAACCGTCCGTTCGACCTCGGCGGCGCCGGGTCGGCTGTCGATATGATCATGATCGCAGGCGTCGCCCATGGCCTAGAGCTAAGGGGTCCGAGGCCGCGCCGCAACCGGGACCGCGCGCCGCAACACCCGCACCGGCGCAATGTGGCCAAACAGCGGCGTTTGCGACCGTCCCGACCATGAGCTAGAAGAACCGTCCTCTCTGTTCAGAAGATCCGTTTTCATGACCGACACCACCCAAGCGTCCAGCCCCCTGTCGGGCAATGTACTGTTCTATTCCCAGCCCGAGCCGCTGTCGGCCGATGTTCACGGCTCGCTGGGCGTGACGCCCGCAGACAAGCCGTACGCCTTTGTGGCCCAGACCCACGTCGTGCCGCTGACGGTGACTGAGTTCGCCCCCGCCGCCCTGTCCTACCCGGTCATCTTCGTCGGCGACGCCAAGCAGCCGGTCGCCGCCATGGGCCTGAACCAGGGCGACAACCTGTTCATCGAGAACGGCGACTTCCGCCCTGACGCCTACATCCCGGCCTATGTCCGCCGCTACCCCTTCGTCTTCGCCAATGACGACGAGCAGAAGCGCATGGTGCTGTGCATCGACCGCGCCGCCCCCTTCGTGGTCGAAGGCGGCGAGACTCCGTTGTTCGAAAACGGCCAGCCCAGCGGCTACGTCAATTTCGGCATGGAATTCTGCAACAACTTCGAACAGGAGCGCGTGCGCACCGAGTCCTTCGTCAACCTGCTGAAGGAACTGGACCTGTTCGAGGTGCGTGAAGCCAACTTCACCCCGCGCAACGCAGATGGTTCGGCCGGCGCCCCGCAAAAGATCGCCGAATATTTCGCGGTCTCGGAAGACAAGTTGAAGGCCCTGCCGGCCGAGAAGCTGGCCGAACTGCGCGACAACGGCGCCCTGGGCCAGATCTACGGCCACCTCGTGTCGCTGCTGGGCTGGGACCGCCTGATCGCCATGGCCCTGACCCGCGCCGCCCAACAACCGGCCGCCGCCAACGCCTGATCTGCTTTTCAAGCGGGCCTAGCGCGCGTTCGCGCTACTTGAGGCCCGTATTGAAGCGATAAAATGGAAACGCCCCGTCAGGATGCTGGCGGGGCGTTTTTGTTCGCACTCAATAGTGGGCGAGTGATTCAGCGGCGGGCCACCAGGGCGCGGGTGAGGCAGGAGAAAACCAGCCGCCCCGCCTCGTCCAGCAGATCCTGCTGGGCGATGACGACGCCCTTCTCGTCCCCGACCGGATCCTTGCCCATCACGGTCAGCCGCCCGCGCATCAGTTCGCCGGCAGGCGGATTACGCAGGAACCGCAAACCGTCCACGGCCAAGGTCTTAGAGCCCGCCCACCCCCCCATGCGATCGGCGGATAGTCGGCTCCACAGGGCATAGACCATGCCCTCAGGCACCCCGTAGGCCGTATCCCAACCAGGCAGAAAGCGTTCGACGAACAGCTCCAGCGCTGCAGCATCCACGGCGCAGGCGCCCAGGGGGATGACCTGACCGATCTCGAGATCCTCGAAATGGACGTGCAGCGGCTCAATCATGCGCGATCATTCTCCGTCAGGCCGCCGGCTCCTCCGACACCCTGACCATCAGCTTGCCGTCATGGTCGCCGGTGAACAAGCGATTCAGCGAACCGACCGCGCCTTCAAGGCCGTCATCGACATGGACCTTCCAGTGAATTTTTCCGTCAGCCAGCCACGGCCCCATCTCGGCGACCATCTCCTTGGCGCGGTGGGCGTAATCGAGGACCAGGAAGCCCTTCACGTCCAGGCGGTGGGTGATGATGCGGGCGAAGTTGGGCGAGGGCGGCATCCGCGTGGCGTTATAGGCCGAGATCAGGCCGCAGACGGCCATGCGGCCGTGCACCTTCAGCCGGTTCCAGACGGCGATCATGATGTCGCCGCCGACGTTCTCGAAATTGAGGTCGATCCCGTCGGGGGCAAAGCGGTCCAGGGCGTCGCCGACGTCCTCGTTCTTGTAGTCGACGGCGGCGTCGAAACCGAGTTCTTCGGTCAACCAGCGGCATTTCTCGGCGCCGCCGGCGATGCCGATGACGCGGCAGCCGCGCTGCTTGGCCACCTGGCCGGCAATGGAGCCGACCGCCCCCGCCGCCGCCGAGATGACCAGGGTCTCGCCGGCCTTCGCCTTCAGTACGTCGGTGACGCCGAAGTAGGCGGTCATGCCGGTCATCCCCAGCACGGACAGGTTGGCCGTCAGCGGCAGGCCCGGCGCGCGGTGGACCGGCCGCAGCCCCGCCTCGGGCACGACGGCGTAGTCGGCCCAGGCGCCCGACAGGGGCATGACCAGATCGCCTTCCTTGTACCGCTCGCCGCGCGACTGCTCGACCACGCCCAGGGTCAGACCGCGCATGACGTCGCCCAATCCCACCGGCGGCAGATAGCCCTCGGAATCATTCATCCAGGTGCGGTTGGTCGGGTCGATCGACAGATAGACGTTGCGGATCAGAACCTCGCCGTCCTTCAGGTCGGGCGTGACGCTCTCGACCAGTTCCAGGTCGCCGTCCTGGATCAGGCCGTGCGGCCGCTGACGCAGAATCCATTGTCTGTTGCGCAGGCTCATCAATCGTCTCCCTCATAGGGTTTTCTTTCAGAACCCATAGTGACGCCTCAGGGCCGGCTGTCGAGTGCCGCCATGGTCAAAAAAGAGGCGGTCCGTTAGGACCGCCTAGGAGTCGCATCATCGAGAATGAAGCGAAGGCGAAGATCGGCAGAGCCGGTCCGGGGGAATCGCCCTCAGCAGGGAAAGAACGACGTGCGGCGGACTCGGTTCCCGGCCCCGCCCTGCGGGAACAGCCCCAGACGCGCAGCGTTGGCATGGAAGGCTTGAATCGCAACAAGGAGGCGTTGAGATGAGTCACCAGGATCCGCATTCCCACTCAGCTGACCCCATACACGCCGGCCAGGCCGTAGAGGCCCAATATGTCCGCCAGGGTCGAGGCGGACGCCGCATCCTGATCCTTCTGGCGGTTTCCGCCGGAGCTGCGGCCGCGCTGCTGCTGGGCCTGTGGGCGATCAGCAATCAAGGTTTCCAACGCGCCGAAGAGGCGGGCGTGACCGGCGAGCCGACGCCCGTCGTCGAACAGGCCCCCGCGCCGACCGCAGGCCCCGAGACCGCCCCGCCGCCCGTAACCTGACTACGACAAAAAAGGGCCCCGGCGAACCGGGGCCCCTTGATCGGATCGGAGGACGAACCGTCAGGCCGCCTGCTTCTGGCGCGACGGATGGAAGAACAGCGCCTGGCTGATCGCCGCCTTCACCGTCTCCGGCTGGAAGGGCTTGGTGATCAGGAAGGTGGGCTCGGGACGCTCGCCCGTCAACAGCCGCTCCGGGAAGGCGGTGATGAAGATCACAGGCACGTCGAACTGCTTGAGGATGTCCTTGACCGCATCAATGCCCGAGGAACCGTCGGCCAACTGGATATCGGCCAGAACCAAACCGGGCTTGTGACGCGAAACAGCGTCCACGGCTTCGTCGTGGGTGGTGGCCGTGCCGGTGACGCGGTGACCCAACTCCTTCACCAAGCTTTCGATGTCAGCCGAGATGATGGCCTCATCCTCGATGATCAGAACGTCCGTGGCCAGTTCGGCGTCGATGTCAGACTGAGCTTCGGCGATCAGGCGCTCGACAGTGCGGGGATCAACGGCCAGAATCTGGGCCGCCTCGGACGGCGTGAAGCCTTCAAGCGCGGTCAGCAGGAAGGCCTGACGCGACTGAGGCGAGATGCGCAGCAGGCGTCGCGCGGCGTCGTCGCCCTCGAAAGCCACGCCCTCCAACTGGGCGCCCGTGCTGGACCAGATGGTGTGGAAGACATGGTACAGGGCCACCCGCGGCGTCATATCGGCGGGGAGTTGCCGCTCGCCGGCGGCGAGCGCCTCAAGCGCGACGCGGACGTAGTTGTCGCCCGTTCCCTGATCGCCGGTCAGGGCGCGAGCGTAGCGACGAACATAGGGCAAGTGCGGCGCAAGTCTGGCCAATAGACTCATGGATAAATTCCCCGACAACGCCCGCCTCGACTGTTGAAACGGACTCAGATCGAACACAACGTATCAAATGAGCCACGGTTCCGTGAACGCTCTCCAGCTTGAGCATAAAATCATATCCGCCTAGGAACCCTATGCGGGAGGCGACGTTTTCAGTCTCCATGAGCGACATCACAGGGCTTGGGCGGCGGCCGGACACTCAATGATCGAACCTAAGGACACTCCCGCGCGTTCCAGCGGGGCCAGCTCGAACGAGCGAGATCTCGAAGAGGTCCGCCTGCGCCAACAAGCCATCGGCGTGAAGCTGCGGCATATGTTCGACGAAGTCGTCAACGAGCCGGTGCCCGATGAGTTTCTTGAAATTCTGCGTCGCGCCGACCAGGGCGCTCCTACCAAGGAGGGGCAGTGACCAGCGCAAATCCCGCCCCCCGCCGCCCCTCGTCAGACGACAACGCCTTCAAGGCCGAACTCGTCACCCTGATCCCCCATCTGCGGGCATTCGCCCGCACCCTGACCGGCGACCCGACCTCGGCCGACGATCTGGCTCAAGAAGCCATGATGAAGGCCTGGGACGCCCGCGCCAGCTATCAGATGGGCACAAACATGAAGGCATGGACCTTCATGATCCTGCGCAACCAGTTCTATTCGGAAAAGCGCCGCTCGTGGCGCCAGACCCAGCTGGATCAGGAAGCCGCCGAGCGCACCCTGATCGCCGTCGATGATCCTGAAGCGCCGGTGGCGCTGGACGAACTGCGCCAGGCGCTGAAGTCCCTGCCCGAGGAGCAGCGCGAAGCCCTGATCCTGGTCGGCGCCGGCGGCTTCGCCTACGAGGAAGCGGCCGAGATATGCCAGTGCGCCGTCGGTACGGTGAAGAGCCGCGTATCGCGGGCGCGCAAGGCGCTGCAGGCCACGTTGGAGCGGGGCGGCTATGATCGCGACGGCCAATCGGCAAGCGACGCTATGCGATCGATCCTGGCCGACGCCGACAGACTAAGCGGCGCCGGGCGCAAATAGCCGTGCGGTTCGGCCGGGTTCTGGGCCGCAAGCTCGGACGCCCCAGCGTCCAGGGCATCCGATTCCGCCTGGGCCTCGCCATGGCCCTGGCCTTGCTGCCCATCCTTCTGCTCGGCGCGATCCAGACCGAAGCGGGCTTCCGCCAGCAGGAAACGGAACGGCGCAGCGATCTGAAACTGGCGGCGGAACGCAGCGCCTCAGACGCCAAGAGCCGAATCGACTCGACCGTGGTCTTGCTGCAAGCCCTGACGCCGGAGGGCGTGGGTTTCTTCTGCGAAGCGCGGCTCACGGCGCTGGCGGAACGCCTGGACGGCATAACGAGCCTGACCCGCTACAGCGCGACCGGGGAACCCGTCTGCGCATCGCGCAACACCGCCCATGAAACCCGCGAGGAACATGTCCGCGCCCAAAGCTGGCATCAGCGGCTCAGCCGCGGCGAAGACGTGGCGATGCAGCGCTCGGCCGACGGTCAGTCCCTGATCATCGCCGTCCGCTCGGAACGTCCGTTGGGCGCGTTTCAGGGAACGATGACGGCCGCCGTTCCGCTCAGCGCCCTTCAGCCTGACATCAGGGATCCCGCCCTGCCCATCGGCGCCCAGGCGGCGCTGACCGACGGGACAGGACGCGTGCTGATCGCCACGACCACGAGCCCCTTCGCCCTGGGCAACGCCGGCCAGGCCGAGGGCTGGACCGAGCGGGCCCGCGCGGACGCAGCCGTCATGTTCGAGGCGCGAGACGCCAGGGGACGCCGTCACGTCTATGGCGGCGCGCCCCTGGCGGGACGGGACGTCTTCGTCCTGCTGTCGGCGCCGGCGCCCGGCCTGCTGTCCTGGGCGCGTCTGAACCCCTTCGGCACCCTGTTGCTGCCGCTGGCGGCGTGGCTGACCGCCTTCGCCGCCGTCATGCTGCTGTCCGAGCGGATCGTGGTGCGCTGGCTGGACTACCTGGAACGGGTCGCCGCCATCTACGCGCGCGGCCGTTTCACCATTCGTCCCGTTCAGGCCGAACACGCGCCTGCGGAGATTCGCACCTTGGCCCGCACCCTGGGCCACCTGGGCGAGACCATCACCCGGCGCGACAAGGCCATTCTGGACGCCCTGGAAGAAAAAGACGCCCTGCTGCGCGAGATTCACCACCGGGTGAAGAATAACCTGCAGATCATCTCATCCCTGTTGTCGATGCAGCAACGAGCCGTGACAGATCCGAGCGCCCGCGCCGCCCTGGGCGACACCCGCCAGCGGATCACCGCCCTGGCCCAGATCTACCGCATTCTCTACCAGAGCCATGACATCCGGGAAGCGGACGCCGACACCTTTCTGCGCGAACTGGTCGGGCAGTTGATCGCCGGGGAGGCGGTGCGCGGACCTCTGGTCACGACCTCGATCGAGGCCGACCCGCTGATCATCGACCCCGACAAGCTGGCGCCCCTGGCCCTGTGGCTGGTCGAGGCCGTGTCCAACGCCCAGAAACACGCCTTCGCCGGACGGGGCGGCGACCTCAAGGTGCGCTTCAAGGTTCTGGGCCGAACCAGCGTTCTGGAGGTCGAGGACGATGGGCCCGGCGTCGCCGACGCGGCCGAAGCGGGCGTCGGCCGCACCCTGATGATGGCCTTCGCCAAACAGTTGCGCGGCGAGGCCGAAATCGCGCCGGCGCCAGGCGGCGGTTCGATCGTACGGCTGACCTTCGTCACGCCCGAAGCCCGCGACGCCGCCCATGTGCGAGAGGTGGCCGCCTTCCGCCTCAGCGGAACCTCGCCCCAAGCGTAACGTTGTGCATGGGACGGGCACGGAGCCCGAGCCAACAGGAGTCTCCCATGCGCAAACTCATCATTCTGGCCGTCGCCGCCGCAGCCCTGACGACCGCCGCCTGCAATACTATTCAAGGCGTCGGCCGTGACACCCAGGCCGCCGGCCAGGCCGTCGAAGGCGCCGCCCGCGACGCCAAGAACTAGGCTCTTCGCCGCCGGGCGAAGGTTGACGACACCCCGCAGACACCCGCGTCTGCGGGGTTTTATTTTTCGCTGGCGAGAGCGGTTCGGCTTGATTAGCGTCACCGATCTCTGACCCTGTCTCCGCTATCGGAAGAAAAATGCGCGTCGGCACCCCTAGAGAAGTCAAGACCAACGAACACCGGGTCGGCCTGACGCCGACGGCGGTGCGCGAGTATGTCGCCCGCGGCCACGAAGTCCGCATCGAAACCGGCGCAGGCGTCGCCGCCGGCTTCCCGGACGCCGATTATGTGAAGGCGGGCGCCCTGATCGTCGCCGACGCCGACGCCGTCTTCGCCGACAGCGAGATGATCGTGAAGGTGAAGGAACCCCAACCGTCCGAGTGGGGCCGTCTGACCGAGCGGCACATCCTGTTCACCTATCTGCATCTGGCGCCCGACCCGGAACAGACCAAGGCGCTGCTGGCGTCGAAATGCGCGGGCGTGGCCTATGAGACGGTGACCGATCGCAACGGGGGACTGCCGCTGCTGGCGCCCATGTCCGAGGTGGCGGGCCGCATCGCCGTCTTTTCCGCCGCCGAGACCCTGCTGAAGCACAACGGCGGTATGGGGCTGCTGTTCTGCGGCGTGCCGGGCGTCGCGCCGGCCAGGGTGCTGGTGCTGGGCGGCGGGGTCGTGGGACTGAACGCCGCGCGCATGGCCATGGGCCTGGGCGCCGAGGTGGTGGTCCTGGAACGATCCATTCCCCGCATGCGCCAGATCGACGAACTGACCGGCGGGCGCGTCATCACACGCTATTCCTCGCTGCACGCCATCGAAGAGGAACTGGTAAAGGCCGACGTCGTGATCGGGGCGGTCCTGGTCCCCGGCGCCGAAGCTCCGACCCTGGTGCGGCGCGACCAGTTGAAGACGATGAAGCCCGGCAGTGTCCTGATCGACGTGGCCATCGACCAGGGCGGCTGTTTCGAAACCTCGCATGCGACAACGCACGAAGACCCGACCTATGTCGTCGACGGAGTGGTCCATTACTGCGTCGGCAACATGCCCGGCGCGGCGCCGCGCACCAGTTCCGAGGCCCTGAACAACGCCACCCTGCCCTTCGGTCTCGCCCTGGCCGACCGGGGGCTGGAGGCTTTGCGCGCCGATCCTCACCTGGCCAAGGGGCTGAACGTGCTGAAGGGCGAGATCACCCACCCCGCCGTCGCCGAGGCCCTGGGCCTGGAATGGCGCGACCCGTTCGGCGTCTGGGCCGCCGGCGGAGCGAGGGGCTGAATCACAGCCCGCAATTCGCCCGCCTGTAATTCGCCGCGCTTCTGGGCCATAAGGCGCCCATGAAGTTCCTCGATCAGGCCAAGATCTATATTCGCTCCGGCAACGGCGGCGCGGGCTCCGTCTCGTTCCGTCGCGAAAAATTCATTCCCAACGGCGGTCCCGACGGCGGCGACGGCGGCAAGGGCGGCGACGTCTGGGTCGAGTCGGCCGACGGGCTGAACACCCTGATCGACTTCCGCTACCAGCAGCATTTCAAGGCCGCGACCGGCAACCACGGACAGGGCCGCCAGATGCACGGCGCCAAGGGCGAGGACGTGGTTCTGCGCGTGCCCGTCGGCACCCAGGTGCTGGATGAGGACAAGGAGACGGTGCTCGTCGATCTGGACGAGGCGGGCATGAAGGTGAAGCTGCTGTCCGGCGGCAACGGCGGCTGGGGCAACACCCGCTTCAAGGGGCCTGTCAACCAGGCCCCGCGCCACGCCAACCCCGGCCAGGAAGGTCAGGAGCGCTGGATCTGGCTGCGGCTGAAGCTGATCGCCGACATCGGCCTGGCGGGCCTGCCCAACGCCGGCAAGTCGACCTTCCTGTCGGCCGTCTCGGCGGCGCGGCCCAAGGTGGCGGACTATCCCTTCACCACCCTGACGCCCAACCTGGGCATGGTGGACCTGAGCCCGTCCGAACGCTTCGTCATCGCCGACATCCCCGGCCTGATCGAAGGCGCCAGCGAAGGCGCAGGGCTGGGCACCCGCTTCCTGGGCCACGTCGAGCGTTCGGCCAGCCTGATCCACCTGATCGACGGCACGCAGGACGACGTGGTCGACGCCTATCGCATCATCCGTGGGGAGCTGGAGGCCTATGGCGAGGGCCTGGCCGACAAGGTCGAGATCCTGGCGCTGAACAAGATCGACGCCCTGACGCCCGAGGCCCGCGAGGAGAAGGCGGCGGAGCTGGAGGCGGTCGCCGGTCGTCGGCCCTATCTGGTGTCCGGCGTCTCGGGCGAGGGCGTGACCGAACTGCTGCGCGCCGCCTGGGCCGAGGTGAAGAAGACCCGCGGCGAGGTCTCGGACGAGGGCGAACACGTCATCCCCGAAACGCCGGGCGGCTGGCAGCCGTAAGAGAGGCCGACCGTTCCCTCAATTTCCTGCCGTCATCCTCGGACTTGATCCGAGGATCAAGGGTGACTGCGCGCTCGATACAGGATGCGCCACCTACTGCGAGCCACCGCCTTTCCTGAGCGGAGCCGAGGGCTCGACCCTCGGATCAAGTCCGAGGATGACGGCGATTGAGGGCTGCTACGTCGTCTTCTCGCCATTGCATGGGAAGGAAAGCGAAGCGCGGATGACGCCGCGCCTTCGGCCCCCTATGTTCGCGCCATGACCGACGCGCCCGCCGAAATCCCCGCCCGCCCCCTCACGCAAGACGGGCCGCCGCTCAGGCTGTGGTTGATCGACGCCTCGGCCTACATCTTCCGCGCCTATCACGCCCTGCCGCCGCTGACCCGCAAGTCGGACGGCCTGCCCGTGGGGGCGGTGCAGGGCTACTGCAACATGCTGTGGAAGCTGCTGAAGGACATGAAGGGCGAGGACGGGCCGACGCACCTGGTCGCCGTCTTCGACCATTCGGAGAAGACCTTCCGCAACGATCTCTACGACCAGTACAAGGCCCACCGCCCCCCGGCGCCCGAGGATCTGGTGCCGCAGTTCCCCCTGGTGCGCGAGGCGACCAAGGCCTTCGGCGTCCACTGCGTCGAGATGGCCGGGTATGAAGCCGACGACCTGATCGCCACCTATGCCTGTCAGGCGCGCGACGCGGGCGGCGAGGCCGTGATCGTCAGCTCCGACAAGGATCTGATGCAGCTGATCGGCGACGGCGTGGTCATGTATGATCCCATGAAGGACCGGCGCCTGGAAGAAGAGGCCGTGTTCGAGAAATTCGGCGTCACGCCGGACAAGGTGGTCGAGGTTCAGGCCCTGATCGGCGACAGCGTCGACAACGTCCCCGGCGCCCCCGGCATCGGCCCCAAGACGGCGGCCCAGCTGATCCATGAATACGGCGATCTGGACACGCTTCTGGCCCGCGCGGGCGAGATCAAACAGCCCAAGCGCCGCGAGACCCTGATCAACTTCGCCGATCAGATCCGCCTGTCGCGCGAACTGGTGAAGCTGACCTGCGACGCGCCGATCCCCGAGCCGATCGACGACTTCATCATCCGCGACCCGGACCCGGAGGCCCTGTCGGCCTTCCTGGAGACGATGGAGTTCCGCTCGCTGGCCCGGCGCGTCGGCGACGGCAAGGCGCCGCAGAAGGAAGGCTCGGCCTTCACCCGCCCGCTCAGTGCGCCTGTCGCCACCCCGCGCTATGGCCAGACCGAGCTCGCCGCCCCGGCCGAGACCCACGCCATCGACCACGACCGCTATGAGTGCGTGCAGACGCTGGAAGATATCGACCGCTGGATCGCGCGGGCCCGAGCGGCGGGCGTGGTCGGCTTCGACACCGAGACGGACGCCCTGTCCTCGACCCATGCCGGGCTGTGCGGGGTGTCGCTGGCGGTCGGGCCGAACGAGGCCTGCTACATTCCCCTGACGCATGAGCACGAGCCGACCGGCGACGGCGGTCTGGACTTCGGCGACGGCGGTGACGCCCGCCCGCCCCTGCAACAGATCGACAAGCCGACGGCCCTGGCCCGGCTGAAAGACCTGCTGGAAGACCCGTCGGTGCTGAAGGTCGGCCAGAACATCAAATACGACCTGACCGTCATGGCGCGGCGCGGCGTGCGCGTCGCCCCGATCGACGACGTCATGCTGATTTCCTATGTGCTGGAAGGCGGGATGCACGGCCACGGCATGGACGAGCTGTCGCGCCTTCACCTCGGCCACGAGCCGATGACCTTCAAGAGCGTGGCGGGCACGGGCAAGAGCCAGAAAAGCTTCAAGCACGTCGACCTGACGACGGCGACCCGCTACGCCGCCGAAGACGCGGACGTGACCCTGCGCCTGCACCGCCTGCTGAAGCCGCGCCTGGCGGCCGAGGGACTATCAAGCGTCTATGAAACGCTGGAACGCGGCATGCCCGCCGTTCTGGCCGACATGGAATTGGCGGGAGTGCGGGTCGATCCCGACCGTCTGCGCTCCTTGTCCTCGACCTTCGGCCAGCGCATGGCCGAGCTGGAGGAGGAGGCGCACAAGCTGGCCGGCCGCCCGTTCAACGTCGGCAGTCCGCGCCAGATCGGCGAGATCCTGTTCGGCGAGATGAACCTGCCCGGCGGCAAGAAGACCGCCAGCGGCCAGTGGGGCACCGACGCCAGCGTGCTGGAGGATCTGGCCCAGAATCACCCCCTGCCCCGCACCATCCTGGACTGGCGCCAGCTGTCCAAGCTGAAGGGCACCTATACCGACGCCCTGGTGGCGGCTATGGACCCGCAGACGAACCGGGTCCACACCTCCTATCAGCTGGCGGCGGCGACGACGGGGCGTCTGGCCTCATCCGACCCCAACCTGCAGAACATCCCGATCCGCACCGAGACGGGCCGCCAGATCCGTCAGGCCTTCATCGCCTCGCCCGGCCATGTGCTGATCAGCGCCGACTACAGCCAGATCGAGCTACGCCTGCTGGCCCACATCGGCGACATCCCCGAGCTGAAGCGCGCCTTCAAGAGCGGCCTCGACATCCACGCGGCGACCGCATCCGAAATGTTCGGCGTGCCGGTCGAGGGCATGCCCAGCGAGACGCGCCGCCGGGCCAAGGCTATCAACTTCGGCATCATCTACGGCATCAGCGCCTTCGGCCTGGCCGCCCAACTGGGCATCGAACAGGGCGAGGCCGGCGCCTATATCAAGACCTATTTCGAACGCTTCCCCGGCATCCGCGACTACATGGACAAGACGAAGGCGCTGGTGAAGGAGCAGGGCTTCGTCACCACCGTCTTCGGGCGGCGCATCCACATCCCGGCCATCCACTCCAAGTCCGGCGCCGAGCGCCAGTTCGGCGAGCGCGCGGCCATTAACGCCCCGATCCAGGGCGCCGCCGCCGACATCATCCGCCGCGCCATGATCCGCATGCCGGGCGCCCTGGCCGAGGCCGGGCTTCAGACCCGCATGCTGCTGCAGGTCCACGACGAACTGGTGTTCGAGGCCCCCGAGGCCGAGGCCGAGCGCGCCGTCGCCGTCATCCGCCGCATCATGGAAGGCGCCGCCCTGCCCGCTGTGGCCCTGAGCGTGCCGCTGGACGTCGAAGCCAAGGCCGCCGGCAACTGGGACGACGCGCACTAACCCTATCTCCAACCAAGGACGACGACATGAGCCTGGATCCCGAAATCCGCGACAATGAAGAGGCCAAACGCTACGAGCTGGACGTCGACGGCGAGACCGCCGTGGTCATCTACAACCCCGTCGCGGGCGGGCGGCTGATCACCGAGACCATTGTGCCGATCCCGTTGGAAGGACGCGGCATCGCCAGCCGGATGGCCAAGCACGTCCTGGCTGACCTGAAGGAAAAAGGTCTGGTCATCCTGCCGACCTGCCCCTTCTTCTCCGGCTATCTGAAGAAGCACCCGGAATACGCCGATCAGGTGCATCCGACCTATCGGGCCATGCTGGGCCTGTAGGGCATCGCTTCAGGCCCCGCCGCCTGCTAGGGCGGGGCGATGAAGTCTTCAGACATCGACGTCCTGATCGTCGGCGCCGGCGCGGCCGGCATGATGTGCGCCATCGAGGCGGGCAAGCGCGGCCGCCGCGTGCGCGTGATCGACCATGCCCGCGCGCCCGGCGAGAAGATCCGCATCTCGGGCGGCGGGCGCTGCAACTTCACCAATCTGGGGACCGGCGGCGCCAATTTTCTGGGCGAGAATCCGCGCTTCGCCCTGTCGGCCCTGCGCCGCTTCACCCAGCATGACTTCATCAAGATGGTCGATCGCCACGGCATCGCCTGGCACGAGAAAACCCTGGGCCAGTTGTTCTGCGACGACAGCGCCAAGCAGATCATCCGCATGCTGACGGACGAGATGAAGGCGGCGGGCGTCAGCCTGTCGCTGGGCCTCGGCGTCAAGGCGGTGGAGCGCGCGGGCGAGCGGTTTCAGGTCGATCTGGACGATGGATCGCGGGTGACGGCGGCCTCGCTGGTCGTGGCGAGCGGCGGCAAGTCCATTCCCAAGATGGGGGCCACCGGCTGGGGCTATGAGGTCGCGCGACGCTTCGGCCTGCGCGTCACCGACACCCGACCTGCGCTCGTTCCCCTGACGTTCGAGCCGGGGCTGCTGGAGCAGCTCAAGCCGCTGGCGGGCGTGTCGGTCGACGCCGTGGTGCGGCACAAGGCGCCCAAGGATGCGAGCGCCGGCCGCCCGGCCAAGGAAACCGTCTTCCGCGAGGGCCTGCTGTTCACCCATCGCGGCCTGTCGGGGCCGTCGATCCTGCAGATCAGTTCCTACTGGCGCGAGGGCGAGGCGATCACCGTTGATCTGGCCCCCGACCGCGACGCTGCGTCTGAAATTCTGGCCGCCAAGAGCGAGAACGGCAAGCAGGCCGTCCACACGGCCGTCGGCCACGTCGTGCCGCGCCGTCTGGCCGAGGCCCTGTGCGCGCGCGAAAACCTGTCGGGCAAGCTGGCCGAGGTCGGCGACAAGAAGCTGCGCGCCCTGGCCGAGGGGATCAAAGCCTGGACGGTCAAGCCGGTCGGATCGGAAGGCTATCGCACCGCCGAGGTGACGCTGGGCGGGGTCGACACCGCCGCCCTCGATCAACAGACAATGGAGGCCAAGGCGGTCCCCGGCCTGTTCTTCATCGGCGAGGTCGCGGACGTGACCGGCTGGCTGGGCGGCTACAATTTCCAGTGGGCCTGGTCGTCGGGCTGGGCGGCGGGCCAGCACTGCTGACCGCATGAAAACAGAGCCTGCGGCGACGCGGCGCGTTGTCGCGCGGGCGGGCGCTCCCTACCTCTTTTGCGGTAGCGGGACGGGCCCCTCTGGCGGCGCTTCGGCGGCGTGATGTCGGACCGCATTCAACGACGAAAGAGGATGTCATGCCCCTGCTGATGTGCCCGAACGACAATGCGCCCATGCAGACGCTGGACCGCCACGGCGTCCAGTTCGACATGTGCCCGACCTGCCGCGGGGTCTGGCTGGATCGCGGCGAGCTGGAAAAACTGATGGAATCGGCGACCGACGAAGGGCGCGCCGCCGCGCCCGCCGCCTACGCCCCGCCCCCGCAACCAACCCCCGCTCAGCCTCAGCAACCCTGGGGAAGCCAGCCGACCTATCGCGAGCCGCCGCGTCATCGTGACGACCGCTATGACCACGACCGTCGCCGGGACGACGACTACCACTACCGCAAGAAGAAGAAGCGGTTGGACATCTTCGACATCTTCGACTGACGCCGAAGGGCAGTCAGGCCGCCAGGCCGACCGCCTGCATCAGGGGCCGCAGGGTCAGCACCGCCTGCGGCTCGGCCCCCAGGGCGGCGCGGGTGTCCGGCGCGCGCATCAACCGCACCGCTTCGGCGCGGGCGCGTTCAGCGACGGGGCCGGTCGGCCCTGTCTCGGCGGCCGCCAGCCGCAACAGCGCGGCCAGCTTCTGCGCGACCGGCGCAGGCGCACGGGCCAATTGAGCGGTCAGTCGAGCGTCAACCTCGATTGATCCGCCGACGGCGCCCAGGGCGTCCACAACCGTCTGAGTCTCGCGCTCCGACAACCCCGCCTTGCGCACCGCGCGTTGCAATTCGCCCAGGGCCATCAGCCGCTGTCCCGGCGGGATCGCGCCAGGCGTCCGCGCCCGGAGCTCGGTCTCGAAGCGCAGAGAGGCGACGCAGGCGTCCAGCCAGCGCGCCGCCGCCCGCTTGTTGGCCCCGCCCGTAACGTTCTCGCACAGGCGCGTCAGCCGTTCGGCCTCGGCCAGAACGGTCGTGCAGTCTTTGACATAGGCTGCGACGAAGTCGGCTGCGACCAGCCCCTTGGATCGTTCGATGAAGGCGGTCTGCACCTCTTCGAGAGTCAGCAGACGTCCGGCCGTCGCCGTCAACGCCATGGCCAGGACGCGCAAAATCTCAATCTCGCCGACCGCATCCCCAGGCCGCAGACGACGCTGGCTCATCAACTCGCGCAGCACCATGCGGGCTAGGGAAGCCGCCAGCAGGGGAAACTCGCCCGCCGCCAACCGCTCGCCCAGACGCCGCACCGGCCCCTCGATCGGCGGAGCCAGCAGATTGAGGCGCGCGTCCTGAGCCAGAACGGCGTCCACCTCGCGCGGGGCGGCCATCCGAACCACGGCCGCCAGACTGGCGCCTTGATCGAGGCCAGGCCCCAGCACCTGAGCCAGACCGGAGCGCGATCCCATCAGTTCACAGAGAATCTGCTCCACCGGCACGAAGACCAGGGCGCGCGGCGCGCCCTCGACCGGGGCCTGGTCGCAAATGTCCATCAAACGCTCCACACGCGCCCGCGCCCCCGGCAGGCCGCACAGAGCGCTCGCCACGGCCCCGCCCATGACGAAGGCGCGATCCGGCGCGCCCTGAAGCGCCAGAGCCGTCGTCGAGACCGGGCGATCGTCGAAACTGGGCAACTGTTTCTTGCGCCCGGCGACCAGCAGACGCTCGATCGCCTGCTCGGCCAGGCGCTGATAATGGCGCATCAATTCGTGCACCGACTTCGCCGCCCCCTGCGCCTCAGGCACGGCGATCTTCTGGATGGCGTGCTGAAGCTCGACGCCGGAGGCTTCCAGCCTTTCGGCCAGGTCAGGACGGTGCAACAGTTCGAAGGCTGTCGCGCCCTGGCGATGCAGCCAATCCTCCAGCACCCGACCGATCATCTCGCGCGCATGGGGGGCGTACAGGTCGCCGACGCCCCGGCAGACCGGGCCGCGCGGGTCCGCCGCGGGGGCGCGCTTGCGCGTCAGCTCGGGCGCGCCGCGCGTCAGGATGACGACGCTGGCGAATTCCATCGTCTCGGGGTTCAGCGTCTCCTTGGTGACTCGAACGGCCACGGCCTCGCGGTCGCGCAACAGCTCCTCGGCCGTGTCCACGGCCTGTCTGCGGTCCTCCGTCGCCTGGTGCAGGGACCAGTCAGCAGGCGCCGTCCGACGCATATAGATTTCGTAGTGAACCGGTCCGGCCATGGGGTCTTTCACAAGCACGAAGCTCCATCCTGTCGCCCCAAGCTTTAAGGCCGGGTTTCGCTTTTCGCCTCGATGGTTGAAAGCAACAGCGCGGCGCTCCATTTTGTGTGACCGTAAAGTCACCACGATCGGGTAGAACAGTTACGCTTGCTGTGCGTTGTGCAGACGACGGCGGACCGGACGTTCCCCCGCCCGTACTAAGGAGAAGCCCTTGGCCAACATCACCCTGGTCGACGACGACGAAAACATCGTCGCCTCCGTGTCCCTGGCTCTGGAAAGCCATGGCCACACGGTGACCGCCTATCACGACGGCGCCTCGGGCCTGGAAGCGCTTGAGACGACTCCGCCGGACCTGGCGATACTGGATGTAAAAATGCCCCGTATGGACGGCATGGAAGTGCTGCGCCGCCTGCGCCAGACCTCCAGCATTCCGGTCATCATGCTGACGTCCAAGGACGAAGAGATCGACGAGATCCTCGGCTTCAACCTCGGCGCCGACGACTACATCCACAAGCCCTTCAGCCAGCGCCTGCTGATCGAGCGGGTCAAGGCCCTGCTGCGCCGCGCCGGCGTCGAAGGTCTGGACCCCGTCGACCCCGCCGCCGTCGAAGCCGGCAAGGCGATCAAGCGCGGCAAGCTGTCGATGGACCCGGCGCGCCACGAATCGACCTGGGACGGGCGGCCGGTCAAGCTGACCGTCACCGAGTTCCTGCTGCTGCAGGCCCTGGCCCAGCGTCCCGGTTTCGTGAAGAGCCGCGACAATCTGATGGACGCCGCCTATGACGATCAGGTCTATGTCGACGACCGCACCATCGACAGCCATGTGAAACGGATGCGAAAGAAGTTCCGCATGGTCGACCCCGAGTTCGACGCTATCGAGACCCTGTATGGCGTCGGATACCGCTACCGCGAGAGCTGAACCTGAAGACGCCCCGGCGCGGCGCCGATTCCGCTTCGGCGGATCGCGCCTGGGCGGCTTCATCCTGGCCCTCAATCTTCTCAGTCTGCTGATCCTGTTCGGCGGCGCCCTGCTGCTGAACGAGTGGCGGCGCGGCCTGATCGAGGCGCGCCAGGAATCGCTCGGCGTCCAGGCTGAACTGCTGGCCAACGTCCTGGGCGAACTGGGCATCACCCAGGGCGACCCCTATCCCATGCTGGATGACCGCGCGGCCGCCCTGTGGCTGCGCGACAACTTCATCCCGGCGGGCCAGCGCGCCCGCCTGTTCGACGTGGACGGGATCGAGGTGTCGGATTCCTTCCGAGTCAGCGACACTATCCCCGGCGCCCCCCTGCCCCCGGCCAACCCGGCGGGCACGGCCCTGGCCCCGACAGAGCCTTCGCGGCGCGAAACCGCGCAGTTGGCCCGCGCCAACGCCGAACTGTCGGCCGAAGTCGAACGCGCCCTGAAGGGCACGCCTCAGGCCGCCATCCGCCGCAATGAAGAGGGCGAGCGCGTCGTCTCCGTCTCCCTGCCCGTGCGCCATGTGCAGCAGGTGCTGGGCGTGCTGACCTTGGAAGCCGGCGACGTCAACGCCACCTTGGACGCGCAACGCCGCGCGCTGATGCCCTTCGCCCTGGTGGCGCTGGCGGTGAATCTGCTGGCGTCGCTGGTGCTGCACCTGTTCGTGGCGCGGCCGGTGATGCGGCTGTCGGCGGCCGCGGACCAGGTGCGCCTGCAGCGCGCCCGCGCCATCTCCTTGCCCGACCTTGAAGACCGCAAGGACGAAATCGGCGACCTGGCCCGCGCGCTTGAGTCCATGACCGACACCCTGTCGACGCGCATGGACGCCATCGAACGCTTCGCCGCCGACGTCAGCCACGAGATCAAGAACCCCCTGACCTCGATCCGCTCGGCGCTGGAGACCCTGCCCCTGGTCAAGACCGACGAGCAGAGGGCCCGCCTGACCAATCTGCTGCAACAGGACGTGCGGCGGCTGGATCGCCTGATCACCGACATCTCCAACGCCTCGCGTCTGGACGCCGAACTGTCGCGCGACCGCCCGCGCGCCATCGATCTGAAGGAGCTGCTGGGCGACATCATCGGCGTCTATGAGGCCGGTCAGAAGCCGGGCGAGCCCCCGGTGCGCTTCGTCCTGACCGCCGACAGCGCCCGCGTCGTCGGCCGCGACATTCCTCTGGGCCAGGTGTTCCGCAACCTGATCGACAACGCCCGCTCCTTCAGCCCGCCCGACGGCGAAGTGCGGGTGAGCCTGGAGCGCGACGACAGCCAGCCCGACCTGCCCCTGCGCGTCCGCATTGAAGACGACGGCCCCGGCATTCCGGCTGAAAACCTTGAGACGGTGTTCGAGCGCTTCTACACCTCACGGCCCAAGGGCACGGCCTTCGGCGCCAACTCGGGCCTGGGCCTGGCCATCGTGCGCCAAATCATCGACGCCCACGGCGGGCGCGTCCACGCCGAGAACCGCACCGGCCCCGACGGCGCCGTGGTCGGGGCCCGCTTCGAGGTGCGGTTGCCGGCGACGGGCAAGCGCCCGTGATCTGACCCTCATGACCGCGCCCCGACAGCCCCTGCACGCCACCGTCGCCGCGCTCCGGCTCGGCGGCGCCTGGCGCGGCGTGCTGATCCAGGGACGATCCGGCGCCGGCAAGAGCGACCTGACCCTGCGGCTGATGCAGCACGGCTGGCGTCTGGTAGGCGACGATTGGGTGGATGTCTTCGCCTGCGAGGGCGCCCTCTACGCCGCCGCGCCCGCGACCATCGCCGGGCGGATGGAGGTGCGCGGCCTGGGCCTGGTCGACCGGCCTTTCCTGCCTTTCGCGCGGATCGCCCTGTCGCTGCACCTGACCCATGAGCCGGTCGAGCGGATGCCCGAAAAGGCCCAGGAAATGATCGACGGAATCGCGATCCCACGCCTGGTTCTGGACCCTCGCCCCGCCTCGGCGCCCCTGGTCGTCGCAGCGGCGATGAACGTCGTCGCAACGCTTCCGTGACGGCGCGACGACGGCGCCCTTTGATCCGCGCCGCGATTGCCCTATGAAACGAGGCTTGTCGCTCGTCGAGGCGAGCTGGGGATGTCTTTGGTGAAGCCTATATGATCGGGCTGGTGATCGTCACCCACGGGGGCCTGGCCTCCGAATTCCTGTCGGCGATGGAGCACGTGGTGGGGCCGCAGCGCGGCGTCGCCGCCATCTGCATCGGCCCTGAAGACGACATGGAACGGCGCCGCCGCGACATCGTCGACGCCGCCGCCGCCGTCGATGAAGGCGAAGGCGTCATCCTGCTGACCGACATGTTCGGCGGCACGCCGTCCAACCTGGCCATCTCGGTGATGGAGCAGACCGGCGCCGAGGTCATCGCCGGACTGAACCTGCCCATGCTGATCAAGCTGGCCAGCGTGCGCGGCCGCGAGACGCTGGAGGCCTGCGTGGCCCACGCCCAGGATGCGGGCCGCAAATACATCTCGGTGGCGTCGTGGGTGCTGGCGGGCGAGAAATGAGCGACGTCGCCCCTTCCGCCCAGGCGGTGCTGAACATCTGCAACCAGCGCGGCCTGCACGCCCGCGCCTCGGCCAAGTTCGTCAAGCTGGCCTCCGAGTTCGAATCCGAGATCCAGGTGACGCGCGACGGCGTGACCGTGGACGCCCGCTCGATCATGGGCCTGCTGATGCTGGGCGCCGGGATCGGCTGCGGCGTCGAGGTGAAGGCCGAGGGGCCGGACGCCGCCGAGGCCGTCGCCGCCCTTACCGACCTTGTGGCGCGTCGCTTCGACGAGGATCAATAGCCGCCAGGTCCGGCGGCGTGCGGACCACCCCGTCGCACTCGCCCTCCAGCGGCACCCGCACCCCGTCGCCGGAGCGATCCGTTCGGTCGCGGAACAGGGCCGCGCGCGCCAGGATGATCAGCGTCACCGGCGTCGTCACCGTGAAGAAGACCGCCACCAGCAGCTCGACCGGCATAAACCGCCCCTCGGCCGCGGTGAAATAGACCACCGATCCGCCCAGGATCAGGAACATGCCCAACGTCGCCCCCAGCGTCGGAGCGTGAACCCGCTCGTAGAAGGTCTTGAGCCGCACCAGGCCTAATGCGCCGATGAAGGTCAGGCCGGAACCGGCCAGCACCAGCCCCGCCGCCAGCAGCGCCGCCCAGGCCGGGACGTTTGCGGGAAAGCCGCTCATTCGATCACCTCGCCGCGCATCAGGAATTTGGCCAGGGCGACCGAAGAGGTGAAGCCCAGCATGCCGATAATGACGGCCGCGTAGAAATACAGGTGGCTGCCCGTCCGCACCCCGAAGGCGACGACCAGCAGCATCCCGGCCTGATAGACGGTGTCCAGCCCCAGGATGCGGTCCTGGGCGCGCGGCCCCTTGGCGATGCGCCAGACCCCGATCAGGGCCGTCCCGGCCAGGAACAGCTGCGCCACAACCAGCGCCCAGTAGAAGACGGCGCCGCTCATTCAAAGATCTCCATCAGGCGGCGCTCATAACGGTTCTTGATGCGGTCAGCCCAGTCGTCCTCATCACGAAGGTCCAAAATGTGCAGCAACAGGACGCCCGTGGCGTCCTCATACTCGACCCAGATGGTGCCCGGCGTGCTGGTGATGACCACCGCCAGCACCGCCAGGCCGTAGCGGTCGCGCATCTCCAGCGGAATGTGGACGAAGCCCGAGACGCGGCTGTCGCGCGAGGCGTTCTGCCCCAGAACGACCAGGGCCACCTCCCAGTTCGACCGGATGATGTCGCGCGCGACCACCAGGCCGAAACTCAGCAGGGTCAGCGGTTTTCTGACGCGAACCGGCTCGACCTCCAGGGCGCGCATGATGTGGGGCGCGGCCAGGGCCATCAGCAGAGCCAGAGCCAGGGACGGCGGCGCGGCCGATCCACTGAGCAGCACCGAGGCCCCGAACAGGGCCAGCGACAGGATGGGGTGAGGCAGGACCGCCCGGATCATGAGCCGCCTCCCAGCACCGCGCGGACATAGGCGTCGGGCCGCACCAGCCAGTCGGCCGTGTGGTCGGCATAGGCGAAGCCCGCCTCGCCGAAGATCGCCAGGAAGATGCAGGCCGCCAGCAGGCCCGCGATGGCCACGCCCTCGGCGGCGCCGACCACGACCGCCGGCTCGGCGTCGTCGTCCCGCGCCCACAGGGCCGCCATGCCCAGGCGCGTCAGCCCGATCAGGGCGCCCAGCGACGCCAGGGACAAGGCCGCGATCACCGTGTAGCCCGCCCAGCCGCCGACGCCCGACAGGGCGTCCATCATCGCCAGCTTGCCGATGAAGCCCGCCAGCGGCGGCAGGCCCGCGATCATCAGGGTCGAGATCAGGAAGGCGCCGCCCAGGGCCGCCACCGCCGCCGGAATGACCAGACCGGGCTCGTTGCGCTCCTCGTCGTCAAAGGGATCGATGTACTCGTCCTCGAAGACGGCGCGGCCCGAGCGCGCGCCGGGATCCTGCCCCCGGTTCAGCACCTCGGCCAGCATGAACAGGGCGCCGCAGGCCAGGGTCGAGCCGACCAGGTAGAAGACCGCCCCGCCCAGGACGTCGGTGTTGCCGATGCCGACGGCCGCCAACACAGTGCCCGACGAGACGATGACGGCGTAGGCGGCGGCGATCGACAGATCGCGCGCGGCGATCATCCCGGCGGTGCCGAAGCCGATGGTCGCCAGGCCGCCCAACAGAATCCACAATTGGCCGAACCCGGCCGAGGCGCCGCTGTCCGGCGCGAACAGCAGGAAGCTGAGGCGGATGATCACATAGGCGCCGACCTTGGACAGGATGGCGAAGACCGCGGCGGCCGGGGCGCTGGCCGCCGAATAGGTGGTGGTCAGCCAGAAGCCCAGCGGCCACATGGCGCATTTGGTCAGGAAGGCCACGCCCAGGACGGCCGCGCCGACGTGGAACAGGCCCCGGTCCGCCTCGGCGATCTGGGGGATGCGCACGGCCAGATCGGCCATGTTGAGGGTGCCGGTGACGCCGTAGATCAGGCTGACCCCGATCAGGAACAGCATGGAGGCCGTCAGGTTGACGGCGATATAGGCCAGGCCCGCCCGGATACGCGCCTCGCCCGACCCATGCAGCGCCAGACCGTAGGAGGCCGCCAGCATGATCTCGAAGAAGACGAAGAGGTTGAACAGGTCGCCCGTCAGGAAGGCCCCGTTGACCCCCATGACCAGCAACAGGAACAGGGCGTGGAAACGCGGCCCCGCCCGGTCCCATCGCGCCAGGGCGAAGATCATGGAGCAGGCGCCCAGGACGCTGGTCAGGGCCACCATCAAGGTCGACAGACGGTCGGCCACCAGGACGATGCCGAACGGCGCCGGCCAGTCGCCCAGTTGATAGACGCGAGCCGTGTCGCCCCCGCCCGTCGCCCCGGTCGCGCTCTCGTGCAGCAGGGCCAGGGCCATGGCCAGGATGGCCGCCATGGCGAACAGGCTGAGGCCGCCCTTCAGGAGGCGGCGGCGCTCGTCGAACAGCAGCATGGCCGCGGCGATGACCATGGGCAGAACGATCGGCCCGATGATCAGATGTTCCTGCCAGTCGGTCATTCGGACGCCTCCTGGCCGTCGACATGGTCGCTGCCGGTCTCGCCGCGCGAGGCCAGCAGCACCACCAGGAACAGAGCCGTCAGGGCGAAGCTGATGACGATGGCCGTCAGCACCAGGGCCTGGGGCGTCGGGTCGGCGTAGAGGGCCGGATCTTCCGCGCCCTTGCTGGTGATCGGCGGCGCGGCCGAGCGCAGCCGCCCCATGGAGAAGATGAACAGGTTGACCGCATAGGAGACCAGCGACAGGCCGATGATGACCTGGAAGGTGCGCGGACGCAGCATCAGCCACACGCCCGAACCGGTCAGGACGCCGATGGCCAGGGCCAGGACGATCTGGGTCATTGCGCCCCTCCCTTCTGCTCGGCCTCTGCCTCGGCTTCCGCTTCGGCCTCGGCTTCCTCGATGCGCGCGCGGCGCAGCGACTGGTGGGCCAGGGCGACCAGCACCAGCACCGTGGCGCCCACCACCAGCACCACCACGCCCAGGTCGAACAGGACGGCGCTGGCCAGCGGCACGCGGCCCAGCAGCGGCAGATCGGCGTACTGGAAATAGGTGGTCAGGAAGGGCTGATCGAATATCCAGCCCACCGCCCCGCTGAGCGCGGCCAGCAGCAGGCCGACGCCGATCCAGATGATCGGGCGAATTTCCAGCCGCTCCTCCACCCAGCGGGCGCCGGACGACATATATTGCAGGATGAAGGCGATCGACAGCGCCACCCCTGCCGCGAAGCCGCCGCCGGGCAGGTCATGCCCGCGCAGGAAGAGGTGCACGGCCAGCAGGATGATGAAGGGGAACAGCCAGCGCATCACCACGCCGGGGATCATCATGGTGTCGCTGAGGGTGTCGCCCTCGGTGCGGCCTTCGCGGGCACGGTCCGAGGCGTCCTGCACCCGCTTCTGCATCGGCTGGGACAGGCTGTCGCTGGCCGGACGGAAGCGACGCAGCAGGGCCAGCACCGTCAGGCCGACGACGCCCAGTACGGTGATCTCGCCGAAGGTGTCGAAGGCGCGGAAGTCGACCAGGATGACGTTGACGACGTTGCGGCCGCCCGCCTCCTCATAGGCCTTCTCGACGAAGAAGCGCGACACGCCCTCGACCGGCGGGCGCACCATGACGGCCCAGGCGATCAGGGCCACGCCCGCCCCGGCGCAGACGGCGATCCCCCGGTCGAGACGACGACGCCAGCGGGCGCGGCGCTGCTCGGACTCGGGCACATGGATCTCGGCCAGGCGCTTGGGCAGCCAGCGCAGGCCCAGCAGCAGCAGCACCGTCGTCACCACCTCGACCACCAGCTGGGTCAGGGCCAGATCGGGCGCCGACAGCCAGACGAAGGTCAGGCAGCTGGCCAGACCCGCCCCGCCCATCAGGATGACGGCGGCCAAGCGGTGATACTTGGCCTGCCAGGCGGCGGCCAGGGCGCAGGCCCCGCCCGCCAGCCACAGGGCGGCGAAGGCCAGGTTGTGCGCCTGGGGAACGCGGAACTCGGGCCAGGTCAGCACAAAGCCGCCCGCCGCCGCCACGGCCGCCGACAGCAGGGCCGTCAACAGGATCAGGCGCAGCTGCGGCTGCAGGCGCCGCGCGCCCAGATGACGCACGATCCACTGCGACAGGTCCATCAGAATGACCTGGGATCGCTCGAACAGATAGCCGCCGTTCAGCCGCTTCATGCCCCAGGGGCCGCCGCGCGGATTGGCGTTCAACGCCTTGCCGAACACGACATAGAGGCCGATCCCGCCCGCCATGGCGATGACGCTGAGCAGCAGCGGCAGGTTGAAGCCGTGCCACAGGGCCAGGCTGTATTGGGGCAGGTCAAAGCCCAGCATGGTCACGGCTGCGCTGCGCAGGAAGGGGCCGACGGTGATTGCGGGGAAGATCCCGACCAGCAGACACAGGGCCACCAGCACCTCGACCGGGCGCCGCATCCAGGCCGGCGGCTCGTGCGGGACGCGGTCCAGCTCGGTCGGCGGCGGGCCGAAGAAGGTGCTGTGAATGAAGCGCAGCGAATAGAGGACGCTGAAGGCGCTCGCCAGGGTCGCCAGCACCGGCAGGGCCTGGTTCAGCGCCGAGGTCTGGGTGCTGGCCAGGGCCTCGGCCAGGAACATCTCCTTGGACAGGAAGCCGTTCAGCAGCGGCACGCCCGCCATGGCGGCGGCGGCGACCATGGCCAGGGTGGCGGTGATCGGCATGAAGCGGATCAAGCCGCTGAGCTTGCGCATGTCGCGCGAGCCGGCCTCGTGGTCGATGATGCCCGCCGCCATGAACAGGGAGGCCTTGAAGGTGGCGTGGTTGATGGTGTGGAAGATGGCGGCGATGGCGCCCAGGTCCGACCCCAGGCCCAGCAGCAGACAGATCAGGCCCAGGTGGCTGATGGTCGAATAGGCCAGCAGGCCCTTCAGGTCGTGCTGGAAGATGGCGCACCAGGCGCCGACCAACAGGGTCGTCAGGCCCAGGCCCCCGACCACGAAATACCACATCTCGGTCTCGCCGAAGACGGGCCAGAACCGCATCAGCAGGAAGACGCCCGCCTTCACCATGGTGGCCGAGTGCAGATAGGCGCTGACCGGCGTCGGCGCCGCCATGGCACGCGGCAGCCAGATGTGGAACGGGAACTGGGCGCTCTTGGTCAGGGCGCCGATCAGGATCAGGCCCAGGGCGACCGGGTACAGCGGGCTGGCCAGGATGACGTCGCGCGCGCCGATGACGGCGTCCAGCTCATAGCTGCCGACGATGCGCCCGATCAGGATCATGCCGACCAGCAGGGCCACCCCGCCCGTCGCCGTGATCGACAGGGCCATGCGCGCGCCCTCGCGCGCCGAGGCGTTCTGGTGCCAGTAGCCGATCAGCAGGAAGGAGAAGAGGCTGGTCAGCTCCCAGAAGACGACCAGCTGGATCAGATTGCCCGACAGCACCACGCCCTGCATGGCGCCCATGAAGGCCAGCAGGAAGGAGAAGAAGCGCGGCACCGGATCCTTCGGCGACATGTAGTAGCGCGCATACAGCACCACGAGCGCGCCGATCCCCAGGATCAGGGCGCTGAACAGCCAGGACAGGCCGTCCAGGCGAATGGTCAGATTGACCCCCAGAGACGGCAGCCATGCCAGGGTCAGCTTCAGCACCTCGCCGTCCTGGAACCTGGGCCAGAGCACCGCCAGACAGCCGACGCTGATCAGGGCGATGATCCACGACAGGATGGCCGCAGCGGTGCGCGCATGGCGCGGTAGCCCCGAGGCGATCATGGCCCCGATGAAGGGCAGGACGAGAATGACGAGCAGAAGAAAGCTGGCGGGCACGGGCGTGTCGATCATCTCCGAAAAAATTTTGGGACGGCGTCCGAAAGGCTGCGGATCGCGCCTTCTCGTTCTACCAGAGTTTTTCCTAAGGGAAATGACGCGCTTGCGTCAAAGCGACGAGTTGGCGCGATTGTGACCGTAGCGGGAACGATTGAAGCGTCAAAAGACTAAGATTGATTCTGATAATCGTTCGCATTAAAGCAGGCCCAGTTTCAACCGGGGTCTCGCCGATGCGCTCGCTACTCATGATTTCCGTCGGGCTGACCGCCCTCGCCGCCGCTGTTCCCGCCATCGCCGCGCCCGCCGTCGAAGACAATGCGATCGACCTGAACGAGCCCGTGCGCGTGGCCCCGGTCACCGTCGTCGGCACCCGCACCGAGCGCCGCGTCGACGAAGTGCCCGCCAGCATCAGCGTCATCACCGCCAAGGATATCGAGACCAACCTCGTCACCGACATCAAGGATCTGATCCGGTTCGAACCGGGCGTCAGCGTCCCGACCAGCCCCGCCCGCTTTTCGGCCGCCCTGTCGGGCGCCGGGCGCGACGGCAATTCCGGCTTCACCATTCGCGGCATGGGCGGCAACCGCGTGCTGATCGTGCAGGACGGCGTGCGCGTGCCGGACGGCTTCGCCTTCGGCGCCCAGTCGGTCGGTCGCGGCGGCTATAACGACCTGGATCTGGTCAAGTCGGTCGAGATCCTGCGCGGCCCGGCCTCGGCCCTCTATGGTTCGGACGGCATCGCCGGCGCCGTCAGCTTCACCTCGAAAGACCCGGCCGACTTCATCGAGGCGGGCCGCAACTTCGGCGCCCGCGCGCGCGTCGGCTACAACTCGGCCGATGAAGGCTGGACCGAGGGCCTGGCCCTGGCCGGGCGCAGCGGCGCCTTCTCGGGCCTGCTGGCCTACACCCGTCGTGACGCTCAAGAGACCGAAAACATGGCCGAGACGGGCGGCGTCGGCGCGGCCCGCACCCAGCCCAACCCGCAGGATTTCGCCTCCAACGCGGTGCTGGCCAAGCTGGTCTGGGACGTGAACCCGGACCACGTCGTGCGCCTGACCTATGACCACTTCGACCAGGACATGAGCGGCGACGCCCTGAGCACCCGCGGCTCCAGCACCATGGCCATGCCCGGCCGCACCACCGTCACCACCGTCAATCAGGTTCTGGCCGAGGACGAGACCCAGCGCGACCGCGTCAGCCTGGACTGGCGCTTCAGCGACTTCCTGGGCCTGGACAAGGGTTCGGTCGCCGGCTTCTGGCAGGAGGCGACGACCCGCCAGTTCACCTTTGAAGACCGCGACATCACCACCATCGTCGGCGCCGCCCCGCCGGCGACCGTCTCGGGCGACCGCACCCGCGACGTGACCTTCGACAACGCCGTCTGGGGCCTGGCGGCGCAGGGGTCCAAGAGCTTCGGCGGCGAGGCGGTCCGCCATCGCGTCACCTTCGGCGCCGACTGGTCGCGCACGACCCAGGAAGGCGTCCGCGACGGCACCGCGCCGCCGACCGGCGAAACCTTCCCGACCCGCCCCTTCCCCAAGACCGAGTTCGACCTGGCGGGCCTGTTCATTCAGGACGAGATCGACCTGTTGGGCGGCCGCCTCAGCATCATCCCGGCCCTGCGCTACGACTGGTATGAGCTGACGCCCAAGAAGGACGCCCTCTTCCCCGCCGCCGCCGAGAAGCAGAGCGACGGCCATCTGTCGCCCAAGATCGGCGTCATCTACTGGGCCGACGACCACTTCGGCGTCTTCGCCAACTACGCCCAGGGCTTCAAGGCGCCCTCGCCGATGCAGGTGAACAACTTCTTCGCCAACCCGGTGTTCGGCTATGAGTCCATCCCCAACCCGGACCTGAAGCCCGAGACGAGCGAGAGCATCGAGGGCGGCTTCCGCTTCCGCAACCTGGACCTCTTCGGCGGGAACCTGTCGCTGCAGACGACGGCCTTCCGCACGGAATACGACGACTTCATCAACCAGGTGGTGGTGCGCGGCACGGGTCGTCCCGGCGTCGATCCGCTGATCTATCAGTACGTCAACCTGACCACGGTGAAGATCTGGGGTCTGGAAGCGCGCGGCGACATCCATTGGGACAACGGCTTCTCGACCATCGTCGCCGCCTCCTTCGCCGACGGCGAACAGGAGACGCAGGACGAGCGCGGCGCCCTGACCAGCGTCGATCCGATCAAGCTGGTCGGCGGCCTGAACTACGCCGCGCCCTCGGGCGTCTGGGGCGGGAGCGCCACCGTCACCTGGTCGGACAAGAAATCGAACCATGAGTGCGGCGGCGGCCTGTGCTGGCCGGGCGACTCCTTCACCCTGCTGGACGTCACCGCCTATTGGAACGTGGCTGAGCGGGCCACCCTGCGCGCCGGCGTCTTCAACGTCTTCGACGAGAAATACGCCTGGTGGAGCGACGTACGCGGCCTGAGCCGCCCCGCCGTCGGCGCCAGTCCCGCAACGCTGGACGCCTTCACCCAGCCGGGCCGCAACGTCGGCGTCTCCCTGAGCGTCCGCCTGTGAACCCGACCATGACCCAGAAGCGCAAGCTTAAGCCCCGCACCCCGCAAGCAAATGGAACCCCCATGCGCGCCATCCTGATCGCCGCCGCCCTGCTGACCGGCGCGCCCGCCGCCCAGGCCATGCCCGCCGCCCTCGCGGCCCAAACTCAGACCCAAGCCCCCGCCAGCGCCTTTGAACGCGATCGTCAGGCCATCCTGGCTCAGGTCGGCGACTATCGCGTGCGCTTCGACATGCGCGAGACCGTCAGCCTGCAGGCGGACTATCAGCCGTTGGAACCCAAGCGGTCCGGCGGCACCGAGATCGTGCGCGTCGTCTATGACCAAGGCGACCGCATCAGCCTGCAGCACATCCTGGTCATGCGCCACGAGGGTCAGACCGTCCTGGTCAAGCACTGGCGTCAGGACTGGGTCTATCAACCCGAAACCGTGCTGACCTACGCCGGCCCGAACCAGTGGACCCTGACCCCCGTGTCGGCTGAAGCGCGTCGCGGCGCCTGGTCCCAGACAGTGTGGCAGACGGACGACTCGCCGCGTTACGGCGGTGTCGGCCGCTGGACCTACGACAACGGCATGACCGTCTGGACGTCCGGTCCGACCTGGCGTCCGCTGGCCCGGCGCGACGCCGTGCGCAACCCGGTCTATGACCGCTACCTCGGAACTAACCGGCACGTCATACGGCCCGGCGGCTGGGTCCACATTCAGGACAACGTAAAGATGACCGGCCGCAATGGCGGCGAGCCACTGGTCGTGGTTCAGGAAGACGTGGTCAACACCTATGACGCCTCGACCGCCTTCGACCCCAAGCTAGGCGACGACTACTGGGCCGCCACTCAAGACTATTGGGGCGAGGTTCGCACCGCCTGGGACGCCGTCATAGCTCGCGACAACGGCGTTCATGTCCAGGAGGTCGCCGACACAGGCGCCGCCACCAGCGCCTCGCTGATGGAGATGGCCGATAAGATTCACGCCGGCGAACTGACCACCCCGGCCGCCATCGAGCAAGCCCGCGCCCTGATCAACCGGGCGACCCGGCGCTGATCGTCTCGCCCCTCGCCGCCTGCACGCGACGAGGGGCGTCGTTACCACGTCAGGCGTGCGCCATACTCGCACCCGCCCGTCGCGAGAACCGGCGCCAGTCGGGGTTATCGGCCCAGACGGCGGCCAGAGCCTCCAGCAGATGATCCTCGTCGTCGTCGCTGTGCAGCGGCGTCGGCGTGACGCGCAGCCGCTCGGTTCCGCGCGGCACCGTGGGGAAGTTGACCGGCTGGATATAGACGCCGTGCTCATCCATCAGGGCGTCCGTCACCGCCCGCGCCGTGGCCGCGTCGCCGATCATCACCGGCAGGATATGGCTGGGGCTGGGCAGGACCGGCAGGCCCAGCCGCTGCATCCCCGCCTTGATCGAGGCGGCGCGCGCGGCGAGCGCCCGGCGCGGCGCGCCGTCGGCCTTCAGATGACGCAGGGCCGCCCGCACCCCGGCCACGACCGAGGGCGGCAGGGCCGTGCTGAAGATGAAGCCCGGCGCGTGGCTGCGCACGAAATCGACCGCCGCCGCATCGCCCGCCACATAGCCGCCCATGGCGCCGAACCCCTTGCTGAGGGTGCCCTGGATCATGCTGATGCGGTGCGACTGGCCGTCGCGTTCGGCCACGCCCGCGCCGCGCGCGCCGTACAGGCCCACGGCGTGCACCTCGTCCAGATAGGTGAAGGCGCCGTGCTTTTCGGCCACGTCGCAGAGGGCGGCGATGGAGGCGAAGTCGCCGTCCATCGAATAGCAGCTCTCGAAACAGACCAGCTTGGGCCGATAGCGGCAGACCCCGCTCATCAGCCGATCCAGATCGCGCCAGTCGTTGTGGGCGAAGATGTGCTTCTCCACGCCCGAGCGCCGCATGCCCTCGATCATGGAGGCGTGGTTCAGGGCGTCAGAAAAGATCACCGCCCCCGGCAGGCGCGACGCCAGCGTCGACAGGGCCGCGTCATTGGCCGCATAGCCCGAGGTGAACAGCAGCGCCGCCTCCTTGCTGTGCAGATCGGCCAGATCGCGCTCCAGAAGGACGTGTTCGTGGCTGGTGCCCGAGATGTTGCGCGTCCCGCCGGCGCCCGCGCCATAGGTGCGGATCGCGGCCTGCGCCGCCTCGACCACCTCGGGGTGGACGCCCATCGACAGATAGTCGTTCGAGCACCAGATGGTGATGGTCCGCCCGCGCCGATGATCGCGCGCATAGGGGGTGTCAGGGGCCAACCGCTCCAGATCGGCGAAGACGCGATAGCGGCCCTCCTGCTTCAGATCGTCCAGATCGCGGCTGAAGAAGTCGGCGAAATCGAAAGCGCCCATGACATCACATCCCATCACAGGACGGGCGGCGACATTGCCATCCCGCCGGGGGCGTGACACCTAACGCCGCATTGGCCGGATCATTCCGGCCACTTTGGAAAGAAGACGCAGACCATTGCTGAAGCGCGCCCAGCTGGAATCCGTCCAGGCCTTCATGGACCACCCGGCCCAGTCCGGCCTGCCCCTGCACGCCCGCATCCAGCGCGCCGTGCGTCAGTTGATCGTCGAGCGCTCGCTGACGGCGGGGCGGCCCCTGCCGTCATCGCGGACGCTGGCCCGGTCGCTGGGCGTGTCGCGCGACACGGTCGAGACGGCCTATGCCCAACTTCACGCCGAGGGCTTCATCGAGCGGCGCGTCGGCAGCGGCAGCTTCGTCTGCGAGCTGACCGAACTGGGCCTGAAGCGCGGGGTGCTGCGCCCGGCGGGCCGCCGCCCGGCCCTGCAACCGGCGACGGCGCCGACCCTGAGCAAGCGCGGGCAGGCGATGGCCGACAGCGGAGGTCTGCGCGATCCTTACGCTCCGCTGGCCTTTTCACCCGGCGTGCCGGAGACGCGGCTGTTTCCCTTCGCTCAATGGGACCGGCTGCACCGCCTGACCCTGCGCGAGGAGGGCGCCGCCGCCCTGCACCACGGCGACCCGCAGGGCCATCCGCGCCTGCGCCGCGCCATCGCCGGCTATGTGAACCTTGAACGCGGGGCGCGGGCCGATCCCGACCAGATCCTGATCCTGACCAGTTCGCAGCAGGCCCTGTCCCTGTGCGCGCGGGTGCTGGCCGATCCCGGCGACGGCGTCTTCATCGAAGACCCGGCCTATCAGGGCGCCGCCAAGGCGCTGGACGCGGCGGTGCTGAAACGCCTGCCCGTGGCGGTCGATGCGCAGGGGCTGCGCACCGACGACCTGCTGGCCCGACGCGAGGACGGACGGGCGGTTTTCGTCACCCCTTCGCACCAGTTTCCGACCGGACGCACGCTGTCGCTGGACCGGCGGCTGGCCCTGATCCAGTGGGCGGCCGAGCATGACGCCTGGATTCTGGAAGACGATTACGACAGCGAGTTCCACTACGCCGGGCGGCCGACCGCCTGCGTTCAGGGCTTGGACCCGCATGACCGGACCCTGTATCTGGGCACCTTCACCAAGTCGCTGTTTCCGGGTCTGAGGCTGGCCTATCTGATCCTGCCGCGCCCGCTGGTCGAGCCGATGGTGGCGGCGCGCAGCCTGATGGACGGCTTCACCGCCTCGGTGGCCCAGCTGACGCTGGCGCGCTTCATCGAGGACGGTCGGTTCGGCGCCTATGTCCGCGCCATGCGCGGCGTCTATGCGGAACGGCTGGACGCGCTGGAGGCGGCGGTGACGGCGCGCCTGCCTCACGTCGTCACGCCCGACCGGCCCGCCGGGGGCCTCCAGATGCCCTGCTTCCTGAAGGACGGCTTCGACGAGGCCGAGACGGTGCGCGCGGCCCGGCGCGTCGGCGTCCACCTGACCGGCCTGACGCCCCTGCACGACGCAGGCGCGGGCCGCCCCGGCTGGTTGATGGGCTTCGCCGCCTCGACCCCGGCCGAGATCGACGCCGCCGTCGATCGGCTGGCGAAGCTGTTCCCCGCGTGATCGACGCTTACAAAGCGGTCTGACGATCTGCGCCGACGTGGCGGGGAATGGCCGGGACAGCGCCGTCTAGGGTGCGGAGGTCGGCGGTCAGCCGACGCCGTGAGAGTTCCCGTCCCTTGCCTGCCCTCGCCCTGTTCCCGACCGATCAGCCGGGCCGCCGATCCGACCACGGCGGCGGCCGGATTCGCGTTTCCCTTGGCGCCGTCGCCGCCAACTATCGCGCCATGCGGGACAGGATCGCCCCCGCCGCCTGCGCCGCCGTGGTCAAGGCCGACGCCTATGGTCTGGGCGCGGCCCGCATCGCGCCCGCCCTCTATGACGCCGGATGCCGGGCCTTCTTCGTCGCCCATCTGTTCGAGGCGGTGGAGCTGCGCCGCGTCCTGCCCGCCGACGCCGAACTATTCGTGCTGAACGGCCTGGCGCCGGGCGCCGAATACGCCGCCCTGGCCGCCGGGGCGATCCCGGTGCTGAACAGCCGCGAGCAGATGGAGGGCTGGGCGCGTCTGGGCCGGGCCGTCGGGCGGCCGCTGGCGGCGGCGATCCAGTTCGACACCGGCATGTCGCGGCTGGGCCTGCCGCTAGAGGACGCCGCATGGGCCTTTGACCCGGAGGGCCCGATCCGCTGGATCGAACCGCGCCTGATCCTCAGCCACCTGGCCGTCGCCGACACCCCCGGCCACGCGGGCAATGCGCGCCAGCGACAGGCTTTCGAGCGCATATTGGCCCACGCGCCGCAGGGCGTTGAGCGCTCGCTGGCCAACTCGGCCGGGTGCTGGCTGGGCGAAGACTATCACTATGACCTGTGCCGGGTCGGGGCCGCCCTGTTCGGACTGGACGCCTCGCCCTCAGCCAAGGCCATGCAGCCGGTGGTCGAGGTGACGGGCCGCGTCATCCAGACCCGCGACGTGCCTGCGGGCGCGGGCGTCGGCTACGGCTGGGCCGTCACGGCGGCGAAGGGCATGCGTCTGGCGACCATCGGCGTGGGCTATGCCGACGGCTGGCCGCGTCAGTTGTCGGCCACCGGCGCCGCCGCGTTCGAGGGGCGGTTGCTGCCCTTCGCCGGGCGCATCTCGATGGACAGTCTGGTGGTGGATATCAGCGCCCTGCGGCCCGATGCGCTGAAACCGGGCGATCAGGTGGAGCTGCTCGGCCCCAATCGGACGCCGGAACAACTGGCGCTGGAAGGCGCGACCATCGACTATGAAGTCATCGCGCGGCTGGGCCGTCGCCTGTGTCGGGAGTATGTTTCGTGACCCTTTCACTTGAAAACCTCGAACGCTTCGGGCCTGACCCGCGCGAGCGGTTCGCCGCCAATCTGGCGCTGGTTCATCGCCGCATCGCCGCCGCCTGCGAACAGGTCGGGCGGCCGATCGACAGCGTGCGCCTGTTGCCCATCACCAAGACGGTGCCGGCCGAGATTCTGCGACTAGCCTGGGCGGCGGGCGTCACCGACTTCGGCGAGAACAAGCTGCAGGAGGCCCGCGACAAGGCCGAGGCCATGGCCGACCTGTCGATGCGCTGGCACGTCGTCGGCCATCTGCAGTCGAACAAGGTCAAATACCTGACCCGTCTGGCCGACGAGTTTCATGCGCTGGACAGCCTCAAGCTGGCCGAGGTGCTGAACAAGCGGCTGGAGACCGACGGGCGCGACATGAAGGTCTATGTCCAGGTCAACACCTCGGGCGAGGAGAGCAAGTTCGGCCTGCGTCCCGACGATGCGTTGGACTTCATCGAACGGCTGGAAGCCTTTCCCCGGCTGAAGCCGCAGGGGCTGATGACGCTGGCCGTGTTCAGCGACGATCCCGACCGGGTGCGGCCCTGCTTCACCCTGCTGCGGTCCCTGCGCGACAGGGCCGAGCGCATCGACGCGCGCATCACCGGCCTGTCGATGGGCATGACCGGCGACTACGAACTGGCGGTGCGCGAAGGCGCGACCGTGGTGCGGGTCGGTCAGGCCATCTTCGGCCCGCGCCCGACGCCGAACGCCCACTACTGGCCCGGTCTGGCCTGAGCCAGTTGGCCTGATTTTCCTCCCCTCCCCGGAGTAACCGCGTGTCCATTCCCTTCATCGATCTTCTCAGCCAGCGCCGCCGCATCGGCGCGAACATCGACGCCGCCTTGATGGAGGTCGCGGCCAGCGGCCAGTACATCATGGGCCCGGCGGTCGGCGCCTTTGAACAGGCCCTGTGCGACTTCGGTCAGGCGCCCCACGCCCTGTCCTGTTCCAATGGAACGGATGCGCTGGTGCTGCTGATGATGGCGTGGGGCGTGGGGCCGGGAGACGCCGTCTTCTGCCCCGCCTTCACCTTCGCCGCCACGGCCGAAGTGGTGGCGCTGGCGGGCGCCACGCCGGTCTTCGTCGACATCCGCCCCGACACCTGGACGATCGACCCCGACCACCTGCGCGCCGCCGTCGAGGCGGTCGAGCGCGAAGGCGTGCTGACGCCCCGCGCCGTCATCGCCGTGGACCTGTTCGGCCAGCCTGCGGACTATCCTGCTCTGTCACAAATCACCCAGAAACACGGGCTGAAGCTGATCGCGGATTCGGCGCAGGGGTTCGGCTGCACCCTGAACGGCCAACACCCGATCCACTGGGTCGACGCCACCACGCTGAGCTTTTTCCCGGCCAAGCCGCTGGGCGCCTATGGCGACGGCGGGGCGGTGCTGATGAAGGATGAGGCGCTGATGGATCACCTCGTTTCCCTGCGCGTCCACGGACAGGCGACGGCGGCGGATGCAGCGGCGCAGGGCTTTGCGCACGACCCCAAATATCTGAACCCGCGCCTGGGCATGAACGGACGGCTGGACACGTTGCAGGCCGCCGTCCTGCTGGAGAAGTTGAAGATCTTCCCGGACGAGATCGAACGCCGCAACCACATCGCCGACCGCTATGTGCAGGGGCTGGCCGGTCGTGTGGCGGCGACGCCGGTCGTCATTTCCGGCGGCCGCTCGGTCTGGGCGCAATTTACCGTCGAGCATGACGACCGCGACGCCCTTGCCGCCCATCTGAAGGCTGAGGGCGTGCCGACCGCCGTCTATTATCCGATCCCCCTGCACCGCCAGCCCGCCTATCGCCAGCACCCGGTCGGCCCCGGCGGTCTGGCCGTGACCGAGGCCAAGGCCGAACGGGTCGTCAGCCTGCCGATGAGCGCCTATCTGGACGAGGCCGTGCAGGACCGGGTGATCGCCGCCGTCGCCGGCTTCGGCTGAGGGCTTTCAGTCCTCGGTCAGGCGCATCTCGAAAGCGCCCGCCGCCTGGGTCCGCAGCAGAACGGTCTGGACCCCGGCGGTGGCGCGGGCGGCGGCCTCGGCCAGTCCCTCGCCGCGCATCAGCCAGCCGGTCAGGTATGCGGTGAACAGGTCGCCGGTGCCGCTGGGCCGGATCGGGATGCGAGGGATGGAGGTGCGATGGGCGACGCCGCCGTCGACCGCCACCGTCTCGACCTCGCCCGGCGCCGTGTCGGCCAGGACGCAGCCCGTCACCACCGTCCGCCCGGTTCCCCGCGCGTTCAGGATGCGCGTCGCCTCGATCACCCCCTCGACCGTATCGGGCCGTTCGCCGACCAGTCGGCCCAGCTCGAACTGGTTAGGGGTGATGATGTCGGCCATCGGCGTCAGCTCGTCGCGGAACTGTTCGATCAGGCCATCGGCGACGAAGACGCCCAGATCATCGTCGCCGATCACCGGGTCGCAGATGTGCAGCAGGGCGGGGTTCTGCGCCTTCCAGCGCCGCAGGAAACCCGCCGTCGCCGCCGCATTGGCGGCCGAACCCATATAGCCCGTGACCACCGCTCCGGCCGTCATCGGCAGGTCGCGCTCCTCGACCCCCAGCAACAGGTCGGCGACCAATTCCGTCTCCAGAATCCGGCCGCGCATGGTCGGATAGTGCGGGTGATTGGACAGCAGGGTGGTCGGCACCGCCGCCACCTCCAGCCCCATGGCCTGCATCGGCTGGACCGCCGCGCTGTTGCCGACGTGGCCGTAGACGACCTGGCTTTGAATCGAGATGACCCGCACGCGCGTTCGGAACCTCCTTAAGCGGGCGTCAGCGCCGGTCCGGCGATCGGATAGGCCCGCGTCAGTTCTCTTCCCTGCGCCTTCACCGCCGCGCTGTCGAGATCGCCGTCGCGCAGACCCTTGAGGATGGTCAGGATCATGCCGCCGACCGTGCGGAAAGCCTCGGCGTCGAACCCGCGCGAGGTCGAGGACGGCGAGCCCAGCCGCAGCCCCGACGTCACCATCGGCGAGGCCGTGTCATAGGGGACCGAGTTCTTGTTGGCGATCAGGCCATGATCCTCCAGCGCCTCGACCGCCGCCTTGCCGGTCAGGCCGAAGGGGCGCAAGTCCACCAGCACCAGATGGCAGTCCGTACCGCCCGACACGAGGCGCAGACCCCCGTCCGCCAGCGTCTGGCCCAGCACGCGCGCGTTCTCGATCACCGCCTTTGAATATTCGACAAAGTCCGGCTGAAGCGCCTCGTGGAAGGCCGCCGCCTTGCCCGCGATGACGTGCATCAGCGGTCCCCCTTGCGTGCCGGGGAAGACCGCCTTGTCGATGCGCCGCGCCAACTCGGGATCGTTGCACAGGATCAGGCCGCCGCGCGGTCCGCGCAGGGTCTTGTGCGTGGTCGAGGTGGTGACATGGGCGTGCGGCGTCGGATTGGGATAGAGGCCCGCCGCGATCAGCCCGGCGTAGTGGGCCACGTCGGCCACCAGATAGGCGCCGACCTGATCCGCGATCTGGCGCATCCGGGCAAAGTCGATGCGGCGCGGATAGGCCGAGCCGCCCGCATAGATCAGGCGCGGCCGATCCTGAAGAACGCGCTGTTCCATGTCGTCATAGTCGATCAGGTCGTCGTCTTCGCGCACCCGATAGGCGCTGACCTCGAACCACTGGCCCGACAGGCTGACCGGCGAGCCGTGCGTCAGGTGGCCGCCGCAGGCCAGGTCCAGCCCCATGATGCGGTCGCCCGGCTTGATCAGGGCGAACAGCACGGCCAGGTTGGCGTTGACGCCCGAGTGCGGCTGGACGTTGGCGTAGGCCGTGTCGAACAGGGTGCAGGCGCGCTCGATGGCCAGCTTCTCGGCGATGTCGACCGCCTCGCACCCGCCATAGTAGCGGCGGCCCGGATAGCCCTCGGCGTATTTGTTGGTCAGGACGGAGCCCTGCGCCTGACGCACGGCGGCGCTGACGATGTTCTCGGACGCGATCAGCTCGATGCTGTCCTGCTGGCGCTGGCGCTCCAGCATCAGGGCTTGGGCCAGTTGCGGGTCCAGAGCCCGCGTCGCCAGTTCGGAAGTCATGCCGTCTCCGTCAGTCAGATAAAAAAGGGGCGGGTCGGGCCGATCTGAGGAGGAGGGACGCCGACCCGCCAAGCGGCCTTCGCCTCGGGGGAGAGGGCGAGGGCCGAACGTCGTTCAACGCAGGGCGGACAGGTCCGCGCCGTGGTTGATGTGATAGACGGCGCCGTCGATGACGAAGGCGGGCACCGACTTGACGCCCGCGGCCTCAGCCTCATCCAGGCGGCCCGGCGCCTCGCCCAGATGGACGACCTCGACGGCGTAGTCAGCCGGGTTCAGCGCCCCGGCGAAACGCTGCTCCGCATCGACGCAGACGGTGCATCCGGCATGATAGAAAACAGCTTTGCGGGCCATGACGCCTATCCCTTCGCTCTGTCCGACAGCGGTGTTGCTGTGCGGGATCGAGCGTGGGATACCCATCTGACGGCCTGCCGCTAAGAGCCGCTTTATTCAAAATGGATAGGCCGGTTTATGGGGCGAAGCGCCATCGTCATCGAGTTGATCGACAACCCGGCCCAGCCGATCTTCATCAACCTGGCCGCCTCCATCATCCGCGAGATCGAGCGCGGGCGGCTGAAGCCGGGCGACCGCCTGCCGGGCACGCGCGCCCTGGCGGCGACGCTAAGCCTGCACCGGAACACGATCGATGCTGCCTATCAGGAGCTGATCCTGCAGGGCTGGCTGGCGGCCGAGGCGTCGCGCGGCACCTATGTCGCGCGCGATCTGCCTGACCTGGGCGTCCGCGGCTGGAACAAAAGCGAGGCGGCGCCGATTTCGCCGTTGCGGCCGAGCGCGACGCCTGCGCCCCTGCGCTTTTCGGACGGCGCGCCGGACGCCCGACTGATGCCCGGCGCGGAACTGGCGCGCGCCTTTCGCCGGGCGGTGTCGGCGGCGGGCCTGCGCATGCTGACCGGCTATGGCGATCCGCGCGGCGCGCCGCCGCTGCGCGCCTCCCTGGCCCGCTATCTGACGGCCGAGCGCGGCCTGACGGCGGGCGCCGACGACGTGCTGGTGACGCGAGGCAGCCAGATGGCCCTGTTCCTGGCGGCGGGCGCCGTGCTGGAGCCAGGTCAGGCGATCGCGGTCGAGGATCCCGGCTATCCGCTGGCCTGGCAGGCCTTCCGCGCGGCGGGCGCCCGCGTGGTCGGCGCCCCCGTCGACGGCCAGGGTCTGGACGTCGACCGGCTGGAGGCCCTGCTGGCGCGCGACCCGGAGATCCGCGCCGTCTATGTCACGCCGCACCATCAGTATCCGACCACGGTGACGCTGGGGGCCGGGCGGCGGCTGCGGCTGCTGGATCTGGCCCGCCGCCATGGCCTGACGTTGATCGAGGACGACTACGACCACGAATACCGCTTCGAGGGCCGCCCCGTGCTGCCGCTGGCCTCCCGCGCCCAGGCGGAGAACCGGGTGGTGCACATCGGCTCGGTCTCCAAGCTGCTGGCTCCGGCCCTGCGCATCGGCTACGCGACCGGGCCCCGGCCGATCCTGGCGCGCATGGCGCGGCTGCGCGAAGCCGTGGACAGGCAGGGCGACGTGCCGCTGGAACACGCCCTGGCCAAGCTGATCGACGAAGGCGACCTGGGCCGTCACGCGCGCAAGGCGCGCCGCATCTATGAACAGCGCCGCGACCTGCTCGCAACCGAAATCGCCCAGGCACTGGGCGACGCGGCGACGTTCGAACGCCCCGCTGGAGGCCTGGCCCTGTGGCTGAAGGTGAACGCTTCCATCGACGCCGCCGCCTGGGCCGCGGCCGCGGAAAAGGCGGGCCTGATGCTCACCCACGGCGGCCAGTTGCAATTGGACCCGGCGCAAAGGCTGAACGCCTTCCGCCTGGGCTTCGCCAGCCTGGATGACGATGAATTGCGACGCGCGGTAAAGCGGCTGACCGCGACGAAACCGGCCCCTTGAAGACGTGCAAACCGGCCGAGGCCAAGTCGGTCGTCGCCTGCTATCGAAGCTCGACACGCCGAAGGCCGGATGGCGGAGCGGTCACGCGACGGAGTGCATATCCGTCCAGCCTGGTTCGATTCCAGGTCCGGCCTCCATCGGCGCGCTGATATCGACAAAGAGACCGCCCATGCCTCGTCCCGCACCGCCGATCGAAGCCGCCGAATGGCTGAACGCCCCGGAGCCGGTGCGCCTGACGGACCTGGCCGGCAAGGTGGTCTGCATCGTCTTTCTGCAACGCCTGTGCCCCGGGTGTTCGCACTATGCGTTGCCTCAGGCCCGCCGCGTCGCCGAAACCTTTACCTCGGGCGAGGTCGTGGTGCTCGGCGTGCACAGCGTGTTCGAACATCACGAGCAACAGTCGGATCGCGCGGGCCTGGCTCGATGGCTGACGGACAACGGCTGCCGTTTTCCCGTCGCCGTCGATGCGCCGTCCGAAACGACGACCGCGCCGCGAACCATGACCGCCTATAACCTACAGGGCACGCCCAGTCTGGTGCTGGTCGATCGGCAGGGGAGGATGCGCACCCGCCGTTTCGGTCCGGTCTCGGACATGCAACTGGGCGCCGAGATCATGGCCTTGCTGCTGGAGCGTCAGCTGGCGTTCGCCGCTTCCTGAGCCGCCGGCGCGGCGGCGAACAGGCCCGCCATGTCGATCCGGCGGCTGAGCAGATTCTCCAGGGTGTAGCCGTCCAGAACCTTCATGAAGGCGGCCAGGGCCTGATGCAGGGCGCCCGTCAGGCCGCAGGCCGGGGCGATGACGCAACTGCCGCAATCGACCAGATCAAAGCCGTCCTCGGTATGGCGCACCACGGCGCCGACGTTGATCTGATCCGGCGGACGCGCCAGCCGCACCCCGCCGAACCGCCCGCGCACGCTGACCAGATAACCCGCGCTCACCAGGTCGCTGACCACCTTCATCAGATGGTTCTGCGAGATGCCGTAGGCCTGGGCGATCTCGGCGATCGAGCACAGCCGATCCTGGCGCGCCCCCAGATAGAGCAGCACCCGCATGGCGTAGTCGGTGTAGCGCGTCAGGCGCATTCAGCCTCTCAGGAGCCTCGACAATCAGCGCGTCATCGCGCCGCAGAAAATTATATGCATCCTCGTTGCATGTTTCAAACGCGAGCTATAGATGCATTATCAATGCATCAATGGAGCGAAGGCGATGAACGGCCGCTCGCATAGCCAGCAACCACAGCCGACGGGCGGCGCTTCGCCGCCCGCGCCCTATCGCTCCACACCTGTGTTCGACGCCGCCACCCTGCCCCCCGCCCTGCGGTCCGAACACAGCCTCAAGGCCGGAACCTGGGGCCTGATTCAGGTGCTGGAGGGCGAGGTTCGCCTGACCTATAGCGACCCGCACATGTCCACCGTCCTGAAGCCCGGAACGCCGGGCCGCATCGGACCGCAGCAGGTTCATTTCGTCGAGCCTCTGGGGCCGATGAAGACGCGCGTCGACTTCTACGACCGGCCGCCCGACGGCTAGGGCGCAGCCTTCTCCTTCCTCCCCTTCCACATCGCAACGCCTAGGAGTTTCCTGATGGCTCAAGCCCTCAGCGAGCGCACGATCGCGCTTGTCAAAGCCACTGTTCCCGCGCTCGAGGCCCACGGCCTCGACATCGTCCGCGAGATGTATTCGCGGATGTTCCAGAACCCCGAGATCCGCGACCTGTTCAACCAGTCGCACCACGGCGACGCCGGATCGCAACCGCGCGCCCTGACCAGCGCCATCCTGGCCTACGCCGCCAACATCGATAACCTGGGCGCCCTGGCGGCCGCGGTCGAGCGCATCGCCCAGAAGCACGTCGGCCTGCAGATCCTGCCCGAACACTATCCGCACGTCGGAAACGCCCTGCTGGGCGCCATCGCCCATGTGCTGGGCGAGGCCGCGACCGAGGAGATCATGACCGCCTGGGGCGAGGCCTACTGGTTCCTGGCCAACATCCTGATCACCCGCGAGGCGGCCATCTATGAAGACCTGGCGGCGGCCCACGGCGGCTGGAACGGCTGGCGCGCCTTCGAGGTGGTCGAGGTGCGGCCCGAAAGCTCGGTCATCACCTCCTTCGTGCTCAAGCCCAAGGACGGCGGCCCGGTTCTGCGTCATCGGCCCGGCCAGTATCTGACCTTCTGGTTCGATGTCCCCGGCCATCCGCCGATCAAGCGCAACTACTCCATCTCCTGCGCTCCGAACGACGTGACCTATCGCATCTCGGTCAAGCGCGAGGACAAGGGTCTGGCCTCGGGCTGGCTGCACGACAACGCCCGCGTCGGCATGGTGCTGAAGGTCGGGGCTCCGGCGGGCGACTTCTTCCTGCCCGAGACGCCGCCGCGCCCGGTCGTCCTGCTGTCCGGCGGGGTCGGCCTGACGCCGATGGTGTCGATGCTGGAGGCCCTGGTCGCCGAGAAGGCGGACACCGAGGTCCACTATGTCCACGGCGCCTATGACGCCGGGGCCCACGCCATGGGGCCGCACATCCGCGCCCTGACGGCGGCCCATCCGCGCGCGCGCAGCACCGTCTTCTATGAGGCGCCCGCCAATGACGGCGACGGCCATGACCATGCGGGGCGCATCTCCGGCGCCTGGCTGAGCCAGCAGACGCCGATCCAGGAGGCCGACTACTATCTGTGCGGCCCGCGTCCCTTCCTGCGCGCCCTGGTGTCGGACCTGCGCGACGCCGGCGTCCCGGCCGACCGCATCCACTATGAGTTCTTCGGCCCGGCCGACGAAATTCTCGCCGCCTGAGGCTGTGATCCGGTCCGCGCCGCACGGCGGGGCGGACCGGAGCCAGGCCAGAAAAGAAGCTGGCGCTCAGACGCCCGTGATCGCTCCATCGGCGCGGTTCACGCCAACCCGCTTCAATGTCGTGACCTCGAACGGCTTGGCGAAGATGGTCGAGACCTGCATCAGGGCCGCCTCGGCCCGATCCTCGGTCAGGGTCAGCAGGATGAAGCCCTTGGCCGACTGGTCGCAGAAGCGCACTTCGTCATTGGCCTGCATCAGCGCCGCGCCCAGGGAGAAGCCGCCGACGGCGTCGCCGATCGAGGGGCTGGAGACTGCGCTGGTCCCGAACTCGACCGCCCGGCGCGCGCCGCTCGCGTCCTTCAGCTCATTGACCCAGAAGGCGTGGCTGTCGCCCGCCAGGACGATGGGCTGCACCCCCGCCTCCGCGAAGGCGGCGTAGAGCCGCTCGCGACCGGCCGGATAGCCGTCCCAGGCGTCGAGGTTGAACGGCAGGCCCATCTTGAACAGGAACAGGGCCTGTTCGAACTGGTCGCGATAGGCTTCGGGGATCTGGGCCATCAGCCCCTGAACCTGAGCCTCGGTCAGGGTGCGCGACACGTCGGGACCGGCCACGCGCGCCATGACGACCTGATTGCCCAGCACCTGCCACGGACGGCCCTTGGCCTTGGAGGCGATCAGTTCGCGCTTCAGCCAGTCGCGCTGTTGCGGTCCCATCAGATCGCGGGCGGGGTCGTTCAGCTTGGCGCGGAAGGCGTCCAGGTCCAGCACCGGCTCGCCGTCCGGCCCGTCCTTGGCGGTCAGATCCTTGTCATAGGCCAGCGGTTCGGTGCGGCCGGTCAGGCGGGTCTCGACCATCAGCAGGCTGGCCAGATCGCCGAAGTGGAAGCTGCGGTGAATCGCCTCCTTCAGCGCGCCGGGCGCGGCTTCGCGGATCGGCATCCACTCATAATAGGCCTTCAGCGCCGCCGCCTTGCGCAGAGCGAAGTCGCCTTCGGTCTCGGGCTGGTGGTTCTCGGCGCCGTGCAGCCAGGCGTCGTTGGCCGTCTCGTGGTCGTCCCAGACGCAGATGAAGGGCGCGCGGGCGTGGGCGGCCTGAAGGTCGGCGTCGCGCTTGTACTGGGCGTGGCGCAGCCGATAGTCGGCCAGGGAGACGATCTCGTGCGCCGGCTCGGGCACGCGGCCCAGCTTCGGCCCCGTCGCCATGCCATAGGCGTCGGAATCCGCCCCGTATTCGTAGATGTAGTCGCCCAGGTGGACCACGGCGTCGAGGGTCGGCAGGGCGGCGATCGCCTCATAGGCGTTGAACAGGCCGCCGGGGTGCAGCTGGCACGACACCACCGCCAGATTGACCGGCGCCGCGCCCTCCGCCGCCAGGGTGCGGGTGCGGCCCGCAGGCGAGCGCGTCTCGCCCACGGCGAAGTCGTAACGATAGTCGCGGTCGGGGCGCAGGCCCGCCGCGTCGACCTTGACCGTATAATCGCGCTCAGGCCCCGTCTCGAACCGGCCCGAAGCGACGACCCGTTCGCCCTGCCCGTCCAGCACGCGCCAGGCGCCCGAGACCGGCCCGGCCTGGCCGTCCGCCGGGGTGACGCGCGTCCACAGGATCACCCGGTCGGTCGCCGGATCGCCCGAGGCCACGCCGTGGGCGAAGGCGACAGCGACGCCTTCGCCCGTCGGAACCGTGGCGCAGCCCGCCGCCGCGCCCGCGCCGAACAGGCCCAGAAGGCCGCGACGGTTCATGGTCATGGCTCTGTTCCTCAGTAGCGCAGGGTGAAGGCGACGCCGTAGCTGGCGCCCCGTCCGGCGATGAAGGTCGGCAGGCCCAGCGCATCGCCGGTGTTGCCCGCGTCCTTGATGTATTCCTCGTCCAGGAGGTTGTCGCCGAAGGCCTCGACGCCCCAGTTCCCCGACGACGGGGCGTAGCGCACCCGCAGGTTCAGCAGGCCGTAACCGTCCTGATATTCGTCCTGCACCGTGTCGGCGACGAAGTTGCCGGTCTGCAGCTCCGGGCGGTCGTTGTCGTCATCGAAGAAGACCTTGGACTGCCAGGTGTAGGTCGGCTGGACCTCGATGGTCCCGGTCTCGACCGGCAGACGCCACGTCGCGCCGATCGAGGCCATGTGGTCCGGCGACAGGCGGAAGCGGTTGCCGTCGCGCGCGCCCCCGTCAAAGCGCGAGTGGTTGTAGCCGTAGGTGCCGAACAGATCGAAGGTCGACGTCGCCGCGAAGGCGACCTGGCCCTCAAACCCATAGGCGTTGGCCTTGCCCGCATTGACGGTGACGAAGCGGGCGCCGTCCTGCTCGGTCGTCTGGAAGTTGTCGTAGGCGTAGTGGAACACCGCCCCGTCCAGCCGCAGGCGGCGATCCATCAGCGCCGTCTTGTAGCCGACCTCGAAGCTGTCGACGGTTTCGGCGGGGATCACCTCGAAGGTCGGGGCGCCCAGCGGAACGGACGGGCCGCGCACTTCCAGCACCTCGGGGCGACGGCCGCGCGCATAGTTGGCGTACAGGCTGGCGTCGTCCGACAGGGCGTAGCGCGCCGTCAGACGCCAGGTGAAGCCGTCGTCCTCGTGATCCGCCTGGATCAGGTCGCCGTTATTGGCGGTCGGCTGGGCGGTGACGCCGAACAGCGGCAGGCCCGAAGCCACGGGCAGATTGGCCGCGCCCGGCGTGGCCAGGCCCGTCAGGATGGCCGTGATCTGCTGCTGCAGCCGCTGGGCGCCGGCCAGATCGCCGGCCTGGGCCAGGCGTTGCGCCTGCACGCCGAGCGTCTGCACCGCCACCAGGCCGCCGGCGATGGAGCGGCCGTTCAGCACCGCCGCGGAATAGCCCGTCGTCTTGTCGTCGCGCGTCCAGCGCACCCCGCCCGAGAACTCCAGACGATCGGTCGCCTTGAAGGTCAGGTCGCCGAACAGGTCATAGGAGGTCAGGTCGGCCCGGTTGGTCGCCGTCTCGATATGGGCGGGCTTCAGATTGCCGACGATGCCGGGGATCAGCGGATGCGCTGCGGCGGGCAGCATGGACTGCAGGATGCCGCCCATCAGCAACGGCGTCGGCGCGGCGTAGAACATCTTCAGCCGCTGATCGCCCAGCGGCGTCGCCAGTTGCAGCAGGGCCAGGCGCTCATCAAACTGGGTCGGCATCCGCTGGAAGCCTTCCTCGCTGAAATAGCCCGCGCCGACGAAGCCAGAGAAGCGGCCGCCGTTGTCAAAGTTCAGGCGGAACTCCTGGCTCCACTGCTCGCCATAGGCGTGCTCGGCCGCCGTCAGCAGCGGCAGCGACGTGCCGTCCGGATCGAACACCTCGGTCGAGTCGAACTGGCGATAGGCCGTGGTCGAGTTCAGCGTCAGCGACGGCGACAGATCCCACTTCACCAGGCCCGTCACGCCCCAGACCTCGCGATCCAGACCCAGGCCGACGCCGCCGTCGAAATCGGCTCCAGGCGTCAAGGCCGCGCCGTCCCACGGCGCACGCCCGCCCAGGGAGGCGCCCGTCCTCGGGTCGAACGGATCATAGGCGATCGACTTGAACGAAGTCCCGCTGGCCGAATCCGTCTGATAGTTGGCGATCAGATCGGCGCGCAGATTGTCGGTCGGCGCCCAGGCGCCCGACAGGCGCAGCGCCTTGGTCTCGATCGAATTATAGTCCTCGCCGCCCAGCAGGTTCTCGACCGTGCCGCCGCGCGTCTTCATCCGCGCCGCCAGGCGCAGGGCGCCGGTCTCGCCGACGGGCGCGTTCACGAAACCCTCGACCGCACGATAGTCCAGATCGCCCGCCTCGATGCGGGCGCCGGCGTCGAACTGGCCCGGACGGGCGCGGTTCTGCACCAGATTGACCGCGCCGATCAGGGCGCCGCGGCCATAGAGGGTCGACTGCGGCCCCTTGGCCACCTCGACCCGCTCCATGTCGAACAGTTCGACATAGGAGCCGCGCGACTTGGAGATCGACACCCCGTCCTGGAACACCGACACGCGCGGCTCGGCGGTGGCGGCGCCCGAGTCCGAGGTGATGCCGCGCATCACGAAGCCCGGATTGTTCGGCGATTGGTTCTGCACCAGGAAGCCCGGCACGAAGGCCGACAGCTGGTCGAACTCCTGCACGCCCAGGTTTTCCAGGAAGTCGCCGCTGTAGGCCGTCAGGGCGAAGGGCACCTCGATCGGATCCTGGGCGCGCAGCTGGGCTGTCACCACGATGTCGTCCACGGCGGTCGTCGTCTCGCCCGACGAAACGCTCTGGGCATGGGCGGCGCCCGCCGCCATCAGGCCCGCGACGGCGACGCCCGCCAAAAATCCACGCTTGAGGCTGATCGGCTTCATGGTCTTACCCCCTGAGAAAGCAGGGCAGACCTAAAGACGCTGAATGTCGCGGGCGCGACGCCGCCGTCACGGCCCAATGAAGCTGCGACGGCGGATGCGCGAAATTCACTCGCCCTACGGCGTATCTTCCAACGGTTCGGACACGTCCTCGGCGGCGGCGTCGCGCAGGATGTCGATCCCGCCCTTCACCGCGATGGCCGCCACGATCAGCCCGACCACCAGGTCCGGCCACGCCTGGTTCAGCGCCATGACCAGACCCCCGGCGACCAGGATGCCGCCGTTCGAAGCGAAGTCGTTGAAGCTGAAGGTCTCGGCCGCGCGCATGTTGACGTCGTCGCTGCCCTGACGCCGGATCAGCATCAGGCAGATCAGGTTCACCACCGCCGCGATGACGGCCAGGCCCATCATGGTCCAGCCGACCGGCTCGGTCCCGACGATCCAGCGCCGCCCGACGTCGACCAGCACCCCGGCCGCGAAGATGAGCAGCATGATCCCCGACAGCCGGGCGGCGCCGCGCTTCCACGCCATCGCCCGCCCGACCGCCAGGAAGCTGATCAGATAGACGATGGCGTCCGAGCCGTTGTCGGCGGCGTTGGCCAGCAGGGCGCTGGACTCGGCGAACAGGCCGCCGAGTCCGAGCACGACGAACAGTAGGGCGTTCAACACCAGCACGATCAGCAGGGTGCGGCGCTGAAGCCCCTCTCCATGATGCGATCCGCTCATTCTTCCACGCCTTCCGCCTTGCGGTGTTTGACGGCCTTGGCCGCGAAGGTCGGCAACACCAGCAACGTCAGGGCGGTCGCCGTCAACAGGCCGCCGATGACCACGGTGGCCAAGGGTTTCTGCACCTCGGCCCCGGCCCCGGTGGCGATGGCCATGGGGATGAAGCCGACGATGGCGACCAGAGCCGTGGTCAGCACCGCCCTCAGACGGCTGAAGGCGCCGAGCAAGGCCGCGTCACGCGGCGTCTGCCCCGCCTGCAACCGCTCGCGGATGGCCTGCATCAGCACCAGACCGTTCAGGGTCGCCACGCCCGACACGGCGATGAAGCCGACCGCCGCCGAGACCGAGAAGGGCATCCCCCTCAGCAACAGCGACAGCGCCCCACCGACCAGGGCCAACGGCACGCAGGCGAACACCAGCCCCGCCTCCGCGAAGGAGCCCAACGCCATGAACAGCAGGATGCCGATCAGGACGAAGACCACGGGGATGACCAGGCCCAGCCGCTGCTCGGCCCGCTTCAGGTTCTCGAACTGCCCGCCCCATTTGAGCGAATAGCCCGCGGGCAGTTGGACCTGCTGGTCCACCTGCTTCTGGGCGTCGGCGACGAAGCCGCCCAGATCGCGGCCGCGCACGTTGGCCTGAACCACCATGCGGCGGCTGCCGTCGTTGCGGCTGATCTGGTTCTGGCCCTCCTTCACCTGAATGCGGGCGACCGAAGACAGGGGGATGGTCACGCCGCTCGCCGTGGTGACGGGCAGGGCGTTCAGGGCGGCGGGATCATTACGCTCCGCGTCCGACAGGCGGACCACCACGTCGAAGCGGCGGTCGCCCTCGAAGATCTGACCCGCCTCGGCGCCGCCGATGGCGGCTGAGACAGCCTCGGACACATCCGCCGCCGACAGGCCGTAGTTGGCGGCGGCGAAGCGGTCGACGCTGACCGTCAGGGTCGGCAGGCCGGACGCCTGCTCTACCCGCACGTCGGCCGAGCCGGGCGTGTCGCGCAGGGCGTTGGCCACCTGATCCGCCGTCGCCTGGAGCTTGGCGAAGTCGTCGCCATAGACCATGACCGCCAGATCGGTGCGGACCCCCGAGATCAGTTCGTTGAAGCGCAGTTCGATCGGCTGGCTGAACTCGAAGGCGTTGCCCAACTGGGTCGACGCGGCCTTCTCGATACGGGCGATCAGCTCTTCCTTCGGCAGGCGCGGATCGGGCCATTCCTTGCGTTTTTTCAGCACGATGACGGCGTCTGAGATGTTCGGCGGCATGGGGTCCACCGCCGCCTCGGCCGTGCCGGTGCGCGAAAAGACGGTCTTCACCTCAGGCTGGGCCTTAATGGCCCGCTCCAGCGCCATCTGCATGGCGAGGGACTGCTCCAGCGAGGCCGAGGGCACGCGCAGCGCCTGCATGGCGATGTCGCCTTCGTCCAGCGTCGGGATGAACTCGCGCCCCAGCAGGGTGAAGGCCAGGGCGCCGACCAGCAGGGCCCCGAACGCCGAGGCCAGCACCGTCTTGGGATGCGCAACGGCGGCGCGGATGGCCGGTTCGATCCAGCGGCGCGCGCGGCGCAGCAGGAAGGTCTCGTGCTCCTCCGCCTCGCCGTTCTCATCGACGTGGACGGTCTTGGGCTCCTTGACCAGCAGGGCCGTCATGGCCGGGACGAAGGTGAAGGAGAAGATGAAGGCGCCGACCAGGGCCAGCATGACCGTGGCGCCCATGGGGATGAAGGTCTTGCCCTCGACCCCTTCCAGCATCAGCAGGGGGGTGAAGACCAGCAGGATGATCAGCTGGCCGAAGGCGGCGGGCTTGACCATCTGACGCGCGGCGTCGGCGGCGACGCCCAGCCGCTCGTGGCGGGTCAGGGCGCGGCCCAGATCGGCGCGCTTCTGGCCCAGCCGCAGCAGGGTGTTCTCGACCACCACCACGGCGCCGTCGACCAGAAGACCGAAGTCCAAGGCGCCGAGGCTCATCAGGTTTCCGCTGATGCCGAAGCGGTTCATGCCGATGACCGCGAACAGGAAGCTGATCGGGATCATCAGGGCCGTGATCGTCGCCGCGCGGATGTTCCCCAGCAGCAGGAACAGCACGACGATGACCAGCAGCGCCCCCTCGGTCAGGTTCTTGGCCACCGTCTTGATGGTGGAGTTGACCAGGGCGCTGCGGTTCAGCACCGGCTCGGCCACGATGTCGGGCGGCAGGCTGGCGCTGATCTGCTCCAGCCGTTCGGCGGAAGCCTGGGCCACGGTGCGGCTGTTCTCGCCCGCCAGCATCAGGGCGGTGCCGATGACCGCCTCATGGCCGTCGCGGCTAGCCCCGCCCAGACGCGGCGCCTGGCCGATCTCGACAGTCGCCACATCAACGACCCGCACGACCAGACCGTTGCGGTTGACCACAGGCGCCTGGGCCAGATCCTCGACGGTCTGGGCCAGGGCGTCGGTGCGCACGGTCAGGGCCTCGCCCGCGCGCTGGATATAGCCCGCGCCGGCTTGGGTGTTAGCGCGATCCAGCGCCTGGATCAGATCATTCAGGCTGAGGCCATAGCCGGCCAGTCGCGCCGGATCGGGGCGAACGGCGTATTCCTTCACATAGCCGCCGTTGACGTCGACGCCCGCCAGACCGGGGGCGGTCCGCATCCGGGGCGCGATGATCCAGTCCTGAACGGTGCGCAGATAGGTGGCGCGCGTCTGGGGCGTGTCCAGCCGCTCGCCCTCGGGCGTCAGATAGGCGCCGTCGGGTTGCCAGCCGGGTCGGCCTGCGCGCGCTGTCTTGGCGTCGAAAGGCTTGAGATCGACCGTCCACATCAGGACTTCGCCCAGGCCGGTGGTGATGGGCGACAGGGCCGGTTCGACGCCCTCTGGCAGGTTCTCGCGCGCCTGGGCCATCCGCTCGGCCACCTGCTGGCGGGCGAAGTAGATGTCGGTGGCGTCGCTGAAGATGACCGTCACCTGGCTGAAACCGTTGCGGGTCAGGGAGCGGGTGCTCTGGATTCCCGGAATGCCCGCCATCGCTGTTTCCAGCGGGTAGGTAACCTGACGCTCCATCTGTTCGGGGGCCAGGGCCGGGGCCACGGTGTTGATCTGCACCTGGCGGTTGGTGATGTCCGGCACGGCGTCGATCGGCAGCTTGGTCAGCTGGAACAGGCCCCAGGCCGCGACCAGGGTCGTGGCCAGAACGATGAACCAGCGGAAGCGGACGGACGCCTCGATGATCGCTTTGAACATGATCGCCCTCCCTTAGTGGCCGTGCTCGGCTTCGCCCTTGGCCAGTTCGGCCTTGAGCAGGAAGGCGTTGGTCGCCGCGACTTTTTCGCTCCCGGTCAGGCCGCGCAGGATCTCGGTGGAGCCTCCGGCCTGACGACCCGCCAGCACGGGCTGGGCGCGGAAGCCGCCGTCCGCCTGGACGAAGACCACCGTGGCGCCGTCGACCGTCTGCACCGCCTCGGACGGCACGGTCAGGGCGCTGCCGGACTGGCCCTCGGTGACGACCGCGCCGGTGATGGGCGATCCGGCGGGCGGCAGGCGGCCGCCTTCGGACCGGGCGCGGATCACGGTCGCGCCGCTGTCCTGCAATCCGGCGTCGGCGGCGACGCCCGTGACCAGGGCGTTGAACTCGCCCTGCGGACCGGTGACGCGAACATGGGAGCCGAGGCGCACCTGGGCCGCCAGCTGCGGCGGGGCGTTGAAGACCAGCTCGACCCGCGCCGGATTGGTCACTTCGGCCACGACCGCGCCCTGGGCGACGAAGCCGCCGGGGCCGACCTGGACGTTGGTCACGACACCCGAGATGGGGCTGACGACGCTCATTCGGCCCGAGGCGTTGGGCGAGCCCGCCGCCGCCGCCCGCGCCCGCGCGGCGCGGGCCAGAGCCTCGGCGCTGGCGGCCTGAGCCTGCGAGGCTTCGACTTCCTGACGCGCGACGACGCCTTGATCGGCCAGGTTGCGGTTGCGCTGATGCGCCTGACGCGCGGCGGTCGCGGCGGCCGAGGCCGCGTCGATCTCGGCGCGCAGGGCGGCGCCGTCGCCGCTGACCAGGCTGACCAGGGGCTGGCCCGCGCGTACCGCCTGCCCCGGCGCCACCAGCACCCGCTCGACCGTGCCGCCGACCACGGCGCCGACAGCGGCGCGCGCGTCGACCATGGCCTCGACCCGGCCGGACAGGCGCGTCTCGCCGCCCCCGCCGCGCGAGACGGCGACGACCGAGATGCCCGCCGCCTGAAGCTGTTCGGCGGTCAGTTCGACCACGCCCTCGGGCGCTTCGGCGGCTTCGCCTTCCGCCTCGGTCTCCGCCTTCTCGGCGACGGGCGGATCGGATCGGCTAAGCGTCAGGGCCAGCATCCCGCCGCCGAGCAGGACGACGGCGGCGGCGCCCGCGATCAGGACTTTCTTGTTCGATGACAGCTTACGCATCAGCGGCTTCCTTCAAAGGGGGCGCGGCCTTCCAGGCGCGCCAGATCGATTTCGGCGCGGACGCGCGCCATGCGGGCGTCGACGGCGGCGGATCGGGCGTTGATCAGGGCCGCGCGTCCGGTGCGCAGCTCCAGTTGCGAGATGCGCCCGGCCTCGGCGCCGATGCGCGACAGGCGATAGGCCTCCTCGGCCGAGGTCACGCCGGCATCGGCGGCCGACACCCGGCTGGCCGAAGACGCCAGACGCGCTCTGGCAGCGGCTCGGTCGGCTCCGGCGTCCTGGCGCGCCTGCATCACCCGCGCCTCGGCGGCCCGGTGCTCGGCGCGCGCGGCGTCGATGTTGCCCCGGTTCCGGTCGAACAGCGGCAAGGGCAGGCTGAGGCCGAAGGTCATGGCCGTCTGATCGTTCTCGCCGAAGCGGGTCACGCCGACGCTGGCGGTGACGTCAGGGCGGCCGTTGATGCGCTCGACATCGATGCGGCGCTCGGCCGCCGTGGCCTCGGCCTCGGCCACCCGCACCGTCGGCGCGTCACGTTCAGACCGCGCGGACGGCGTTGTCGGCGCATCCAGCAGCCCGGCCTCGATCGAGGTGACGGGCGTCGGCAGCATGGCGACGGCGCTCAGGCGGGCGAAGGCGGCGTCGCGCTCGGCCTTGGCTTCATCGAGGCTCGCGCGGGCGGCGGCGGCCTCGCTTTCGGCCTGGATGCCGCGCAGCAGGGGTTCGCGCCCTTCCTCGACCAGAGCCAGGGCCGCGCGGGCGTCGGCCACGGCCAGGGTCAGCGCTTCCTCGGCCAGGGCGGCGCGGCGCTGGGCCGCCTCGGCCTCGGCGTAGATCAGGGCCAATCGCCCGGCCGTGTCGACCACGGTCAGGTCGCGGCGCAACGCCGCCGCACCGGCATCGGCGCGGGCGGCGTTCACCCTTGCGGGGCGGCGGCCCCACAGCTCCAGATTCTGGCTGAACGCCAGGCTGAGATCGCCCGCGCTGAGACCGGAATAGGGACCGGACCCGATCACGTTCTCGAGGTCGATGGACAGGTTGGGATTGGGCCGGACGCGGGCCTGACGGACTCGCGCCTCGGCGGCGTCGCTCAGGGCGTCCGCTTCGACGGCGGCCGGCGTCTGGCCGAGTTGCTTCAGCAGAACGGCGTAGGACGGCGCCGGATCAGCCCAGACGGGGCCGGCGAGGAGGGCCGCAAGCGCGGCCAGCGCCCAACCGGCCGCAGAGCGCGGCGGCAGGCGAAATGGGGGATGCATGGTTTACTTTCCCAGAAAATCTGACACGAGACGCGCGACAGGGCGCGCGGAATCCCGTCAGGTTCTGGGCGGTCGCTTCAGGCCATCGAGCGAGACGGACGCCAACGTCTGGTCAGGCTCGAGCAAACGACGCAGACCGCCGAAATCGGCCGCCGTCTCGACAGAAACGTCCGTCGGCGCCTTCACGCCATGATGGCAATGGCCGTGACTGCAGGCTCCGTGCGCAGCGCCAGCGTCGTCCTGATGCGTATCGCCCGTCTCCACAACCGCGACGACATGAGACGGATCAAACTCGACTGCGCACGTCGCCGCATCCGCCACCGGCGCCAAGACGCACAGGGACAGGAGCATCGCGACGAACGCGAGAAACCATCGAGATCGGGCGAACCGACGAGCCATTCAGCCCATCTAGCATCCGCCAACCCAATTACAATGTTACGGAGTAACAATACATCAAAAATCACCAAAACGATAAGTTATAACACGTCAGCAAACACATGTTGTCGAAATCAACAAGTATCTGAAATCCAATTCACGCCGCCAACTCTCATTCAAGTACGTCGGAAGCAAAAACATGCGCAGCGCTCGACTTCCCAAAAGAAAATGCGCCCAAACCAGACAGCCTGTCATTGCCCCGAGCGTTGATCCCGCCGAACCGCACAAGGTCGCCCGGCCGCGCACGACGACATCATCTTCGAGCTAAGATCGTTACGGCCCTGCCAAACAAGGCGGTCCGCGTTACGCCTTCATGTCGGCACGAGGGTGACGTGACGCCCGCGCGTAACCTTCACACGCGCGACGAGGCCAATGACGCAATTCGCATGAAACCCTCAAACGACCGATGCGCCCTCGTCCCGACGCCGATTGCCGATATGGCATTCGCAACCGACCTGCCGTTCCTTCAATGCCGCAGGTCGCAACCGCTATCGCCTATATCGAAGCGCTTCATCCGCGGCCAAGAGGCAGATGGATCGAGACAATGAGACCATGCGGCTTCGCATTTGATAAGGAAATCCACCCGCCGTGCCGCTCCACCACCGCTTTGGCCAAGGCTAAACCCAGCCCGACGCCGCCTGTCTCGGCGCTCCTTGATCGTTCGATCCGAACAAAGGGCTCCAGCACATCAGTGAGTTGATCGTCCGGCATCCCCGGCCCTGCATCCCGGACGACCAGGCGCGCTTGCGCGCCGGTCTGATCAAGATGGACATGAACGGGGCCGGGCCCGCCAAATTTTGCTGCGTTGGAAAACACATTGTCCAGCAGGCGAGAGAGATCGAGGGGATCTCCTGAAAAGATCAGAACCTCGGGCGAGTGCACGACAATCGTACAGTTCGGCTGACGATCGGCCGCCTGCCGCACAAGCCCCGCCAGATCCAGCGTCTCGAAGCTCTTTGAGGCCGGCCGCGCTGCGAACTGCAGCAACTGGTCGATCATCGCCTGCATCCTAAGAATCTCCGGCCCCATCACCCGCTTCAGGCCAGGACCGGCGCCCTCCAGTCTCAACTTCAAACTGGTCAACGGCGTCCGCAGGTCATGGGCAATGGCGAAGAGCATCTGGGTCCGCTGCTCAAGATTGGCGTTCAGACGCTCCTGCATGGCGCGCAGGGCCGTTGCAGCGGTCCGGATTTCGGTCGGGCCCCCGATAGGCAAGGACGGCGCATTGGGTCCGGAATCGATCGCCTCAGCCGCTGCGGCGAGTTTGCGCAGAGGGCGGGTGAAGATACGCGCCAACCAGAGCGTGGGGATCGCCAGGATGGTCGCCGCCGCCAGGAAGGCCAGACCGAGCTTCATATGCCAGACTGAAAGATAGGACGACGTCGGCGCAACGACGACCCACTCTGAACCACGCCTCACGGCCGCCTGGAACGGCGGGAATGTGATGTCGCTTGTCGCAACGAGTTCGGCGACCGAGGGCGGAGGGGCGCCGGCCATCAGGGTTCCTGGCGGAAGATTGAGGATAGTGAGATTTGTGCCGGAGCCTCGGCTTTCGTTGGACTTCATCGTCACCCGTACATCGGCAAGGTCCAGATCAAGGGCATGGGCCAGACCCTCAGCGATGATCGGCGCGGGCTGCGCAGTGGTCTGCGGCGCGACCGCAGGCATGGACATCGTCCGGATCGCCAACTCTGCGCCTCCCTGTCCGGTCTTCACCGCCTGGGCGACATCCCGCACCCGCATGGAGGCCTGTGGAGGCGGGGGCATGATGACTGTTACGAACAGTCCGACGCCCAGGGTCGTCAGTACGCAGACAAGCGCCAACCCGAAAACCTGACCCGTAATCGAACGCAGCCAGACGATCACAAGCCTTCCCGTTCAGGCTTCAGGCGGTAGCCTTCACCTCGAATGGTCTCGATTAGCGGCGTCACGCCATGATCGCCGAGCAACCGCCTTAACCGGCTGACAGCAAGATCAATAGAGCGATCAAAGACATCAGCCTCGCCTCCCCGCGTCAATGTGATCAATTGGTCGCGGCTTAACAAGCGGCCGGGGCGATCCAGAAACACCTTCAACAGCGCGCCCTGTCCCGACGACAGAACAACGCTACTGTCATCGGGGCGCGTCAGACGACGGCTATCCCCGTCATACCGCCAGCCGAGATAGAGGCGTGTCCGCGACATCGCGCTGATCGCATCTGAGGATGGACGGCGCAGCAGAGCACGAACCCTCGCCAGCAATTCCCGGGGTTCAAACGGCTTGGGAAGATAGTCCAGCGCCCCAAGTTCCAGCCCCACCACCCGATCAGCGGAATCACCCAGAGCGCTGAGCATGAGAATGGGGATGCCGCGATTACTGAGACGGCGGCAGATCGACAGCCCGTCCTCGCCTGGCATCATCACATCCAGGACAACCAGATTCACCGGCTCGGACGCCAGGTGTTGGTCCATCTGCACTCCGTCAGCGGCGACGCCGACACGGAAACCGAAGCCGGAAAGATAATCGGATATCCCCGAGCGGATGCCGGCATCGTCATCGACGACGAGAATTCTCGCGTCACTAAACGTCATCCTATCTTGTCCCCCGTGAATGTATCGCGATTGTGTCCATCGACCCGCAAGGCATTACGGATCAGACAACCTCAAGATACACACTTGCGACAACTTTCTCCCGCCGAAGTTGGTTCGGCCATCCGGGAGGAAAACACCATGAAAACGCTTCGCACCATCGCCGCCATCACCGCCCTAGCCGGCGCTTGCTTCAGTTTCGCCGCCCCTTCCATGGCGGAAATCCGTAACGGAGAAGTCGTGCGGATCATCGTCTATCCGGACGGCACCACCGTCTATTGATGAGACGGCGCGCCGACGATGTCGGCGTGCCACATCACCCCAATCCGTAAATCTGGAGCCTTGCGACATGTTCGCCTCGATCATCGCTTCCGTCGCTCTTGCTCTCGCAACACCGCCCAACTTCCAGGATGCATCGCGGGACATCTCAGCCAAGCATGAGCAAGCGCCTCTTGCCGGCCGCTGGACGGGCGTCATGGGGCTGGGCGACACTGAGCATCCCATCAATCTATGGTTCGACCCTGACGAACGCGCAGGCCGTTTTCAAATCATCGGTCTCACCTCGGACCGAAATCCGATCCAGAGCGTGACGCGCCGCGGCGATATCGTGACCTTCACCTTGCCATCAAACCCGGTTCACGAATTTCGGGGCACGATCAACGGCGCACGTCTAACCGGAACCGTGCGCATCGGCGGATCAAGCAATCGCTTTTCTGTCCAGCGCGTCCGCTAAGCATGAACCGAAGCCTCGGCATGGTGTCTCTTGCGGCCGCAATACTGGTGAGCGCCCCCGCGACGCCGGCCGAGCCGACAAGCCGGCTCGCTCCCATTCCCTCTCCCGTGTCGATAGATCTCGACGACGCCGTCTGGTTCTCGACGGGGGAAGATTATCTTGTCACCCCAACTGCGATCGATGCTGATGAGATCGCGCAAGCCATGATCACTGCGCGCCATTGTTTCAGCCGGCGCTTCAATGCGGCGGCCCCGCCCGGCGCGGTCATGACCACCGGCGCGGTAGGGCTGTTCGAAGCCCTCCCTGAAGATCGGCGCGGCTGGGTGCTGCCCTGGAATTTCGATCGATCCGGGGCGTCGCGCGAGGCCGGGAGTCATGAGCAGTCCAAAGCCGAAGCCGCATCTTCGATCCAACATGAGTTGGGCCATCTGTTCCTACTGCACGCTCTGCTTCCAAACGTGAACAAGCCTCAGTACGGCGGCGACGCGCCCGATTGGTTGGATGAAGCCGCCGGCGTCGCTCTGGAATCCCCTTCATCTCGCGCAGATCGCCGTCGACGCTTCGCCGCGCTCGTCGACGACGGGCGGTTGACCCCGTTCAGCACCTTCGTTTCGCAAGCCCACCCCGTGTTCGCCAGCCAGCGACTGCAGGCCGAGGTGGCGAGCGCCCGAGCCGCATCTCCTGATCAACCGATCGTGTTGGAGTTCACTCTGGCTGAGCTTGGCCTCACATCGACGTCGGCTGACGATTTCTACGCACAGACGAGCGCCGTTATCGATTTCCTGGACAGCCTGGAAAAACCCGACGCTCTGGGCTTGATCGCCAGAGACATCCAACAAAGCGGCGCTCCCCTCGGGTGGATCGCTCGACTGGGCGCCGATGTCGGCATGGCGACCTCGGAGGACTGGGACAGACGCTTCGAGGCGTGGTCCAGCGACGCCGACGACGCTCCCTCCCCGAATGATTGCCGAAGCAGCCCGTTATGAGTCTACCCTTTCCCACCTCGCCAATCTCCGGGATGGATGAGCCCCTCTCAGGGCGTGAGAAGCGTTGGCGACGCTGGCGGCGTTTATCCATCTTCGCCGTTCCCAGCGCTGTCCTGCTAGCGGCGCTTGTCTATCTGTCCCTCCAGCGCGCCGGCGATCTCTCCGTATCCGCCGCCAGCGTGCGCACAGCCGAGGTTGAAACCCGCCAGATCACCGAGGCGGCCGCTTTCGTCGGCCGCGTCGTGCCCATGGATTTGGTTCAACTCACAGCCCCAGAGACCGGTCGCATCGCCACAATCCACCTCCGATCCGGCGATACGGTCCAAGCGGGCGCCCCGATCGTTACCCTGTCCAATCCGGAACGTGAGCTGGCCATCAGCGACCGATTGGCGCGGATACAGGCGGAGATGTTCACGACCTCCACGGCGCAGACCGGCCTGTCAGATGCCGGGAACCAGGATCGGCGCGCCTATCTCGAAGCCGCCCACCTGCGTGACGAGGCTGCGGAACGGCTGAGACGTCAGGAAGTCCTGCTGGAGCGTGATCTGGTCAACGAGGCCTACGTCGCGCCCCAGCGAGAGCAATTGCAGTTCCGCACACGGGTAGCCGAGGAGCTGCGCGCGGTAATGGAGCGCAACGGCCCCTCGCGACGCAGCCAGGAATCGGCCGCCAGCGCCTATCTCGCCCAGCTACGGGAAAATCAGGCGGCGACCCTTGGGCAACTGGACGGCTTCGTTGTGCGCGCGCCCGTCGCCGGACGCGTGCTCGGCCTGGACCTCCAGACTGGCGAAGCCGTCTCGGCGGGCGATCCGCTCGCCCAGGTCGATCCGGGCAAAGGAGTTCTCATCGTAGCCCAGCTCGACGCCTTCTACGTTTCACGAGTTCGCAAAGGTCAACCAGGATCGATCGAGATCAGCGGTCGGGCCGTGCCTCTTGAGGTGGCCCATGTCTCGCCGGACATTCGAGACGGCGGCTTTCGTGTCGAACTGGCGCTACGCGAGAACGTCCAGCTGAACCCTGGCCAATCCCTGCAAGGACGCATTGATCTCGCGGCGTCCGGCGCCTTTCCCAGCATACCGGCCGGGCCCTTCCTCGAGCAGACGTCGGGTTCATGGATATTTGTCATCGACGCCGATGGGCGCACCGCCCGACGTCGCAACATTCGCACAGGCATCCGCGCGCCCGACCGCGTGGCCGTCATCTCCGGCCTGAAGACCGGCGAGCGGGTCATCATATCTAGCTACCGCGACTTCGGCGACGCCAAGGTCATTGACCTGACGGGAGAAACGCCATGAGCGAATTGATCCGTTTCGAAAAGGTCTCGAAGACCTATACATCTACCGACATTCGCACCCATGCGCTTCGCGATGTCGACTTCAGCATTTCGGCTGGCGAGTTCGTTTCCGTGTCTGGCCCTTCCGGCTGTGGAAAATCGACCCTCATGAACCTGCTGGGACTGCTGGACTTCCCCGACAGCGGCACGGTCACAGCGTTCGGCTCGACCTTCACCCATCATGACGAAGCCCAGTTGACTCGACTGCGACGCGGCAACATCGGCTTCATATTCCAAGCCTTCAACCTAATCGAAGACCTCACCATTCTCCAGAACGTCGAAATGCCGCTCCACTATGTGGACCGATCAGCGGGCGACCGACGCTCACGCGCGACAGACCTGCTCGAGCAAGTCGGCCTCGGCGGTCGCTTGTCTCACCACCCCTCTCAGCTATCGGGCGGCCAACAGCAGCGCGTCGCTATCGCCCGCGCCCTCGCGCCCAAACCGAAACTGATTGTGGCAGATGAACCGACCGGCAATCTCGACAGTCAGAACAGCCTCGCCATCATGGAGTTGCTCGAGCAACTCACCGACACCGGGGCCGGTGTAGTGATCGTCACTCACGCCCCAGAGCTGGCCGAGCGGGCTCAGCGGCGCATCAGCATGAAAGACGGTCAGGTCATCGGCCTGGATAGGCGTCCCTAGAAATGAGAAGCCCCTCGCCGCTTCGCCTGCTTACACTCGCGGCCCTGGCCGTAGCCTTCACCGCCTTCAGCCTTGTGGCCGCCGCCGTCCAGCACGAGCGTCGATACAACGCAAGTTTCGACCCCGCGAACGAAGTGTATCAGATTTACACCCGTGTCGGTCGAAGCGGTCAGGACGCCGTCGCCATGGCCTCCGGGCTTTCAGACCTGGCCCCTGCCCTGACCGCGAGCGAACAGCGCCTGGCGGTCGCTCGGGTTGCTCGCGACAACGACCCACGTCCGATCGAAATCGACGGGAAGACCTACTGGGTCGCCATCACCGAAGCAGATCCGAGCATCGTCGATGTCTTTAATCTGGGCGAAGACGCCTCCGCGTTCCAGCGCGCCCTCGCCCGCCCGGATGGGCTGATCATAACCCGCAGCCTCGCGAGAGAGCTGTTTGGCGCCGATCACCCAGGCCAGACAGTGATGATCGGCAGCCAGGGCTATTCGGTCGTCGCCGTCATTGACGATCTCGACCGCAACTCCAGCTTCTCGAGTGATCGCGCTTTCATCTCGAGCAGGGGAGCGGCCAGCTCCCTGCGGTTGTCCGACGCCGTCACTGCCGGCCTGACCTTTTCGATCGGCGGGGCGACGACTTTCGTCCGGGCGAGCGACCCCGATCAGATTCCACGGATCGCCGCCATCGCCAATCGCCACGCCACGGCCGCCATCGGCCGCTTCGTCGCCGCCAACCCTGGCGCCGGCGGCGTCGGCCTGCAGGTGTCGCATCACCTTGTACCCCTTCGGGATCTTGAACAGGCGGTCGCCCTGGGCGCCAATCCCGACGGCTCGCGGCTGGACCAAGGATCACTCTTCCTGCTGGTCGCCGTCGCCCTGGTGATCGTACTGGTCGCCAGCCTCAATGCAGCCAGCCTCAACCTGTCGCAAACCCTGGTTGGCGCCCCGGCCATCGCCGTACGCCGCGCATTCGGAGCGGGTCGGTCCCACATCGCCAGGGGCGTCATCGGACAGGCCGTGATCTCGGGTTTGGCCGCAGGCCTGATCGGTCTGGCGGCCGCCTTTCTGCTTTCCGACGCCTTCGGAACCCTGATCAATCGTCCTTTGCCGCGCTGGCCCGACCTGACAACGCTGGCGGCGGTGCTGGCGGCGGGCTGCGGATCCGGGCTGATCGCAGGCGGATACGCCGCCTGGATCACGACACGCATGCGGCCCCGCGAAGTTCTGGGCGCACGCGACGTCAGTCTGCCCGGAATGAAATGGATCCGCTCCTCTCTCGTCGCGACCCAGATCGCCGGTAGCGCGGCCACGCTGATCTTCGCGGTCGCCGTCAGCTTGCAACTGGCTCATCTTGCAAGCGCCACACTCGGTTTCACTCCCGACGGTCTCAGCGCCTATCGGCTTCCCGAAACGCTTGCAGCCGAAGACCCTCGTCGAAACTCTCTGCTCGCTCAGTCCCGCGCCGTCTTGGGCGCATCACACGTAGCCTTCGCCGGCGTTCTGCCGACGGAAGGAGCAGTATCGCAGCGGATCGTCATTATGGATGGCCGGTCGGTCGAAATCGCCACCGCCAGTTGGCTTCCCAATTCTCTGGAAATGCTGGGAGCCTCGCTGATCGCCGGCGCTCCCCCGAAAAACCTGGAAGACGCCCAAGCCGGCCGGGACGCACGCAACCAATCTGCGGCCATCAGCGAAACCACGGCGCGACGCCTCGGTTTCCAGGCGCCCTCAGATGCGATCGGCGCCCTTTTGTCCACCGACCGCCCTGGCGTCACCTGGAGCGTGTCGGCGGTTGTGGCCGACCTGCCCATGGGGCGCATTCGAGGCGGAAACGCCGCGGTCGCCTTTGTGCACGACGGGGGGCCTGCAGGTTTTCTGATCGCGCCGACGGAGGCTGTTCAAGTCTTGGACCCCATCATCTCCACAGCCTTCCCAAGCGCCCCCGTGGACCGCATCTCCCTGCGCGATCAGGTCAGTATCGCCTTCGCCGATCTCATTCGACTCCGGGGGCTGATCCTAGCCTTCGCCGCCGTGCTCACCGCGACAGCGGCGGTAGGCGTGCTGGCCATGACCCTCGATCGGGCGAGGCAGATGCGCAAGGAAGCGGCTGTGCGGCGCGCATTCGGCGCTCAGACCTCGGACATTGGCCGGTTACTCGCGCGCCGCATCCTCATGCCCGTCGGCGCAGGGTTTATCCTTGGAGCGGCTGCAGGCGTCATCGGCACGCAATGGTGGCTGTCCGCCTATCCCGACAAAGTCAGTTTCGCGCCGCCATCGATTCTGGCGGCGACGGCCGTCCTGAGCCTTGTCTCAGTCCTTGCAGCGGTCACCGAAATCTGGCGATTGTCCGTGGCTCGACCGGTGAACGCCCTCCGCGACGACTAACCCCCACCTGACGCTCCGACTTCTGAGACGCCACAGCGGAACACCGCCATATCGCCAGCGATCAGGAAAGCAGGTCACGGCTCGAGCCCGCCATAGCCGTCGGCCAGTTCATCCATGACCTGGATGAGGTCGTCGCCGCGTCCGATAGCCGCGACGCGCCAAGACATGCTCGCGTTCAGCCCAGCTTCGCATCGCAGTGCATATATAATCCGCAAAGCCTGGCTCTACGGCTTCGTATCTCAGCTTGAAGTCCGGGTGCTCATAGTTGTCGGCCAGCGCGGCGTACATGCCGGGCGAAAGCGCTCGCCCCCAACTTGAAGCGACCCAAGCATGGTGACGCCCTATCCAGGGGTCCAGCGACGGAGCCTGGGGCGACGCGCCGCGTCGCAGGGCGTCCGCCAAGCCTTCTTCGATTGCGGCCAGTTCCCGCATATGGGCTTCGCGCTCGTCGCGGGTCATGTCCTTGGCCCGCTTGCGGCTATGGGCGATCAGCGCCTCGGTTTCGGGCCCGTACTTGTCCGTCAGCCAAGCCTCATACTCAGCCTGCTTTTCGGGCGAAACAAATCCCGCATACAGATTCGCGTCCTTCATGGCGCGTTCTCCTTTGAGTCGAGAGATCGTGCGGTCGATCGTTCTCACCATTTCGGCATAGCGCGCGGCCTGTTCTTGCAGCCTGTTTGTCTGCTTCCGCAAAGCTTCCAGACTATCAAAACCAGACGCATCCAGAATGGCCCCCACCACAGCCGACGGGATTCCCAGCTCGCGATGAATGAGGATCTGCTGCAATCGCAGAAGCTCGTCTTCGCTGTAGTAGCGATAGCCGTTCGCCCCGATGAAGGCGGGTTTCAGCAGACCGATCGCGTCATAGTGGTGCAGGGCGCGCACCGACACGGGCTTTCAGCCAAAGACGCCAGTCCGCACGATCCGAATCCTGAAGCAGAGGATAGTTCACGCAATCCTCCGGCGCCTCGATCGGTGGAAGCCCCCCACGATCTTCGCGGCTTGACCTTGTCAGCGCTGGAAGTCGCACGCTGGACCTACCGACACCTCGAAGGCTTGATGATGACCGCCAGCACCCCCGTTTTGATTTACACCACCCCCACCTGCCCGGACTGCCACGCCCTCAAACGGTGGCTTGCAGAACAGGGCGTCGAATACGAAGAGCGTGATCTGACCGACCCGCGGATCGCCGATGAGGCCAAGGCGCGAACAGGAGTGCGGGTGGCGCCGATCACCATCGTCGGCGACGCGATCTTCTACGGAACGTTCCAAAGCCAGAAGCCGGGCCTGATGCAGGCGCTCGGACTCACGCAAGTCCGACAAGACGGATGAGCGTCATGCGCGTTCATATCCGCCAGGCCAGGACGACGGTGGAGGTTACGGAAGGTCAGACCCTTCTGGAGGCTGCGATCGCTGCGGGCGTCGCCTACCCTCACGGGTGCCGGTCGGGCCGCTGCGGAGCCTGCAAGTCGCGGCTGATCGAAGGCGATGTCGAATTGCTTCCTCACACCCGGTTCGCCCTGTCCGATGACGAAAAAGCCGATGGGTTGATCCTGGCCTGCCGGGCCCTGCCCCGCACCGAAGCGGCCGTGGCCTGGCTGGGCGACGCCGCCGCCGTAGAGCCTGCGTACGACGTAAGCGGAACCGTCACCGAACTGAACGACCTGACCCACGACATCAAGCGGATTCGAATCTCGCTCGACGCGAGAGGGCCGCTGTTCTTCGAAGCCGGACAATACGCTCACGTCCGCTTCGAGGGCGCGCCCGGCCGCAGCTACTCAATGGCCAATACGCCAGGGCAGGACAGTTTGGAGTTTCATATCCGGCGCGTGCCGGGAGGCATGACCTCAGGCCATGTTCACGAAGCCTTGAGGGTCGGCGACAAGGCCCGTTTGGACCTGCCGCTGGGTTCCTCCTTCCTGCGCCAACACCATCCAGGGCCCATCCTGTGCATCGCCGGCGGGTCTGGCCTAGCGCCGATCCAGTCGATCGTGGAAACGGCTCTCGCCCAGGGAATGAAGCAGCCGATTCACGTCTACTTCGGCGCCCGCGCCGAGCGCGACCTCTATCGGATCGAACATTTCCAGACTCTCGCACGGAGCCGCCCGAGCCTCGCCTTCACGCCCGTGCTGTCCGACAGTCCAGCGGCGGCCTATCGCTCTGGCCTGGTGACCCAGGCGGTGGCGCAAGACCTGTCCGACCTCAAGGGATGGACGGCCTATGTCGCGGGTCCGCCGTCCATGGTCGACGCCGCGATGGCGGCCGCCTTCGCCGCCGGCCTGCACCGCGACGACATGCACGCCGATGCCTTCTTCACCCCCAGCCAATCGGTCGTGGCCGAATGAGCCTGGGCTGAAACCCCGCGCGTTGATGCGAAAAGCCGGGCTGCAAAAGCGGCAGCCCGGCGATGTCAGTTTACGCGGAATGACTTGTGCCGACCTAGATCACGGTCGCCGGATAGCCCGCTTCCTCAAGCACGTTCTGAATGGCGTCAACCGCCGCCGTCGTCTGGATCTTGACGGTGCGAGCCACCGAATCCGCCGCGACATCGGCCTGCGGATCGACCGAATGAATGGCCCGCGTCACCGACTTGGCGCAACCGCCGCAAGTCATGCTCTCGATTTTGAGTTCCATGAGATTCCTCCTTGGTTTGGGTCTCATGTCCTCCGAAGTGGGGTCTCCAACCCTGGCAGGGTCAACAGACCCCGGCGGAGAAAAACAACATTGACCTTCCCATGGCTGGAAGCCTCAGCCTGACCGCAACTTGAACTCGAAACGAGAAAGGAAGCGGCCATGAACGCCCCTGTTCGAACAATAGACCTCGTGGGAGCGACGACCCTGCCGATCGAGGGCATGACCTGCGCCTCCTGCGTCGGACGCATCGAGCGCGCCTTGCAGGCCGTCCCCGGCGTGACGACCGTCTCGGTCAATCTGGCGACAGAACGCGCCAGCATCACGACGAACTCGCCTGTCGACCGCAGCCGGTTGGTCGCCGCTGTCGAAAGCGCAGGCTACACCGTTCCCACCAGCAGCTCCGGCGTCACGGAGCTGTCGATCGAAGGCATGACCTGCGCCTCCTGCGTGGGACGCATCGAGCGCGCCTTGGCGGCCGTTCCTGGCGTGACGAAAGCCGCCGTCAACCTGGCGACCGAGCGCGCCTCGATCCAGGGGAACGCCGAATCTTCCGCCCTGATCGCCGCCGTCAAGGACGCCGGTTATGAGGCGAAGCTGATCGAAACGTCCTCCGGCGGCGCAGACGAAAATGATGAACGGGCTGAAAAGAAGGAAGCCGAGCGCCGTGAACTGACGCGGGACTTCTCCATTGCTGCGGCGCTCACCCTGCCGGTCTTTCTGCTGGAGATGGGATCCCACCTGATCCCCGGCGTTCATGGGCTGATCGAATCCACGATCGGGATGCAGATGAACTGGTACATCCAGTTCATCCTGACGACGCTTGTCCTCTTCATTCCGGGCATACGTTTCTACAAGAAGGGCCTTCCGGCGCTCTGGCGCTTGACGCCGGACATGAACTCCCTGGTGGCGGTCGGCTCGCTGGCGGCCTACGGCTATTCGCTGGTCGCGACCTTCGCGCCTCGCATCCTGCCCCCTGGAACGGTCAACGTCTATTTCGAGGCCGCCGCCGTCATCGTCACCCTGATCCTGTTGGGGCGCTTGCTTGAAGCGCGCGCCAAGGGCCGAACGTCGGAAGCGATCAAGCGCCTGGCCGGCCTTCAGGCCAAGACCGCGCGCGTCCGTCGCGACGGCGAGACCGTTGATCTGCCGATCGCCTCGGTCGCCGCCGGCGACGTCATCGAGGTTCGCCCCGGCGAGCGCCTGCCCGTCGACGGCGAGGTGATCGAAGGCTCCAGCTACATTGATGAATCGATGATCACCGGCGAACCGATCCCGGTCTCCAAGTCGCCGGGCAGCGAGGTCGTCGGCGGCACCGTCAACCAAAAGGGCGCCATCGCCTATCGCGCCACAGCGGTTGGCGGCGACACTGTGCTGTCGCAGATCATCCGCATGGTCGAGGAGGCGCAGGGCTCCAAGCTGCCGATCCAGGCCCTGGTTGACCGGGTCACCATGTGGTTCGTGCCGGCGGTCTTCGTCGTCGCGGCGCTGACTTTCGCCGCCTGGCTCTCGTTCGGCCCCTCGCCCGCCCTGACCTTCGCCCTGGTCAACGCCGTCGCCGTTTTGATCATCGCCTGCCCCTGCGCCATGGGTCTGGCGACGCCGACCTCCATCATGGTGGGCACCGGCCGGGGCGCAGAACTGGGCGTCCTGTTCCGTAAGGGCGAGGCGCTGCAACTCCTGAAAGACGCCAAGGTCGTGGCCCTGGACAAGACCGGCACCCTGACCGAAGGCAAGCCGTCGTTGACCGATCTGGAACTCGCCTCCGGCTTCGATCGGGCTCAGGTGCTGCGCCTCGTCGCCGCCGTCGAAACGCGTTCGGAACATCCGATCGCCAGCGCCATCGTGGAAGCAGCCAAGGCTGAAGGCCTGTCCCTGCCGGTGGTGACGGACTTCGAATCCGTCACAGGTTTCGGCGTTAAGGCCATGGCCGAAGGCGTCCGCGTGGAGATCGGCGCGGACCGCTACATGATCGAACTGGGCCATGATGTGACGGCCTTTGCCGCCGTCTCCGAACGGTTGGGAGATGAAGGCAAATCGCCCCTCTACGCCGCGATCGACGGACGGCTGGCCGCCATCATCGCCGTGGCGGATCCGATCAAGTCGGCGACGCCCGCCGCGATCAAGGCTCTGCACGCGCTTGGCCTCAAGGTGGCGATGATCACGGGCGATAACGCCCGCACGGCCGAAGCCATCGCCGCCCGCCTGGGCATTGATGAGGTGGTGGCCGAGGTTCTGCCGGACGGCAAGGTCGATGCGGTCCGCCGCTTGCGATCCAAACACGGCAAGGTCGCATTCGTCGGCGACGGCATCAACGACGCCCCGGCCCTGGCCGAGGCCGATGTGGGCCTCGCCATCGGCACCGGCACCGACATCGCCATCGAAGCGGCCGACGTGGTCCTCATGTCCGGCAGTCTCCAAGGCGTGCCGAACGCCATCGCCCTGTCCAAGGCGACGATCGGCAACATCCGGCAGAACCTGTTCTGGGCCTTCGCCTACAACACCGCCTTGATCCCGGTCGCGGCGGGTCTGCTCTACCCGGCCTACGGCGTGCTGCTCTCACCCGTGTTCGCCGCAGGCGCCATGGCCCTTTCAAGCGTCTTCGTCCTGGGCAATGCGCTGCGGCTGCGCGCGTTCAAGGCCCCTCACTGACAACACCACGGCGGCCGACGCCACGTCGGCCGCCTACCTTCCTGGGAGGAAATCGATGAACATTGGCAAGACTTCGAGAGAATCCGGCGTGTCGGCCAAGATGATCCGCTACTATGAGCAAATCGGCCTCATCCCCGCCGTCGATCGAAGACCGTCTGGCTATCGCGACTATTCGGACGATGACGTCCATATGCTGCGCTTCATCCGACGCGCCCGCGACCTGGGCTTCTCGGTCGCCGAGATCGGCGACCTGCTGAGTCTCTGGCGCAATGAGAGCCGGCAGAGCGCCGAGGTCAAACAGATGGCTCAAGGTCACATCAACGGTCTTCAGAAGAAAATCAAAGACCTGAAGGAGATGGCCCATTCTCTCACCATGCTGGTCAATGCCTGTCATGGCGACCACCGGCCGCACTGCCCTATCCTGCAAAGCCTCGAGAAGGGCAAAGCGGGCGAGGATCGTTCCATACTGCCCCGCCGCGGCGCCGTGGCGCGTCCCTAGACGCTTGACCTGACGAGCGTTGGAAGCGGCTTCCTGACCTGCTCGATCCTCAGCAGGAGATTACGTCATGGACCATTCCGACCACGCGCCGGGACAGAGCGCCGCCCAGAACGACCCGGTGATCGCCGCCTATCTGGCGGCGAACAGCCGAATGCACGCCGACATGACGATCATGTTCACCGGCGACGCAGACACGGACTTCATGCGCGGCATGATCCCCCACCACCAGGGCGCCATCGACATGGCCAAGGTGGTTCTCGAGCATGGCTCCGATCCCGAGGTGAACGCGCTGGCCCGCGCTGTAATCTCCGCCCAGGAGTCTGAGATCGCGATGATGAAGGTCTGGCTGGCCAAGCGCGGAGCCTAGCTCCGCAGCCTTCGCCATCCAGTCGGCCGGGAGGCGCGCCGCACCACGGCGCGCCTCCTTCATTCATGCCGCGTGTTCGACCCAGCCGCCGCCCAGCGCCTTGTACAGGTTCGTCAGATTGCTCTGCCGCGTCAGGCGCGCACGGATCAGGGCCTGCTGCGCGCCATAGAGCGTTCTTTGGGCTTCAAGAACGAAGAGATAGCTGTCCTCGCCCTCACGATAGCGCTGCTCGGCCATGCGATAGGCCGTTTCGCTGGCCGCGACGCGCAGCCCCTCCGCGCGGATCTGGTCGTTCAGGGTCGCCTGTCCCGCGAGACCGTCCGCGACATCGCGGAACGCCGCCTGGATCGTCCGCTCATAGCGGGCGACCTCTATCTGCTCCATCAGACGCGCGCGTTCGAGATTGGCTCGGAGAGCCCCGCCGCGGAAAATAGGCGCCGTGATCTGAGGCGTGAAGCTCCAAGCCCGCGCGCCAGACGAAAAGAGATCATCCAGATCATTGCTGGCCGTGCCTATAGATCCTGTCAGGCTGACCGTGGGGAAGAAGGCCGCTCTCGCCGCTCCGATGTGGGCGTTCGCCGCCATCAGCGCCTGCTCAGCCGCGCGCACGTCCGGACGCCGCAGCAGCAACTCCGACGGCAACCCCGGCGGCAAGTCGGCGATGGCCCAGTCATCCGAGAACCCCGCGTCCAGATCGAGCGCCGCATTCTGCTCCGGCGTAAGCGGACCGCCGGCCAACAGCGCAAGGGCGTTCCGATCGCGCGCGACCTGCCGCGCATAAGCCTCACGCTCCGCTTCCGCCCCGCGTAACTCGGCCTCGGCCTGGCGCACCTCGATCAGGCTGGCCTCGCCGACGGCGACGCGCTCGCTCATGAGGGCGTGGGACTGCCGCCGGGTCTCGACTGTTTCCTCCGCCAATCTCAACAAGGCCTGATCGGCGCGGAAGGTCAGATAGGCGTTGGCCGTCTCGGCGATGAGGGCAAGCTCAGCCGAGTTGCGCGTTTCTTTCTGAGCCAGATAAGACGCGAGGGCCTGATCATTCAGGCTGCGGATCCGGCCCCATAGATCAAGCTCCCAAGCGGCAACCGTCGCCGACATCTGGTGAGCGCGCGCGATTTCTGACGTTCCGGACGCAGTCAAAGGCCCCGGCGTGCGTTGAGAGGCGGACGACGCGACGCCGTCCAGTTGCGGCGCCGACTCGGCGCGTTGAATGCGATAAATCGCGCGCGCCGCCTCTACGTTCAGCGCGGCGATACGTATGTCTCGATTGTTCTGGAGCGCATCCTCGATCAGGTCATGCAGGATCGGATCCCGAAAGAACTCTCGCCAACCGATGCCCGCCACGGTTGCGCCAGAAGACGCCGGCTGGGCCTGGGCGTAGACGCCTTCGGTTGGAAAGGCGCTTTCAACAGGCGGGGCGGGGCGCTGATAGGCGGGCGAAAAGGCGCATCCCCCGAGGAGGGCGATACCCGCCAGGGCGGCGCCATGAAACAACCTCGGGGTACGAAAGCGGGCTCGGCTTCGCAGCGGAGCGGACGGAAGAACAGCAAACATGGCGATCCTCTGAAAATAAGGCTGGGATCGCCCCATCCGCCGTGAACTCGACGACGGATGGGGCGTAGGAAGGGACGAATCTCAGTCCGAGATCGTCGGCATCGTCGCCTTCGGCCTTGGCTTGCCTCTCAGGGCGAAACGGCGAACGGCGACGTAGAAAACAGGCGTCAGGATCAGGCCGAACAAGGTCACCCCGATCATGCCTGCGAAGACAGCGACACCCATGGCCTGGCGCATCTCGGCCCCGGCGCCGGACGCCAACACCAGGGGAACGACCCCCGCGATGAAGGCGAGCGACGTCATCAGGATGGGCCGTAGACGAAGGCGCGCCGCTTCCAGCACGGCGTTGAGCGGATCGACGCCGTCTTCTTCCCTGGCCCGTGCGAACTCCACGATCAGGATCGCATTCTTGGCCGCCAGACCGACCAGGACGACAAAGCCGATCTGAGTGAAGATGTTGTTGTCGCCGCCGGAAACCCAGACCCCTACGATCGCGGAGAGCAGGGCCAGCGGCGCGATCAGCAAGACCGCAAAAGGCAAGGACCAGCTATTGTATTGAGCGGCCAGAATGAGGAAGGCCAGCAGGACCGCCAAGGGGAAGACGAGCAGCGCTGTATTCCCGCCCTGCTTCTCCTGGAACGTCAGGTCCGTCCACTCATAGATCATGCCCGGCGGCAGGGTCTCCTCCAGAATCCGTTCGATAGCCGCAGTAGCCTGGCCGGACGAGTATCCCGGCGCCGGACCGCCGCTGATGTCCGCCGAGGGATAGCCGTTGTAGTGCATCACCCGATCAGGGCCTGAAGTGCGGGTCACATTGACCAGGGCGGAAAGCGGAATCATCTCTCCGGCGGCGTTGCGCACTTTCAACTGACCGATGTCTTCGACCTGTTGGCGGAACGGCGCGTCCGCCTGGACCATGACCCGATAGGTCCGCCCAAATCGATTGAAATCATTCACATAGATCGAGCCCAGATTGATCTGCATCGTTTCAAAGACAGCGGACAGCGCCACACCGTGGGCCTTCGCCTTTACGCGATCGACGTCAACCTGAACTTGCGGAGCGTTATTCTGGAAACTGGCCAGCATGCCGACCAACTCCGGCGCCTGCATCGCCTTGGCCATAACCTGCGCCTGTACCTGGGCGAGGGCCTCATAACCCAAGCCCGCGCGATCCTCGATCTGCAGCTTGAAGCCGCCAAAGGCGCCCAGACCCGGCACCGGCGGCGGCGGAAACACGCCGACGAAACCGTCTGGAATCTGGCTGAACCGCCCCATCAGCCGATCAGCGATGGCGTTCGCCGAGAGGTCGGCCGACGTCCGCTCGCCGAAGTCATCCAGCATGATGAACATCAATGCGGCATTGGGCAGATTGACCCCGCCGTTGGGCGACAGGCCGGGGAAGGCCACCACGCTTTCGACGCCGGGCTCCGCCATGGCGATATCCGACATCCGCTTGACCACGCTCTCCGTGCGATCGAGCGAGGCGCCGGTCGGCAATTGGGCGACGCCTACCAGGTAGTATTTGTCCTGCATCGGCATGAAACCCGCAGGGGTCTGATGGAAGCCCAGCCAGGTCAGGCCGAGGAAGCCCAGGTAGAGCAGCCCCACCACGCTGCTGAAGCGGATCGCCCGACGCACGGAGCCGACATAACGCTCCGATGAGCGGTCGAAAAACCGATTGAAATGCAAGAAGAAACGACCAAAGACGCGGTCGAGCAACCGCGTCAGCCAGTCGCGCCGCGTCTCGCCATGATGAGGACGCAGCAAAACAGCCGCCAGCGCCGGCGACAGCGTCAGAGAGTTAATCGCCGAAAGGATCGTGGAAATGGCAATCGTCAGAGCGAACTGGCGATAGAACTCGCCCTGAAGGCCTGACAAGAAGGCCGAGGGCACGAAAACCGCCGACAACACGGCGGTGATAGCCAGGATCGGCCCCGTCACCTCGTCCATCGCCGCGCGCGCAGCCGCCTTGGGCGACTTGCCCAGACCAAGGTGACGCTCGACGTTCTCCACCACCACGATGGCGTCGTCGACGACAATGCCGATCGACAGCACGAGGCCGAACAGAGAGAGGGTGTTCAGCGAGAAGCCGAAGAGATGCATGACGGCCAGCGTTCCCACCAAGGAGATCGGAACAGCCACCAGAGGAATGATGGACGCGCGCCAGCTCTGCAAGAAAAGCACCACCACCAGGACGACCAGTAGAGTGGCCTCAAGCAGGGTCACGGCCACGGACTTCAATGAAGCGCGTACGAAGATCGTAGGATCGTAGGCGATCTCATACGTCAGGCCTTCAGGGAAGTCGGCCTTGAGCCGCTCCATGGTCGCACGGACGGCCTTGGAGCCGTCGAGGGCGTTGGCGCCGGGGCTCTGCAGAATCTGCATGGCCACCGCCGGGCGCCCGTTCAGGAAGCTGCGCATGGTGTAGGCGTCAGCCCCCAGTTCGATGCGCGCCACATCCTTCAACTTGACGACCTGCCCCTCGAGGCCGGCCTTGACGACGATGTCGCCGAACTGTTCGACCGTCGTCAGTCGCCCCAGCGCATTGACTGAAATCTGATAGGCCGACCGAGCGTCCGGCTGTTGCCCCACCGAGCCGGAAGCGACCTGGACGTTCTGCTCGCGGATCGCGGCGACGACATCGCTGGCGGTAAGGTCCAATGCGGCGAGTTTGGCCGGCTCCAGCCACACTCGCATGGCGTATTCGCCTTCCCCGCTGATAAGAACATTGGCCACGCCCGGCAGCCGCGCCAGTTCATCGCGAACATTGAGCGCCGCATAGTTCGACACATGAAGCGGGGAATAGCGCGCATCAGTCGCGCGCATATGGACCACCATCAGCACGTCAGGCGACGTCTTGTCGGTGATCACGCCCATCTGCTGCACTTCGGGCGGCAGTCTGGGCAACGCTCGCGCCACGCGGTTCTGCACCTGAATCTGCGCCAGGTCCGGATCCGTCCCCTGCTTAAAGGAGATGCTGATCGACATCCGGCCGTCGCTCGACGCTTGCGAGCTCATGTAGAGCATGTTCTCGACGCCGTTGATGGCCTGCTCCAAAGGCGCCGCCACCGTCTCGGCGACGACATCGGGGCTGGCCCCTGGATAGGCGGCCGTCACCTGGATCATGGGCGGCGTCACGGCCGGATACTCGCTTAGGGGCAGGCGCAGGAACGCCAGTCCTCCCGCTATCAGCATCAGGACCGACAACACGACCGCAAAGATCGGGCGATCAATGAAGAAGCGGGGGAAGGTCATCGCCCGGCCTCCGCGGCCGCGGGCGCCTGCTGAGGTTGGGGCTGCATCGTCGTGCGCTGGGGCGTGACCTGCATGCCCGGCCGCACAAGGCCTTTCAGGATGATGACCTCACCCGCCTTCAGGCCGCTTTCGACCACACGGAGGCCATCAGCCATTCCGCCGAGCTTGACCGGACGATACTCGACCTTGTTGCCCGCCCCCAGCGTCAGGACATAGGTCTGCCCCTGGTCCGTGCCGACCGCCTGATCGTCAATGAGAACAGCCTGACGCGGAGCGGCGGTGTCCAGCCGAACGCGCGCGAACAGACCCGGCGCCAACAGGCCGCCTGGGTTGGCGATCACCGCGCGAGCGCGCACCGTGCCGGTGCCGCGATTCACCTGAGCTCCGATGAAATCCAGCTCGCCTTCGTGGGGATGGCCTTCTTCATTCATCAGACCGATGCGTACGGGCAGTCTGTTCGTCGGACGGCCATTTCCGTCCGGGCGGGCCCTGGCGATGAAGTCCAGATAGGCCGCCTCATCGATGTCGAAATAGACCTGCAGCGGATCGATGGAGACGATCGTCGTCAACACCGTCACGCCCGCAGCGATCACATTGCCCCTGGTGACGGCGATGCGATCCACACGCCCGCTGATGGGCGCCGTCACGCGCGCATAGGACAGGTTCAATCGCGCCGCCGCAGACGCCGCATGGGCGGCTTGAACCTGCGCCTGTCGCTCACGGTGAGCGGACTGAGCGGTCTCCAGCGCACGCGCGGAAATGGCCCCGTTGGGCGCCAGACGCTCGGCGCGCGCCAGATCCGCCTCCGCCTGCGTCAGTTGGACCTCAGCCTGACGCGCCTGAGCCTCTGCTGCGTCCAGCAGAACCTGAAGCGGTCGTGGGTCGAGTTGGAACAACAACTGCCCCTGCCGCACGAGCCCCCCTTCGGGGACGCTCACGCTTTGGATGGTGCCGCCCGCCTTGGGACGCAGTTCGACCGTTTCCGGGGCCGCCAGATAGCCGGTGAACTCCGCCGTCGGCGCGATCTCTCGGCCCACGGCTTGGGCCACAGGCGCCGCCGGCGCAACAGAAGCGGCGACTGCGCTTTCCGCCGGAGCCTGCTGCACCGCGTAGATCAGGCCGCCGCCCGCCAACAGGCCGCCTGTGACGACCACCGCCGCCTTCTTGGATATTCGCATTAATTCCTATCCCGAGGAGGGCCGCGAACCGGCCCCATGCCGGAGGCGGTCGCCTGCCGATCAACGGGTGGTGCTTGCTACAAGCCTTGTAAGGTCAAGCCGTTCGAACGCCTGTTTCAAGCGGCGTCGAGAGAGGTCTGCGGGCGGTGTCAGACGCGTGGCGAAACCGACGAGGCACGCCGGCGCGCGCCTCGTCGGCTTTGAAGAAACGTCCCCCGCTCACCCGGTCTGCCCGGGCTTAGATCGGCTTCCCTCCGGCGGACGTTTCACGCGAGCGCTGAGCAAAGACGATGGCGGTCATGACCCCCAGCGCCAGATTAATCAGCGCATGGCTCCACTCGAAACTCATGGCGTGAATGATGAACATCATCGCCTCGAGCGTCAGCATCGCCATCGTCGCCAGAACCAGCAACGGACGCCCGAACGCCCAGGAGATCAGGGGCGACAGGACCGCCGCCGCCAAGACCACCTCCACCACGCCGAGCAGGCGCACCGCCTGGGGCGCGAAGTGGACCGGCCAGGACAAGAGAATGATCAGCATATCCATAGGCTGGCTGAGCTTGGCGTAGCCAGCCGCGATGAAGAACATCGCCAGCCAGCCCTGGAGCGTCCAAAGCGCCATATGTCGATAGCTTGCGTGCAGGCCCTTCATGACCGTGTCGGCGCCCGAACGCCGTCAAGGGCCGCGCCTGTCTTTCGTCGGCGCCATGCGAACCAGGCCGTCCCCAGCCCCGCAACCGCCAAGATCGGCGCGGCGGCGACATTGACCACCGCCCAACCGTGCCCGACCTGCACCGCCCCTGCGGCCAGGGTCGCCAGCGCCGTCGCGCCGAAGACCATGAATTCATTAGCCGCCTGAGTCTTGGCGCGCTCGGCCGGCGCATAGGCTTCCGTCAACAGGGTGGTGCCGCCGATGTAGAGGAAATTCCACCCCGCTCCCAGAAGCAGCAGGGCGGCCTTGAACAGCAGCAGTCCTGGTCCGCTCAGGGCGATGCCAAGACTGATCGCCGACAGTCCGAGTCCCCCCATCAAAATCCATCTTACGCCGTAACGCGTCGCCAGCCCTCCCGTGATGAAGGACGGCGCGAACATGCCGATGAGATGCCAGCGTGTGACCTCGGCCGCCGCGTCCACCCCATGTCCCGCCGCCACCACCGCAAGCGGGGAGGCGGTCATGACAAAGCTCATCACGACATAGGCCGCTGCTGCGTTCAGAAGCGCGACCAGGAACACCGGCTGACGCATGATCGCCGCCAAGGTTCGAGCTGGCGCCTTTTTCTCGTTCTCCGTTGCGGACGGCGGAGCTCGCAAAAACCCCAGCAATGCGATTGAAATCAACGCGATCAAGGCTGACGCGGCATAGGCCCCCGCATACTCCGCCCCCGACACGAGGTGACGCGTGCGTGCAGCGATCTCGGGTCCGACCAGCGCGGCCGCAACGCCGCCTGCCAGCACCCATGCCACCGCCTTCGCACGAAAAGCCGCCCCCGCCATATCGGCGGCGGCGAAACGATAGTACATGGCCGAGGCTTGAAAAACGCCCATCAGCGCATTGCCGAGACAGAACAGAGCGAAATCGCCCGCGACCATGCCCCAGGCCGCCACGCCTGATCCTGTCGCTCCGATCAGCGCCCCGGCCTGAAAGCCAAGCCGGCGCCCGACCCTGGCCATCAGAAGCGATGTCGGAATGGCGGCGGCGGCCGTGACAACCGTGATCAAGGCCAACGGCAAGGTGGCGAGCCCCGGCGTCGGCGCCAGTTCGGCTCCCGCCAGACCGGAGAAGGTGAAGACAACAGAGACTGACGATAGATAGAGCGCCTGTGCCGCAGCCAACAGCAACGTCTGGCGACGCCCCCCGCTAGCCATCCGCTCGCCCCCGTTCGCCTTCACAGCCCGGCCTCAGCGGTGTCGGGCGACCATGCCTGCGCGATCGTGGTTTGAAAGAGAGTAGCGGACGCCATTGACGTGCCCCTGAGTTTTCATCCAGCGGCGACCAGAGTCCTTGGGTTAGTTGATCCGCCCCCGTTTTCTGGAGCAT
>NZ_RHWX01000014.1 GCF_003938605.1 Brevundimonas sp. 357 | reverse complement strand
TGATGGATCCAACCCCTCCGCTGCTATAGTGCAGTCGGCTTCTGACGTTCAGTGCAGCCGTCTTCTGAAAACGACAGCCGCGCCGGGCGCTTTGGCGGGCTTGTCACAAACCTACGTTTTCAAGAAGAAGGAAACCGCATGCCCCGCCGTTCGATCCTGTCCGCCGCCGAGCGCGAAAGCCTACTGGCGTTGCCGGACACCAAGGATGAGTTGATCCGTCACTACACGTTCAGCGAAAGCGACCTGTCCATCATCCGGCAGCGGCGCGGCCCGGCCAACCGGCTAGGCTTCGCCGTGCAGCTCTGCTACCTGCGCTTTCCTGGCGTCATCCTTGGCGTCGATGAGCCGCCGTTCCCGCCCTTGCTGAGACTGGTCGCCAACCAGCTCAAGGTCGGCGTCGAAAGCTGGGACGAGTACGGCCAGCGGGAACAGACCCGGCGCGAGCACCTGGTCGAGCTGCAAACGGTGTTCGGCTTCCAGTCCTTCACCATGAGCCACTACCGGCAGGCCGTCCAGTTGCTGACCGAGCTGGCCATGCAGACCGACAAGGGCATCGTGCTGGCCAGCGCCTTGATCGAGCATCTGCGGCGGCAGTCGGTCATTCTGCCTGCCCTCAACGCCGTCGAGCGGGCGAGCGCCGAGGCGATCACTCGCGCCAACCGGCGCATCTACGATGCCTTGGCCGAACCGCTGTCGGATGCGCATCGCCGCCGCCTCGACGATCTGCTCAAGCGCCGGGACAACGGCAAGACGACCTGGCTGGCCTGGCTGCGCCAGTCACCCGTCAAGCCCAATTCGCGGCATATGCTGGAGCACATCGGACGCCTAAAGGGGTGGCAGGCGCTCGACCTGCCTTCCGGCATCGAACGGTCGGTGCACCAGAACCGCCTGCTCAAGATCGCCCGCGAGGGTGGCCAGATGACGCCCGCCGACCTGGCCAAGTTTGAGCCGCAGCGGCGCTACGCGACGTTGGTCGCGCTCGCCATCGAGGGCATGGCGACCGTCACCGACGAAATCATCGACCTGCACGACCGCATCCTGGGCAAGCTGTTCAACGCCGCCAAGAACAAGCATCAGCAGCAGTTCCAGGCATCCGGCAAGGCGATCAACGCCAAGGTGCGGCTGTTCGGGCGCATCGGCCAGGCGCTGATCGAGGCCAAGCAAGCGGGCCGCGATCCGTTCGCCGCCATCGAGGCCGTCGTGTCTTGGGATGCTTTCGCCGAGAGCGTGACCGAGGCGCAGAAGCTCGCCCAACCCGAGGACTTCGATTTCCTGCACCGCATCGGCGAGAGCTACGCCACGCTGCGTCGGTACGCGCCGGAATTCCTCTCTGTGCTCAAGCTGCGGGCAGCGCCCGCCGCCAAGGACGTGCTCGACGCCATCGAGGTGCTGCGCGGCATGAACAGCGACAACGCCCGCAAGGTGCCCGCCAACGCACCAACCAATTTCATCAAGCCACGCTGGCAGAAGCTGGTGATGACCGACAACGGCATCGACCGGCGCTACTACGAACTGTGCGCGCTGTCGGAGATGAAGAATGCGCTGCGCTCCGGCGACATCTGGGTGCAGGGGTCGCGCCAATTCAAGGATTTCGAGGACTATCTGGTGCCGCCCGCAAAATTCGCCAGCCTCAAGCAGGCCAGCGAATTGCCGCTGGCCGTGGCCACCGACTGCGACCAGTACCTGAATGAACGGCTGACGCTGCTGGAAACGCAGCTTGCGGCCGTCAACCGCATGGCGCTGGCGAACGAGCTGCCGGACGCCATCATCACGGAGTCGGGCCTGAAGATCACGCCGCTCGATGCAGCGGTGCCCGATACCGCGCAGGCCTTGATTAACCAGACCGCAATGGTCCTGCCGCACGTCAAGATCACCGAATTGCTGCTGGAGGTGGACGAATGGACGGGCTTCACCCGGCACTTCGCGCACCTGAAATCGGGCGACCTGGCCAAGGACAAGAACCTGCTGCTGACCACGATCCTCGCTGACGCGATCAATCTGGGCCTGACCAAGATGGCGGAATCGTGCCCTGGCACGACCTACGCCAAGCTGGCGTGGCTACAAGCCTGGCACATCCGCGACGAGACCTATTCGACGGCGCTGGCCGAGCTGGTCAACGCGCAATTCCACCATCCCTTTGCTGAGCACTGGGGCGATGGCACCACGTCATCGTCGGACGGCCAGAACTTCCGCACCGGGAGCAAGGCCGAGAGTACCGGCCACATCAACCCGAAATACGGCAGCAGCCCAGGGCGGACGTTCTATACCCACATCTCCGACCAGTACGCGCCGTTTCATACCAAGGTCGTGAACGTCGGCGTGCGCGACTCGACCTACGTGCTCGACGGTCTGCTGTACCACGAATCCGATCTGCGCATCGAGGAGCACTACACCGACACGGCAGGCTTCACCGATCACGTTTTTGCGCTGATGCACCTGCTGGGCTTCCGCTTCGCGCCGCGCATCCGTGACCTGGGCGACACCAAACTCTACATCCCGAAGGGCGAAGCCGCCTACGACGCGCTCAAATCGATGGTCAGCAACGACCGGCTGAACATCAAGGCTATCCGCACCCATTGGGAAGAAATCCTGCGGCTGGCCACCTCGATCAAGCAGGGCACGGTGACGGCCTCGCTGATGCTGCGCAAGCTCGGCAGCTATCCCCGCCAGAACGGCCTGGCTGTGGCGCTGCGCGAGCTGGGACGCATCGAGCGCACGCTGTTCATCCTGGACTGGCTGCAAAGCGTCGAGCTGCGCCGCCGTGTGCATGCCGGACTGAACAAGGGCGAGGCGCGCAACGCGCTGGCCCGCGCGGTGTTCTTCAACCGCCTGGGCGAAATCCGCGACCGCAGTTTCGAGCAGCAGCGCTACCGGGCCAGCGGCTTGAACCTGGTGACTGCCGCCATCGTGCTGTGGAACACTGTCTATCTGGAACGGGCCGCGAACGCCCTGCGTGGCCACGGCCAGGCCGTCGATGACGCCCAGTTGCAGTACCTGTCCCCGCTGGGCTGGGAGCATATCAACCTGACCGGCGATTACCTCTGGCGCAGCAGCGCCAAGATCGGCGCGGGCAAGTTCAGGCCGCTACGGCCACTGCAACCGGCTTAGCGTGCTTTATTTTCCGTTTTCTGAGGCGACCCCCTGCAACGGCAAGCGAAGCGCCTTACATCCTCGATGGCCTGCTGATGAACGATGCTGGACGCCATATCCGCGAGCAGTTCACCGACACGGGCGGCTTCACCGATCACGTCTTTGCCGCATGTGCCATTCTCGGCTACCGGTTCGCTCCGCGCATCCGCGACCTGCCATCCAAACGGCTCTACGCGTTCAATCCGTCGGCCGCCCCGGCGCACCTGCGAGCGTTGATCGGCGGAAAGGTCAACCAAGCCATGATCGAGCGCAATTGGCCCGACATCCTGCGCATCGCCGCCACCATTGCTGCCGGGACCGTCGCGCCAAGCCAGATTCTGCGGAAACTCGCCTCCTATCCGCGGCAGAACGAGCTCGCGACAGCCCTGCGGGAAGTCGGTCGCGTCGAGCGCACCCTGTTCATGATCGACTGGATTCTGGATGCCGAACTCCAACGGCGTGCCCAGATCGGGCTCAACAAAGGCGAAGCTCATCATGCGCTGAAGCGGGCAATCAGCTTCCACCGCCGCGGTGAAATCCGCGACCGTTCCGCCGAAGGCCAGCATTACCGCATCGCCGGCATGAATCTGCTCGCCGCCATCATCATCTTCTGGAACACCATGAAGCTCGGCGAGGTCGTTGCAAACCAGAAACGCGATGGAAAGCTGCTATCGCCCGATCTCTTGGCCCATGTTTCGCCGCTCGGATGGGAACACATCAATCTCACCGGAGAATATCGCTGGCCAAAGCCTTAGCGTAGGATTCCGCCCCCTCCCGCAAACGACCCCTTGTGGGCTTCCGCGCCGACAATCCCACCACTGCGCAGATCGACGACGGGCTGGTAGTGCAGTTCAAGCTGCCCGCGCTCGACCGCTTGGGCCAGTTCCGGCGTCGTCCATCCATCCGGCCGGAAAGCGCTCATTCTCTTTCCCTGAATGCCCGCAACGCCCGCGACAGGGACAGAAGGAACAGGCCGGTCAAACCGAGCGCCGCGATGACCCAATGCTCGCCGAGGAAAGCACCGGCGGTTGTGCCGGCCAGCACGACAGCGAGGATGGGCAGGTGGCAGGGGCAAGTCAGCACAGCCAGTCCGCCCCACAGGTAGCCGGTGATCGGTTTGTGCGTCTCGGACGGCAAGCGCTCGGGGTTGTTCATGGCAGACTCTCCGCGTGCTGTGCCGGCTCGGTCGGCAGGGTGGCCAACTGCACTTCCAGATCGGCCAACGCTTCGCGCCGACGCTCGACGAACTGACGCAGCAGGGCAAGCTGCGCGGCCGCTTCGTCGCCGTCCGCCGCATCCAGCGCCCGGCACAGCCGCGCCAGCGCGTCGAGGCCGATGCCCGCCTCGAAGGCCGCCCGCACGAAGCACAGCCGTTGCAAGGCGGCGTCATCGAACAAGCCGTAGCCGCCTGGTGTGCACGCCACCGGGCGCAGCAATCCGCGCAGCAGGTAGTCGCGCACGATATGCACGCTCACCCCGGCATCAAGAGCCAGCCGGGACACCGTGTAGGCGTTCATTGAACACCTCCTTTTTCTCACCCGGCGCAGCAGGAAAGCTGCTTCACATCCTTGTTGAAGGTCTGCGCCGCGAGCTTCAACCCCTCGACCATCGTCAGGTAGGGGAACAACTGGTCGGCCAGTTCCTGCACCGTCATGCGGTTGCGAATGGCCAGAGCCGCCGTCTGGATCAGTTCACCCGCTTCCGGCGCGACCGCCTGTACGCCGATCAGCCGATGGCTGCCTTCCTCGATAACCAACTTGATGAAGCCGCGTGTGTCGAAGTTGGCGAGCGCACGCGGCACGTTGTCCAAGGTCAAGGTGCGGCTGTCGGTCTCGATCCCGTCGTGGTGGGCTTCCGCCTCGCTGTAGCCCACGGTCGCCACTTGCGGATCGGTGAACACCACGGCCGGCATTGCGGTCAGGTCGAGCGTTGCGTCGCCGCCGGTCATGTTAATGGCCGCACGAGTGCCGGCCGCTGCCGCCACATAGACGAACTGCGGCTGGTCGGTGCAGTCGCCGGCCGCGTAGATGTTCGGGCTACTGGTGCGCATGCCCTTGTCGATGACGATGGCCCCCTGCGCATTGACGGCTACCCCCGCCGCTTCCAATGCCAGGCTGCGCGTGTTCGGTGTCCGGCCGGTGGCGACCAGCAGCTTGTCGGCGCGCACTTCGCCCTGTCCAGTGGTCAGCACGAATTCGCCGTCCACATGGGCGACTTGGCTGGCTTGCGTATGTTCCAGTACCTTGATTCCTTCGGCACGGAAGGCGGCTGTGACGGCCTCGCCGATGGCAGGGTCTTCGCGGAAGAACAGCGTGCTGCGCGCAAGGATCGTGACCTGGCTACCCAGCCGGGCGAAGGCTTGCGCCAGTTCCAGCGCCACCACCGACGAGCCGATGACGGCCAGGCGTTCGGGAATGGTGTCGCTGACCAAGGCCTCGGTCGAAGTCCAGTAGGGTGACTCTTTCAGGCCCGGAATCGGCGGCATGGCCGGACTGGCACCCGTGGCGACCAGGCAGCGGTCGAACATCACGACGCGCTCACCACCCTCGTTCAAACTAACGATAAGGCTCTGGTCGTCCTTGAAACGCGCTTCACCGTGCAGAACGGTGATGGCTGAATTGCCGTCCAGGATGCCTTCGTACTTGGCATGACGGAGTTCTTCGACACGGGCCTGCTGCTGGGCCAGCAGCCGCTCGCGCAAGATCGTCGGCGGTGTGGGTGGCATGCCGCCGTCGAATGGGCTTTCCCGGCGCAGATGGGCGATGTGGGCGGCGCGGATCATGATCTTGGACGGCACACAACCGACGTTGACGCAGGTGCCACCGATGGTGCCGCGCTCAATCAGCGTGACCTGCGCGCCTTGCTCGACGGCCTTCAGTGCTGCCGCCATCGCGGCTCCACCGCTGCCGATCACGGCGACTTGCAACGGGCGCTCGCCGCCGCTGCCCTTGTCGGCGGCACCCATCCAGCCGCGCACCTTGTCGAACAGCCCAGTGCGGTTGTCGGTCGGCGGGGCATCGGCGAGCATCGCTTTGTAGCCCAGGCCAGCCACGGCGGCGGTCAGTGCGTCCGGCGCTGTGCCTGGATCAAGGGCGAGCTGGGCCGCGCCCTTGGCATAGGACACTATGGCAGATTGGACGCCGGGTACTTTTTCCAGCGCTTCCTTGACGTGCGCCGCGCACGAGTCGCAGGTCATGCCGGTGATTTTTAGATGGGTCATGCGACAGATCCTTTTTCGTTTGTGGTAGCAGACAAGGGCGTCAGATGTGCTGCGCTGCCGTTTTCAGTGCCTCACTTCTTGACGCTGGACGGATAGCCTGCGTCTTCGGTGGCCTTGGTCAGCTTCTGCACGCTGGTCTTGGCATCATCGAAGGTGACAACCGCTTCGCGTGTCTCGAAGGTCACGTTAACTTTGCTGACGCCTTCGACCTTGGAAATCGCCTTCTTGACGGTGATCGGGCAGGTGGAGCAGGTCATGCCCGGTACGGACAGCGTGACGGTCTGGGTGGCGGCGAACACGGGGGCAACGAAAGCGGCGAGAGCGAGGGAGGCAAACAGTTTTTTCATGATGAACTCCTGGTTAGTAGAAAAATGGCATGACGTAGGGAAAACCAAGCGCGACCAAGACCAACACGGCGACGAACCAGAAAATGAGCTTGTAGGTGGTGCGCACTTGCGGAATCGCGCACACCTCGCCCGGCTTGCAGGCTGCGGTCGGTCGGACGATGCGCCGCCAGGCAAAGAACAGTGCAACCAGCGCCGCGCCGATGAAGATCGGGCGATAAGGTTCCAACACCGTCAAGTTGCCGATCCAAGCGCCGCTGAACCCCAGGGCGATCAGAACCAGCGGCCCCAGGCAGCAAGCCGAGGCGAGGATGGCGGCAAGCCCTCCAGTGAAGAGCGCGCCGCGCCCGGTTTTTGGTTCAGACATGCGCTTGTCCTTTCGAATTGAAATTGGATAGCGTAACCTTACTTCCGTACTCATGTACGGAGTCAAGCGATATGGAAAACAATTTGGAGAACCTGACCATTGGCGTTTTCGCCAAGGCGGCCGGGGTCAATGTGGAGACCATCCGTTTCTATCAGCGCAAGGGCTTGTTGCTGGAGCCTGACAAGCCCTATGGCAGCATCCGCCGCTATGGCGAGGCGGATGTAACGCGGGTGCGCTTCGTGAAATCAGCCCAGCGGCTGGGCTTCAGCCTGGATGAGATCGCCGAGCTGCTGCGGCTGGAGGATGGCACCCATTGCGAGGAAGCCAGCAGTCTGGCCGAGCACAAGCTCAAGGACGTGCGCGAGAAAATGGCTGACCTGGCGCGCATGGAGGCCGTGCTGTCTGAGTTGGTGTGCGCCTGCCATGCGCGAAGGGGGAACGTTTCCTGCCCGCTGATCGCGTCACTACAGGGTGGAGCAAGCTTGGCAGGTTCGGCTATGCCTTAGCGTGCTTTATTTTCCGTTTTCTGAGACGACCCCATGAATGTCGATCGGCAGACCCAGGGTCTGTTCGATCATGGCAGAGCATTCGATGTGCCAGCCGGGGCGGCCATCGCCCCACGGCGAAGGCCAGGACGGCTCCCCGTCCTTGGACGGCTTCCACAGCACGAAGTCGTGGGGGTTCTTCTTGTAGGGGGCGACCTCCACGCGGGCACCGGCGATCATGTCGTCCAGGTTCCGGCCAGACAGCGCGCCATAGGCCGGGTAGGACGAAACATCGAACAGGACGTGACCCTCGGCCGCATAGGCGCAGCCGGCGTCGGCGATGGCCTGGATCTGGCCGACGATCGCGGGAATGTAGTCGGTGACGTGCGGGGCCAGGTCAGGAGGCGAGACGTTCAGCAGGCCCATGTCGGCCAGATAGGCCGCCTCGTAGCGGGCGGTGACCTCGCCGATCGGCACGCCCTCCTTCGCCGCCTTGGCGTTGATCTTGTCGTCCACGTCGGTGACGTTCCGGGCGTAGATCACCTTCTCGGCGCCGTAGGTCCGGCGCAGGAGCCGCACCAGGACGTCAAACACGACCGGCGGGCGGGCATTGCCGATGTGGGCGTAGTCATAGACCGTGGGGCCGCAGACATAGAGGGTCACCCGATCCGGGTCGCGCGGTTCGAACAGGCGCTTTTCACGGCGCAGGGTGTCGTGAAGGATCAGTGGCATCGACAGGCGGGCGTGGTTGCTCGGGGCGGCGGCGCCGCTCCATGTGCCGCCTGATATACCGCCCCGAAGGATTGAGGAAGGTTAAGCGCCTCCCGGCCGGTGCGAAGTCACGCGGCCGTCGAGCGGGCGGCGAGGCCATCCACCAGACTTAGGACGGCGCGGCGCTGCTCCGCCGGGAGGCGCAAAAAGTAGCCCGTCAGGCTGGCGATATCCTCGGCAAGAACCGGATCGGAGATTGCGGCGGGAAGGTCGGCCGACGCGGCGACGCCCTCGTAGAACTGAGCAACCGGGACGCGGAAATAGCGGGCGGCGTCGAGAAGCCGTCCCGCCGACAAGCGGTTCGAACCGCGCTCATACTTCTGGATTTGCTGGAATGTCACGCCAAGCGCATCGCCAAGATCTTGCTGGGTGACGCGCCGCTCGCGACGAAGCGCAGCGAGGTTGCGGCCGATAGCGGAGTCGGTGTCGTTGGGCTTCTGGTTCTGAGACATGGGCGCTCGCTCGGGTTGTTCGCGCGCAACGGCGCAGGTATGGGAGATTAACGGGGCAGGGCAGGCAGAATGTTCAGGTGGCTCTACGGCGCGGTGATGCGATCCATAATGGCGGACGTCCGCCTGTTCGGCCGCGAGCCGCCCGGCGCAAGGCCAGGCAGGCGGTCGGGCCGCTAAAGCCCGAGGTCATAGGGACCGTCGCCATTGAGCCAGACCACCACGCGCCCTTCTCCGCCTTGGGAGAACGACGCCATCACGGACCGCTCTTGGCCAGGTCGAATAGGAGCGACCACCCAAAGGGGAATCGTCGCCGGCATGGCGTCGCCAAGATCACCCGCCACGGAATCGGCGATGGCCACCACTCGACGCACGGCCGGATGCAATTCGGCCCGGGCCGACAGCGCTTCCGCGTCCTCGGCCGTCGCGGCGCTGATGAAGGCGACCGGAGGCGGAGTGCTGGGCCAAAGCGGCAAGTCTTCAATCAAAGCCTGGCCTGTGCCGAAAATCGCCTGAGGCGGCCTGAGCATCGTCCAGGCCTCGATGGCTTCTGGACGACGGTAATGGTGGACGAAGAGGGCGCCAGTTGCGTCGGCCGCTTCGGCGATCGCGGCGCGCCTGCGATCCTCCAACCCTGGAAAGGATGATGGCGGAGCCGCTAGCGCATACTGCAGAAGTCTAAGGAGACCTTGTTCGCGCTCCTGCGCGCGCCAAACCACCTCGGCCATAGTCAAGCCGTCGATCGGCCCCACGGGAAGCGCATCGGGCGGGAAAGTCGAACGCCCGTGCCGAGCCGCAGGACCGATCAGCCGTTCCCACAGCGGCCGGATTTCATCAAGCGTCGCTCCCTCGCTGATCCGCCGGCCGACTGACTGGCTGGGATCATCGGCGTCCAGGATCTCCGAGACCAGGACCTCCCGCGCAGCGGCCAGCACACCGGCTGCGCTGGGGTGATCCTCCCCGGCGTCAGCGGCGGCGACGATGCGTTGCAGGGTGCGTCTGTTGATGCGGGCCAGCTCGGAAAACGGCGTCAGCCAGGACGGACCAAACCGCCGCTCGGCCAAGCTGATAAGACGCGCAGTCGGCGTCGTGGCGTCCAGGGTCGTCATAGGTCACTCCAAAAGGGAAACGGGGATCGTGACGAGGCAGGTGTTCACGTTCGTCCCGACGCTCGCGAACGATCCCTCGGGCAGGTCCATGATCCGGCCCCGCGCCGCCTCCACCATCGCGCGGAACGCGACGGTGGCGGCGTCCTCGCGGAAGGCGACGCCGGCGGACATGATGGCGACGAGGCGGCCGCCTGGCGCGACGAATCGGAGAGCATGGCGAACATGGTCCAGGTCGCGACCGCGACAGAAGGGCGGGTTCATCACCACGCGATCGAACCGGCCGACGACCTCCGGCGACAGCTGCATGAAGTCGTCATGGATGACCCGGCCCAACGTGCCGCTGCTGGCCAGCTGCTCCGCGAACTGACGCTGGATCTCAACGGCCGTGACGTGTCCGCCCCGAGAAGCGGCGCGGAAGGCGAGGGCGCCGGTCCCAGCGCTAGGCTCCAGGACGGTCATGCCGGCGCGAATGTTGGTGTCGTCCACCACACGGTCGGCCAGGTCGTCCGGCGTCGGAAAGAAGCTGAACCCGGCCGCGGCCTCGCGCGGCACGGGAGCGCCAGGCGTGGATCCGCTCGCGTCACCAAGGGCTGCGCCATAGTGCTGCGCCAGCAGGAGGTTGACCCGCTCAACCAGGTCGTCGCGGAGAAACCAGACGTGGGCGTTGCCGTTTTTGAAAATGCGGACCCGAAAGTAAGCGTCCTCGACCGTGAACGCGGGCCGTTCGCCGCGATTGCGCTTGTCCCGGTCGATCGCGCCGACAATGCCGTCCACCTGGTCGGGCTGTTGGCGGCCGTCCAGGACGTGGAACGTCCGTTCGACGTCTCTGAGAACGTCTTGCTGGCGGGCGTAGTGGTTCCACGTCCCATAAATCCCGAAGGCGTTAGAGAGAACGATGCGGGAACCGATCTTGAACCCATCGTGAGAACGAAAACGCCGGTCCAGCTTCGCGAATGCGGTCGCGATCCCGCGCCTGAAAATGGTGTCGGCGTCTTCGAACAGCGCCTGCATCGTCGCGCGACAGTTTTCCGGTGTCGCCGGCGGCGGATCGTCCGTCAGCTGCCGCGCGAACTGCTCCTTAGCCGTCCGATCCATCAAACGCTCAAGACCGCTGATGTTCAGCAGGTGTCGCCAGGCGACACGGTTGGCGTGTTTTTCGACGCCCGCGACAAACGCCTGGCGGTCACCACGACGGCCGCCGAGCATTTCCATGATCGACTTGTCGATATAGCCCGTCGTCGGATCAGTCGGGCCCGTCTCGTGAAGGTGAGAAAAGCCCTCCTGGATAAGGTCGAACGCCCGGCCGAACGTCTCGATCGCCGCGAGACGGTGTGCGTCGATCTTGTCGATCGGCGCGGCCATGATGAGTTCACGTCCCTCGTCCATCACGCCGCCTCGCCGAACTGGAACCCATCAACGGGGTAGGGAAGTGACGGAAGCGCTCTTGCCGCAAGCCGCGCCGCCTGGGTCAGGCTGAACGCATAGACGTGGTTGCCAGGGTGGCGACGGCGACGGAGGAAGCCGGTGGCCAGCAGGCCAGCATACCAGGCCCGCAAATCGTCTTTCCGATCCGGCCGGACTGCGCCAGCCGCGACCAGTTGGTCGACGGCGTAGGCGTAGCCCTGTTCACGGTTCTGGATCTTGGACGTCGCCCGTCCGGAGAAGACCTGGCCGTCCGGCATGACATGAAGGGTTCGCGCCCTCGCCCTGCCTCGATAGGTTGCGGACATGGCTTGATAAACCCGCCCCACATGGCCCGGCTTTACGAGGCGCCCCGCGCCATCGCGGCGCTCCACCGGGTCGGCATAGGAGACGACGCTAAGCACAGCTGGCTTCTCGCGGCGAAGGAGCCGCACCGCGCGCGAGAGGAAATAGGTCTCGCCATTCCCCGCCACCGAATCCAGCAAGACGAGGCGCCCCAACTCCACGCCTTCGGGCGAGGGCAGGCCGGTATGCGCCGGCACGACCTGGTTGTTCATCGGGGTGGAAAAGGTCGCCACGCCGACCAGGAGAGGACGCCGCACGGTCTGGTCAAACAGCCCCACGGATAGGCGGGACGCCGGGAAGCTGCCGGCGTAATGGTGCGCTTCCACGAACGGTCGGGCCTGGCGCTCGCAGTCGATCACGTCAACTGCATAGTCGCATGGCCGTATGACTGTAGCGGCGGGGATGAAACGGGCGCGCCGGTCGCGCCAGCGCTGAGAACGATCGGTCAGCATGGCCGCCTCACGCTGCGACGGCGGCGAATTCGTCGTCTTCATCGACCTCGCCCGCCTCGTCATCGGCGGCCAAGTCGAACGCTTCGGCTATTTCGTCAGGGCTCCAACCGGCCTCGGCGCATAAGCCGATCCAGACGGGCAGGCGAGGGTGGCGATCAGGAGGGATATACATGGTCGGTCAATCCGATTTGAGTTACCGCGCGGCCGATGCCGCTTGGCTGATAACTATTGTATATATTCTGGCGTTACGAACAAGTCGAAACTTACACGCCAAACCTCAAGCGGCCGCCTCCATCGCTGGGTCGCGCCCACGCATGACGATCACCGCCGCCGCCGCCACGGCCTCGGCCTTGGACGAGGCGGACGTGAGCGGATCACCCTTCGCGTTCACGACGCGCCATCCGCCCGGCGCGCGCTTCACGTCAAAACCGGCGAGACGAATCTGATCCAGCGTTGGCGGGTATGTGGGGGGAGGGGGCGCGATCAAGGCCTCGGATTGCTCGCCTACTGCCATCTTCACATCGAGCCCTAGCCGAAGGGCGACGTCCACCAAGGAATCGACCGTCCCGCTGCGGCTGGCGTGGTTCAATATCAGGTTTAGACGCGGCTGACTGAAGCCTAGGCGCCTCGCGGCCTCGGCCTGGGGGACATTCCAGGCCTTCACCCGGTTCGCGATAGCGGTGGCCAGCAGCAGCCGTAGGCGCGGGCTCTGTTCGGAACGGTTGGTCATGGGAATTACCGCTCAGGATCCAGGCCGGCGCGATCCTGGGCGGCCCGTTCAGCGTCGCGGCCCAACTCTGCGGTCACCATGTCCCTGACAGGACCGAGCCGCCCCGTCATCGTGGTCCACACCAAATCGGGGCTGACGCGCTCATAGGCGTGAGCGGCGATATGCCGAAAGCCTTTCATTTCACGCCAGGGGATATCAGGGTGCCGGGCCTTGAGATCGTCACTCAGGTGGTTGGTCTTCTCGCCGATGTGCATAAGGCGATGGGTGGCCGCATCCTGGTGAAGCGGCGAGGCGGCAAACGCGGCCCGCGTCATGCCGCCGAAATCACGCTGGAAACTATCGAGCAGGTCGGAGATTTGCTCTAGCCGGAGAATGTCGGCGCGGTCGGTCGGGTTCACTTAGAATACTCGCAACAACTCAGGTTCGACTTCCCGCGCAAACCGAGGGGAAAAGGTGCGCCGCTCGACAAAATCGACGGCCGAGACGCCAAGAGCGTCTGCCAGGTCGAGGCAGATGCGCCCTTGGTCAAAGGCGTCGAAAGACGCGCCTGGGCGAACGTCAAAAGCGACGTCCACGTCAGACGTGGCTCTCGCCTCATCCCGTGCAACGGAACCGAACAGATACAGATGATCCACCCCTTGCCCGCGCAACGTCGGCTCAAGGTGACGCAGCCTCGTAAGGGCGATGGCTCGGCGCATTGTCCTACTCCTTCTTGGCGTCAGATTAGCACAGCAGCCTAGCTTTGCCCTACCACCCGACGTTCGGACCCAACGGCGGAACCGCACAAACCGTTCGCCCCCGTCCAGGTCATCCATGACCGGCGATCGCCTCTTGAAGCACGGCGTCGGCCCATTCGGTTAGAACGGTCGCCAGCTTCTCGGCGTTTCCGATACGTTCGGCCTCGCCATAGTGTCGCATGAAATCGCGATAGGCACGACGCGCGACACGGGACACATCGGGCAGGGTGACCGTCGCCGCGTCGGAAGCCTTGAACGCCTGAGCGAGAAGGCGCGCATCCTGCATCGCGTCGATCGGATCTCTCTCTCCCCAATCGCGGATCAAAGCCGCTACGTGCGGCGAGCAATCGCCGGCGGCGAGCGCCGCGTGAAGCACGGGATGGAGCGACGCACGATTTGCGGGCTCGGTCGGCACGTCTTCGGATTCGTAGAGCCAGCCCTGGACCGTCAAATGATCCCCTGTGTCGAGGCACGTCGCGGCGAACTCGCCATCCAGGTCAGCGCCAGCCGGATAGGCCAGATGCAGGGTCATTCCGTTTCCATGGAAATAGCCGCGATGGACGTGGCCGCGTTCAGCGGCGCGGAACGCCCACGGCCCAAATCCATCGGACCCAGCGATTTGACCTAGCGGCGTGTTGTGTGCTAACATATTGGATTTGCTCAGGATTTCGCAGACCACACAGTCTCGGAGCGTGTTGCGAAAATAGGCGGCTGAATTATTGGAATTAATCTCGCAATTTTAGGGTCAAGCCCGTTGCACTCATTATCCGAGGCCCTGTTGCGAGGCCGCCGCCGCTTGGGTGGCTGTTAAGCGGGAAAGTTCCAGAAATTCGAGACGTAGAAAGCTTGTGGATAAACGCCAGGGGCGAAGCGAGGCGTCCGCTTCTGACTCGGAGCGGCAGTTCCGTGAGTCTGCTTGAGGTGACTGAGACGCAATAGTCTCGAGTGCTAGGACGAAGCGGCAAGGCGGCGAAGATTGTCCCTCAATTGTCCCCGCACATCCTCGACGGGCCGACGCCAGATTTTTGCGAGACCAGTAATAGCCAAGCTGGCATCCCAAGGCATGAGACGTTCGCCATCGACCATAGCAAAGGGGCCATCCGTCTCAGTCAAAACTCGATCGACCGGCATGGCGGCGACCAACTTTTGTCCCCGCTCCGACGCCAGCATTGCTGGCCCGACGCTAAACCAAGCTCGCGAGGTTACTGCCCGTCTGAGTTCGGTCCCGCTTCCGGAAAACCAATGAAACACTGGCGAACCAGACTTTGGATGGGCCTCCAGTGCATCAAGAACGGCCGTCGCGGCTCGACGGCTGTGGAGCGATAAGATGCGGCCTCCAGCGCGCTCACAGTTCCGCAGGAGTTCGCCAAAGACTGCCTTCTGTTCGGTCCAAAACGGCCGACATTCCGGCGAGCCGTCCAAACCAACCTCTCCAACATAGGCAGTGCGGGGGAGTAGGTCGGCAAACAATCCCGTTTCTCCGCAGCGAATGTGCGCCAACTGCGGGTGCAGGCCCAAACCGGTTCGGATACGTGATTTTCCCTTGGCCAAGGCCTCGGTGCCTTCGAACGCCGAAGGTGTGGTGGTCACCGACAGGACGTAGAGACCATCGGCCTCGCAACGTTCAGCCACCGCCGCCGGATCGGGGTAGAGATCCAGATGGCAGTGCAGATCGATCACTTCACACCATAGGCCCCATGTAGGGCGCGGAACTCTGAAAGTCCGCGCTCTAACATTCCGCGCGTTGCCTCGCGATCAAGAAATGGAGAACTAAGAGCGTGGCCGATCCAGGTATCGACGCCGCTCGCCTTGGCCAAGGCCAAAGCCATGGCGACGGCTCGCACGTCATCGAACATCGCGTGGTCGGCGTCATCCTTGGCAAGGTTGTCATAGATGTAGGTGGTGTCGTCCTGGCGTCCCCACCGGATGAAAGCCGCTCGCCGAACCTGGCAGGGGACGCAGCGCCCGCAATGCCGATAGCCGAAACGCTGAAAACGCCCGCAGCTGGTGGATCCTGCGGCAAGCGAAGCCAGACGAACCTGATCACGGCAATGGAGCATCATCTCGCCCTTGGTCAGACCGACGTAGGGATTGGTGAGTTTGACGCCCAGTCCCGCAGCATCGAGGACAGACTGTAGCCGCCCCAGATACTCGGGGTGGGCGGTTCGCGTGCTCAGGCTCCCCAATCGGATGCCCGTCAGTGGTGCGTTGAGCGCAATGAAGCCGTTCTCGCAAACAAACAACGGAACCGTTCCACCGGCTTGCACAGGCGCGAGGGAAGTCGCTGTCGCGACCGCGAAGGCGATGAAGGCGATGGAGCGGGCGCGCTGGGAGTCCTCGGTCGCCTCCGGAATCTGCACATTCGGATTGACCTGGATGTGCCTCAGTCCCAGCAAACTGGCGAAGACCCTCTGCTTCGCGCCGTCTCCCCGGACGGTCTGACTCACCGCAAGGGGATTCCAGCCCACGGCCTTCAGATCGATGGCACCGATCAAGCTGTCCAGTCCGCCCGAAAGTAGCATTACACTGTCATTCGCCGGCCTGAACGGCTTGGGCAGCTTCGCTGGCGCGAACCCGCCCGCAGCGAACCGCAGCGTCCAGACGTCGCTCGTCAGGAACGCTAAGGCGCGCTGGAGTTCGGGAGCTTGGGTCTGCCAGAAAGCGGGGTCCGATACGGCGATGTCCAGTTCGATTTCCCGCGTCCATCCATCGGGGCTGCGATCCCGCACCACGTTGAAATCAGCGGCCACGACCGACAACGCGATGGCCAGAAAATCCCATCCGCGCTGCGAGGGTTGTAGCTTCTGCCGCCGGAACATTCCGGCCGCCGCCTCGCCGGCGCTCGATCGGCCCGGAGACCCGGGTTGCCCAAACAAGGTGACACGCATCGCCCCGTCAGGCGCACCGACCACGTCGAAGCCGGCAGGTCCGCAGATCAGCCTCATTCGCCATATCCCTCAAAGACGACGAAGGTCTCGCGTAGCGCAGCGCGCACGATCTGGGAGACCCGGCCGGTCGTTAGCGATTGCCCGGCCTGCTGCAGTTTACGGAAGGATGAGGCGACGGTTTCGCGGATGTAGTCGCGGACCTCCTTCAGGCGGGCCAGGGCCGTGGTGGCGGACGGAGCGCTATCGCGAAGCGCTTTGCCAACATCCAGATCGAACCGGCGAAACACGTCGCTGGCGGTAAACCGCTCCACCGCAAACGCCCGTTCCTCCGGGGAGAGATTCACCAGGTCCGCGTTGGGATGGGTGGTCAGCAGCTCGCTCAACGCATCGCGGATAGAGGCGCGTTCCGCCTCGGCGTCCTGGGTCCCGTCGACCGGCCGCACGGCCTCGACAAGAGCGTCCATGACCTCACCCGCGTCCTTGCCCGCGAGGCTTGCGGCATCTACGCCCGAAATCGGCGGCCCGCCCGCGGCGAGACCGCCCAGTGCGCTCGCCAGCGCCCCCGCGGTGGCGGCGGTGCCGCCCATGCGGCGTGTCGCCGTGCCTGAACCGCCGTAGCCCGTTCTGGCATACTGACCCAGACTACGCTGCAGGGCGCGTTGGTCCCCTGTCCGGGCGAATTCGCCGATGTTCCGGCGTACGCCCAGGAAACGACCTGGCGGCGCCAGCGGCGCCGGTTGAGGGGCGGGAGCAGGGGCGGGAGCGGCCTCCGGCGGCGCGTCCGGCGCGTCCGGCGCGTCTGGATTGGCGCCGTCTCCATCGGGTTGGGGATCCGGCCCGCCCGGCGGCGGCGCAGGTGTCCAGGGCGGGACCATGGGAACGCCGCCGCCCGGCCCCCCGCTCGACTGGGACGTTCCCATCAGCCTCCCCTTTTCACTTTGATCGCCGCCTTGACCGGCGGCGAGACCGCGGCCGTCAGCCAGTAGTCCATCAGAGCGCTCGCCCAAGGCTGTTCGCCGATCTTGGGAATGATGTTGGCGCGAATCTGGGCCGGCGGTCGTTCGCGCAGAAACGCTGCGATCCGGGCTCCTTGTGCAGGATCCACATTCGAGAGGGTTAGACAGGCCTCAAGAATATCCGGCACGCCCCATTCCTGCTCCTGTCGCGCCTTCGCGAGCAGGCGGTCCATCATGACCGCGGTTTCGACCCGCGGCACTGCCACCAGACGATCCTTCAGTAACGACGCCATGTCCGGATGTTCGAGCAAGGCCAGGAGCAGTTCCGCCGCTTCCGACGACAGGCGATCTTCCGGCGTGATGAGCGGTGCGTGCTCCCGGCTCACATACAGGGCGCCGCGCAAATCCAGGTCGGCCAACTGCGGGGCCAGCAACAGCCACTCCTTCACAAAGGCACTGTCCCACGGGGCCTCGAGCGCCAAGTCCGCGCCGGCGTTCGCCTTGGCCTCCCACTCCGCCAGGAAGGCGGGTTTGCCGGTATCGCTGCCCGTCACGGCGCCGACGAGCGCGGCATAGGCGGTCGGGTCGCCCAACCGCTCGAACAGCAGCAGTTTGACGAGAACGGCTTCATCGACACCGACCCCCTGAGCCCGCGAAATCGTCATGCGGATGGCGAGCGCGTTGAGAAAGCGCTTGATCAGTCGCGGATTGCCCGAGATGCCGGCCGCCGACGTCATCAGCGGCGCGAGGCGTTCGGCCGTATCGAAACGCGCAAGGAGCGCATCGGGCAGGTCCACGCCGAGCGACTGCACGAAGGCGCGATCAACCCGCTTGCCTTGCCAGGTCTTCTGGAGCTGGCCGGCGATGCCGTAGCGGATTCGTTCCCGGTCGGTCGTCCCGAGACTGCTCTCATCGACGTAGAGCATCATCATATAGGCCCGCACTTCCTGGGTGCCCAAAGGCGGAACCCGGATGGGGACCTGGATAAGCTTGTCGAAATAGCTGGTGATTAGGGCTTCGTCGGGCACCCCCTCGAAATGCTTGCGCACGGCGTGTTTGATCATGTCCGTGTCGGCGGCGACCACGAAGGCGGTGTTGCGCAAGAAGAGAAACAGCCGGATGGCCTCCAGCGTGGAGATGGTCGTTTCGGGCAGACAGCGATCGAGGTCGTCGATCAGCACAACCAGCGTCACGCCCAACGCCTCCAGCGTCTCCTCGAAGTCGTCCCGGAGCGCCTGGATTTCCTTGGGGGGCGACGAGTCCGCCACCGGATGGAGCAGCCCCTCGGACGCCCTCGCGACCTCACCCGCCTTGGTCTGCCCGTCTTCCAGTAGCTTTTGATCGACCCCGCCGGTCAGCGCCCGGACGCCGAGATTGTAGATTTCACCGACCAGGCCGATGGGCGGCCCGCCCAACGCGAGGGAAATCGCCGTGCCGCCCGTCAACTTCGCCAACCGAAGCCACCGCACGCGTTTTAGAAGGGCCGCAGCCTTGTCCAGGCCCGTGGCCCGAGCCTTGGCCTCGTCCTCCAGCTTGGACGCGATCACGTCCATCAGCGCCGCACGGGCGTCGTCATAACCCTGATAGAGCCAGGCGTTGAATTCCACGAAGACGAAGGGGCGGTCGCCCGGCGAGGCGATCCGCTGCGTCAGGGCCGCCTGGGTCAACTTGATCATCGACGATTTGCCGACGCCCCATGCTCCCGACACGCCGATGGAAACCGGCCGCCCTTTTGCTTGGGCAATGATCTCACCAACGGTCTGGGCTACGCCTGAGAAATTCAAAAAATCTCGGTCGGTCTCATTATCTGGCCACATCTTCACGCTCGCGAATCAGAGACAAGTCACGACCATAGCGCGTAGCGGCTAAGTTGAAACATGCAGAGAAAACATCGTTCTCTCGCCGTTAATTTCTGTCGGTTGACTGCCGAGGCGACCCATTTTCGAAATGGCGTCGCAGGGCCGCCGCAGTCTGGGCCGTGCGCGACTATTTCAAGGGCCGGGCGGTACAAGGTGAAGGAGTTTCTGGCTGTCGGCGCGAGAGACGGCGAAGACGATCGGACGGTGCGTAGGCGTACAATGTCCGCTTCTCTAATCGGGCATGGGGGTCAAGCTGGTTTGTGGTCCTTGTCGGCCTGATCGATCACGCGGATCACGCTTCTCTTCGCAGTCTGGATGGCTCCTTGCGAGCGGAGCCGCTGCACGCATGCATGGGATCAGGGTCTGGAGAGCCTCGCTTTTGGACGCGCTCGAAGCGCAGCAGACATTTTCGGCTTCATCCATCCCGTCGTCCGCGTGGGACGATCCGGCCAGGATCGGTCGGAGGCTGTAGGTCAGGTCATGCCGCCGCCTCCGATCCGTGCCGGAACTCAGTGCCGTCCGCCCACATGCGGTGCAGGACGACAGCAAGCTTGCGGGCGACGGCGACGATGGCGCGTCGGCGGCCCTTGGCCTTCATCAACCGAATGCCCCAGGCCTTCAGGCTCGACCATGCGATCGAGCGCATGAGCATGGCGTTGGCGGCGGCGTAGAGGGTGGCGCGCACGTCGGAGTCGCCGGCGTGGGAGATGCGGCCGGGGTTGTCCTTCTCGCCGGATTGGAAGCGTCTGGGCGTCAGTCCGAAGTGTGCGCCGACGGTGCGCGAGCTCTTGAAGCGAGCCGGATCATCGACGGCGGCCTTGAAGCTCAGGGCGGTGATCTCGCCAACGCCGGGGATGCCCATGAACCGGGTGCAGACCTCGTCTTCGTGAGCCGCCTTTCGCACCCGCCGGTCCAGCTCCATGAAGGTCTCGAACAACATCTGCCGCGCATGCAGCATCGGCAGCAGGGCCCGGCTCAGCGCCGGATCGCACTCGATGGTGTCGCGCACGGCGACGTCGAAGGCGCCGCGCGACAGGCGCATCGGCAGCTTCACGCCGAACACCTTCAACAGGCCCCGGATCTCATTCTCCAGGTCGATGCACTTGCGCTGCATCACCTTGCGGCTGGTCAGCAGCGCCCGCAGGTGGTGGCTCTCGACACTCTTCACATGAACGCGGCTGTACCAGCCGGAGCGGAGAATCTGCGCGATGCCGCGGGCGTCGTGCTTGTCCGTCTTGTTGCGCATGGCCGAGAGCGCCGCCGCGACCTGCCGCGCCTCCATGCACACAACGTCGAAGCCGGCCTCCCGAAGGCCATAGGTCAGGTGCTGGGTGAGGGTGCCGGCCTCCAGGCCGACCTGGTGGATCGGCTCGCCGAACGCGTTCAGGCAGCGGACCAGGTCCGGTACATCCGACGGCACGGATCGCTCGAAGCGGACCTTCCCGTCGTCATCAATGATGCAGACCGCCACTGAGCGCAGCGACACATCCAACGCAGCGTAGAACATCGTCGTCTCCCTTCATCTCGGACTGAGCCGAGCACTCTATGGGAGCTTGCCCCTTCGCAGGACCGCCCGATTACGCATGCTCATGGCGCATTGCTTTCTATCAGCTCAGTCGAGAAGGGGGCTCTGCACCCCACCGACGATCTTGGGTGAGGTCAGATTTGTTCTCGGTTGCGCCTTTCGATCTCACAGATACTTCGTGATCTCTCGAAACTCTCCGACAGCCTGACGCGCCTCCGCCCGGTCGCCTTCGGCCGCGTGCGCCAGGCAATGGTCGATGTGATCGTGGATCAACGTCTTCTTCGCGGCGGCGACAGCTTTTTCGATCGCATGCAGTTGCTGGGCGAGGTCGAGGCACGACCGCTCGGCCTCGATCATGCCGATGACCGTGCGAAGGTGCCCTTCGGCCCGCTTGAGCCGCTTGATGATGTCGGGGTGCGAGGCATGGGATACGTGTGCCATGGAATTTGACCTATCCCCCCGGAGAGGATACGGCAAGATGAAATTCCAGTCCGTGGGGGGCGCGGATCAGACCCGACGAAGGGAAGCGACGTGCGCCGAGATGAGGAGAAGCGAACCTAGAACCGTGCTCCCCACTGTCCAGCCGTGCCCCATGAGTTCGGTGGCGCCGAACACCAGAAGCGAAACCCCGAAGACGGCGACCGTCTTGATCGCGGTCGCGATGTCTGGCCGGCGCAGGATCGATCCGTAGGCGAAGGCGGCCGCCACCAGAGCGAAGACGCCGTGCAGCCATTCGGTCGTCGCCAGGCCGACCAGCGGCAGCACGCTGACCAGCACGGGAGCCGTCAGACAGTGCAGCAGGCACATCACGGACAGACCGGCGCCCAGAACGGCTCCAGACCTGCGAGGCGTAAGGGCTTCCGACAACGACATACTCCGATGTTACCCTGTAACGTTTATCTCCGTCAGTCAGGCATTGAAAGATGTTCTCTCCGCTTCGTAACGCCGCATATCGTCACCTCTTCATCGCCCAGGTTTCGGCCTTGCTCGGAACGGGGATGGCGACGGTGGCGCTGGGGCTGCTCGCTCATGACCTCGCCGGCGCCAATGCGGGCGAGATCCTCGGGGCGGCCCTGGCCATCAAGATGACCGCCTATATCGGCGTCGCGCCCTTCGCGAGCGCCCTGGCGGCGAAGCTGCCGCGCAAGACTCTGCTGGTCGGCCTCGATCTCGTTCGCGCGGGCGTGGCCGTCGTCCTGCCGTTCGTGGGCGAGGCGTGGCAGGTCTACGCCCTGATGACGGTGCTGTATGTCGCGTCGGCCGCCTTCACGCCGGCCTTCCAGGCGATGATCCCGGACATCCTGTCGGACGAGGCGGAATACACCAAGGCGCTGTCGCTTTCGCGTCTCGCCGCCGATCTGGAAAGCGTCGCCAGCCCCATCGTCGCGGCCCTGCTGCTGGCGGTGATCAGCTACAACAATCTGTTCGTCGGCACGACCCTGGGCTTTGTCCTGTCCGCAGGGTTCGTCGTCACGGCGATCCTGCCGCGTCCGTCGGACGCTCGGCCCCTGCCTTTCCTGCGTCGTCTGACCGGCGGCGTGCGTCTGTTCGCCTTCACGCCTCGACTGCGCGGCCTGTTGGCGATCAGCCTGGCGACGGCGGCGGGCGGCGCCATGGTGTTCGTCAATACGGTCGTGCTGGTGCAGTCCAACTTTGGCCTGTCGCAACAGGCGACGGCCTGGGCGTTGGCGGCCTTCGGCGGGGGCTCGATGACGGCCGCCGTCCTGCTGCCTCGACTGCTGCACAGCCTGACCGACCGGACGGCCATGGTCCTGGGGGCGGGACTGATGACGGCGGTTCTGACGGCGGGCGCGATGGTCGCGAACACATATCCGATCCTGATCGGCCTGTGGATCGTGATGGGGTTCGGCTACTCTCTGACCATCACGCCGGCGGGTCGGGCTTTGCGCCGGTCGGCGGCGCCCGAGGATCGGCCGGCCCTGTTCGCGGCCCAGTTCGCCCTGTCCCATGCCTGCTGGCTGATCGCCTATCCCGTCGCGGGTCTGGTTTCGGCCGAAGCCGATCCGAGGGCGGCCTTCATGGTCCTGGCCGGGCTGTGCGGTCTGGGCGTCGTGCTGGCCCTGTCCATCTGGCCTGCGCATGATCCGCTGAACCTGCTGCACAGCCACGACGACCTGGCGGCCGACGATCCGCATCTCAAGGAAGGGATGACGCCGGATGGAGCGGGCACTGCGCACGCCCATCCAGTCGTGATCGACAACCGGCACAGGCGCTGGCCTAAATCTTAGGTGTTGGCGGAGCGCAAGCAGGAACGCTCCGCCAACCCAGCGACCCGCCCTCAAGGGCGGGTCGCACAAGCCGGTGTCAGACCACCCGCTTGATCTCGGTATAGGCGCCCTGGGTGCGCAAGGTGATGGTCACCGGCTCCCTAGTGCGGTTGCGCCAGAACCAGCCGTGGCTGCCGGTGAAGGCCGCCGTCAGTTCGCCGGACTGCTGCTGAGCCGAACCCTTGCCGTAAGCATGGTAGGACAGGCCCGGTCGATCGGCATGGGTGTCGAAGTTGATCTTGCCGCCGCTACTGAGCCAGGTGAACCGCACCTTGGCGCCTTCGGTCATCACCAGTTTGATCTCGGCGCCCTGATCGGGGGCGAGGGTGATCACGGTCTCATCGTTGCGCACTTCGGCGGCCGGCGTCGGGGCGGCCGGCGCAGGCGCGGCTTGGACGGGGGCAGCGGGAGCGGCTCCTTCTGCAGCAGGCGTCGCGACGTCGAGCGGCGGAGCCGCCGACAGACCGGACCCAGCGGCGGCGTCGGCAGCGGCGTCCGCTTCCGCTTCGGCGGCGAGTTGCACCTTGATGCGACCCATTTCGGTCAGGCCGAACACCGAGCCGATGCGGGTCGGATCGACGCCGTACTCGCTGGGCAGGACCACGGTCACGAGAAGGACCGAGGCGACGGCGGCGGCGATGCCGGTGGATTTGAGAAGCTGACCCGAGGTCGGCAGGTCGGAGCGGGCGGGACGGTTTGCGTTGTACATGGAGGTGTCTCCGATCACATGACGAAGAAGCCGACGAGCTGATAGCCCATCAGGATGAAGCCGCAGGTCATCAGGACGACCTGGGTGAGGTAGGCGTGTTTCCAGAAGCTGTTCGACTGACGCCAGAAGCCCATCAGGATCAGGATGCCGCCCAGGGCGAGCAGTTGGCCGATCTCGACGCCGATGTTGAAGGCGATCAGGTTGAAGATCAGACCGTCAGGCGACAGGTTGAAGTCCTGCAGCTTGGTGGCCAGGCCGAAGCCGTGGAACAGGCCGAAGACCAGGGTCGCGCCCTTGGTCGAAGGCTGGAACCCGAACCACCTCTGGAAGGCGCCCATATTGTCGAGCGCCTTGTAGACGACCGACAGGCCGATGATGGCGTCGACCAGATAGCTGGAGACGCTGATGTCGGTCAGCACGCCCAGCAGCAGGGTCGAGGAGTGACCGATGGCGAACAGCGTCACATAGATGCTGATGTCCTTCATCCGGTAGAGGAAGAAGATCACGCCGAACAGGAACAGCAGGTGGTCGTAGCCGGTGACCATGTGCTTGGCGCCCAGATAGACGAAGGGCCAGAACAGGAAGCCGGAGGTCTCCTGGATGTAGCCCTTGTCACCTTCGGCGACACCGTGAGCGAAGGCGCTGGTCATTGCGCCTTCAACAAAGAGGAAGAGGATCACCATGACCGCGAAGGTCCATGGAGATCGAAGCAAACGACCCATAGAGGACGTCATTTTAGACCTTTCGATTGGGGAGAGGGGGAAGCGTCGTCCGGGGAGGAAGACGCCAGGAAGGTCCGCCTGACCCAGAGACGGGCGGGACGTTCCCAAAAGCGGTGCAGGACAAAGGCGGCGACGAGTGTGATCGCCAGGAGCACGCCGGCTTCCCACCAGGGCAGGAGGTAGCGGCTGTCCCCGCCTCGGATCATCGCCATGGCGTTCTTCCAGACGATGAGCAGAGGCAGATGCACGAGGTAGAGGGCGTAAGAGGCTTCGCCGGCCTCCAGCGCCAACGGATGCGCCGCCCACTCGTCCGCCCCAGCCTTGGCCAGGAGGGCGAGCGACAGCACGACGAGGCCGCAGACCAGAACGGTCAGCCGCTCGTCCGCAGACGACTGCATTAGAACCAGCAGCCCGGTCAGGGCGCCGGCCGCGATCAATCGAGCGGCAGTCTCTGACGGCCTGAAGCGACATCCGACCTGATAGAGGCCGATGCCGAACAGGAACTCAGGTGCGATCCTGAGCACGCCGAGAACCAGTTCGGCATGGGTCAGAACCTCACCGAACCGCGCCCTGTAGAAGCCGTCCAGCCCCAGGAAGAGCGCCGCTGCCAAGGTCAAGGTGACCCAGGCGCTACGGCGCGCCTTCAGGCCGATCCAGGCGAAGATCGGAAAGGCCAGATAGGCGGCCCATTCGGCGGACAGCGACCAGGAAGGTCCATTCCACTCGTTGGGCGCCTTCGCCACGAACCAGGCGTGGGTCAGCACCATCGCCGAGCCGAACCCGGTCAGCGAATAGCTGTCGGAATCGAAGGGTTGCCCCAAGAGGACGGCGACGAAGGCGATGGCCGCCATCACCATCATCATGGCGAAGTGGGCCGGATAGATCCGCGCCAGACGGGCGATCAGGAATCGCCCATGGCTGTAGCGTGCTTCGCGAACCTGACGCCCATAGACGTGCGCCAGGACGAAGCCCGAAAGGATGAAGAAGAAATCGACAGCCAGACGGGCACGCTCGATCAGGGCGACGCCGGTTCCACCCTGGGGCACCATATTGAGTTGGTAGTGGAACAGCACGACACCGAGCGCGAGCCAGAACCGGATGCTGGTCAGGGCCGGCATCCGATCAGGGAAAGCATGCGCCGACGCGGTGGGGGAAACCGCGTCGGCGCCGCCCGCGCTCTTCGGGAAAAGAGCGCGGGTCATCAGCCGTTCCGACGCCCTGTATGGAACGGCAGACGATCCATCCAGGTCGTGCGCGGACGATCACTCGTTCCGTCACGACCGTGAACCAGGCTGTAGAGGGCCGGCAGGACCAGCAGGGTCAGCACAGTCGAGGAGACGATGCCGCCGATGACCACAGTGGCCAGCGGACGCTGGACCTCCGCGCCCGCGCCGACATTGATCGCCATCGGCACGAAACCGAGGCTGGCGACCAGAGCGGTCATCAGGACCGGCCGGAGCCGGGTCAGGGCGCCGTCCCGGATCGCTTCTCCGACCGGCTTGCCCTCATGGATCAGCGACCTGATGAAGGTCACCATCACCACCCCGTTCAGCACGGCCACGCCCGACAGGGCGATGAAGCCGACGCCGGCCGAGATCGACAGGGGCAGACCTCGCATGGCCAGCGCCGCCACCCCGCCGGTCAGGGCCAGGGGCACGCCGGAGAAGACGATGGCGCTGTCCTTCCAGGAGCGGAACAGGGCGAACAACAGGCCGAAGATCAGCAGCAGCACGGCCGGAACGACCAGTTGCAGTCGTTTGGCGGCCGAGATCAGCTGTTCGAAGGTGCCGCCGTAGGTGACCCAGTAGCCGGCGGGCAGTTCGACTTCGCGTTCGATCCGGTCCTGGGCTTCTCCGATGAAGGAGCCCAGGTCGCGGTTGCGGACGTTGGCGGTGACGACGATACGTCGCTTCCCGTCCTCGCGGCTGATCTGGTTCGGTCCCGTCTCAAGCCCGATCGTGGCGATCTCGCTCAGCGGCACGAAGCCGCGCGGCTGACCGTCGATCGCCGGCACCGGCACCTGGATGCGGCCGATGGCGTCGGTGTCCGAGCGAAGATCCTCCGGCATCCGCACGACGATGTCGAAGCGGCGGTCGCCCTCGAAGATCTGCCCGGCCGTCGTCCCGCCCATGGAGGTGGCGATGACGGACTGAACATCGTCGATGCTCAGACCCAGACGGGCGATGGCGGCGCGGTCGGGCGTGATCTGCAGCATGGGCAGGCCGGTGACCTGCTCGGACTGCGGATCGGCCGCGCCGGGAATGGCGCCGACGATCTCCTCGATCTGCGAGCCGAGTTGCACCAGTTGATCCAGGTCGTCGCCGTGAACCTTGATGGCCACGTCGGCGCGGACGCCGCTGAGCAGTTCGTTGAACCGCATCTGGATCGGCTGGGTGAACTCGTACTTGCTGCCGGGGATTTCGTTGACCGCCTCCTCCATCTCACGAACGAGCTGGAGCTTGGGCTTTCTCGAATCCGGCCAGTCCTTACGGTCCTTCAACAGGATGAAGGTGTCCGCGACCGAGGGCGGAACGGGATCGGTCGCCACCTCCGCGGTGCCGATCTTGGCGACGACACGCTCCACTTCCGGGAACTTGGCCAGTCGCGCCTCCACGGCCGTCTGCATCTGGATAGCCTGAGACAGGCTGGTGCCGGGGATGCGCAGGGCGTGCATGGCGATGTCGCCCTCGTCGAGGTTCGGCACGAACTCCGAACCCATCCGCGAGGCGATCAGGGCCGAGAGCGCCACCAGGGCGACGGCGGCGCCGACCATCAGGACGCGGGCCTTCAGCGCGAAGTCGAGGGCGGGCTGATAGCCTGTCCGCGCCCAGCGCATCAGGAAGCTGTCCTTCTCCTGAACCTTGCCGGTGACGAACATGGCCACGGCCGCCGGCACGAAGGTCAGCGACAGGATCAGGGCGCCGGTCAGGGCGATGACCACGGTGATGGCCATCGGGTGGAAGGTTTTGCCCTCCACGCCGTCCAGCGCGAAGATCGGCACATAGACCAGGGTGATGATCAGCACGCCGAACAGGGACGGACGGATCACCTCGCTGGACGCCGAGGCCGCAAGGCTGAACCGTTCCTCGCGGGTCAGCAGACCGCCCTTGTGGTGCTGCGCCTCGGCGAAGCGACGCAGGCAGTTCTCGACGATGATGACGGCGCCGTCGACGATCAGACCGAAGTCCAGGGCGCCCAGGCTCATCAGATTGCCGGAGACCCCGGCCTGAACCATGCCGGTGATGGTCATCAGCATGGTGATCGGAATGACCGCCGCCGTGATCAGGGCCGCGCGGATGTTGCCGAGCAGAAGGAACAGGACGACGATGACCAGCAGAGCGCCTTCGACCAGGTTCTTCTCGACCGTCTTGATGGCGCGCTCGACGAGGTCGGTGCGGTCATAGACGGGCGAGGCGACCACGCCCTTGGGCAGGGCCTTGGCGGCTTCCTCCAGTCGCGCCGCCGCCGCCTGGGCGACCACGCGGCTGTTCTCGCCGGCCAGCATCAGGACGGTGGCCAGCACCGTCTCCTTGCCGTTTTCGGTCGCGGCTCCGGTGCGAAGTTCCTCGCCCAGGCCGACGTCCGCGACTTCCGCCACCCGGATCGGAACCCCGCCGCGCGTCGCGATGACGATGTTGGACAGGTCTTCCTGGGTGGAGGCCTGGCCCGGCACCCGGATCAGCCATTGCTCGCCAAACCGTTCGACATAGCCGGCGCCGACATTGGCGTTGTTGCGCTCCAGCGCCTCGACCACTTCACCCATGGTCACGCCGAAGGCCGAGAGCCGTTCGGGGGAGGGGGTGACGTGGTACTCACGCACGAAGCCGCCGATGGTGTTGACCTCGGTGACGCCGGGGGTGTTGCGCATCTGCGGACGGATGACCCAGTCCTGCAGGGTGCGCAGGTCTTCGGGCGTATAGGCCGTGCCGTCGGGCTTGCGAGCGCTGGGCTCGGCCTCGATCGTGTACATGAAGATCTCGCCCAGCCCCGTGGCGATGGGGCCGAGTTCCGGCGACAGACCCGGCGGCAACTGGCCGAGCGCGCTCTGCAGCCGCTCGTTGACCAGTTGCCGCGCCCGGTAGATGTCCGTGCCGTCCTCGAAGACGACCGTGACCTGGCTCAGGCCGTAGCGTGAGACGGATCGGGTATAGCTGAGGCCGGGAACGCCTGCGATGGCGGTCTCGACTGGGAAGGTAATGCGTTGTTCGGCTTCGAGCGGCGAATAGCCGGGCGCCTCCGTGTTGATCTGAATCTGAACGTTGGTGATGTCGGGCGTGGCGTCGATAGGCAGCTTCTGGAAACTCCAGACGCCGACCGCCGCCGCGACCAGGACGAGCGCCATGACGACCCAGCGGAACCGGATCGATAGCGCGATGATGCGTTCAAGCATGATGCGCGCACCCCTTAGTGGTCGTGGCTCGCGCCGGACTTGTCGATGTCCGCGCGAATGAGGAAAGCGCCGTCAACGACATAGGTCGTGCCGGGCTCAATGCCGCCGAGAACCTCGGTCCACTCGTCGGTGCGACGACCCAGATCGAGCATCCGCACCTCGTAGGTGTCGCCTACCTTGGCGTAGACCACGGTGAAGTCGCGGAACGGCTGCAGAGCCTTGGTCCTGACCGCCAGCGGGACTTCGCCCGTGCCGACCTGGACTACGCCCGATACGCCCAGACCCGGCCGCCAGGCGCCCGACTGGGCAGGCAGATGGACATGGGCCACCATCGTCTGGCTCATCACGTCCGCCGACGGCAGGATGGCCTCGATCGTCGCCATGGTCCGGCTATCGCCGGCCAGGCTCTTGACCTCGACACGCTGGCCGACACGGACCCGTTCGGCGTCACGCGGATAGAGGAAGTACTCCGCGTGCAGTTGAGACGGGTCGCCGATCTCCAGCATGGGCTGGCCGCCGCCGGTGATCTGGCCGGGGTTGGCGTTCTTGACCGTGATCACGCCCGAGATCGGCGCCGTGACCGTATAGGTCTGCAGGCTTTCGCTGGACTCGACGCGCGCCAGGACCTGGCCGCGCCGGACCGACTGACCCAGTTCCACGTTCATGGAGACGATCCGGCCCGGATAACGGGCGTGGACCTCGGCCTTGCCTTCAGGCTTGATCTCGACCCGACCGTTGAGCGGCAAGGTCTCCCCCAGCACCGCCGGTCCGACCCGTTCCGTCGTCACGCCGCCGGCCTGGGCCGCCTGCGCGGTGATCGTGGTCCGTCCTTCATAGGATTGATAGGTCCAGTTAGACCGATTGCCGGCGCGAACCGCATTGACCGAGACGTCGAACGAGTGAGGCTCGAACACGACGCCGGGGCTGGCCAGATAGTCGTTCTCTGGCGTGAAGACGAACCGATCCACTTTCGGTCCCAGGCGGCTCAGGGCCATAGTAACCTGGACCTGACGCGGATCGAGCGGCTTGTCGTTCTGGTAGGGATAGAGGCGAAAGAGCGGTTCGGGACCTTCTTCGTAGATAGTCACTTCGAGAGCGAAATCGCCGTCGCGCAGCAGACGACCGTTGTGCGGGCCGCGCTCGTAGTCGGCGGCCGCAGCCGCCGCCTCCTCGGCGGTCGGTTCCGCCTTTTCCGCGCCGCCGCCGCAGGACGCCAGCGCCAGTGCGAGGACGGTCACGGCCGCGCCATAGGCGAGCCTGGGGGTTCGGATGCTGTTCATGGTTGGGTCTCCAGGCCGATCAGGCCAGCGTGCGCGCCGGTCAGCCGGTCGAGGCGGGCGCGGTCGTTGTGGAAGGCCTGCAGCACGGCCACGCGTCGGGCGCGGGCCTGCAGAAGGGCCGTATGGGCGGACATGACGTCGTTGTAGGTGAAGCCCCCTCGGGCGAAGCCTTCGCGGACCAGGGTCACCGCCCGTTCCGCCTGGGGCAGGGTTTCTTCGGATATCCGCCGCGCTTCGTTGGCCTGGGTCAGAAGCAGGACCTGCAGCCGAGCGATCTCGCGATCCAGTTCGATCCGGCGCGCGTTCATGTCCGCCTGGGCGGCGACGCCTTCGGCGCGTGCGCGATCGATTGCGCCCTGGTTCTTGTCGTAACGCTGCAGGGGAATGCTGCCCCCGAACACCAGAGAGACGTCGTTGTCCCACATGTGCCGCACGCCGACGCTGACGGTCGGGTCGGCCACGGCGCGCGCCTCTTCGACGCGAACCTGGGCTTCGGCGATGGCCCGACGCGCCTGGAAGACCTCTAGGTCGGCCGGCGAAACCTCGCCCGCCGCGATCCGCGAAGCGCTGGTGTCCTCGAAGGCGGCGCGGCCGACCGAGAAATCGGCGACGCCGTCCCAGAACTTCGCCAGCACGATGCGGGCGAGGCGGGCCGCGACCTCGGCCTGATCGAATTCGATCTGGGCCTGGGCCAGTTCCGCCTCGGCGCGAGCGCCGGCGAACAGAGGATCGCGGGCGGCGTTGACGCGCCGCTGCACCTCGGCCTGGAAACGTTCGGCCAGATCCAGCCGTTCGCGGGCGATCTCCACCTGGGCGGCGGCGGCTAGGGCGTCGGTCCAGGCGCGTTGGACCAGTTCCAGCCTGTCGAGCTGGGCCACCCGCGCCTCGGCGACGACCAGCAGGCCTTCGCTGCGCGCCAGGGTGGAACGCGCGGGTCGATCGCCGCCGCGTTCCAGCCTCTGATCATAGGTCAGGGTGGTCTGGGTCAGGTCGATGAAGGAACCGGCGCCGAAGGTCGGCAGATTCTCGACCATCAGGCCAAGGGTGGGGTTGGGGCGCACGCCGGCTTGGCGAACCCCAGCCTCGACGGCGCGAAGACGCGCTTCGAGACCGGCGCGGGCCGGGTCGGCGGCGATCGCGCGGCGCAAGGCCGCATCGAGATCCATAAGGGGCGCCGCCGATGAGGCAGGCGCAGCGGGCGACTGCGCGAGCGCAGCCGAAGGCGGCAACAAGGTCGCGGCCGTGACGAGCACCAGGGCGGACACAGCCGCGCCTCGGCCTCGCCATCCGGCGGGGCCGGACTGAGGACGTATCAAGGAATTTCTCCGACAGGACGCGCGCAGCCGAACGGCCGCGCAGGATCAGCTTTTCAGGCGATCAGGCGTTCTGTTTCGGAGGTTGGTGCGGGGCGTCGACCAGGGCGCCCGGCGGCACGGAATCGGGCGCTGGCCCGAGACGCGCGACATGGATTATGGAACCGCCGATCGACGGCAGGTCGGCGCCGATGACCAGATGCTGGTCGGCTCCACCGTGGTGGTGGTGCGGTTTGATCGGCTTCTCGCCGATATCGCTATCGGCGACGTCGAAGGCGGTATCGCCCGGCAGGGCGTCGATAGCCCGGCGATCATGGTCATGATCGTCGGCGGCGATTTCGACATAGGTGACGCCGGGGAACTGCACCGCATGTTCGATCTTGTGCTCGGCGCTGATCGCGCCAAAGCCCTGCAGCGCGACCATGAGGGTCACGGCTAGGCCGACGCAGAACTGGCGAGCAAGGTGCGACAATGAAATACCCCGAAGCCTCCGCTTACGCTGAACGCGGAGTTTCAGCAATGGGGCGCTTGACGTGATGGTGTGGACGACCTCCACCTGACCGGCTGTTCTGGCGGTGTCGTCATCAGGGACGTCACGTCTAGGAGCGGTATCATGCAGACCATCGCTGTCGTCGGGCTCGATCTGGCGAAGACTGTTTTCCAGGTTCACGGTGTCGCCGCAGACGGCACGGTCGTCCTGAGGAGGCAACTGCGACGAGGTCAGGTGCTGGGCTTCTTCCAGTCGATAGGGCCATGCTTGGTCGGGATCGAAGCGTGCGGCTCTGCCCATCACTGGGCGCGGGAGTTGATGGCGATCGGCCATGAGGTGCGTCTCATGCCACCAGCATACGTGAAGGCCTACGTGAAGCGCGGCAAGACCGACGCCGCAGATGCTGAGGCGATCGCGGAGGCCGTCACCCGGCCGACCATGCGGTTTGTGGCCGTGAAGTCGAAGGCGCAGCAGGCAGTCTTGATGCTGCACAAGACGAGAGACCTGCTCGTTCGCCAGAGAACGATGCTGATCAATGCGCTGCGCGGCCACCTCGGCGAGTACGGCATAACCGCGCCTCAAGGCCCAGCCGGGGTGCAGGCGGCGCTGAAGGCTTTGCGGGAAGAGGATCAGGACCTGCCAGATCTGGCGCGTACCGCGCTGGGAGGTCTGGCGGAACAGCTCGAACAACTTGGTGCAGAGATAGGTCGCTTGGAACGTCGGATTCTCGAGTGGCATCGACAGGATGAGACGAGCCGGCGGTTGGCGACCATCCCAGGCATCGGGCCGATCACCGCCAGCGCCATGGCCGCAAGCGCGCCGGATCCGAAACTCTTCCGCTCGGGAAGACAGTTCGCGGCCTGGCTGGGGCTAACGCCGCGCGCCAACAGCAGCGGCGGCAAGGAACGTCAGAGCGGCATCAGCAAGATGGGCGACAGCTATCTGCGACGCCTGCTGGTCGTCGGGGCGACGGCCGTCCTGCGAATGGCCCGCCAGCGAGCACGGGCGGGCTGGGTCGGCAATCTGCTCGAGCGCAAGAAGCCCAAAGTCGCCGCCGTGGCCTTGGCCAACAAGACGGCCCGTATCGCATGGACCCTGATGGTGCGACAGGAGGACTACAGGCCCATAGCGGCATAGAGATCGGCCCGGCTCCCAACAAGGACCGACGCCGTAGACGAAAGAGTGGTGAGACGTGATGACGAACCGGCCGCAGCCGGGGACGGGTGAAACCCAGGGGGTCAGAGCGCTTCGAGCGCGTTGACGTGATTAGGGAGCCGGTCCGCGGACTTCATCAAGGCCAGCAGCGCACACAGCTGCATCAACAGGCCGAACACATGACTGCACTCGACCGAGCGCCAACGTCGTTTTCACTCTTGCGTCTTGGAGGTCGTCCACACATGACCCCCTGAAACTCCTCCAGGAATAGCTAGAGTCCGCCCAACGAAGGACGGACAGAATGAAGCGATCGAGGTTCACGGAAGAGCAGATCATCGGGATCCTGCGGGAGCAGGAGGCCGGTGTAGCGACGGCGGAGGTGTGCCGACGCCACGGGGTCAGCTCGGCGACCTTTTACAAATGGAAGGCCAAGTTTGGCGGGCTCGACGTGTCGGAGGCTCGGCGGCTCAAGGCGCTCGAGGATGAGAACGCCCGGCTGAAGCGGATGCTGGCGGACGCGATGCTGGACAACGTGGCCCTGAAGGACCTGCTGGGAAAAAAGTGGTGACGCCCGCCGGCTATCGCGAGGCGGCTGGCCATCTGCAGGCCGCCTACGAGATGAGCGAAAGGCGGGCGTGCCGTGTTCTGGGCGTCGATCGGACGAGCGTGCGCTATCAGGCGACGCGCCCGGACGACGGCGCTCTGCGCGACCGGCTGAAGGCCCTGGCCCAGGAACGTCGACGGTTCGGCTATCGTCGCCTGCACGTGCTGCTGCGGCGCGAGGGCCATGCGGTCAACAGGAAACGGGTCCAGCGGATCTATCGCGACGAGCAACTGACGGTGCGCCGGCGCGGCGGCCGGAAGCGAGCGATGGGCACGCGGCGACCGCTGGACCTGCCGCTGGCGCCCAACCAGCGCTGGTCGCTGGACTTCGTCGCAGACCAGCTGACGGACGGGCGGCGCTTCCGCATCCTGACGGTGATCGATAACTGTACGCGCGAGTGCCTGGCGCTGGTGGCCGACACCTCGCTGTCGGGCGCGCGGGTCGTGCGGGAGTTGGACGCCGTCATCCGGCAGCGAGGGCGGCCCGACACCATCGTCAGCGACAACGGCACGGAGTACACCTCGAACGCGGTCCTGGCCTGGGCCGACGACACCGGCGTCGGCTGGCACTACATCGCGCCGGGCAAGCCCCAGCAGAACGGCTTCAACGAAAGCTTCAACGGGCGGCTGCGTGACGAGCTGCTGAACGAGACGCTGTTCCGCTCGCTGCCGCACGCTCGCGCCGTGCTGGAGGCGTGGCGACGCGATTACAACGAGCAGCGTCCGCACTCGAAGCTCGGGTGGCTGACGCCGCAGGCTTATGCAGAAGCGCTCACCGGACACATCGGCCGGCCTGCTGCGCTGGTTGATGGCTGCGCAGACCGGCCTCTTGCCAACCCAGCCGATCACAGCTCAGATCAACCTAGGACTCTCGTTATGGCTGGATGAGAAACGGGGGTCACGTCACAAGGTCCACCGGCGGCTGCATGGCTTCGGCATCGCAATAGAGACCCGAGATTGCGCGCGCATACTTCTCACGCGTCGCAATTGCGGCATGCGCATTTAGGAAGTCGAGCCAAATGGTGGCGGCGTACCGAGGAAAGCCCAATGCGTCGACGCATGCAGGACCGCTTAGCGATGGAGGTAACAAACTCATTCGTGGGCAGCTGATAAGTGCGTAACTAACGGAAGCTACAGCAGCTTTAGTTCAGTGCGATCAAGCCTAATATGGGTCGAGGCGGCCCGCCCAAACCCACGTCGCTGCGCCGTTTGGATAGCTGCGCGTCGTGGGTTTGCGCTACAGCTGCAACAGAAATGAGATTGGTCGGCCTTCGCATAAGATATCTTAGGCGCGAACGATTCGCATTAGCGGGAACGGTGGAAATGGGACGTCCTGCATGACTCCGCAGATGGAGCGCGGACATTGCGCGATGTGTAACCTGTATGCTTGCCTTGCCCCTCGCGTTGCTACGGCGATGCTCAGTCTATAAACAATCGTTTATAGACTGGCCAGCAAAAAGCCGCCCCGATTGGCGCGATCGGGACGGCTTTCGAGCGGACAGCGATTAGACAGCGGCTAACTGGCCGCCATCATTCCTTCATTGAACGACGCATACCGAGCCACGGCCCCGCCCCTGGGGAAAGCAGGGTCAGGCCGCGTCCTGAGCGCCGCGACGGCCCTTGGCCACAAAGCGATCGCCCATCGCCTCCACCACGCCGGAAAGGTAGCAGAAGGTGAAGGCCACGAACGCCACACCAGCGCTGATGGCCGCCAGCGTCAGGGCGTAATCGTGTCGCGTCAGGAAGTAGAGCCCGACAAAGGCCGCCACACCAAACAGCCCCAAAGGCATTCCCAGCCCCACAAGCGACTTGGCCACGCCCAGGAGACCGTTCGTGAGAGCCCAGCCGAACTCAAGGAAGAACTGGACCACGCCTCCCCGGCCGCGCGGAGCGGGCGCCAGCGGAGCGGGCTCCACCACAGAGTAGGTCGTCTCGACCGGCACGGCGTCGATCACCGTGACCTCGGGCGAACGCCGCGCACTAGAAACGTGCTGCTGTAGATAAGTCATCCGAACACTCCCTAGCACAATCATAAATCCTCACTCACACTATAACCGATTGCATATAAGCAACAAGCAAAAACACAGGAAAACACAAGGAAAGTTTCCCGCACTTCTTACCTGGCGTGAAAAGGAAACCAGGAGCGGCTAGAAGCCGCTCGCATGGGCTCCACGCCTTGCCAGCCGCGCGCGGCGCTCGGCCGCCGCATAGGCGCCGCGAGAGAAGCGCGGCCAATCGGCCGCCCAGCCATCGGCCACCATCTGCTCCGCAATGTCGGCCTGACCCACGAAGCATCGGGCGACGATCCGGTCATAGGATCGTTGGCCCGTATCCACACACCGGACGCTGCTTCGCCCTATCAGCTGCACCAGGTGCCGGCGGGCCGCCTGGCCTTCCGACGTATTCATTTCAGCGGCCTGGATCCCGAACAATCGGATGCGTGTCGCGCCAACGCGCAAGGTGTCCCCATCGGTCACGGAGGGCCGTCCGGCGATCACGCGCGGCTCCGCGCCAGCGCTTCCCGCCATCACGACGACGGCCAGCGCGGCCGGTAAGGCAAGGGCGCGGAAGAATAGGGTCATCATCAAGGCTCCATATGAACCCACATTCTCCAAGTAAGTCGCTGATTTCGCTGTCGTAATCGTGATATTTCGCATATAAATCATGGCGTTGACGGCTGCGAGGGGCGCGTTTCATGGATCACCTGGAGGGTGCGGGCTTGGCGCGGGGAGATCGGGTTGATTTCGACCGCCGTGTGCGTCTGGAGTTCCGTGGTGCGCAGATCAGTTCAGACGGTGGCCTGCTGGTGATGCGCGAGCTTGATGACGTGCTCGGCCTGTCCAATCTGGCGTCGGAGGCGCTGCGAGACAGCCGCACCGGGAAGAACACGCTCCATCGGCTTGACGGATTGTTCCGGCAATCGGTGTTCGGACGACTGGCCGGATACGAGGATGTGAACGATGCCGACCGCTTGGCCCTCGATCCCGTGATGCGTCAGGTCGTTGGCGGCAGGGCCGTCGAGGCGCAAGCTGCTTCGGCATCGCAGATGGGACGGTTCGAGACCGAGACGCTGGCTCTGGCCGCGAACCGGGCGGCGCTGGCCGATCTGAACGGCCAATGGATCGACCGGTTCCATGACCGCAACGGGTTGAAATACATCGTGCTGGACATGGACAGCTCGGTCAGCCCCACCCACGGCGATCAGGAAGGTGCTGCCTGGAACGGGCATTTCGACTGCACCTGCTATCACCCCATCTTCTTGTTCAACCAGTTTGGCATGCTGGAGCGCTGCGCCCTGCGTAACGGCAATGTCCACAGCGCCGATGGCTGGCGGGATGTCCTTGATCCCGTCATTGCCCGATATGCTGGCCGCGACCTTGGTGGACGCTTCTTCCGGGCCGACGCTGCCTACGCGATCCCCGCGATCTATATGCGGCTGGAAGAAGCCAGGTTCTTCTACGCCATCCGTCTGCCCGCCAACGCCGTCTTGCGCGAGAAGATCGCGCATCGGCTGACACGGCCCGTGGGACGGCCTTCGCTGACCAAGGTCAAACGGTTCTTCGAGGACTTCGAGTATCAGGCGGCGTCCTGGGACAAGCCGCGCCGCGTCATCGCCAAGATCGAATGGCATCCGGGCGAGCTGTTCCCCAAAGTCGGCTTCATCGTCACCAACCTGCCGATGGAGCCAGACTGGGTGGTGAGGTTCTACAACCAGCGCGGCACCGCAGAGCAGCACATCAAGGAAGGCAAATATGCCTTTCGCTGGACGCGGCTGTCATGCCGGAAGTTCCGGCACAACGAGGTGCGGCTGCAACTGCACGCGCTGGCCTACAACCTGGCAACCTTCCTGCGCTGCATCGAACTGCCCGAGGCCATGGCGGACTGGTCGTTGACCAGCCTGCAACTCAAGCTGATCAAGATCGGCGCCCGCGTCGTCCGCCACGCCCGCGCCATTACCTTCCAGTTGGCCGAGGTCGCCGTCACCGGCCCGATGGTGCGGGCCGTCCTTGCCGCCATCCGCCGTCTTCGAACGCCTCCGTCATGCGCATGACCACGATCCATGCCCAAGCTGAACGAAAGCGGCAGGACAGGTCCGTCTGCCGCGCGGAAAAGCGGCTCTGCCGGGCCAGAATGCTGCGGGTTCGAGGCTTGATCCACCCGACTTCGGCCGTTTGCGCGACGACAGACACCGCTCGGGGCGAAAAACGCTGGCCCAGCGAGCAAAATCAGGCGATCTTGAAGTCAAGCGGCAGGCCACTTGGGGAATGTCGGAAGACATCGGACAATCAGCGCCAAGGAGGAAACGAGAATGAAAGCGCTCGTCTATCAGGGACCCGGCAAGAAAGACTGGGTCGAAAAGGCAAAACCTGTCATTGAAAAACCCACCGACGTGATCGTGCGGGTGACCAAGACCACGATTTGCGGCACCGATCTTCATATCCTGAAGGGGGATGTGCCCGCGGTGACCGAAGGCCGGACGCTGGGCCATGAAGGCGTCGGCGTGGTGGAGGAAGTCGGCGGAGCCGTGCGCAACCTCAAGAAGGGCGACGCGGTTCTGATTTCGTGCGTCACCTCCTGCGGGACCTGCCCGAATTGCAAGCGCCAGCTTTACGCGCATTGCTCGGACGGGGGCTGGATCCTCGGCCATAAGATCGACGGCACCCAGGCGGAATATGTCCGCATCCCCTATGGCGACAATTCGCTTTATCCGATCCCGGAGGGCGCTGACGAAGAGGCGCTTGTGATGCTTTCGGACATCATGCCGACCGGGCTTGAGATCGGCGTCCAGGCCGGCCGGGTGAAGCCGGGCGACGCCATCGCCATTATCGGCGCCGGCCCGGTGGGCATGTCGGTGCTGCTGACCTCGCAGTTCTACTCGCCCGGCCGCATCATCATGATCGACATGGATCCGGCGCGGCTGGAGTTGGCGAAACAGTTCGGCGCCACTGATCTGGTCCAGGTCGGAACGGAAGACGCTGTTACGCGCGTTTTGGAGATCACCGGCGGAGCAGGCGTTGATGTCGCTATCGAGGCGGTCGGCATTCCGGCGACCTTCGATATCTGCCAGAAGATCGTTTCGGCAGGCGGCAACATCGCCAATGTCGGCGTTCACGGCAAACCCGTCCAGCTTCACATCGAAGAACTGTGGATCAAGAACATCAACATCTCCATGGGGCTGGTTTGCACCAACACCACGCCGATGCTGCTGAAGACCTTGGGATCCGGTAAGGTCAATCCAGGCAAGCTGGTGACCCATCGCTTCCCGCTGGATGAGATCCTGAACGCCTATGACGTCTTTGCGAATGCCGCACGCGAAAAGGCGATGAAGGTAATCCTCCAGGCCTGAGGCGCTATTTTCTTCAAATTTGTGGATGAACACCCCGTCTGGACGATCCGGCGGGGTGTTCTTGCATCAGGGACATTCGGGTTGCGCCGATCGCCTCTCTATTTCCGGGTTGCGATCCCCGCTGCAAAGATGCCGAGCAGGGTGAGCAGGGCAATGCCGACTCGTACTCGAACCTTACAGGAACTGACCATGACGAAGCTGAAACTCGGCCCCCTCATCGAAGACAAGCCCGTGAAGGTGACGGTGGAACTGCCGGGACCGCTGCACCGCGATCTTGCCGCCTATGCCGAAGTGCTGGCTCGCGAAACCGGCCAGCCCGCTGCCGATCCTGTCAGGCTGATTGTGCCGATGCTGGAGCGGTTCATTGCGACAGATCGGGGCTTTGCCAGCGCCCGAAGATCTCGCTCATGAGGCGCCGCGCGTGCCATTGCGCGTCGCGGCGATGATTTCCATCAACGTATCGACGGCCTCTCGTGTCGCGTCCCATTTGGCGGGCTGATCCATTTCCCGGTTCTGAAGGGTGAGGCTTACCGCACCATGTACCGTTGACCAGAACATAAAGCTGTAACGGCTCAGATCCATGCCGGGCAAAAATGTCATTTTCAGAAGACAACTGCACCAGTTGATTGGGCGTAATGGCTGTTGTGCAGCCAGCTCCTGACAGTTCAATATCAGAAGTGATCTGCACCAATCTCGACTATGCTCAATACTCGTGTGCACCAAAGCGAGGTGAGCATGGCGACGGACACCCCACGGATTCCAGAACAAGGCGTGGCCACTCTGCCTGATGAGGCTTGGGAGCGTGCGCGCCGTCGTGCGGAGATCATCAGTCCGTTGGCGCAGTCGGAGACGGTCGGGCACGAAGCGGCCGATATGGCGGCTCAGGCGCTGGGCTTGTCTCGGCGCCAGGTATACGTTCTGATCCGGCGTGCCCGGCAAGGCAGCGGCCTCGTGACGGATCTGGTGCCCGGCCAGTCCGGTGGAGGTAAAGGTAAGGGGCGCTTGCCGGAACCGGTCGAGCGCGTCATCCACGAGCTACTGCAAAAGCGGTTCCTGACCAAGCAGAAGCGCAGCCTAGCGGCCTTTCACCGCGAAGTCACTCAGGTGTGCAAGGCTCAAAAACTGCGAGTGCCGGCGCGCAATACCGTGGCCTTACGGATCGCTAGCCTTGACCCGCGCAAGGTCATCCGCCGGCGGGAAGGCCAGGATGCCGCTCGTGACCTACAAGGTGTGGGCGGCGAGCCTCCTGCCGTGACCGCGCCGCTGGAGCAGGTGCAGATAGACCATACGGTCATCGACCTGATCGTGGTCGATGACCGCGACCGGCAACCTATTGGCCGCCCGTACCTGACCCTCGCCATCGACGTGTTCACCCGCTGCGTGCTCGGCATGGTCGTCACGCTGGAAGCGCCGTCTGCCGTTTCGGTTGGCCTGTGCCTCGTGCATGTCGCCTGCGACAAGCGCCCTTGGCTGGAAGGACTGAACGTGGAAATGGATTGGCAGATGAGCGGCAAGCCCTTGCTGCTCTACCTAGACAACGCGGCCGAGTTCAAGAGCGAGGCCCTGCGCCGGGGTTGCGAGCAGCATGGCATCCGGCTGGACTATCGCCCGCTGGGACAGCCGCACTATGGCGGCATCGTGGAACGGATCATCGGCACGGCGATGCAGATGATTCACGACGAACTGCCGGGAACGACCTTCTCCAACCCTGACCAGCGCGGCGACTACGATTCCGAAAACAAGGCCGCCCTGACGCTGCGCGAGCTAGAGCGCTGGCTCACATTGGCGGTCGGCACCTACCACGGTTCGGTGCACAACGGCCTGCTCCAACCGCCGGCCGCGCGCTGGGCCGAGGCCGTGGCGCGTGTCGGCGTACCGGCCGTCGTCACACGCGCTACTTCGTTCCTGGTCGATTTTCTGCCGATCCTCCGGCGCACGCTGACCCGCACCGGCTTTGTCATCGACCACATCCACTACTACGCCGATGCGCTCAAGCCGTGGATTGCGCGGCGTGAACGCTGGCCGTCCTTTCTGATCCGGCGCGATCCGCGCGACATCAGCCGTATCTGGGTCCTGGAACCGGAGGGACAGCATTACCTGGAAATTCCCTACCGTACCTTGTCGCATCCGGCTGTCACCCTCTGGGAACAACGGCAGGCGCTGGCGAAACTGCGGCAGCAAGGGCGCGAACAGGTGGATGAGTCGGCGCTGTTCCGCATGATCGGCCAGATGCGTGAGATTGTGACCAGCGCGCAGAAGGCCACACGCAAGGCGCGGCGTGACGCGGATCGCCGCCAGCACCTCAAGACATCAGCTCGGCCGGACAAGCCCGTTCCGCCGGATACGGATATTGCCGACCCGCAGGCAGACAACTTGCCACCCGCCAAACCGTTCGACCAGATTGAGGAGTGGTAGCCGTGGACGAATATCCCATCATCGACCTGTCCCACCTGCTGCCGGCGGCGCAGGGGCTGGCTCGGCTGCCGGCGGACGAGCGCGTCCAGCGCCTTCGCGCCGACCGCTGGATCGGCTATCCGCGCGCGGTCGAGGCGCTGAACCGGCTGGAAGCCCTTTATGCGTGGCCAAACAAGCAACGCATGCCCAACCTGCTGCTGGTCGGCCCGACCAACAATGGCAAGTCGATGATCGTCGAGAAGTTCCGCCGCACCCACCCGGCCAGCGCCGACGCCGACCAGGAGCACATCCCAGTGTTGGTCGTGCAGATGCCGTCCGAGCCGTCCGTGATCCGCTTCTACGTCGCGCTGCTCGCCGCGATGGGCGCGCCGCTGCGCCCACGCCCACGGTTGCCGGAAATGGAGCAACTGGCTCTGGCACTGCTGCGCAAGGTCGGCGTGCGCATGCTGGTGATCGACGAGCTGCACAACGTGCTGGCCGGCAACAGCGTCAACCGCCGGGAATTCCTCAACCTGCTGCGCTTCCTCGGCAACGAACTGCGCATCCCGTTGGTTGGGGTAGGCACGCGCGACGCCTACCTAGCCATCCGCTCCGATGACCAGTTGGAAAATCGCTTCGAGCCGATGATGCTGCCGGTATGGGAGGCCAACGACGATTGCTGCTCACTGCTGGCCAGCTTCGCCGCTTCGCTCCCGCTGCGCCGGCCTTCCCCAATTGCCACGCTGGACATGGCTCGCTACCTGCTCACACGCAGCGAGGGCACCATAGGGGAACTGGCGCACTTGCTGATGGCGGCGGCCATCGTCGCCGTGGAGAGCGGCGAGGAAGCGATCAACCATCGCACGCTCAGCATGGCCGACTACACCGGCCCCAGCGAGCGGCGACGACAGTTCGAGCGGGAACTAATGTGAAGCCCGCGCCGCGCTGGCCGCTGCATCCCGCTCCGAAAGAAGGCGAGGCGCTGTCCTCATGGCTCAACCGCGTGGCCCTTTGCTATCACATGGAACTGCCCGAGCTGCTGGAGCACGATCTTGGCCACAGCCAGGTCGATGACCTGGACACCGCGCCACCACTGTCGCTGCTGGCGATGCTTTCCCAGCGGAGCGGGATCGATCCGGACCGGCTGCGCAGCATGAGTTTCGCCGGCTGGGTGCCTTGGCTACTGGATAGTCTTGATGACCAGATTCCAGACGCATTGGAAACCTATGCATTTCAGCTCTCGGTACTGCTGCCAAAACTCCACCGTAAGAAGCGATCCATCACGAGGTGGCGTGCCTGGCTACCCAGCCAGCCGATACACTGTGCCTGTCCGCTCTGCCTGAGCGATCCGGATAACCAAGCCGTACTGCTCGCGTGGAAGCTGCCCCTGATGCTGAGCTGCCCGCTGCATGGCTGCTGGCTGGAATCCTATTGGGGAGTGCCTGGGCGGTTTCTCGGCTGGGAGAACGCCGACGCCGAACCGCGCACCGCCAGCGACGCGATTGCGGCGATGGATCAGCGTACCTGGCAGGCACTGACAACCGGTCACGTGGAGCTGCCGTGCCGACGCATCCACGCCGGATTGTGGTTTCGACTTCTTCGCACGCTGCTCGATGAGCTGAACACCCCGCTTTCCGCGTGCGGAACCTGCGCGGGGTATCCCCGCCAAGTCTGGGAAGGCTGCGGGCATCCGCTGCGTGCTGGGCAAAGTCTGTGGCGACCGTATGAAACCCTGAATCCGGTAGTACGGTTACAGATGCTGGAGGCGGCGGCAACGGCAATCAGCTTGATTGAGGTGAGGGACATCAGCCCGCCAGGCGAGCAGGCAAAGCTATTCTGGTCCGAGCCCCAAACCGGGTTCACCAGTGGCCTGCCGACGAAAGCGCCGAAGCCCGAGCCCATCAATCACTGGCAGCGTGCAGTCCAGGCCATCGACGAGGCCATCATTGAAGCGCGACACAACCCCGAGACGGCACGCTCGCTGTTCGCGTTGGCTTCCTATGGTCGGCGCGATCCCGCTTCCTTGGAACGGTTGCGCGCCACCTTCGTGAAGGAAGGCATCCCGCCGGAATTTCTGTCACATTACCTGCCTGATGCACCCTTTGCATGTCTTAAAAAAAATGACGGGTTAAGTGACAAATTTTGACGGATAGAGCTTTCCGGCTCACACTGTCACATAATCGAACGTATACGTGACGGGTGAAAAGGTGCTGATCGGCTACATGCGGGTATCGAAGGCGGACGGATCCCAGTCCACCAATTTGCAACGCGATGCGCTCATCGCCGCTGGTGTGAGCCTTGCGCACCTTTACGAGGATCTGGCCTCGGGCAGGCGCGATGATCGCCCAGGGTTGGCTGCTTGCCTGAAGGCGCTTCGTGAAGGGGACACGCTGATCGTGTGGAAGCTCGATCGGCTTGGCCGTGATCTGCGCCACCTGATCAACACCGTGCACGACCTAACTGCGCGTAGCGTGGGCCTGAAGGTCCTGACCGGTCACGGTGCGGCGGTCGACACGACGACTGCCGCCGGCAAGCTTGTGTTCGGTATTTTTGCCGCGCTGGCCGAGTTCGAGCGTGAGTTGATTTCCGAGCGAACAGTCGCTGGACTTATCTCGGCGCGCGCTCGCGGCAGGAAAGGGGGGCGCCCCTTCAAGATGACCGCCGCCAAGCTACGCCTGGCGATGGCCAGCATGGGGCAACCGGAAACCAAGGTGGGCGATCTCTGCGAAGAACTCGGGATTACCCGGCAGACGCTCTACCGGCACGTGTCGCCCAAGGGCGAACTGCGGCCAGACGGCGTAAAGCTGCTATCCCTCGGTTCAGCCGCATAAATGGAGGCGACCTGGAACGGGGCGCTGTTCAGTGCGGCAACGATCCGATTACCGGTGTCGACCCACTGCAGACAGTCGCTTAAATTTTTTGAACGGCTGCTCTACTACAGTAAGGAGTCATTATTATCCTGCTGGGTTAGGCTCAGGACCCATTGATGTGAGGCGAACGATCTGATTCAGGCTCCTGAGGAGTCTGGATATGAGCGATCTGTATTGGCTAACGGACGAGCAGATGGCTCGGCTGGAGCCTTTCTTCCCCAAGAGCCACGGCAAGCCGCGCGTTGACGACCGCCGGGTGTTGAGCGGGATCATCTTCGTCAACCGCAACGGCCTGCGCTGGCGAGATGCGCCGGCGGCCTACGGGCCGCACAAGACCCTCTACAACCGCTGGAAGCGATGGAGTGAGGCTGGCGTCTTCATCCGGATGATGGAGGGCCTGTCCGGGGCTCAGGCCGAACGCCGCACGGTCATGATCGACGCGACCTATCTCAAGGCGCACCGCACGGCTTCGAGCCTCGCGGTAAAAAAGGGGATCTCGGGCGACTGATCGGACGCACGAAAGGCGGCATGAACACCAAGCTTCACGCCGTGACCGATGCGAACGGAAGGCCCATCAGCCTCTTCATGACAGCGGGTCAGGTCAGCGACTACATTGGCGCCGCCGCCCTCCTCGACAGCCTGCCCCGCGCCCAGTGGCTGCTGGGAGACCGAGGCTACGACGCCGACTGGTTCCGGGACGCCTTGCAGGCCAAGGGGATCATGCCGTGCATCCCGGGCCGCAAAACCCGCACCGAGCCCATCCGTTACGACAAGCGTCGCTACAAGCGGCGAAACCGCATAGAAATCATGTTCGGACGCCTGAAAGACTGGCGGCGGGTCGCAACCCGCTACGATCGCTGCCCGAACGTCTTCCTGTCCGCCATAGCCCTCGCCGCTACCGTGCTGTTCTGGCTATGAGTCCTGAGCCTAGCTCCATATGCAGTTTCACCCAGGCGCACCATTACGAACAAAGAACGGTTTGAGTGGTGGTACGGTATGCGTCATGGACACCGAGCCTAGCTACAATTTTACCGAATCCATTAATTTCTTTTGAGAAAATTTGCGTCGCTGGTTATGGCACCAATTGAAGTCTACGATCGACTGGACTTATTAATCAAATCACCGGCTTACTCAACCATCGAGCGACGTGGCTTAAAACTGTGTGCGCCAAAATTATTTCAAGCGTCGTGGAATAAATCAGGTGCTGGTCTCGTACACCCAAGTATAGGCAGGCGATTTCAGCGTTCGACGGTTGCCTTATGCTTACCTGCACACCCAAGGCCGGTGGCACAACCCAAACGCTACTCTTATAGGATCTTCATCATGAAAGCAGTTCATCTTTTAGCGTCGATTATTGCTACTCTGTCCTTCGCTGTAGGATCTGCCGTTGCCTCCGATGCCGCACTTAAACAGGCCAATGGCATTCTGGTCGACCATAACGGAAAAACGGTCTATACCTTTGATAAAGATGCCGTTGACAGCGGCAAAAGTGTATGCAACGGCCCGTGCGCTACGTTGTGGCCGCCTGTAGCAGCCAGTGCCGCACAGCCATCCACGCCGTATTCTGTGGTTACCCGGGATGATGGCAGCAAGCAACTTGCCTACAAAGGCAAGCCGCTTTACCTCTATGCAGCGGACCAAAAGCCAGGCGATCGAACCGGCGACAACTTCAAAGACATCTGGCACGTCGTCAAAGATTAACGAGAACTACATCAATGGATAATCTTTCACAGGCATCCTGAACCAACGCGCTATGGAACAGAACAGCGCTCAGCTCGTCGCCTGTATTCCCCGCCTGCGCCGCTATGCACGGGCATTGGTGGGGAGCCGCGCCGAAGCTGACGACCTGGTGCAGGACACACTCGAACGTGGCTGGAGCAAGCTCGCGTCCTGGCGCCTTGGTAGCGACATGCGGGCGTGGATGTTCGGCATCATGCACAACCTTTACGTGGACCAACTGCGCAAGCAAGTGGTTGCGACGGTCGAGCTAGATGAGGATACGCCCGTGCCATCTTACAGTGCACCACAGATGCAAAACATGGAAATCCGCGATATGCAATCGGCCCTGGCAATGCTGCCGGCCGAGCAGCGCGAAATTCTGCTTCTGGTCGCTTTGGAAGAAATGACCTATGAGGAAATATCTTCCACCCTGCGCATACCCCTGGGCACAGTCATGTCGCGTCTTTCGCGCGCCCGCGAACGACTGCGGCTTCTAATGGAAGGAAAAGCCATCCCACCTCGTTTGAAGGTCGTTAAATGACTCAACTACCTGTTACCGAAGCCGATCTGCAATCTTATATAGACGGGCATCTTCCGGAATCGCGGCGTACCGAGATCGAGGCTTATCTTGCCGCACGTCCCGAAGAAACCGAGCGGGTTTTAGCTTACCGGCTGCAGACCGAAACCTTGCGCGTGCTATTCAATCCCGTGTTATCGGAGCCAGTGCCGGCGCGGCTGACCGGCGTACCTCAGGCTAAAAACTGGATGCTGCAGCGGTGGGCCGCAAGCGTGGCCATTGCCGTGGCCGGTGGCGCCGCCGGGTGGACGCTGCACGGTCAAATGGATGAGCCAGGCGTTTCTACCCAAGCGCAAAGATCAAACCGTATTGCGGAAGGCCGCCAGGTAGCCAACCTTGCGCGGCAGGCGGCGATCGCTCATGTGGTTTATAGCCCGGACGTAAAACGCCCGGTCGAAATCGGTGCGGACCAGGAGGAACAGCTCGTGACATGGCTGTCAAAGCGGATCGGCAGCAAAAGCCTGACACTGTATGTCTCCACGGAGCAGGCGCACAACAAAGATACGGGTTTCCGCTTTGCTGAGGAAGGACCGGTCAACGTGTTTTACTGGATAGACGGCAAGTTCGGCTATGCCCTATCGGCCGGTACCAACAAAGGTGAACTGGCTCGCATCGCCAGCGCCGTCCACGAACAGCTGAAGGCGCCCGCATGACCGGATATCCCATACCCCTGCCTGCCAGGATTACAACATCCATTTTGCTCTGCCTGGTGCTTATGATGTCGCTGGCATTGTCTCACCGGGCTTCGGCACAACAGACAAACCAGGGGCATGAGGAGCACCAGCATCATAGTGCCGGCGCTGGCAAGGCGCCTGCGCCGTTCATAGCCAGCACCGCCAAGCCTTTTTCAGGCCTGATGGACGACGCCATGGCGGTCATGGACGACGGCATGAGGCGCGCGCTGATGAACGGTGTCCCCGAGCATGATTTCGTCACGATGATGATTCCCCATCACCAGGGCGCGATCGACATGGCGAAAGCACTCCTGCTCAGCACCCGCGATCCGGAAATGCGCAACCTGGCGCAGGCTATCATTACAGAACAGCAGAACGAGATCCGTCTCATGCAGACGTGGCTCACGCGCTACCAGAAATCGCAGGCCGGCAACGCCGCGGCACCGAAATAACTTTCCATTTCTATCAAAAAAAGGCAACCATGAACCGAGTTCTTTTATTGGCCGCTGTCACCATCACTACCTTTTCGGCCAGCATGGCATGGGCGGCCCCTGCTTCGACAGACCGGGTCTACACAGCCGACCAAAATAGCAACACCGTCTCGGTCATCAACCCGTCCACCAACGCCCTGGTCGGTCAAATCAGATTAGGAAATCAGCGCCCCGACGTGCTCTCACCCCTGTACAAGGGTGAGATCAATGTGCATGGTCTTGGTTTTTCGCCCGACCACAAAACATTGATTGCCATTTCCAATGGGTCCAACTCGGTGACTTTCATCGATACTGCGACCAATAAGGTCAAAGGCGTGACCTACATTGGCCGCTCGCCGCATGAAGGCTTTTTCACGGCAGACGGCAAGGAAGTCTGGGTAGTGGTCCGGGGCGAAAACTATATCTCGGTGATCGACCCGATCACCTACAAGGAAACACGCCGCATCGATACCACGCCAGGTCCCGGCATGGTGTTGTTCCACCCGAACGGCAAGCAGGCCTTTGTCGTATCAAGTTTCAACCCGGTGGTCGACGTCATCGATGTCTCGTCGCACAAAATCGTCAAGCAGATCAAGGTAGTCAGTCCGTTCTCGCCGTTTCTGCAATTCACCCCCGACTTCAAGGAGATGTGGATGACCCACAAGGACGTGGGAAAGGTGACTCGCATTGATACCACAACCCTTGAAGTGAAGGGCGTCTTTGACGTCGGCATGATCACCAACCATCTGGCCTTTTCCAAATCAGCCAACGGCACGCTCGCCTATGTCACCGTCGGAGGCGAAAATGCAGTAAAGGTATTCACGACTGACGACACGCCTAAGCTGATGGCGACCATTCCGGTCGGTGCGCTGCCGCACGGCATCTGGGCATCCGACGATGGCAGTCGCCAGTATGTTGGGCTTGAAAATGGCGACGCGGTGGATGTGATCGACACAGCCTCCAACAAAGTGATTGCACGTGTGCCGGTCGGGCAGGCGCCCCAGGCCCTGGTCTATGTGTCGAATGCAGTCATAGAGGGAGATGGGGCGGCGAACCTGACGCCGCGTGGCAATAGCGATCCGATCAATATTGCATTAAAACCGGTTGTGGGCGACGGCAAGGGCTTCGTGGTGGCACGCAATCTGGGGGTCATCGATTCTCTGGAAGTCTCGCTGTTTAAGCTAAAACCGCTAACCGTCTACAGCGTGTATGTGACCGGTCAAAAAACGCCGGTTGCTAGCTTCAAGACCAATTCGATGGGCATGGCCAATGGAACGGCCATTGGGCCGCTGCGCGAAGTCTCCAACACCTTGTCCACCAAGGATGTGGCGGCCAGCAAAATCATCGTAATGGAGGGTGAAGCTGGGGCAGATACGGCAAAGGCCGTCCTCGTCGGCTCTTGATGAACTCATAGCCGGTCCAGTACAGATCAAGGGGGTGGCATTTGGCGGCATCAATGCGGTGAAGTCAGTGGAAGTGTCCGTTGATGGGGGCAAGACTTGGAAGCAGGCGCGGCTGGTCGGCCCGGATATGGGGCGCTACGCGTGGCGGCAGTTCGTGCTGCCGGCAACGCTCGAGCCGGGCAGTCATACGATTGCTTGCATGGTTGTCGATGCGGAAGGAAACCGGCAGCCGGAAGGTCGGGTAGAAAACGCTGGCGGCTACAACAACAATAGCTGGCGCGATCATGCGCTGACCCTCAGTGTCGTTTGAAAGAAACTCTATGTCATTGAAAATTAGATGTTTCGCTGTTGCCGCCGGCATAGCTGCATTGCAGTTCGGTACTGCAGCCGTTGCACAGGACGAGGTAGGCGCGGGAAAGAAACTCTTTAACCAAACTGCAGTCCCTGCCTGCTCGGTGTGTCATACGCTCAAGGACGCGGGCGCTGTAGGTGAAATTGGACCCAATCTAGATGAGCTCAAGCCCGACGCGTCACGTGTGGAAAAAGCAATTCGCAATGGAATAGGTCAAATGCCCGCCTTCACTAACCTCAGCGACGAACAGGTCAAACTACTGTCACAGTACGTTGCCGGGGTAACAGGTGCGAAATAAAAAGAGGCAACGGCGGTCATGTAAGCTTCGGGGATAAAAGGCCGCTTTTAATCTCAAGCAGGCGTTCGAGGTTGAGTTCTCCACCGGCTGCAAATGGCCGGCAGCAGCCCGTCGTTGCCTGATGGATCCAACCCCTCCGCTGCTATAGTGCAGTCGGCTTCTGACGTTCAGTGCAGCCGTCTTCTGAAAACGACAAAAAAGCCTTGGTCCTGAGAGCAGCGAAGTCCCGTCAGCAATAGATTTAGTATCTGTCTTCCAGCTTCGCCCGACCATGGATCATCGCTGACTCCGAGCCGTGGCGGCGGTGTGAACATCAGCCGGTACAGCGTGGGGTTTTCCAAATGAAACCGCCGCCCGGTTGGGCGGCGGTTAAGGTGGTCAGGCCTTTATCGGCCCATCGTCAACGCGGGTTCGCGGTCCCGGTCTTGTTCTCGCTGGCGGTCGCGGTCCGGGTCGAGGTCACGCCGCGGCCGATCATCGTCTCGATCGGGCATGGCCGCCCTCCCCTGTTCTCGCTCGCGCTCACGCTCCTGCGCGGGCTGGTCACGGTCGATATCGCGGCTGGCGGTGATTTCCTCCGTCAGTTCCCGCCGCATGGCGATGGCCAACTGTTCCTGGATCGCGCGCCGCGTCGCCGCCTCGCCGTGAATAGTGGCGAAGTCGTTCCAGTCCGAACCCTGATCGGTCGGACGGAAGGGCGGCAACACCGCCTGGCCACCGACAGCGCGGGCGGCGGCGATTGCCTTCTCTTTGCCGACGTTCGGCTTAGGGAGGTTCGTCGCCGGGTCGATTTCGGCCTCCTTGCGATGGTCGTTGTCGCCCAGGATCAAGATTGCCTTGTCAGGGAAGCGGTCGCGATACTCCCTTGCGACGGCCTCTAGATTGTTCGCGTTGAACGCCACCGCGACCGGTTTGCCGGTCGCTTCGTGGATGGTCTGGCCGGTCGCCCAGCCCTCGCACACCAGGATATCGCCGCCTTCGCGCGAGGCCTCGCCGATCAGGTGGTGACAGCCATGGAGCCGGGCGCCACGGGGAAACGACTTCATTCCGCCCGGCGAAATAGACTGAGCCGTCCAGACCTTGCCGTCGATATCGTGCGCCGGAATCAGAAGGTTGCCGGGCCGCCCAAACTGCTGCGGGTCCGGGTCGCCCGGCGGCATGGCGGCGATGCCCGTCATCATTAGAACGCCAGAAGGAAGGACGTTCTTTGCGTCGAGGTATCGGTGAGTGCCCGGTGCGGGTTCACACGCCGCCACGATCTTCTCGACCTCGGCCGCCGCGCGTTCGTAACCCGCCTGACGCACGGCAAGGCGCTCGGCCTGCTTGGCCTCCCCTTCCCGGGCCAGCCGGTCGCGATCTTCCTTGGAAAGCCCGGCCGTTCGTTGCTGGGATTTCCAGTTCAGCTTGTAGCCCTTCGAGCCGAACCGCTCCATGAACCCGGCCGGATGGTCGTCGGTGTAACCGACGTAAGCGCCGCTCCGTTCGGAGCCCTTGTCGCCGTCGACCTTCTGGCGATGGATCTCGCCGTCCATGATCGGAAGCTCGCCTTTGTCGAAGACGTAGCCATGGGATTCGAGGAATTCCTTGAATTCCACCTCGGGCACCAACTCGGGTTCCTCGGCGCGCGCGCCGGTCCAGCGCGCGAGAGGCGCCAGGTCGGTCCCCTTGGGGGCGAACCAGGTCTTTTCAGTCTTGTCCCACTTAGCGCCGGCCGCCTTCGCTTCGTTCTTGTCGGCAAAGGGCACGTCGAGATTGACGCGGGCTGGCGCGATGATGGGCGCTGCGTCTTCGGAGCGCATAGGGGCATCCTTCTGCTGGGTGTCGCCGCGCACATTGGCCGCGCGGTCTGAGGCCATGGACGTCCGCTCGGCCGGAATCTCAGCCGACACTTCGGCCGCCGTCAGCGCGTAGGCTTTCAAGGTCTCCCTGACGGGCTGGGAAACGGCGGCGTCGATCTGCTCGCGCAAGGTCGCCAAGGCGGCGAAGTGCGCCGGGCTCACTCGGCCAAAGTCGGACAGGATTTGGTCGGCGTCAGCCAGCTGCGGGATTGGCGCCTGGTCCGGGCGCTGCACGGCCCCGAAGGCCATCACCATTTCTGCGGCATGGACGGCCAAGCGGCCATGCTGGGGCTCCACGCCCGACCACGACTGAATAAGGGCGTTCACGTCATCGACGCCCTCAAACCGGAAGCCGGCCAGCATCGGGCCAGAGTGAACGCGATCGCGGTTGACCTCAGCGGCGATCATCCCCGCAAGGTAGCGCTGCTCCAGGTCCGGCCGCTCAGGAGACGATGGCGGCACGGCCCATTCCGGCGAGGGGCGGTCGCGGAAGAGGCTGTGGAAAGTCGTGGACGCCAAAAGCAGATGACCTTCGCTGATGCTGGCAAAGGCCTCGAAATCCGCCTGCACATTTCGACCGTCGAAGGCCTCCCCGAGGATGCCGACGAGAATCTCGACGTGAGCGGGCGGAACGCCGAACTGCCGGGCGAACCGGATTTGGTCCTCTAGCAGCTGATCGGGATTTTCGAGGCTGTGGAAGGCGGCGACCGCTGGCGTGACCGAGCCCAGGCGATCGCTTTCGCGCAGGCGTTGGTGCGCCTGGCTAAGCGGATGGTCGGTCTCCATCCAAAGCCGCTCTCGCGCAAGAAGGGCCGCTTGCAGGTCTTGCGAAGCAGATAGGTCTTGGCCGGGAAGGTAGGTCTCGATCTGACGGTTCAAGGCCGCATTGACCTCGGCCGCCAGACGCAGGTCGGCGTTCTCGCGCTCAACCCGGGCCAAGGCTTCGTCCAGCGCAGCGGTGAGGGCCGGCGCAAGAGGTTCTTGCTCGATGCCTGGCGCTGACTGCTCGCGCTCGACCTCGCGTTCCAGCCCAATGACCCACTCCACGACCTTTTCAGCTTCGGCCGCCGCGCGGAAGATCTCGCGCGGATCCTGCTCAAGGCGACGGAGCCAGCTTTCGAGATACGAGACATGGTGGCCTGGGTCGAAGGCCATCCCCATCCGCTGCGCCATCATGTAGCTGGCGATTTCCGCGACAAGTTCCTCGCGGGCGTAGGCCTCGCTGCCGAAGGGATGCAGTAGATCGCGGTTCAGGCGGCTTTCATGGCCGCTGCTGTGACCGAGTTCATGGAAGGCGGTCGCATAGTAAAGGTCGGGCGATTTGAACTGCTCGCGCAAAGGCAGAGTGATCCGGTCGGCGATTGGTTCGTAGTAGGCACGATCGCCGTCGATATGCCGGATGGGCGCCGGCGACCGTGACAGGATCGTTTCGGCCTGCTGGTGACGCTCAAAATCGGGTAGCAGCCGCGTGGGCGGCAAGGGCTCCAACCCGTCGATCTGCTCGGCGTTGAACACCCTGGCGGAGAACCGACGCGGCTTCGACAGCTCTACCCGACGCATGACGGTCTGCCCGTCCGCATCCTTGATGATCTTGCCGTTGTCGTCCTTCGCCGGCTCGTCCTTAGACCATTGCCAGTATTCGATGGTCGTTCCACGCTCGCCCTTCCGCACCTGGCCTCCGACTTCGGCGGCCTGGTTGTAGGTCATCCAGCGCGGGTCGCTCCGGCCCTGTAGGTCCAACCAGATTTGGTTGAAGCCACGATAGGGCTTGCCGGTCTTCGGGTTGAAGTGAGACCGCAGCTGACCCGGTTCCCAAGGGCGCTGCCACGGGGCGGTGCCAGCCCGCATACGGTCGATAATGTCTTGCGCGACCTCTTTGGAGAAATCAGTGGCCATCGTCGTCACCCTCCCCGTCACCCTGGGAATCCCAGGCGTCGTCCGCCGACAGCGCGTCTTCTTGGAACGCGCCCATGGCCTCGGCTTCGTCCGGTTCGAATTCGACCATTACGCCGAAGACCTCGCCGTCTGCTGGCTTAGTTGAGAGGATCGGGACTTGCGATGTTACTCGGGGCGGCGGAGTTTGCATTACTGCTGCTTTCTCGCGAATAGACCGATGATCCGGCCGTGAAGGGATTAGGCACTTCAATGACGGGCGGGCCGTCCACCGATGGCGGCGACGATGCTTCGGCCGTCCTAGTATATATACCATAGTTTATAGAGGTATATCTAGAGACATATCCGTTCGTGAACCCGCGCCGGAAGTCTCCCGTATTGTAAGCAGACAGCGCGGCAAGCAACGCCTGCTGGCCGGGACCGTGGGTCTGCGCGGCGCGAGAGTAATTCTCCGAAAGGATACGTGCGCCGGCCTTGATGTTGAGGCATTGGTCGCTCAACATCTGCTCTACCGTGTAGCCAAGACGAGGCAGGTTGCGACTATTAATCTGCATCAAACCAAGATCGACATTGTAGCCCTGACTGATCGCCTGATTTGCGATCTGTGCAGCGTGAGCCGCCGATTGGATGCGCGGGACGCGGAACCGCGGCCGCCCCCGGATGACGTTGACGTTCACCGCTATCGGATTGCCGCTGCTCTCGACGCGGATGACCTCGCGCAGCGTATGGGGAGCGATGTGCGGAGCGCAGGCGTATAGGCTCGGGTCGATCATCACCGGCCCTCCCTGGTCGCCACAGGCGTCGCAACGCCCGTGATGCCGGAGGTCGGGACCGGGCCGAAATAGCGGCTGTCGAAGCTGGCCGGATTGTAGCTGGACACCAGCCAAACCGTATCCGCCCGCACGGTGAAGCTGCGGTGAGGGATGCGCGGCAGAAGGCGGCCGTGGCCATCCTTGGGAGCCGGGGCGGAGCGCGGGATCATGCGCCCGTTCACTCGAATCCCCTGGGACGAAACCTCCACGCGATCGCCGGCGACAGCGGCGATCGGCTTGAGAAGGGGATTGAACCCGCCAGGACAGTAGCCGTCGGGCACAAAGCCGTAGCGCCGGGCTTGTCGGAACGTCTCTGTGTTCGGCGGACACACCCACACGATATCGCCGCGCTGGATGCGATCGGTTTTGTGGACGCGCCATAGCCCAAGGGGCATCGACGCTGTGGTGTTCCAACGGTATCCGCCCGCGAACGCGGCTGCGGTGCCGGCGGCGGTCACGGTCGCGACGGCGGCGGCGACGATCATTGCGCCGTGAAGCGCGCGATCGACCTGGCGCGAGGCCCGCGCCGAAAGATGAGGAAGCCGGATCATAGCAGGGAGAAAACCTCGTCAGGATTCGGGGCCGGTAGCGCGCGCATGGCCGGATCGGGCCCCTGGGGCGGCTCGGGAGGGCGGGCCTCCACGCTGTCGGTGTTGGTGGGCGGCGGAATCTTCACGCGCTCGCGAAATACGGGGTCGAGGAAGTAGAGGCTTTGCGTTCCGAGGATCGGCGCGTGACCGGCCTGCAAAACGACCACTTCACCCGCGCTGACGATCTGGTCCCGCTTGTCCTTCTTGGGCGACTTGAGCCGCATCGCCTCGTCAGGAGTCAGCAACGGGCGCTGCGTCTCCTGGAAGCTGCGCGACACGCTTTGCAGGAAGGCGCCGAACCGCGCCCCGGAGACGGATTGGTTCTCCTTGATGACAGTCTCGACGCCACAGTTGTCGGAGAGCCAGCGCCCGGTCTCCTGACGGTTCGGCGCATAAGCGATCCGAAGATGGCAGTTGGCGATGATCGACTCGTGCTGGCCATACGCGCCATACAGCTGCGAAATGTCCTGCATGATGAGATAGGCCTTGATGCCGTAACCGGCGATGTAGGCCAGCGCTTCCTGGAAGACGTCGAGGCGGCCGTAGGACGGAAACTCGTCCAGCATAAGCAGTAGGCGATGCTTGTGAGGCGACTGCTGGCGGCCCTCAACGTATTTGAGTTCGGGCCGTAGAAGGACGCGAACAATCTGGTTCAGGATCAGGCGGACCAGGGGCCGCATCCGATCCTGCGCTTCGGGGCGGATCACCAGATACAGCGACACCGGCCGGTCATGATCCATCAAGTCGCTGATGCGAAAGTCGCTGCGGCTCGTGTTGTTGGCCACCAGCGGGTCGCGATAAAGCGACAGGTAAGACATGGCGGTCGACAGAACGCCGCTGCGCTCGTTTTCCGCACGGTTCAGCATATCGCGCGCGGCGGACTGGACGACTTCGTGAGGCTGGCCAGGGCCGCGATGCTGGTTGTTTAGCATCGCCTCATACAGCTTCTTCACGTCGCGGTTCGGGTCGGACAGCGCATGGGCCACGTCGGCGAGGCAGGTTTCGCCGCCATGGCGTCGGGACAGATATTGCAGGTGCAAAATCACGCCGGTCAGGAAGGCGTGGGCGGTCTTCGACCAGTGGTTCTCCATCCCCTTCCCATCGGGATCCACGATGATGGTCACCAGGTTCTGGACGTCGCCCGTCTCGTGGATCGTCCCCAACCGGATCTCATTCAGGGGATTGAAAGCCGCGCTTCCCTCGGCGGCGGCCGGATCAAATTTCAGGACGACGTTGTTGGCGTGTTTCTGACGCCAGCCCGAGGTCATCGCCCACAGTTCGCCCTTCATGTCGTTGATGACGACGCTATGGGGCCAACTCAGCAGGGTCGGCACGACCAGGCCGACGCCCTTGCCGCTGCGCGTCGGGGCGATGGCGGCGACGTGTTCCGGGCCGTCGTGGCGGAGATAGTGGATGCGGCCCTTCTTGTCCGTGTAGGCGCCGCAATAGACGCCCTTCCCGGCCTCCCCGTCAGGGGGCAAGAGACCGCTTTCCTGCACTTCCTCCTGGGTCGCCCAATGGGCTGTGCCGTGGATGCCGTCATGCTGTTTCGGACTGCGCTGGCCGAAGCCGACGAGCATGACGTAGGCAAGGAGGCCGACCGTGAGGGCGACAGCCCAACCCACCAGCCCTTGCAGGAATATGTCGGGCGCGCTCCGGTAAAACTGCAGAACCCACTTGGCCCCGTCGAACGGTCCGTAGAGACCCAGGACGCCCCGCTCGCCAAGCTCGCTCTGATACGCGAACCGATGAGCGAGCCATTGCGTCGTCGCCCAGGAAGCGATCACGGCATAGACGAGCAGCAGGCCTAACCCCCAAAGGGCGGCCTTCGAAGTCTTCACTCGCTTTGGTTTGTAGGGCTTCATCGTCGGGCCTCCCCAATATAGAGGCCGTGTTTATAAACGATTGTTTATAGGAACGACTAGCCCCCTCCCCTTTCGTTACCCGTCGATCGTTCGGCGCCCGCCTTCATGGCCGCCGCCATGTCGGCCGTCTCACGGCCCGCCCGCGCGCCGTGTTCGCGCCCGGCGTTCAGGAACCGGCCGCGATCGTCAGTGATGACGAGATCCCCGACCGCCCAAGTGCTGGCCTTCGCGGCTTGCCGCGATGTGACGGGTAGGACGGCGATGGCGTCGCCGTATTGGAGCAAGACGGCTTCGCTGCCGTCAGCGAACCGGCGGCGCCCGGCATACTCGGCCGGTCCAGCGTCTAGCGGCGACCACACGCGATGTTCGGGGACGTCCGACACGCGAGCGCGAAGACTATTGCGCGCCTGGACGTAAGCGATGGCGCCGCTGCGCGCGGTCTCGGGAACCTCGTCGCCCCGAGCGTGGGCGACCGCCGCCAGGCGCGCGCGTTCCAAGTCGGGATCAGCGAACGTCACGTCGAAGCCCCGGATCGCGGCCACCGATATGACGGCGGCCTTGAACGCATCGGACCCATCCAGTTCCAACGGCTGGTGCCCGTAGCGATCAGCTGCGAGAGACAGCGCGAGGAAGGCCGCGGCCGTGGTGGAACGGTCGGCCCTCACTTCGGTAGCCCGGTCGGTGACCCGGCCACCGTCCGACAGCTGATAGATCATGTCGCCGTTCTTGGCGGCGACCGGCTGGAGTTGCTGATAGACGACGTGCCGCGCGCTCTCCCGGTCCTGGGCCGTGAGAATGTTCGCGCCTTCCGGGCTGCGGCTGATGACGCGCGACCGAAGGATGGCGACGGCCTGTTCATCCCCCCTCGCCGCCTCCCGTTCTAGGAAGGACTGCCAGGTGGGTAGCGGGTTGGACTGGCGGATGAATGCGCGCTGCTGAATCGCAAGCTGGCGCCGCTCCGCACGGGCCTTCGTGTGCGCGAGGTTGATTTCTTCCAGTTCGCGCTTGCGAACCTGGGGGGCGACGTAAGGCGTGGTCCGGACGACCCTGCGCTGTTGCCGGTAATGCCGGGACAGCTGGGACGAATAGGCGGCGTGAGCCTGGCCCAGGTCCGCGACGGCCATATCACGCGCCGACTCGACGCGCGCGCGCTCGCGCTGGAACCGCTCATAGAGCGGCGCCGCCTTTCGGCGATCCTGGCGCGGCCCCGCGTCGTAGCGCTTGGAGGGCGGGCCCTCGTCACGGCCACGTTCGCGCGAGGGCGGCCGGTATTCGCCGAGACGTTCCGTCAGCGGCCCCACGCCTAGGCCGCGATCGACACTGGACGCCTTCACATGGGCCTTCCCATCGGCGGAACCGATGACGAACCCAGCCCCGCGCGGTTTCAACGTAAGGCCAAGGTCGGCAAGCCGCTCGTGGAAATCCGCCCAGGACAGGGCCTGGGACGCGGCCTCGATCAGCTGGGTCTTCGCGTTCGCCTCGATCCATGTGGCCAGGCTTTCTCGGCCGCCGTGGGCCTCCATCTTGTCAGCGCCGGTGCCGGGTTCCGGTCCTTGCCGGCGGTCGTCGCCGGCGTCCTGCCCGCGATCGCGGTCTCGATCCTCGGCGAGGCCGTGGTTGTCGATCGTTAGGCCATGCTTCAACTCCATGTCGCGACACGCCTGCATCAACTTCGGCATATCGTAGTGCGGCTCGATGGCGCGGAACGTGGTCGGGTGGATCTTGTTGATCGCGACGTGGATATGGAGGTTGTCGGTGTCGTCGTGGACGGCAGAGATCCGCTGATGCTCGGCGTAGCCGATCGAAGCGACCAGGTAGTCTTCGATTTCGCGAAGCTGGTCATGCGTCGGCCGCTCCCCTTCCGGGAAGCTGATGACCAGATGGTAGGACTTATCTAGTTTCGACCGAGTGTTCCGATCCTGGGTCCGGCCAATCTCGGCGATCGCTTCCTCAAGATCGGCCACGAACTCGCAATTGGTGATCCTGGCGCCGACAACCCGTTCCCCATCACCCTGGCGGTCTACGATGTAGGATGCGAGCCGGTCGAACGCCCTGGGATCAGTAGGGCTGTTCAGGTCCAGGACATAGCAGCCAAGCCGGGCGAACGAGTCTCTGCCAGACGTGCGCTTGATACGGTGGGCGATCATAGCGAGCGCACCTTTTCGCGCACCTCAAGCTGAGCCGCCTCAATCTGCTCAAGGAGAGCGCGCACGTCTTCAACGGCCGCGCCCTCCCCCGCCCGCTCTGACAGCCACAGCTTAAGCAAGCCACCGACGCGGCCGAGGTCGCCGCGCGCCCGCGTCACCTCCGCGACGTGTTCGTGGTCGAGGACCGAACGGACTTCGTAGCCCAGGCCGACCGCCCGCAGGTAGGCGGAGACCGTCAGCCCTGCCGCCTTGGCGTTCTCTTGGATGGTGCGCCGCTCATCGACGGACACCACGACGCGCAGGGGGCGATTACGCTCCCTGGCGACCGGGGCCTTGCCGCTCATGCGGCGAGGCCCCGACCCAACCGGCGGTAGCCGGAGTGTGCCTCGCAGAGCAGGAGGACGGTCGAGCCGAAGGCGAGTAACGGCGTGTTGGGGGACAGCAGCGCCTTGGCGATGTTGGCCAACAACACATATCCTGCCTCGTTACTCCAAGAGCGGAATGAAGCGGAATGAGGCGTGGGCCAGATCGAAGGGCTGGGGCGCGGGTCAGACTTCATTAGACTTCATTCGGCTTCATTCGGCTTCATTTCGGCCGCGATCCGTTATAAACGATCGTTTATAGGATCGTCTATCTAGCGGGAGGCCGAATGACGAAGAAGGCGACAGCCGGGCGACGAGGCACGGGAGGCAGTCAGGCCTTCCGCGCGCACCTGGCGATGATCCGAGAGCGACTGGAACGGGGCGACCTGGCGAAGGCCATATACGACGAGAACCGCGACAAATTCCCGTTCGTATATTCCAACTTCACCCGATACGTCCGCCGCTACTTCCCCGACCTGGTAGCCCCGCCGCCAGGCGCAGGCGGTGCGCGTCCGAGCCCGGCGGCGGTGGCCCCAGCGCCGCCCCCGACCCCGGCTCCGTCAGCGCCGGCATTGCCCGGCGCGAGGCCCGGGGGCGGGCCCATCGTGGCCGCCGCTGCCCCCGCCAAAACCTTCACCCATAACCCGGTCCCTGACCGGGATAGCTTGATCTGAGGAATCCCCCATGAAGCACGTCCACATGACCCTGCAAGGCAAAGGCGGCGTCGGCAAGTCGCTGATCGCCGCCCTCTTGGCGCAGTATCTTCGCGACAAAGGGGCCGAGCCCGTCTGCATTGACACTGATCCGGTCAACGCGACGTTCGCGGGCTACGGCGGCCTGGACGTCGACCGCCTGGAGCTGCTGGACGCGGACAAGAAAATCTCCGAGCGCCAGTTCGACCAGATGATGGAGCGGGTTCTGACTGAGGATCGGGATTTCGTCATCGACAATGGCGCGTCCTCGTTCGTTCCGCTGAGCGCCTACCTGGTCGAGAACGATGCGCCGCGAATGATCCAGGACGCCGGCAAGCAGTTGGTGGTGCACACCGTCGTGACAGGCGGCCAAGCCCTGATGGACACGCTGGCCGGGCTGGGGAGCATCCTGGAACAGATGCCCCCGGAAGTGCGCGTGGTGGTCTGGCGAAACGACTACTTCGGCGAGGTCACGGCCGATGGGAAAGCGCTGGAACAGATGGGCGTCTATGCCCGTAACCGCGATCGGATCCACGGCCTGGTGCCGATCGAGCGCCAGTCCAGCGACACGTTCCGCAAGGATCTGGAAGCGATGCTGGATGGCAAGCTGACCTTCAAGGAAGCGCTGGCCGACGACAGGTTCGGACTGATGCCGCGCCAACGGCTGACCCAACTGCAGCGTCGCTTCTATGAGCGCATTGGTCAGGTGGTGTGATGGCCGACGATCAAGGGAGCTTGGACCTGCCGGCGTCGGCCGCCTCGGCGATACCGCCGCCGATCGACGTCAAGACGTTGATCGGGATTGTCGCCAAGCGGCACAATGTGCTGCTCAAGGCGGACGATCCCGTTTTCGTCCTCTGCACGGTGCTGGAAGAGGTCAGCAAGAACCACCTGGCGATCCTGACCGCCCACGTCGCCCAGGCCCAGGACGCCATCACGGCCACGTCCATCGAACAGCGCGAGGCCAGCCGTGAGATTGCTGAGCGGATCGTCAACGAGGGCGGCGGGTTTATCGCCGGCCGGGTGATGAAGGCGGGACAGGATATGGCGCCGACGATCACCGAGGCCGTGGTGGCGGGGCTTGCGCCGGTCCTTGCCGAAGCCCGCGACGCGGCGACGGCGGCGAAGACGGCGCGTAGGGATAAGCACGTCGCCTTGGCGGCGGCCGCGGTCGCGATCCTGGCGGCCGTGGCGTCGGCTGGGCTCTATGCCGGGAGCCTCGCCGCCTAGGCCACCACGTCGTGAAACGACTGAGGCCCGCCGCCCCTCGATGGGGCGGCGGGCCTCATGCCGTCTGGCCCAGGGAAGGGATTAGACCGGAAGATTCAGCGGCGCGTCTGCGGCGAGCCGCCCGGCGCCCAGCGGCTTGTTGAATTCGCTGTAGTGAACCTGGCGGCCGTCGAGCATGAGGCGCGCAGCGCAGTCCTGGCCAACCAGGTCGGCGCGCCCCAACAACTCCCTGAAAGCAACCTCGGCCGCTGCCGCGCTCACAGTCACGGTCCGTTCCTCAAGGGTCTGCGTCGCAGGCCAACGGATATCGACCTTGTAGGTTGGCATAGCGGAGGCCTCGGTTTGGGCGGGGGAAAGTGTCGCGTATCTCATTGACGCACCTATTCACGCAACATGGCTGTCGTGGCGCTGCGCGCCGATAGGACGCCAAAAGGAAAGGGGATGACGGGGCGACCCGAAAGCCGCCCCGCCGGGATCAAGCCGCCTCGGGAATGTCGGACGGCTCGCGGGCCTCGGCCAGCTGGTCGGCGTCGTCGGCTTGACCGCCCTGGACGTCGTTGACGCCTCGGGTGCGAAGCGCCGCCGGGAGCCAGCGGGTGTCGGCCAGAAGCGTCGCCGCCTGTTCGGCCATTTCGCCCTTCTTCAAGCTGGCCAGACCGGCCGCCGCTTCATCGCCCTTGGCTTCGCGGACGGCGCTGGCGATTTCGCCCTTGCCGACCCGGCCGAAGTAGCTGGGAACGGTCGCCGTCCAGTAATCGGCCATGTCGAGCGAAAGAGCCTCGGCCATCTGATAGGCGGACGCCACACGCGCATTGCCGTAGCCGCTGACGGCATAGACCATGTGCTGCACGGCATAGGCCAGGACTTCCAACAGACGGGCCTCGGGCAGAACGACCAGATAATCCCACAGCTGGGCCGGATCGGCGGGCAAGGCCGCTGTCATGGCTTCCTGAGCCGTGGCCACCTTCTGGCCAGCGACAGTCTCCCGGATATCGTTGACGTGCTTGTCGAGGTTGTCATTCCACCCCAGCCCCTCGAACGGAGCGGCCCCGTGCTGACGGGCGTTCGTGTTGTTGCGGTAGTGGCCGATCAGCAGCATCCGGTGAACCGTCGTCACCAGCGCGACCGTGGGATTGTCCAGCAGCGCCGCGCGGAGCGCCATGGAGTGCTGGACGGAAAGGTTCTCGCGCAAAGTCGCCGAAATCCCGGCGCCGGAGGCCTCGGCCTGGACGGTCGCGATCTTCGTGGTGTCGCCATCGTCGGCCGCCGCCACAGCTTCACCGGCCTCCCGCGCGCGGGTCAGGGCGGTCATAGCCTTGCGGTCCTCGGGAGCGACCATCCCCCGCCGAATCTTGGCGTGGGCGTCAGTGTCGATATAGACGATGGCCCCGGCGAGGGCCTTTTCCTCGTCCCGCCATTGCCGCCCGCTCGCTTCCAGTTCGTAAAGCTGCGCCTCGATGGCGTCCATCGCCGCCGCGCCCTCCACGGTCTCGCCCTGCCCTTCGGCCTCCAAGGCCTGATACTGTTCAGACAGCTTCTCGATCTGCGCGGTGACCTCCTCGGAAAGCGGAAGGTCAACCTCATAGATGCGGCCCATGGCGTCCATTTCCTGCCAGTTGATTTCCGGCTCAACGCGGACCCATTTCCAGCCTTCGCCTTCCAGCACAGCCGCCTCGGCCGACAGCTTCTCGGCCGCCAGCCTTTGCAGCAGCGCCACGTCTTGGATAAAGCCCTCGCCCTTGAGCGAGAACAGGTCCAGGCGCACGGCGCCACCGGCGGCGCGGTAGACGTCCATGCCGACGAAGCGGGCCAGACGGTCGGTCGAGGCGTCAACTTCACCTTCCGTCAGACGCTTGCGGATATGACCGGCGTTGCGCGCCCAGCCTTCCGGCACATCGAAGTAGGCGGCCTCCTGCACGGCGTGATCGTCGGCCAGCGTGAAGGCGGCCAGCTGTTCGAATTCAATCGTTCCTTCGCGATAGAGAGCGAGCAGCTTCGGCGACACCTTCGCCAGTTTCAGACGCCGGTGAACCCGCGCCTCGTCAATGTTGAACCGGGCGGCGATATCGGCGGGGGAATGGCCCGCCTCGATCATGCGAGCGAAGTTTTCGTATTGGTCGACCGGGTTCGGCGGCAACCGCACGTCGTTTTCCTCCGACGTCTCTACCATCGCGTCCTCGCGGCTCGCGGTGACGTTGACGGTGATCGGGTGGGTCCGCTTGATGATCTTGGCCTTCGCCAGTTCGTTGAGCGCGCGCCAGCGTCGGCCGCCGACGTGGATTTCCGCAACGCCCGTCTCCTTGCCGTCGGCGTCCAGCTGCATCGTGGCGCCGAGGTTCTGGATCAACACCGGCAAGCCCTTGGCCACGCGGGCCTTCATGCTGGCGATCAGGTCGGACACGTCCACGTCGCCCTGGCGCATGTTCAGGTCGGAAAGAACGGTCTTGTTCAGAGCGATGGTCAGTTGGGTCATGATTGTCTCCAAGGTTGGCCCGGCAAACCCGCCGGGGGGGATGGGCGGGGAGGCCCAATGCCTCCCCGGAAAGGGTTGTTAGAAGTCGAGGTGCCAGTTGCCGTCGCCGTCTTCACAGACGAGGCGCACGTTCAGTTCTTGTTGCTTGGCGTCCGAATAGTCCGCCTTCAGGATCACGGCGGCTTCGCGGTCATCGGAATAGGCTTCGATCACTTGCTGATCCGGGAAGCCGTAGCGCTCCACGATCAGGAAACGATCTGCGATCGCCTCCCCGCAAGCGTCTTCCATTTCTGACGCCACGCCATACCAAGCCGCGCCGTTGACCGCCGAACGCTTGCAAGCCTCAATGACTGCCTCCTTACCGGCCCCGGTGATCTCCTGGGCGCGGGTTTCGATGACGGTTTCCACGACGCCACGATTTGCGGCCATCAGGCGCTTAACGAGGTCCACATTCGTTTCGCCGTCGCGGTGCTTCTCGTTGGGAAAGCTCTTCATGACAGCATCAATCACCAGCAACTGCGCCAGAGCGCCGAAGCGAGAGTGGTTCATAAGGTTGAGGATGGCGGTGGCGCGTGAGGCCATAAGCGTTTCTCCAAGATTGGACCCGGCAAGCCCGCCGGGAAGGTGTCGAACAACCGACCTCTTTCTTATAAACGATTGCTTATAGAAAGAAAGGGAAAAACGCCAAAAGCGAAGAATAAATGCCTGTTACTTCCTTTTGGCGTTCTAACCTCAATAGGCCGGTTACCGGACTATCTAGAACAGGGAAAGTTGACCTGAGCGCGACATTTGAAACGCCGCCCCCTCCATCAACAGAACCTCGTCGTCGGACGCTCTGAACAGCTTGAGGAAACGCACCGCGTCTCCTTCCCATTGGGCCACAACCTCATTGATCCAGAAGTGCCCGGGCTTCACCACGCCGTCCACGACCTGGCACAGGACCAGCGCCCATGCGGTCCGCCCGAAGTAGGTCTGCGGCGTCACGCTCTCCACGCGGTAGGGGCCGCTCCCATAGTTGGTCTTCAACAGCTGGCCGGGCTGGATGAGGTCGGCAACGCCGGGCCGCGCCGGATCTTCCTCGCGGAAAAGGTCGGGCGTCGGCTCGGTGCCGTGCCGGTAGCTGAGTTCCCAGCTATAGGCGGATTGAGGCTCAAGACGCGCCATGCTCAAGTCGTTCATCGGGTCAGCCCTCGATGAACCGGGCCATGCGCTCCAGGGCGCGGACGGCGCCGCCCTCGGTCTTGTAACGCATGTTGGGCTGACGCCATGCCTTGGGCTTTCCGCTGCCGCACCAAGCCGACACGACCCATTGGTCAAACTCGCGCATCGCATAACCGCGAAAGCCCCGATGCTCGCCGGTCGCCAAGCGCCAGTTGTCATCCATGTCGAGATAGAGACCCAGCAGGGGCGTCACCTGGGACCATTTGCACATGGTCACGCCGTTGACGGTGATCGGACCGGAGTTCTGCGGAGCCTTCGGGTTCTTGAAAACAACCAGATCAGCCATGGGTCTATTCCTTCTCAAAATCGAGCCCGGCAAGCCCGCCGGGAAGGGTTGCAAGTCTTACTGGTTGCTCGGAGCGGTATTCGCAGCGGCGGCCTGCGCTTGACGCAGTTGTTCCATTGCGACGGCGAAAGAGTTGGCCAGCGCAGGCGTGGGGGCCGGGGTGTTGATCGGGCTAGCGAAGCTATACATGGCGCGTCCTTTGCTTGAAGTGACTGTATGAACACCTTATAGCCTATAGGCTATAGATCAAGCAGAAAGTGGGTTAACGCGCTGATTATTCTTCATTTCTTCTTGGAGTAACCAAGGGCGGCGACGCCGCCCTACAGTGTTGACAACAACACCCTGCTTAACGTCCTATTCGTTGCTGTCAGGAACCTAGAACAACCGCCGGACCCGCCATGAACCCCAAACGCCGCGCCACACTGAACCTGGTCGCATCTGGCCAGCTGGCCCGTGAGCAGGTCGCCCGCGACTGGCTATTCCTGCAACGGATGGCCTTGGGCCAGGCCATCGCCGGCGCTGCCGCCGTGGCGGTCGTCGCCGGGGCCTTGGTCGCCCCCCTCCCCCTCGCCTCGCCGCTGTTCGCGGTGCTTCTGACGGGCTTCGCATTCGCTGCGATGGTCGATGGCGCTCGGGGCGCGATCGACCTCTACGTAGCGCGACACGCGCTGGCGCGGCTCTGAGGGGCGCTACAGCCCCGAAACGACAAAGGGCGGCGGGTTGATGCCCGCCGCCCTTTTTCCTGTCTCCTGACGCTCCTATGGACGTCGCAGGGTTCTCGGCCGCCCCAAGGCGGCGGCGACGCCACCCAGGACGGAGCGAAGCCAATGCCGTAGGCGGCGGCGGCGCGGCGGCATGAAGGTTATCATAGGGCCTCTCTAACGGGCGCGGCGACTAAGCCGCAATCCCGGTGATCTGCGGGAGGGTCCGGCCGGACATGGACAAGGTGAAATTCAAGCGGCGTTCGGTAGCGACCATGCGCCGATAGGCGACGGGCGCGAGGCGCGCAGCCGTCCTCAAATCCCGCTCACTGGCCATAATGCAGAACTGGCACGACTTCCGGGTCATCCCAGCGGCGTATACCCAGTGGGCCTCCTGGCCAGCATCGCGGATCGTGTCGAACACCTCTCCCTCTGTCAGGTCATGAATCGGGAGAAAGTCGAACCACTGCCGACCGGCCTTGCTGTTGCGCTCGCTGCGGCGGAACCTCGTCAGGCTGGCGCGGCGACTGCTCTCCCCTGCCCGCATCCCCATGCAGTTGACGACCAGGCCGCCGAACCGCGAATTGGCCGCCAGATAGCGGCGAACCTCCCGCTCAATAGGGCCGCGCTTCAAATCGGACGTGCATTGACGCTGCTGGGGTGAGGGGAAGCGTTGACGCGCTTCGACCATCTCCATGAAGGTCCGTTTTGCGCGGGTGACGATAAGCGGCAAGCCGTCGATCGTGTCCCTGATGTGGTCGGCGGTGCCGTCCCACTCGACGCCCGGCAACTCCGCGTGAACGACTAGAAGCTGATCGGCCGGGACGAACCGGCGCAGGACGATCAACATGGCCTGGCTATCCTTGCCGCCGCTGTGGTTCACCACAAACAGCGCTCCGCGCCGAACCAGGTCCAGGACATGGGCCGGAATTGGATCCCGGCCGAAAAGGCGAAGCTGGACAACATTGCACCCGCTCATTTCAGCACCCTCGCGATGTGAAACGCATAGGCGCCGGTCGCCTTCCAATAGGCCGCCATCGGCCCCTTGTTCTGCGACCAGCTGCGTTGCGCGCGACCGCGCGCATCGGCGGCCAAGTCGGAGAACAGGGCTCGCAAGTCGGCGCGAACCTCGGGCGGCAGCGCCTGGAGCCGCCTCGCGGCCGGGAGGCCGAGGACCGGGTTTCGGACTTCGCGGCGCTGGCTCCGGTCGAGGCCGCGCATCACGGCCTCGTCCAGACGGCGGGCCGTGCGGCCGAACCGTCGATCTTGGCCAAGGCCCGCCGCGCGCGGCGGGCGGCGGCGGTGGCGACTTCATGCACCGTATCCCAGGTGGCCAGGACTTCGCCTGTCCAGACGCCGGGGCGGCCGAGCCGGGTGCGATAGTTGACCGTTGTGGCGAACAGCATGGCGGTGGAGTGATTCATGGTGTCCCCTCCCCTCAGTCGGCGTAGCTGTAGTGTTCGACCGGGGTGAAGCCGCCGCCTTGCGCGGCCTTCACGAAGGCGTCGTAGGCCTGTTCCTGGACCCGGCGGAATTGGGTTTGAACGCCAGAAGGAAGAGGCAGGCAGACGTAGACCTTGCCGCCCATCTTGCGGCCGATCTTGCGGGCGATCAGCGCCTTGGCGAAACGGGTGTTTCCGCGATAGCCCAGCATCACGCCGCCACAGTCGCCGATGTCGCGAGAGCCGGAAGCCTTGAAGGCCTCAACGGCGGCGGACTGGAAGGCGGCGAAGGCCAGGTCAATCGCCCGGTCCTCGGCCGACCGCTTCGGCTCGATGTGGCCCAGCGCCGACAGGTAGAAGTCGAAGCCGCGATGCGATTTCTCAGCGAACGGCGCGCCCAGGGCGGCGGCGTAGGCCCTGGGGCGGTCAGCCCCGGCCCCGGCCAGAATGTTCACCGCAAACGCTTCTGCAGTAAGGATCAGTTGCATGGGAGTCTCCAAGATTGGACCCGGCAAGCCCGCCGGGAAGGTTCGGGCCAAAGCCCGCGCTGGTAGGGGGTGGGCCTAGGCGGCCCGGACGACTGGCGTTCCCCGGATCGCCCGCCTTGCCTCGCGGGCCTGACGAACCTCGGCGCGCCAGTCGGCCTCGGCCTCCACGTATTCGCCGCCGTCCCAAAAGCCGACGTCCAGAATGTCCAGAGCGACGCCTTCCGGCTCCGCGTCCCAATACGAGCGCCATTCGGCGAGATCGAAACGTGTAATGCCGGAATAATCCGTGGAGTTGTCGAAAGGCACGAGTGTCAGCACGTCACCGGAATTAGCATCGACGGTCAGAATGCCGTGGCTTCCGGTGATGGTCAGGGTCTTCATGCGTTATACTCTCTGAGTGTTACCAAAGCTGGTCCGGCAAGCCCGCCGGGTGGTCGCTTCCCGTTACCGGGGAACACTACGAATATATACAATCGCACTAGCCGCTGCAAGCGAATAGCGTGCTATTACATGACTATTGTTAGTATTGCGGCCCACAAATACCCGGCCCGCTCTCCTTTTGGAGTAAACAGCCGCGCGCAGCGCAATAAAATGGCCCGGCGCTCACGCGACCGGGCCTGCATCCCTTCACCTCAGTGTCAACGCGACCATGGCCCAGGCGGCGGACGCAACGCGCCTCGTAGCCGAACCGGCAAAGACCGGGTCATGACGTTCCATGCCATACCGATCATCCCGACCGCCACGAGGATCGGCCAGAAGCCTCCGAACAGACCAGCTACGCCTGCCGCGAAAGCGCCGGCCGCCAGGACTAGGCAAGCCCAGGTCAATAACCCCTGGCGGTCTCGCCACGACCTGACCGCTGCTTGACGGTCCTCGTCCGCACTCTTGGCCTTCCCCGCCCTCCCCGTCATTTCGCGCCTCCCTCGGCCACTTCGCGCTCCAACGCCGCGATTGCCATTTCGAAACCCTCGGCCTGCGTGATCGGCCGTCCGTGGATCTCGGTCAGCCGGTCGCAGACCGCGAAGAACCGCGCCTGAAAGTCCGGCGTGGCCTTGAGGTTGACCGGCACATTGCGGCCGCTGCGGAGGACGCGCCGACCGGGCGCGGCCGATGCCGGCGCCGGTGCGGTGACGACTTGAGGCGACGCGGGCGGCGAGGCCGGGGGAGCGGCGAGGCCGCCGCCCTCCCCTGCCCCGACCTGGCCGCCGCTATCGCGATCGGTGAAGCCGTGCCGTTCCGCGACCTCGGCCAACGCGGCGGGATCGACCGGCGGCTTGGGCTTTGCGGGCCGAGCGGTGAGGCCTCCGAGGTCCAGACTGCTATCGGCCGCCTTGCGACCGGCGAACACAGGTGCGCGCTCGCGGCTCATTGCACCACCTCCTTCAAGACGTTGACGACTTCCTGGGCGTATGCCCGCACGTTGGTTCTGGCCTTCTCGACGTTCGACACCAAGGAACCGAAATCGGGGTCATCGAGCGAGCCGCCGTAGGCGAAGATCGCGCGGAAGGCCTCGCGGTCGTGAAGGTGGGTCTCGAACGTCGAGATTTCCGCCTGCGCCAATGCGTTCTGGATATCGTTCATGCCGCGAGTGCGGATGGCGCTCGGCGTCCGCGTGAACAGGATGCGGAAAGGAATCTGGCGCCTGGCGACGAGTTCCTGTTCGCGCACGAATTCCAGGATGCGTTCGGCCTCGACGGCCTCCACCTGGGAGGCAGCTAAAGGCGCAATCACCAGGTCGGCAAGGGCGATGGCGTAGCCGCTCAAAGACGACGCCGTGCCCTCCAGGTCCACGATGACGAACGGATCACGCTGGGAGGCGTCCTGGATCACGTTCATGATGGTGGAACGGGTGATCCGTTCGCCGTTATGCCGACTCACGACGGTCAGCTGTTCTGGCTTGCCCGGCAACATGGCCCAGCTGGCCAGCGGATTGTTCGGGTCGGCGTCAATCAGGGTGACGGGCGCCTGTTGCGCCAGAGTGGTCGCGAGCAGAAGGGCGGAAGTGGACTTGCCCACCCCACCCTTGGACGAAGCGAATACGACGGTGGCCATCGGCAATCTTTCCCCAAACTGTCCATGTGCTGGCCGCGCGACAGCGGCGAGCCAGCGATAAGCTATCCAATAGCTGGCCAGTCGCTGGCCAGTCAATAGACAGACGCTTACTTTCTGACGGCCAGCGTCTGGCCGTCCGATGGCCAGCTATCGGCCCTCCGCTGGCCAGTTGCCAGACAGTTGCAGGCCTGCGACTGGCCTCCCGCTGGCGGGCCGCTGTCGGGCCGCTGTCCAACGGCTGGCCAGCCAACGACGGTCGGGCCGACAGCTGGTCGCCAGCCACCGTCTGTCCATTCGCTGGCCAAACCGAAGAAAATAAAAAAGCCGCACCGGCGAACCGATGCGGCCAGGATCAGCAGGGGAGGGGCCTAGGCCGCCCGCACCTGCCGATCAGGGAAGGCAGGGACGCCCGCCCTGATTTGGAGCGCCAGCGTCGCCGCCGCCGCCGGCGTCAACGAAGCTGTATCGGCCAGGACACGGCCGAGGCTCGGGCCGAAGTCGGAGGGTGAAATGTTGGGCTGGCTAGCCGCCTGGACGACGAAGGCCAGCCAGGCATTGGGGCGTAGGCTGTAGGCCTCGCCGGACTCGATGACGATGATATCGGCGTGGGGATCATGGGGCCAGTTGGCCGGGCATCCGGCCCCGCCTGGACGAACTAGATCCGACACCTCGCCCAGCAGCGGCCCAATTTCCGCCCCAAACGCCAAAGCGTTGCAGGACTCGCCAGAGGCGATACGCTCCAACAGTTCAAGGCATCGCGTTTCAACCATAGCGATTACCGAACCGCGTTCTACTACAAGCACGCTACTCAACCCCCCGAACTCGAAACTTTACGCATTCTGCTTGGCTTCGAGTGCCTTCATCGAGCCAAAAACCTAACAACCTGCGAACGTGGGTTCCACCCGCCGCCAATGAACTTTTTGTAATGTGATAGCTGGTCTGTAACCGCCGATTGAATCTGGCATGGCGAGATTTGCGGCGAAATCCCGGCAGAATAGCGAATCAAATCAACGGCTGATGACCACGCGCCACGAACAGCCACAGCATCGCAACAGCGATCGCCACGACGGCGCCAACCGTAAGAAAAATTCCGTGATGGGGTTCGACCAGGCCCGCGCCTTGGCCAGGCAGCAGCCAGCCCACGAAGCCCAGCGTTATGAGGCCGACGAGAACGACGGCGAGAATCCATGGGGACCAGGCCCATAGCGCCGCCCAGCAGGCGGCCGAGAAGCCGATGGCCAGAACCATACCGCCGATGCGATGAATAACACGGGCCTTCATAGCGATCCTTGTTCGCGCGCCCACGCCGCAAGGTCGTGAAGGTCCGCGAAGTTGAGGCAGGCCATGCGAGAGGCCCGGTTTTCGGCGCGTGGGGGAGCCACACAGCCGTAAAGCACTCCGTCCGGGCTCATGGCCGCGTCACGGCCCCACGGGCGCTTCCTGGCCCAGGTGAGGACATTGCGCCGGTTGACCTCGGACATATCGGAGAATCGAAGCATGACAGTAAGCGCCCGACCTGATCGGGAAGGGGCTGGGGCCGCCGAAGGGAAAGACAGCGGCCCCACGACGCCGGGGGGGGAAACCGAGGCGTCAGCCCCGCGCCGCCGAAGCGACGCCTAACGGCCCGTCGAACGGGTTGGGCCGCCAGAACTGAGGCCCGAAGGCCAAGGTCGAAGCGCGGTCCTCCTTTCGGCCAAGCCCGGCGAATAGGCCGGGAGGGGAGGGGGTTTGGCGGCCTATCCGCCGGCCATGTTTATAAACGATCGTTTATAGCCGAACAACACTTGCCTGACGTTTCGACGTCGATAAATCGGCCCGCTTTTGGTGTTCTGACGGCCCGGCCCCCGGACGCGCGAGCGCGAATGCGAACGCGCGTCCGGGGCCGTAATCCTGGGGGGCGTTGCGGGGGGCTCGCCCCCTGCTGGAGGGGTAGCGGGAGACCCTTTGGGGCTCCGGCGTAGGGGAGGGCGCTCCCCCACAAACGACCCTTCTCCCGGATCTCATCGCACTCAGGCAACTTCTGCAGCTGGCTTCCAGCCCTCGCGCACCCGGCGTTCTACCGCACCTTCTGGTCGTTGCTGTCCTCGGCGGGACGAACACGCTCCGCTGCATCCAACAGCTGGTCATAAGCGCCAAACTGGCCGTGCTGCTGCAACAAGGCAGACACCACGAAATCCAAGGCCCGGGTCGCAGGCGAGACGATGCGCGATGGCAATTCGCGCACGGGCTTGAACGCGGCCAGTTCAACCACCTTCTGATCGTCTCCACCGTCCAGGCGATCCGGTTTCGCGCCCTGGGAAAAGCGGTCGTCGGCCATTACTCGATACTCCTGACCCGAGCGCTTCAAAGCACCCGAAAGCCCGCCCAGCTGACGCCAGGCGGGCAGGGGAGGGGCTGATTACTCAGCCCCGGTCTTGCGGGAAGGCGGCGCCCAGCGCTTGACCAGGTGGCCTTCGTAGCGGTCACCGCAGACGATCTCCGTGCGCTTGTGGACCACGCCGTCCCCGTCGACGAATTCTCGGATCTCGACGCTGGCCCGAACCTCGATGCCGTCGCCGGCCTTCAGCTCCTTGAGCAGCTTGATCCCGCGAGGAACGAACACGGCGATGTTGTTCTTCTGGACGGGGCGCTTGTGCCACTGGCCCTCGTCGTCGCGCCAGTCAGGGCGGTTCGTCGCCAGGAAGATGTTGACGACTTCCTTGCCGCCGTTCGTGGGGTTGATCTTCGGGTCCGCGAACAGGTTGCCCTTGAGGATCACGACGTTGTTCGAGTTCGACATTTCATTCACCTTTAGCAAAACCGGCCAGGGTATCCGGCCGGGCCGCGGTCACTGCCGCGATCACGAGCCCCGACACGGCGAAGCCAGCCGACGCCGAAATCCGCGACCGGGGTGGAAACCGCCTGCACAAGCGCAGCGCGGAAGGCGGAGGGTCCGCCCAGGGCGCGCCCCGCAGGGGTCGATTTCGGGAAAGTCGGCGGCAAGCCGTAGGGGTCAGTGAGAGATCGCGCCTGACCGAAGGCCGACGTGGTGTCCCGCCCGCAGCACCAGGTGAACGCATCGAACGGCAACGCCCCCGATCCGAGGCATCCGCCCGCTCCGAGCCGCCGGAAAGAAACGCCAAAGGCAAGGCTAGGCCTCCATCCGACGATAGATGGTCGATCGCTTGACACCCAAAGCGACGGCGGCCGCAGCCACTGTGACTTCGCCGGAATCAATCTTCGCCCGCATCTGACGCCAAGCGGCGGGCTCGATCTTGGAGCGCCGGTCGGCCCGAAGCATCGCGGTCTCTGCCATGCGCGCCGCCCGGACACTCGACGCAAAGGCGTCCAGGCTCCGCGCCAGCGAGAAAATGTCGCTCTCGCGCCGTGTGTCGAAGGCCTCCGCGTCAGCCAGGATGTGAGCCCCAGCGGATCCCACGGCGAACAGGATCTTTCGCAACTCGTCTTCCCGCCAGGTCAGCAGGGCGAGGCTATCGACGGCGAGAAGTCGGCCGGGCGCCAAGGCGGCGATCGCCGCGTCGAGCCCTGGCCGGAACATGGCGGCGCCGTGCGCGGCGTCACTGAATACCTGATCGCAGCCGGCGGCGCGCCGACGCTCGATCAATCGCGCTAGGCGAGGGCCGTCCCGGTCACGCGCATAGCCGATATGGGGAGCCGCGTTCGCCGTTGTCGCGCACCGTATGTGATGCGGAAACTGCGCGACAACAGATGCGGAATCGTCAAAACCTGCGTCCATATAAACGATTGTATATAGACTTGGCGGATTTGAGAACAGGTCTGCGAGTAATCAAAAGGGAGCCGAAGGCGACCGCCTCCCTAGAGCCCAGGGGGCGCGCTCCAAGCGCGCTAGCCCGCCTGGGCTCCTAGTTACCAAGTTAATTGATTCTAGTTAGCGAGTTACGGGTCCGAAAAGCGCAACAGCGACAGACACTTACCGGAGCCGGAGTTCGCGATCTACCGAGCCGGGGTTCGTGATCTACCGAGTCAGGAGGTTCGCGATCTACCGAGCCATAGTCCGCGATCTACCGAGTCGAAAGTTCGCGTTCTACCGAGGCCTTGGTTCGCGTTCTACCGAGCCAGCGTCGCCTGGTTCGCGCCAAGCGGGCGAAAGCCCGGCCCAGGGCGCGAACGGACCGCGCGGACCTCGGGATTTCGACCGAAGGTTCGCGTTCTACCGAGTGTGTCAAAAGGGCTGGCGGCCGGCAAGAGACCCGGGAAGGTTCGCGTTCTACCGAATTGGAGGGCCGGGCTAGGCCCGAAGGTTCGCGTTCTACCGAATGTGACAGGCGGTTCCAGGCTGGTCCAGCCGGTCGGAAGGTTCGCGATCTACCGAGTCTGACGCCCATTGGCGGCAGGAAGGTTCGCGATCTACCGAATGCGCGCCGATCAGACCCGCCGCATAGGGGCGAGGCGGGCCTGCTGGGGGGACATGAAGGTTCGCGATCTACCGTGTGCCAGATCAGCTGCGCCAGCTGGTGCAGAAGCCGATGAAGGTCTTTTCGATATCGCGCCCCGACAGGTCGATCCGCTTGCTCGCCGCCCAGGTGCGGAACTTGTCGGCCACCATGTCGATATCTGGCCGGGGCAGGGGGAGGGCGTCACGGGCGATCTTTTCCCACGGGCTGTATTTCAGCGTCCCCCCCTTCGGGAAAGGCCGTCCGGGAAGATCCAGGTCCAGGGTCACGGCGGGCGGGGCCGGGAGCGCCTTCGCCGGCGAGGCGGCGCGTGTCGGGGCCTGACCCATGCGCTCGGCCAGGCTTACGGTGCCCTCGTGAGGGTCAACCTCGATGACGGCGCCAGCCCTTCGCACGAACCGCACCTGGACGCGCTCGAGATTGCTGACGCGCTTCCGCGCCTCGCCCGGCACCTGGCCGTCCAGGACTTCAATGAGGTAGTCCGGCAACGGCTGTTCGGCGACCAACTCCGCCAGGTCGAGGCGAAAGCGCTTGAGCGGCTGTGTCGTCCCGACGCGCTGATGCAGGTTGGGAAGGCCGATCTTCCACTCCTTCTTGTTGCCGCAGAACTTGCGGGCAATGTCGTAGAGGCGGCGCTTCAATGGGCTGCTGAGCGTGAAGTAGTCGGGCGAGAACGCCAGGACGCGGCGGTCATGAACGATCGCGTCGAAAATCCAGTCGGGCAGGGTGATCGTGATACCTTGCAGGCGCTTGATCTGCCCGGCGTCGTCGCGTTCGCCTAGGAACTCGTAGCCCTCAATCCAGCCGAAGGCGGTCGTGCGAACCTTCCCGGCGGAGGGGAGGTTGGTTTCGATCCGTGTGCCGTCGAGGCGTCTCAGCGCGTCATACAACAGATTGTAGGCCTGCTTTCCGACGCCCCGATTGGTCGTGCGGAGGAATTCGTGGGCCGTGAACTGGATCTTGCGGCTAAGAGGCAGGCCTTCGTCAACGTCCTGGTTCAGCTTCGAAACCGCGAAGCGAATAACGTCGAGGTCGTAGTAAGTCGCCATGCCGTCAACGCTGGGACGGACAGTGATCTTGGTCTCGCCCATCTGAAAACGCTGGATGGTCCGCAGCGGCGTTTTGCGGATCGACGCGAACGGATACTCCATCAACACCCGGTCCATACGCAGGTTGATGTTCTTGACCGGGCGCACAAACAGGTCGTGTTGCGGCGCTGAAATGACCTCCGAGGGGGCCGGCTTCGTGGCGCTGGTGGCCATATCGTTCACTCCTACTGCGACCACGGCCCGAGCCGTTGGTTCGCGTTCTACCGAGTCGGCGGCCGGATTGCCGCCGAGAGGGGAGAGAAGGTTCGCGATCTACCGAGTCCGCGAACGGACCGATGCCGGTAGGGCGCTAGCCGTCAGTGGGACGCCTACACGCAGTCGAAGGTTCGCGTTCTACCGAGTCGGTCCAGCTGGGACCGCCCGAAAGGGCGCGAATCCACGTCAGGAAGCCTACGGCGATTCGCCAAGGCCGCCATTCTGGTTCGCGTTCTACCGAGTCAGGGGCCGTGTCGAGGGGTCGAAGGTTCGCGATCTACCGTGTCGAGAGGCTGGATGCAGGAAGAAGGTTCGCGATCTACCGAGCCGCCGGGCGGTCGAAGGTTCGCGTTCTACCGTGTCCTAAAGCCCAGCTGACGGCTGAGGTTCGCGATCTACCGAATCCTGGCGCTTTCCCCGCCGAAGGTTCGCGATCTACCGTGTGTGATACTCCCCCTGATACTCCCGAACGCAACCTCGACCGATGCCGAAGGTTCGCGTTCTACCGAATGGGTGCCTGACTTAGACGCCCAATACAAGCGCTTTTATAAACGATCGTAATAACAAATTACTAAGGCGCGAAACGCGATCCCGCCAGGCGCGAGCGCAAAAAGTCACCGCCTCGGCCTCTGAATCCCGCAATGTGACGTTGCCAGAGGTCCGCTTACCCCTGATAAGCGTATTTGACGTTGTGGCGCTCTTGAACGGGGAGACGCCATAGCGAGTTCAGCAGAGATTGCGGCGGCGCACCAGCGCGCGCCGCACTTAGTGATGGGTGGGGAAGACGGATTTGGCCGAAAGAGAAGTGATCCCAGCGGACGAGTGGCCCGAGGTCGCCTATTTCGCCGCCCGCGTGACCGCCGAACGCAAGGCGCGCGGCTGGACGCAGCACCAGGCGGCGCAAGAGACCGGTCTGTCGCAGCCGTATATTTCGCAGGTCGAAATGGCCCGCCAGAACCCGTCCCTGATGGTCATGGCGCAGTTCGCGCGCGCGTTCGGCCTTCCGCTGTCCGCCCTGGTGCCTGATAGGGTCATCAAGAACGGCGCGGGCAGCTAGCGCGCAAGAGAAAGGCCCCCCGCGCAGCGGAGGGCCTGACGACGCCAAAGGAAAATGGGACTAGGCCGGGCAGACCGGCGTTCCCTTCAACTCCTTGACGTAGGTTTCGCTTCCCCAATCGGTTCCCACGGCGCTGTTGAACGCGACCATGCGACCCTGTGCGTCCAGCACCGCGCCGCCGGCGGCCTCGACCATCCGAAGACCACGCGCGACGCCAGAAGGCATCCGCGCGTTCACGACGCGATCCGTCGCGACGACCGGGATGCTGATGGTGCGCTCCATCTTGTTCGCGTAGCCGACGAGCCAATACCGCTCGCCAGTCACCAACCCATCGCAGCTGACCGACAGGCTGGGCCGCTCGGCGTCAGCGACGCGCGCCACCACCAGGTCGGCCGCCGGGTCTTGGGTCACGATCTCAAACGCTTCGCCGCGCGCCCCTGCGGGCCACATCGAGCAGGTGTCGCCGCTCACGACGTGATTGGCGGTCAGGATCGTATCGCCGCCCAGGATCACAGCGGACCCGGTTCCCATACCGCACTTCAAGCGAACGACAGCGCCCTCAGAGAAGGACGGCGCGGCGGACTGAGCGTGAGCGACGCCAGCGGTCATGACGGACGCTACGGCCAAGGCGATCAGGTGGAACTTCATGACAATCTCTCCCTGCCGCCAACAACAGCGGCTCTACAGGAAAGATTATAAATAATCGGCTATAAGCGCCAACAACGAAGTATAGTAAACTGTCAATCAGTATTAGTTACCTTTTGGCGTAGCAAAGCAACGGGCGCAGCGCGACCGGCGCGAGACGCGCCTACTGCGCGTCATTACTTCCGATGTCGCCGCCTGTTCACGCGCGGCTCGCCGTGAGGCCCCGCCCGCATGGGGACGGCGGGGGCCTGGCGGGCCGCCAGAAGGCCGCCATGCGTGGGTTTACGCGAAATCCTATAAACGATCGTTGATAAAATGAAGGGCTTGCCGTAAACGCTATAAACAATCGGCTATAGACTGGCCGAAACGGAAAACGACCCTGGGGGCTGGCATGATTAGCTTGCGAATGAAGTCGGGCGGCGCGGTGCGCGCGCTGGCCAAGGGGCTGGCGGCGGTCGCCGTCTCGGCGTTGACCGTCCTTGCGAGCGCGCCCGCGTCGGCGCAGTCCCAGGGCGCAACCCAGGACCGTACCAACTGCTCCAACTATGCTGTCAACATCGGCGGCACCCGGTCGTTGACCGTCCCGTCAGGCGGCGGCGGGACGCTGACGTGGTTCAGCGGCTCGGCGACCGGCGGCGCCAATGGCGGCACAAGCCATACCATTTGCGGTTGGTCCACGAGCATCGTCACCCAGGGATCGAAGGGGACAGGGAGCGCGTTCGCAGGATCGAGCGGCGGGTCGCTTAGTTACTCCGCAAATCCGGGCGCGTCGGGCACCGACAGCTTCGTCGCCCGGATCACGTCGAGCTATTCCGGCGGCAGCGGTCAGGTGACGGTCAACGTCACCATCACCGCCCCCCCCGCGCCGACGGTCGGCAACATCACGGCGACGACGCCCTATCGCACCCTGGTGACGATGCCGGCGAGCATTTCCGGGGATGCGACTGGCGTTGAGGTCGTATCGGGGCCTTCAAAGGGCACGGCGACCGTAAGCGGGCTGTCCTTCCGATACGAGCCGTATATCGGCCAGACCGGGACGGACACCTTCACCTACCGGGCCACGAGCGCGGGCGGGAACTCGAACGTGGCGACAGCCACGGTGACGATCCAGGCGCCGGCCGCGCCAACTGTCGCGAATATCTCAACGTCAACGGCGCACAACACAGCCGTCAACGTCTCCGGGAACGTCAGTGGAGAATGGTCCCGCCTGGACGTCGGTGTTCCGCAGAATGGCGGCACCGCAAGCGTGTCCGGCGGGACGATGCGCTACACGCCGCCGACAGGATTCTATGGGACCGATCGCTTCGCTTATTCGGCGACGGGTCCAGGTGGCCGGTCCGCCGATGCCACAGTCACGGTCACGGTGGCGCCGCCTCCCGCGCCAACGGCGGGCAATCTGACCGTCGATTTCGCGTATGAGACGGGCAAACAATTCACGGTGCCGGTGAGCGGCGAAGCGAGTTCGATCTCGGTCACATCGTTGCCGTCTAACGGATCGGCCGACTGGTTCTTGCCGACCATCACCTACACCCCCGCCGCTGGTTTCTACGGGAACGATAGTTTGCGCTACAGGGTGAACGGGCCGGGCGGTTCGTCACCCGAATATACCGTGACACTGAGGGTAGCCGCGCCGTCCGCGCCTGGCGCGGGCAACGTCAGCGCCAGCACGGCGTATGAGACGGCCATTAACATTGGGCTGACGCCCACCGGCGTCTATTCGTCGGTGTCGAAGGTCGCGGACCCATCGAACGGAACGGTGACGATCACGGGCACGACAGCCCGCTACACCCCGGCCTCGGGCTTCTACGGAACCGACACCTTCACCTATCGGGCGTCCGGCCCCGGCGGCAACTCGCCGACGCGCACGGTCACCGTCACGGTTGGGACGCCACCCGCGCCAGGCGCGGGCAACGTCAGCGCCAGCACGGCGTATGAAACGCCGGTCAACGTCGCCCTGACGCCAACGGGCGTCTATTCGTCGGTCGCGAAGGTCGGTGATCCGTCGCGCGGCTCCGTGACCATCACTGGCACGACGGCGCGTTACACGCCGGAAGCTGGGTTCTATGGCACAGACTCGTTCACCTATCGGGCGTCCGGTCCTGGCGGCAATTCGCCGACGCGGACCGTCACCGTCACGGTTGGGACGCCGCCAGCGCCTGGGGCTGGGGACGTCAGCGCCAGCACATCATATGAAACCGCCGTCAATATCGCGCTGACGCCATCTGGCGAATACACGTCGGTGGCGCTCGGATCTTCGCCTGCAAACGGGTCGGCGTCGTTGACGGGCACGACCGTTCGCTACACCCCGGCGGCGGGCTTCTACGGCACCGACAGTTTCGTCTACCGGGCAAGTGGGCCGGGAGGCAACTCGCCGACCAGGACGGTTACGGTGACGGTCGCGGCGCCGCCCGCGCCCACGGCGTCAAACCAGTCCCAGCCGGTCAACTATGAAAGCGCGGCCTCGTTCAACCTGGCCGTGGGCGGGGTATACGACGACGTTCAAATCATCGCACAGCCGGGCAAGGGCGGCGTGTCACTGAACGGTGCCCGTGCGACCTACACGGCGGGCGCGGGTCAGCTCGGGACAGACACCTTCACCTGGCGCGCCAGCGGACCGGGGGGGAACTCCGCGACGCGCACCGTCACTATGTCGATCAACACGCCGCCTGCGCCTACGGCGAACGATGTGACAGCGACGACGGCCTATGAAACGGCGACGCTCGTGGCCTACAGCGTCAGTGGGGCGACCTCGGCCCCGCCGGAAATCACCTCCGCACCTTCGCACGGCACGGCGTCTGTGGAAGGCGCCGGGTTCCGCTACACCCCGGCGGCTGGCTTCTATGGCCAGGATACGTTCACCTATGCGGTTGAAGGCCCCGGCGGCGTTTCCGCCCCAGCGACCGTGCGCGTGACGGTTTCCACGCCGCCGCCGCCGACTGCCGCCGATACGACGCTATCGACCCCATTCCAGACGGCCGGATCGCGCGTGCTGCCGGTCGCGGGCGTCCTGACCGATGTGGTGATCGTCGCCCAGCCGACCAAGGGCGCGGCGTCCATCACCGGGACGACGCTGACCTATACGCCCGGTGCTGGCCAGCACGGGGCGGATCAGCTGACCTACCGGGCGACCGGTCCAGGCGGCGCGTCGCAGACGCGCACGGTCGCGATCACAATTGCGGCCCCTGCCGTGCCCACTATCGCGGACGGCTCGATCTCGACCTCTTTCGAAACGCCGGGCGGCACGACAATGAGCGTGACCGGCTATCAGCCGGTCCTCTCGATCGGCCAGGCCCCCGCCCACGGCGAAGTGTCGTTCAGCGGCGCTTCTGTCACCTACACTCCGGACGCGGGCTACTATGGGGCGGATACGTTCACCGTGATCGCCTCCAACGCCGGCGGCGCGTCCGCGCCAGCGACGGTGAACGTGACGGTCGGTCTCCCGGCCGCTCCCACGGCACAAAGCGGCTCGGGCAACCTGGCGTTCGGCGAGACCAAGACGTTTGACCTGAGCGTCGGCGGCGTCGTCTCGTCGGTCGGGACGGTCACGGAACCGGCGCATGGCGTTCTGTCGATCAGCGGGACCAAGGCGACCTACACCCCAGCTGCAGGATACTACGGCGCCGACTCATTCCGCTTCCGCGCGATCGGCCCAGGTGGCCAGTCGGGACCGGCGACCTTCTCATTGGTCGTTGGGCTTCCGCCCGCGCCAGCGGCCGACGACGCCACGCTGACGACTGGATATGAGGAACCGGGCTCGTTGGATCTTCCGACAGGCGGGGTGACGCAGCGCGTCTACATCACCCAGGGCCAGCATGGATCGGTGACGATCGACGGAACCCGCGTGACCTATACGCCCGCCCTCGGCTTCTACGGGACGGACAGCTTCACCTACACGGCGTCCGGCCCAGGCGGTGATTCCCGCGTGGCCACGGTCACAGTCGTCGTTGGGCTTCCGCCCGCGCCGACAGCCGCCGACGCCACCCTGACAACGACTTTCGAGACGACGAAGACGGCGATCCTGCCGGTCGCGGGCGTCCTCACGTCGGTCAATATCGTGGCGCAGCCGTCGCACGGCTCGGCTTCAATCACGGGCACGACGCTGACCTACACCCCGGCCGGCGGGCATCATGGCGCGGACCAACTGACGTATAAGGCGGTCGGCCCCGGCGGTGAATCGCGGGTCGCGACAGTCGCCGTAACGGTCGGCGTTCCTGATGCGCCGACCATCGGCGATCTGAACCTGGCGACGGACTTCGGCCAGCCGGTAACCGGCGCGTTGACCGTGACGGGCTTCTCGCCAACCCTGTCGGTCGGCGATGCGCCTAACCACGGCTCCGCCGTCGTTTCCGGTCGCTCGGTGACCTACACGCCAGCTGACGGCTTCTATGGGGCGGACTCGTTCACGATTGAGGCGACGAACGCCGGTGGCGCCGCCTTGCCAGCGACGGTCAACGTCACGGTCGGATTGCCCGCTGCGCCGACGCTGCAAGGGGCGACTCTGACCACAGCATTCGAGACGAATGGCGAAGTCGTCCTGGCCCCGGCCGGTGTCTGGTCGAGCCTGGAGATTGTCGGCGCTCCGTCGCATGGCTCGGCTTCCATCGTTGGCCAGCGCCTCGTGTTCTCGCCCGCTGCGGGCTTCTATGGCGACGATAGCCTGACGGTCCGGCCGATAGGGCCGGGCGGCGCTGGGGGCGTTGCCGTGGTGGAAATCAAGGTGGGCCTGCCCGGTGCGCCTTCGGTGAACGCCGCCTCGATCGCAACGGCTTACGAGACCGCCGGTGAGACCGATCTGGTGGTCAGCGGCGTGTTTACGTCGCTGCGGATTGTCGACCAACCTAACCACGGCCAGGCCATTCTGAACGGCGAACGTGCGACCTACACCCCGGCGGATGGCTACTATGGCGCGGACGCCTTCACGGTGGAGGCGACCGGCCCCGGCGGCGTCAGCCAGGTCGCGACCGTTGCGGTGAGTGTCGGCCTGCCGGGTGCCCCGGTCGCTGCGCCGTCGCTCGCCCTCGCAACGCCCTATGAAACGCCAGGGGAAGTGACGCTGGCCGCTTCGGGCGTGGTCTCGGGCTTCACGCTGCTAAGCCAACCGTCGCACGGGGCCGCGGTCCTGGTCGGCGACCGAGTGACCTACACGCCGGCGGCCGGTTACTTCGGTGCCGACGCCTTCCAGTTTCGCGCGGCCGGGCCGGGCGGAAACTCCGCACCCGCGACGGTGCGTGTGACGGTCGGTCTTCCCGACGCACCGCGCGCGCTGGCGGCGACGATCGAGACGCCGTTTGAAACTGTGGGCTCTGTGAGACTGCGCGGGGAGGGCGTGTTCGACGCGTTCCGGCTTGAAGCGCAGCCGACGCACGGAAGCGCCGTCCTGGATAACGGCGTGGTCAGCTACACCCCGGCCTCGGGCTTCTATGGCGCGGACTCCTTCACGTTTGCCGTGACCGGCCCGGGTGGGGACTCCACGCCCGCCACGGTGGCGGTGACGGTCGGACTGCCTGGCAAGCCCGTCGCCTCGCCGTCGTCCATTGAGACCGCGTATGAAACGCCGGGCTCCACGACGCTGCGCGCCACGGGCGTGTTCGACGGGTTTGTGATCCGCGACCACCCGACGCACGGCGCTGTGGCGGTGCAAGGCGCTGTCGTCACCTATACCCCGGCGGCGGGCTACTATGGTGCGGACGCCTTTACCTATGTCGCGCAAGGGCCGGGGGGTGAATCAAACCCGGCTACGGTGGCGGTGACGGTCATTCGCCCAGGCGCGCCCGTGGCCGCCGCCGACCTGGCGCTTTCGACGCCCTACGAAACGCCGGTCGAAGGCAGGCTGGCCGCCACCGGCGTCGTGTCCCGCCTCGTCCTGGCGTCCCAACCGGCCCATGGCCGTGCAGTCCTGGTCGGCGATCGGGTGACCTATACCCCGGCCGCCGCCTACTTCGGGGCCGACTCCTTCACCTTCATCGCCGAGGGACCGGGCGGCACGTCGGCCGAAGCCACGGTGCGGATCAGCGTCGGTCGGCCGGAGGCGCCCGTTGCGGCAAAGGATCTGGTGCTTACGACGGACTATGAGCAGCCCGTAACGGGCCAGCTGAGCGCTTCGGGCGTGGTGACGAGCCTGCGCCTGGACAGCCAGCCGGAGAACGGCCGCGCAGTCCTGGTCGGCGATAAGGTGACCTACACACCCGCGTCGGAGTTCTATGGGGCTGACGCATTCACGTTCGTAGCCGAAGGCCCCGGCGGCGTCTCTGCCCCGGCGACTGTGACCGTCAAGGTTGGTCTGCCGGATGCGCCGATCGCGGCCGAGGGCCTGACGCTCTCGACGCCGTTCGAAACCCCTGTGGCCGGCACTTTGTCGGGGACCGGGATTGTGGACGGCTATGACCTGGCGTCGCAGCCGTCCAACGGAAGCGTCGTCATCGAGGGCGACACGGCGACATACACCCCGGCCAAAGGCTTCGCTGGGGAAGACGAATTCACTTTCGTCGCGCGCGGCCCAGGCGGTGCGTCCGCCCCCGCCGTCGTCAAAGTGACTGTCGGCGCGCCAGAGCCGGTCGCCCTGGACGTCGCGGCCACGACGGGCATGGAGGAACCCGTGCAACTGGCGCTCGGCGACGAGACGGACCGCTTCATCGAGGCGGCCGCCATCGTCAGCCAGCCGAAACACGGCGTCGTCGTGCTGGACGGTCTGAAAGCGACCTATTCGCCAGGAACCCGATTCGTCGGCAAGGACAGCTTCACGTTCCGCCTGAACGGCCCCGGCGGCGCTTCGGAGATCGCCACGGCCACGATCACGGTCGAGGGCGGGCCTGCGCCCGAACCGGACTCGTTGGAAAAGACGGGGCTGTCCGGCGAACCGATTGTGTTCGACGTCACGGCGGGGCTGGACAACGGGCCGTTCCAATCGGTGCGTTTGATCCAGGGCGGCGGCTCCACGCCACAAGGCCACGGCGGCCGCGCGGTCGTGGAAGGCCTCAAGGTCGTGTTCTACCCGGACGCGGACTGGACGGGCGTGGCAACGTTCCGCTTTGCGGTCGAGAACCGCTATGGCTGGTCGGAGCCCGCGACGGTGACCGCTATCGTCAACCCGCGTCCCGTGACCGGCCCCGTCATCGAAGTTGAGACGTGGCAAGGTCGGCCTGTTGACGTGGATCTGATGGAGCGGGCCGAAGGCGGGCCCTTCACGGCCGCGAACATTGTCAGCATCACCCCCAGCGATGCGGCGAAGGTGACCCTGCGGACGCCGACGCCAGGCCAGTATGGCCTGAATGTCGTCCCGGAGGGGGCGTTCAGCGGCGTTGTGGAAATCCGATACACCCTGGCCAACGCCTTCGCGGTCTCGGACGAAGGTCTGGTGAGGGTGACGGTTCGCGAGCGTCCCGACCCATCGCGGGATCCCGAAGTCGCGGGCCTTATCAACGCGCAGACCCAGGCCGCTTATCGCTTCTCGGGCGTCCAGGTTGCGAACGTCATGCGTCGCCTTGAATCGGTGCACGGCGGCCAAGCCCGCCGCAACAGCGTCGGACTGTCGCTGGTGCCGATGGAAAGCCTTGCCGATATTCCCGGCGACAACCCCATCATGGAGCGCCAACGCGATTACATGATCGCGGCCGGTATGGTGGAACACGTCGGCGGTTCGAACGGCGAGGCCCGGCCGGGCGCCTCCGGTGAAATCGGGCAGGGACACGCCAGCTGGTGGCTGGACGGCGCCGTGGACCTTGGGTTCAAACGGCGTGACCGGGTGCGCGAGGGCTTCCGTTTCAGCACGGACGGCCTCACGGCCGGCGTCGATTGGGGTGTCAGCGACAACCTTCTGGTGGGCTTGGGCGGCGGCTTCGGCCGGGACGACAGCCGCGTTGGCTTGAACGGGACGCACACGACGGCCGACGCCTATAGCGGGTTCGTCTATGGCTCGTGGCAACCGCGCCGCTCGGTCTTCGTGGATGGCGTCTTGGGCTATACCGCCATGGCCTACGAGGCCAAACGCTGGGCCGCAGAGGCGAGCGCTCTGTTGGACAGCGAGCGCGACGGCCGCCAGCTGTTCGGCGCGGTCTCGGCCGGATGGGAGCATCGAGGACGGCGCCTGCACTATTCACCCTATGCCAGGGTGGAATTCGCCGACATTGAACTCGGGGGCTTCACGGAAACCGGCGACGATATGTGGGCGCTGGACTTCGAAGAACAGAAGTCCACGCGGGTCACGGCGGCGCTCGGGGTCCACGGCGACTACCTGTTCCGCTTCCGCGCTGGCGATCTGTTGCCGACCTTCCGGGCTGAGTATCGCCAGGAGGTCAAGAACGGCGGCGAAACAGGTGTCCGCTATTCGGACTGGACGGAAAGCCCTCGTTACAGCGTCGAGTTGGCCCCCTACGACGACAAGAACCTGGTTCTTGGCGTGGGCGTGACCTGGCGCGGCGTCAACGGCGTCAACTGGTCTGTGGACTACGAAGGGACGACGGTGAACGACACCGCACAGGACGGGCGGGTGCGCCTGAGCCTCGGCGTGAAGTTCTGAGCGCGAACCGCGCAAGGATGGACGCCAAATAAAAGGGGCGGGCTGTAACGCGGAGTTAAGTATACGGGCGGCGGGTCATTGATCCGCCGCCCTAGTTTATAGCCGATCGTTGATAAAAACTGCTTGGAGCGGACTTGCGAATATGGCAATATCGCCATGGTTCGCTGGGTGGGCGGACCGTTGAACGGGTGGCGGTCGAATGGCCGATGATGCAACTCCGCTGAATGCGCGGGAACAAAGCCAGAGGCGCGGGCGGGAACAGCTGCGACGCCAGCTTGGGCCGCTGATCTGCGCCTGGCTTGAAGACCCCGAAGTCATCGAAATCATGCTCAACGCGGACGGCTACCTGTGGGTCGAGCGGCTTGGCCAGGGCATGGTTCGCGAATGCGCCATGCCGGCGTCTCAGGCCGAAGCGGCCATGGCGACGATCGCGGCTTACCTGAATACGACGATCACGGCGCAAAACCCGATCTTGGAATGCGAACTGCCGCTGGGCGGCCAGCGGTTCGAAGGCGTTATTCCGCCCATCGCCAGCGCCCCCACGTTCGCGATTCGCCTCAAGGCGACCAAGGTGTTCACCCTGGCGGAGTATGTCGAGAGCGGGATCATGACGCAGGCGCAATGCGCCGCGATCGAGACCGCCATTGTCGAGAAGCAGAACATTCTTGTCGTCGGCGGCACCGGCTCCGGGAAGACGACGCTGACGAACGCGATCCTCCATGGGATCGCGCGGCTGACCCCGGATGACCGTCTGGTGATCCTGGAAGATACGAACGAACTGCAATGCCAGGCGGAGAACAAGACGATCCTGCGTTCCAACGCCTCGGTCGATCTTCAAAAGCTGCTCAAGGTCACCATGCGTATGCGGCCGGACCGCATCATCGTGGGTGAGGTCCGGGGCGGCGAAGCGCTGGCGCTTCTGAAAGCCTGGAATACGGGTCACCCCGGCGGAGCCGCGACCGTTCACGCGAACGACGCGCGCTCGGGGCTGACCCGTATCGAAAGCCTGGTTGCGGAGGCGCGCCCGACGCCCGCCCAGGACGAAATTGCGGCGGCGATAAACCTCGTCGTCGTGATCGGCAAGACGCCCAAGGGGCGTCGGGTCCGTGAACTGCGCCGTGTCATCAAGTGGAACGGCCGCGACTACGAAACCGAAGTCATCGAAAACTAGGGAAATACTATGAACACCCAAACGAAGGCGGGCCGTTTGGCCGCCAGTCTCAAGAAGTCGGCCCCGATGCTGGCGGTCGGCGTCCTCGCCGTCACCTTGCCGGGCATCGTGGAAGCCTCGTCATCGGGCGCGGGTCTGCCCTGGGAGAACGGGCTGCAAACGCTGCAACGCTCGATCACCGGCCCTGTCGCCATGGTGATTTCCCTGCTCGGCATCGTCGTCACCGGCGCCATGCTGATCTGGGGTGGGGAAATGAATGAGTTCGTCCGCAAGATGGTCATGCTGATCTTCGTGATCGCGCTGATCGTCGGCGCATCCTCGATCCTGACGACCCTGTTCGGCGTCGGCGCCATGATTGCGCTGCCCGCCGGGATGGTCGCCCTGTCGTGATCGACCGCCGGCGGACACCCCTGCACCGCGCGCTCCATCGCCCGACGCTGATTGCGGGCGGGGAGCGCGAGTTGGTGCTGATGACCGGCCTGGTGGCCTTCGGTCTCGTCGCTTCGGCGATGAACTGGGTGGCCGCCGTGGTCGGTTTCCTTCTCTACGGCGCGAACCTCTACCTGCTGCGTCTGATGGCCAAGGCAGACCCTGAAATGAGCAAGGTCTATCTGCGCCAGCTGAAATACAGCGGTTACTACGCGCCCCGCTCGCGCCACTGGCGCCAGGAGTAGCGCACCCCATGAACTTCCTCCAACCTTTCCGGTCCAAGGCCAAGGGCGTTCCTGATCTGCTCAATTGGGCCGCGCTGGTCGATGACGGCGTGATCCTGTGCAAAGACGGCGCGCTGCTCTCGGCGTTTTTCTATCGCGGCGAAGACAGCGAAAGCAGCACGAACGAGCGCCTTAACCTGGTGTCCCGTCGAGTGAACGACGCCCTGACCCGGCTCGGAACGGGCTGGGCGCTCTGGTTCGACTCCGTGCGGATGCCTGTCGCGGCGTATTCGGACCCCGCCGCGTCGCATTTCGCCGATCCGATCACACACCTGATTGACGAAGAACGGCGCGCGACCGCCTTGGCCGAAGGTGAGCATTACGAGACCGAAAACGTCCTGTGCGTGATGTGGACGCCGCCGATCAAGGCGTCGAGCAAGCTGGCGGATTTCGTCTATGACGACGACAATTCGACCAAGGATGACCTGGCCAAGAAGCACCACCAGAACTTCGAAAGGGTGCTGGGCGAACTGCAAGACAACCTCTCCGACGTGCTGGAAATGCGTCGGCTCAAGTCGTTCCGGTTCACCGACGACCACGGCCGGGAGCATCTGCAAGACGAACTCGTCAACTACCTGCACTTCGTGCTGACCGGCCTGCAACACGGGATCAATATTCCGCCGGTGCCGATGTATCTGGACGCCCTGATCGGCGGCCAGGAACTCTACGTCGGCGATACGCCGAAGATCGGCGACAACTTCCAGGCCGTCGTGGCGATCGAGGGCTTCCCGGCAGAAAGTATGCCGGGGATCCTGGACCTGATGAACCACATGGCGATCCCGTATCGCTTCACGACGCGGTTCCTTCCTCTCGACCTGGTTGAGGCCATGGCGATCCTCAAGAAGGGTCAACGCCGCTGGAAGCAGGCGGAACGCGGCTTCATTTCGCAGGTGATGAAGCAGGGCGGGCCGGCGACGAACCTCGACGCCGTTGCGATGACCGCGGAGACGGAAGCCGCCATGACGGACGCCCAAAGCGCCCTGGTGGCTTTCGGTTACTACACCCCCACGATCACCTTGACCGGCCCCGTCGCAAAGGACGTCCTGGCCGACGCAAGGACGATCGCGGCCGAGATCCGCAAGCTGGGCTTCGCGACGCGCGTTGAGACGGTGAACGCCATGGAAGCATGGCTGGGCTCGCTGCCCGGCCACGTCATCCCCAATGTCCGGCGGCCCTTGGTGCATTCGCTTGCGGTGGCCGACATGGCGCCGCTGTCGATCGCCTGGCCGGGCCTGCCCGAGAACCCTTGCCCGTTCTATGAGGAAGGTTCGCCGCCTCTACTGCAGGGCGCCACGTCCGGCGCGACGCCGTTCCGCCTGAATCTCCACGTCGGCGACCTGGGCCATACCTTGGTGTTCGGCCCCACGGGCGCGGGCAAATCGGTGCTGCTGTCCACGATCGCCGCGCAGTTCCGGCGCTATCGCGGCGCCACGATCACCGCCTTCGATAAGGGCAACTCGATGTTGCCTCTCGTCCTGGCGTCCGGCGGCAAGCACTATGATCTGTCGCCGGACAACGAACAGTCGCCGAAGCTGTGTCCGCTCCAACACCTGGACACCCCCGGCGACGCCGCCTGGGCGGAGGAATGGATTGCGACCTGTTTCGCCCTTTCCGCCGGTAAGCAGCCGACGCCGGGCCAGCGCAAGGAAATCCACCGCGCCATTTCGCTGATGCGCCAGGCGTCCTACGGCCGCTCGCTGACCAACTTTGTCGGCACGGTGCAAGACGAGGAAATCCGTGAGGCGCTGAACCACTACACGATCACCGGCGCGCTCGGCGACCTGCTGGACGCGGAGCAAGACGGCCTCGCGGGCGCGGATTTCTCAGTCTTCGAAATCGAGGATCTGATGAACCTCGGCGCGAAGAACATGATCCCGGTCCTGCTCTATCTCTTCCGCCGTTTCGAAAAATCGCTGACGGGCCAGCCGGCGTTGCTGATCCTGGACGAAGCCTGGCTGATGCTCGGCAATGACGTGTTCCGCGACAAGATTCGGGAATGGCTCAAGGTGCTTCGCAAGGCGAACTGTGCGGTCGTCATCGCAACGCAAAGCCTCTCGGACGCGCAGGCCTCCGGCATCATGGACGTGCTGCGCGAAAGCTGCCCGACCAAGATCTTCCTGCCGAATGAGGAAGCCGGTCTTTCCGGGTCCGATCAGGTGTTGGGGCCTCGTGATCTTTACCTCGGATTGGGGCTGAACGAACGCGAACTCGATATCCTCGCCTACGCGACGAAGAAGAAGCACTACTACTACGTCAGCCCGCTCGGCCGCCGTCTGTTCACGCTGGAACTCGGCCCCGTCACTTTGGCGTTCGTCGCCGTCTCCGACAAGGAAGGCGTCAAACGGGTGAAGGCGCTCCATGCCGCGCACGGCCCATCGTGGCCCTACGAATGGCTCCGCGAACGCGGGGTCTCCTATCAGCGCTATCAATCGGAGGACTATCGCCATGCGGCGTAATCATCTGCTGGCGGCCGTCGCCGCCGTCAGTCTCACTCTGACCGGCGTGGGCTCGGCGCCCTCGGCCGCTGTCGCCCAAGCGGTTTACTGCACCAACTGCGCGAGCCAGGTGACGCAGCTTAAGCAGCAAGCCGACCAAGCGCTGTCGCTACTGCGGCAAGCGGAGCAGCTGAGCACCCAACTCAAGCAGTATGAGCAGGCGCTTCAAGACGGGCTTGCCCTGCCGGATCAGATGTTCGGGGACGTCGCGCGCGACCTCGCCTCCATCAACAACCTGATGGATCAGGCGCAAGGCCTGGCCTACACGGCGTCGAACCTGGATCAGGCGTTCGCCGACCGCTACGGGTCGTTCGAAAGCTACCGCCAGAACGGCGTGAGCGACGAACAGCTGCAAGCGAAGTATCGCCAGTGGTCCGACGAATCCAACTCGTCGATCCTGACGGCCATGCGGGCGCTGGGCCTCCAGTCGCAAGGCATGGACTCCGAGGCGGCGATGCTGCGCCAGCTGCAATCGCGCGCCGGGTCCGCGCGCGGCCAGATGCAGGCTATCCAGGTCGGAAATGAACTGGCGGCGGAAAGCGTGGCGCAGATGCAGCGTCTTCGCCAACTGCTGATGACGCAGACCCAGCTGCAAGCCCAACAGATGCAGCTGGAAGCGGACCGGAACGCGGTCGGCGATGCGCGCGCCCGGCAATTCTTCTCGCGCGGCGAAAGCACCTACTCGGGAAGCACCTACTGATGCGGGCCGCCTGGATGCTTGGGGCGGTGATCCTGGCCCTCGCCGCGTGTGGCGAGGGACCGGAGACGCCGCCGCGCCAGGACGACGCTGCTTGGCGCGAGACGCGCCCGGCGACGCCGACGAACCCGCCGCCCGCGCGCCGGGACGGTCCGAAATACACCGGCAACACCTACTGAGGACGACAGGCCCATGGCTCCCATGTCCCGCTTCTGTCTCTACGCCACGTTGGGCGCGGCGACGGCGCTGATCTTCGGCGTTGGCCCCGCCGCCGCCGAAGGCTCGCTGGATTCGATCGTTGACCTGTATCGAAACAGCGCGGCGTCGTGGGGACCAACCCTGCGGAACTACGCCCTGGGCCTGTTCGGCATCCTGGCGCTGATCGAGGTTGGCTACAGCTTTATCAAGATGGCCATTCGAGGCGCGGACCTCGGCGATTTCCTCGCCGAACTGGTCGGCCGCATGATGTTCATTGGCTTCTTCCTGTGGCTGCTGCTGAACTCGGGCCAGTTTTCCGAGGACATAATCAACAGCTTCCGTCAGGCGGGCAACGCCGCCGCGCAGGCTGGCGGCGGTTCTGGCGGGGTCCGGCCGTCCGATATTTTCGAAGCCGGAATGGACATGGCCACGCGGGTCATGGACGCCATGAAGGATTCGGGCTGGGGCCTCGAACAGATGGGCGAGAAGATCATGCTCGGCATCTGTGCGATCGTGCTGGCGCTGTGCTTCGCGCTGATGGCGGCCTTCCTCATTCTGGCGTTGGTCGAGGCCTATATCGTCATGTCGGCCGGGACGCTGCTGTTGGGCTTCGGCGGCTCGCGGTTCACCAAGGACTTCGCCATCAAACAAATGACCTACTGCGTGAGCGTAGGGGCGAAGCTGTTTGTGATCCAACTGCTCGTCGGCATCGGCGAAGCCATGATTAAGAGCTGGGCGGACAACCTGGGCCCCAGCGGTGTGCCGGCGGATTTCAGCGAAGTCATGGTCATGCTGGGCTCGGCGATCGTCATGCTGGCCCTGACCAAGACCATTCCCGACACCGTGCAGGGGATCATCAATGGCGTGTCGCCGGGGTCCGGCATGGCCCTGCCAGCGGCGGCGGCGGCTGTCGGCGGCGCGGCCGCCGGGGCCGCGGCCTCTGCCCTCGGCGGTGGCGCGGCTGTGAGCGCTGCGTCCAAGCTGGCAAGCGAACAGGGCAAGGCCAGCGGCAAGGGCGGCACGGGTTTCGGCGCCGTTGCCTCTCACGTCGGCCAGATGGGCAAGAACCTGACCGGCGCCGCCGCGAACGACGTCGGCGCGAGGCTGGGCGGCCAGGCCCAGCGCGGGACGACGGGCGGCCGGATGGCGCAGTCCATGTCGTCCCAGGCGCGCCAGCTGTCGGCCGAACGATCAAAGCCGATGGCGCCAAGCCTGACGCCGACCGCCGCGCCGACCGCCGCGCCTGCGGCGGCGAACGACGGCGGCTCGATCCGTGCTGGGGGCGGCGAGAGCGGCGGCGGCGGGACAAAGCCGGCGACGGCCGCCAGGAGCGCGGCGTCCGGCGCTGCGCCGCAAGGCGGCCGGGAGGCCGCGAACTCGCCGATCTTCGGCGAGGCGCCCGAACAGGAAGCGGCGCTTGAGGCCCCGCAAGCCGTCCGCGAGCCTATCCGGTCCGCCGCCACGGGAACCGATGGCCTTGGGATGGGCGGTCCGCATGGAGGCCCTGTCGCGGCGTCGGCCAACGCCGGCGGGCCAGAGGGCAAAGCCCCTGGCGCGTCCGGTGCGGCCGTCGCGGCCGGAGCGGGGCAAGACGCCAAGGGAAGGGCTGGCGAGACTGCCGCGACGGCCGGGCTGGGCGGCGGTGCTGAGCGCCCGGAAGCGGGCTCAATCGTCGCCTCGGCGAGCGCCGCCGGTGCGGCTAATGCAGCGCCCGCCGAAGGCCGCGACGGCGCGTCGGGTCTCGCCAGCGGCCACAGCAGCGCCGCGTCCCCGGGCGGGGAAGGTCCGTCATCGACCAAACGCACGGCCAAGTCTGCGGCCTCGGCGGCCGCTTGGCCGGAAGCGCCCGGCAAGGGCGCGGCCAGCGCTGGGCTCGGCGGACGCCTCGGGGCGGCGAGGGGGACGCCAAAGGAAATCAAACGCGCACCGCGAAAGCCGAATGGCGATCGTGAGTAGGCGCTTCACCAATCAGACGAGGGACTGACCAATGTTCAAGAAGCCAGCAAACGCGAAACCCAATGCGGACCTGAACCCGTATCTCAACGGCCGCCGCGAATGGACGGAGCGCTACGCCGACCACATTAAGGGTAAGCGCGCGTGGATGCTGACGGCGCTGGGATCCATGGCGGTCGCCGCGATCGCCTGCGGCGGCCTGGGCGCTGTCGCGGCGCAGCAAAAAACCGTCCCCTACATCGTCCAGGTGGACAAGCTGGGCGCGGTGCTGCCGGTCGCGCGCGCGGACCAGGCCTCTAGGCCCGATCAGCGCGTGATCCGCGCGCAGCTGGCGGACTGGATTACGAAGATCCGCACGGTGTCGGTGGATGCCTCGGCGCAGATGAAGAACGTCTATGGCGCGTATGCGCTGATCGACCAGAACGGTCCGGCTTTCCAGGTGGTCAACGACCACATGAAGGAAAACGACCCGTTCAAGCGCGCGCAGAAGGAAACGGTGGACGTCGAGGTCAACTCGGTTCTCCCCGTCGGCGCGGACACCTGGCGGGTTGAATGGACCGAGACGACGCGGGGCCGTGATGGCCAAGTCGCGCAGTCGGTCCAGTGGCAAGCCGTCCTCAACACCAAGATCGTCCCGCCGGCCAGCGAGGAAGCGATTTTCGTCAATCCGCTCGGGATCTTCGTCAACGCGGTCAGCTGGTCGCGCCGCATCTAAGGAATGAAAGCCATGAAGAAAACCATCATCGCCATGGCCGTTGCGGCCGTTCTGGCCCCGGTCGCGGCCATCGCTCAGACGGCCGTGCCCGCCCTTGAGGCGGGTGCGGCCGCGAGTGTCCCGCCGCCGCCGCCGCCGCCATCCGGGCCGGTCTATCCGCACTCGGCCCCGCCCGCGCTGTCGAGCGTCATGGGCGCTAATCCGCGTCTCTCGGAGCGAGAGCGGGCGGGGCTTCAAATCGCGGAAGCCTGGGCTGAAAGCCGCACGGGGCGGCCCGCCACCGGGGCGGAAGGCGCGGCAATGTTCGCGTTCGGCGACACGCTGCCCTCCATCGTCTGTGCCCCTCTGTTCGTCTGCGATGTGATGCTGCAGCCTGGCGAGGTCATCAACGATATCAACCTTGGCGACGCGGTGCGCTGGAAGGTGTCGCCGGCGCGCAGCGGCGCGGCGGGCGATGCGGTCACGCACGTCCTGATTAAGCCGACAGACGCGGGGCTGACGACGAACCTGGTCATCACGACCGACCGGCGGACCTACGTTCTCAAGCTGGTCAGTCACCGGACGGAATGGATGCCGCGCGTCGCGTTCTCCTATCCCGACGATATGCGCCGGGAATGGGAGGTCTACATGGCCAATCAGCGCCAGGAACAGGCCGTCGTCGCGGCGCGGGAGGCCGCGAGGATCCAGGCGACGGTTTTGCCGACCGGCGAGGCGATCGACAACCTGGACTTCGGGTTCAGCGTTCGCGGCGACCGCCCCGCGTGGCGCCCGCTGCGGGTCTATTCGGACGGCCGGAAGACCTACATCGACTTCCCGGCGCAGATGATTCACGGGCAGGCCCCGGCGCTGGTCGGCGTCGGCGCTGACGACAACCCCGAAATCATCAACTACCGGGCCGATGGCGACCGCTTCGTGGTCGACCAGGTGCTTGAGCGCGCCGCGCTGATAAGCGGTGTCGGCCGCCACCAGACGAAGGTGGAAATCGTGCGGGAAGGGGGGCGCTAATGTCGGCGGCTGCGATCTTCCTTGCGGCCTCGATGTGCGTCCTGGGCGTCGGCGGCGGCCCATCGGACGGCTCCACAGCCGTCCCGATGCCGGCGGCCGACGCGGCGCGCATGGCCCAAGCCACGACGGCGCTCCTGGCCGAACAGATGCCGCCCGCGAACTCGGTCGTGATCCTTAAGGATGCGGCGGGGTGCGCGAGGGGCGACACCTATTCGCCGGCGCTCGCGCTCTCGCTTCGGCAGGCCGGTTTCGCGCTGGCCGTGGATGGCCAGCCGACGCCGGGCGCGCACCTGGTTCGCTACCATGTCTCCGCGCCGTGGGAGGACTCCGTTCTCCTTCGGGTCCAGCTGGACAATCGCGAGACCTCCCAACTGTTCACGCGCGGCCTCGATGGCGTCCTACGGGAAGCCGGGCCGCTTTCGGTGAGGACCGTTCAATGACGGACGATACGACTAAAATGGACGGGCCGGAGCGTTCGCCGGATCTTCTGATGGCGCCGCCGAAGCGGGGTATGGACGTGCGGCGGCTCAACAAGAAACCGCTGCTGTTCGTCCTGGGCGGCGCGACGGCCGTTGCGCTCGTGCTGATCTTCACGCTCAACGCCAAGGCGGCGCGGAAGGACGGAGACGTGGCGGTCGCCGAGGCGGCGGACGGCCGAAGCGGGCCGTCGCCGGCGCGACCGGAATTCCTCAAGGACGCGCAGACCTCCGGCGCGATCGGCGAGGGCGATGGAACTCTGCCGCCTGGCGTCCCTTCGCTGATGGCCGGTCCCGAGGCGGGCGGTCCGCTGCCGCACGGGGAAGCCGGGGCCGCAATGAGCGGTCAGGGCTATCAGCAGGTCGCGTATTCGGGCGGCGGTCAAGCCGCGTGGAATCCGCATTCCCAAGCCTGGGACGCCTATTATCAGCAGCGTGCAGCGATGGCCCAGGCTCGCTACAAGGCCGCCGACGACGCCCGAATCGGCGGTAGCAGCGTCGAAGTGCAGAACCGCCAGGACCGGCCCCAGCCGCAATCCGGCGGGCAGGGCGCCGGGCCTGCCGGCGGCGGCATGATGATGACCGGGGGCGGCCCCGCCGCCGGTATCGGGAGGGGCGGCCGACAGCAGGGGGACGACCTGAACTGGCAGGGCGACAAGCGCGCGTTCCTGGCCGAAAGCGGCGGTCGCGATCCCTACGCTGCCGGGCGCATTCAGAGCCCGGTGTCTCCTTACGAAATCAAGGCGGGAACGGTTATTCCGGCCACGCTCATTACGGGGATCAACTCGGATCTTCCTGGCCAGCTGGTCGCCCAGGTGAACCGCAACGTCTATGACACGGCGACGGGGCGTAAGCTGCTGATCCCGCAAGGCGCGCGCCTGGTGGGCGAATACAACAGCAGCGTCAGCACGGGACAATCGCGGGTGCAAGTCGCCTGGAACCGGCTGATCTACCCTGACGGCTCGTCCATCGACCTCGGCTCAATGCCGGGGACGGACGGCGCGGGCTACACCGGTCTTCGGGACCGCGTGAACAACCACAATGTCCGGCGCTGGGGCAACGCGATCATGCTGAGCCTCTTCGCGGCCGGGGTGCAAATCTCGCAGCCCCAGGCCACGAACGGGGAGAACGTCAGCAACAGTCAGACGGCGGCGGCGCAGCTGGGCCAACAGCTCGGCCAGCTGGGGATGGAGCAATCTCGGCGTGATATGCAAATCCAGCCGACTTTGACGATCCGGCCAGGCGCAAACCTAAGCGTGGCAGTAACGGCCGATCTGATCCTGCGAGAGTGGCGGCGGTAATATTATACCGCACTCCGCCGCCTGGCTTGGGCGGCGCGAACCACCCATTTGCATAGCCTAAGCCAGAGAAGGGGACCGGAGCGCGCGCCGGTCCCCTTTGCCGTGATGGCCCCTGTTGCGCTGGATTGCAAATCGGGTCTCAATCCGTTGTCGCAGGACGGGAGGTGTCGATGCCTAAGTCTGACCGATTTCATGAAGCCGAGGTGGGCGGTATCGTCTTCGTTGGCCTCTGCAATGGCCCGGAGCCGTATCTTGCCAGGATGGAAGGCCGCGAAGCGCTGCCGGGCGTGTCCCTGGGCGAACCGCTGGTGATCCATTGGCTTGGTGCAGAGGAACATCAGCGGCCGGGATTTTATGTCTGCAAGTACGATCGCCGCCACCCGCGCATTAGCCTCCACGGCCTCTCTGAACGTGAGGTGTTCGACCTCGCAGACGAATACGGCATCACGCTTGGATTAGACGTCTGCGGCGAGGGCTCGGGTATTCCGCGAAGCGACTTCTTTGAGACACCGGCCGGTGAAGGTCTGCTGCGTTGGTCGGCCGCGCATCCAAGGGCCGCGCGAAAGGCCGCATCACGGGCACCATACCTGCGCCAGTGGCCGGCCCGGCTTTGACGCCAGGCCGGGCATCAGTGCGCGGACGTTTAGGCGGCCGCGCGGGGCCTCATCGGAAGATCCGCAAGGCAAGCGGCCGAACTCAGAATCTCTAGCATCATGGCCTGGCCATTCATGAACGGCGCCTGCTTGCGAAGGCCGGACACCAAAAATGGAACCATGACGCGGTGCTGACGGTCGGAAGCGACCAGCTGCAAGGCCGCCTCGAAGTCGGCGTAGGTCATGGGTGGTAGGTATTCGGCGGCCTGGGCGGACGCAGCGGCCGGGTGGATGGATGCGGACATATGCAACTCCTACTGAGGGAGTGCGAAGGTCCACCGCAGCGCTAAGCGGCGCTATTGGGGGCGGTCCCTATAGGGGATTTTCCCCCATGCCCATCGATTGTCGTTCCCGGTTCGTTCGGATATGCCGGCGTCATGAGCGCTTGGCGAGAAACGACCCTCGGGTGGCTGATCGAGCATGAAAGGACCGTCAGGTGGGAATGCGAAGTCGCGCCCCTGGGCCACAACGGTCAGGTCGATTTAGGACGCCTGGCCAAGGCGAAGGGTGGAACCTTCTCGCTCGCGAACCGGCGTCCCGCCTGCAAGATTCCAGGGTGTCCCGGCCGGGTGCGGTTTGTCGACCGCTCAAGTATGTGGGCGCGCCCGCTCGATACGATTACGGACCGGGATGAGGCCTATTGGGAGTATGAAGCCGCGTTCCGAAAGCGGATGGCATGGGGTCGTTTGCGGGAGGGGGCGAAATCCTACGCTAAGGCTTTGGCCAACGATATTCTCCGGTAAGATTGATGTGTTCCCAGGGGATAGGAGAAGTCGCTTGATATCTAGTATGACGTCTGTCGCACGTGCTTGATTGCGGCCGCGATAGCTAGATCGCGTTGCTCCTCTTCTCCATCCGCGTTCCAAGCCGCGGAAAGACACCCGTAAGCGTACGCCTGGTCGAGCAGCCGACGCGGATCGACGTCCAGCGCACGAGAGAATGCGTCCGCCATCTGTGCAATGCGTCTAGGATCGAGACAAAGGTCGTCTCTGTCAGCCGGATCGTAGAACATATTGGCGGCGCCAAAGCCCACTTCACCGACCAGACCGACTGGATCTATCACCAGCCAGCCGCGACTGGAGAACATGATATTTTCATGATGCAGATCGCCATGTAGCCCACGCAGTTCCGAGGCATTGCTCATCATTTGATCGGCTATAATCGCCGCGTGGACGTAGTCAGTTTGACGACCTGCGTTTTGATCGTCACGCGCCCGCTGAAACAAAGCTGCAAAGCGCTCCCGGATCGGGAGAAGAGCAGAAGGCAGGGGTTCCTCAGATGCGGCATACAGCTTCGCCATCAGTTCCGCTGCAATTTCGGTCGCCTGGTAGTCGCCGTGCTCGGCAACGATGTGAGAGAGCATTCGCTCCCCGGCATATTCGAGCAACATCAGATTGTTCTCACGACCGAGCAACCGGACTGCTCCCCTCCCACTGCGCCATACCAGATAGTCGGCCCCGCGCAGTTCATCAGCAATGTCTTCTATAGGTTTCAATCCTTTGACGATTGCAGGAGTCCCGTCTGGCAAAAAAACTTTCCAAACGAGGCTGGAAAAGGTGTCCGCAATGAGAACAGGTTGGGAAACGTGCCAATGAGCAGGAAAAACAGGCGGCATGAACATCAACCCCAAGTAAGAGGGTCCAATCGCAGATAGAAGGCAAGGCGTTCGCGGTCGGGGGCTTCGATCCCCAATACATTGAATAGGACAGCGAAGGCGCGCTCTGCTTCATCTGGCGCTGCCCAGTTCTCTTCGGCGTTAGCAATCATGAGTGCCAAATCGGCATAGCGATCTGCTGTTCCGAGCCGCCCAAGGTCGATCAGACCCGTACATTGAAGAGTTCTAGGGTCTACCATGAAGTTCGGCATGCAGGGATCACCATGGCAAACAACCATATCGGTGCGCTCTTGGTCGAGCCGCACCGGTAGCTCTCGTTCGACACGAGCCAAAAGATCGAGCTGCGGCGTACTCTTGTCCTCGTCAGGTAAGAAGTCGGGATTGACGGCATTGCGGGACACCACATCAACGGCGCGTCCGATCATTCGCGACAGCCTGCGCTCAAACGGACATTGATCAACCGATAGGCTGTGAACAGCCCCAAGTTGCTGCCCCATTGACGGCCACGCTTTGAGCAAATCTGCTCCAGACAGATCCGCCGCCGGTACTCCCGGAATTGCCGTTATCACTAGGCATGCGCCCTCCTGTTCCTCCTGCCAGTTGATTACCTCGGGGCAAGCCACACCTCGACCTTTGAGCCAAATGAGGCGGTCACGCTCTCCAGCGAGCTCACCGCGACGGGAAGCAGGTGCGATTTTCGCGAAGGCATGCCCGTCACCACGTCGAAAAACAAAATCACCGGATTCTCCGCCTCTGACAGGCAACCAGTCAGAATGCGATTCACCCAAAAAAATATAAGTCCGATTCAATGGAGGTTCCTTCAGTTTGCTGATGAGGCGCGGAGGTGGCTCAACCTGCGAAAAGAAAAGAGTTGCTATGCAAGGCCAAGAACATGCTTTCCATGGTCTCTGAGCTCGCCTTTGGGGCCGACGTACCGGTAGAGAGTGACGCGCTCGATGCCAAGTTCCTTGCAGAGATCGGAAACTGAAGTATCGCGCTGGGCCATGGCGGCTTGCGCGAGACGCACCTGAGCTTTGGTGAGCGCGAATTTTCGTCCGCCCTTGCGACCGCGCGCTCTCGCGGAGGCGAGACCCGCCATGGTGCGCTCTCGGATCAGATCCCGCTCGAACTCAGCCAAGGTGGCGAAGATTCCGAACACCATGCGACCGGACGCAGTCGTGGTGTCGATCTGAGCGCCCTTTTCAGTCAGAACCCGCAGGCCGATCTTGCGGTCTGACAGCTCCTTCACCGTGTTGACCAGATGGGCAAGCGATCGTCCGAGGCGATCGAGCTTCCAGACCACCAGCACATCGCCGTCACGCAATGACTTGAGGCAAGCGGTCAAACCAGGGCGATCATCACGACCGCCGGAAGCAAGATCATCATAGATATTGTCCCGTTCGACACCTGCGGCGCGCAAGGCGTCGTGCTGCAGGTCGAGAGACTGCGAGCCATCGGCTTTGGAGACGCGGGCATATCCGATCAGCATGTATCACAAACGTTCGATTATGTGACAGTGTGAGCCGGAAAGCTCTATCCGTCAAAATTTGTCACTTAACCCGTCATTTTGTTTAAGACATGCAAAGGGTGCATCAGGCAGGTAATGTGACAGAAATTCCGGCGGGATGCCTTCCTTCACGAAGGTGG
>NZ_RHWX01000013.1 GCF_003938605.1 Brevundimonas sp. 357 | reverse complement strand
ACCACCCCCTCCCCCTGGCGCGGGGGGGGGCTGTTTTTTTTATAAAAGCCCCGGGCTGCGTTAGCTCCCCCCCCGTCTCAATTGGGGGGGGGGGGGGGGGGGGCCCCCCCCCCCCCCGCCCCGATTTGCTTGTCTGGCCCGCCGTTCGCGCGGGGCTCATGGGGCGCTGTCCGGCCTGCGGGCGCGGGGCGCTGTTCGAGGGTTTCCTGAAGCGCCGCTCCGCTTGCGAGGCCTGCGGTTTCGATCTGGACTCGGTCGAGACGGGCGACGGCGCGGCCACCTTCATCATGCAGATCGCCGGCTTTCTGGTCGGCTTCTCGGCCCTGGCCGTCGAAATCGCCTGGAGCCCGCCGATCTGGCTGCACCTGATCATCTGGCTGCCGTTGGTCGCGGTTCTGGCCGTGGCCTTGATGCGGCCGGGAAAGGGGCTGATGACAGCCCTGCAGATGCTGCGCCAGAAGGGCGCCGATTCACACCGAGAGACCCGATGACCGTCGCCGCCCGGCCTCGCTTTCCCATCATCCTGACCGTGATCGCCGTCCTGCTGTTGGGCGCCCTGCTGACGCTGGGCGTGTGGCAGGTGCAGCGGCTGCAGTGGAAGCTGGACCTGATCGACAAGGCCGAGGCCGCCGCGGCCCAGGCGCCGCTTCCCCTGGCCGAGGCGCTGACGCTGGATGATCCCGAGTTCCGCCAGGTGGTCGTGACCTGCCGCGGCCTGAACACGGCCTCCTTCGTCGAGCTTCAGACCATCGAGGACGGCGACGCCGGGGTGCGGCTGATCTCGGCCTGTCCGGTCGAGGGGCGCGGGACGGTGCTGGTCGACCGCGGCTTCCTGCCCGCCGAAACAGCCGAGCGCCCCGCCGTGCAGGCCGAGGCCGCCATGCCGGTCGTGATCGCGGGCGTGGTGCGCCAGGCGCCGGGCCCCAACGCCATGACCCCGCCGCCCTCGGGCAAGCTCTTCTACGGCCGGGACCGGGCGGCGATGGCCCAGGCCCTGGGCGTGACGGGGGCGGTGTCGCCCTACACCGTCTATGCGACCACTTCGGCCAATCCCGAACTGACGACGTTGCGGCCGGTGTCGCCGCCCGCCGCCTTCAGCAACAACCACCTGGGCTACGCCCTGACCTGGTTCGGCCTGGCGATCACCCTGGTCGTCTTCTACGCGGCCCTGCTGCTGCGCCGCTATCGCCTCACGCCTTCCAAGGATCGCTGACCTGACTGCTCGTCTTCACACCCTGTCCAACGGCGTGCGCGTCGTGTGCGACCCCATGTCCGGTCTGCGCACCATCGCCGTGACCGTGGCCGTCAACGGCGGCGCCCGCATGGAGGACGAAGCGCGTTCCGGCTGGTCGCATCTGCTGGAGCATCTGGTCTTCAAGGGCGCGGGGGACATGGGCGCGCGCGAGATCGTCGAGCGCATCGAGGCCGAGGGCGGCTCGATCAACGCCGCCACCGGCTATGAACGCACCAGCTTCGACGTGCGCGCCCTGAAGGGCAGCCTGCCGCTGGCCATGCAGGTGCTGTCCGACCTGGTGTTCCGCCCGACCCTGTCGCCCGAGGAGATCGAGCGCGAGAAGGACGTGGTGGCGCAGGAGATCGCCGAGGCCTTCGACACCCCTGACGATCATGTGTTCGAGATGGCCCAGACCCAGGCCTTCGCCGGCCAGGCCCTGGGGCGGCCGATCCTGGGCTCGATCGCCAGCCTGGCGCCCGCCGACCGGGCGGCCGTGGCCGACTGGCGCGCGCGGCTCTACTCGCCCGACCACATGGTGGTGTCGGTGTCCGGCGCGGTCGATGAGGCCGAGTTGCTGACCCTGGCCGAGGCCTGGTTCGGCCAGGCTGTCTCCGCGCCGCACGAGCCGACGGCGCCCGCCGTCTTCACCGGCGGCGAGGCGAAGCTGGCGCGCAAGATCGAACAGGCCAATCTGGTTTTCCAGCTGCCGAGCCTGGGCGTGCGTGATCCGCGACAGCCGGCCCTGCGCCTGTTCACCGAAATCCTGGGCGGGGGCATGGCCTCGCGCCTGTTCCAGAGCGCGCGCGAGGATCGCGGGCTGGCCTACGCCATCGACGCCTATCACGAGACCTATGACGATCTGGGCCTGCTGGGCGTCTACGCCGGGGCGGCGGCCGAGCGGTCGCTGGAGCTGGCCGAACTGTGCGCCGCCGAAATCCTCGACCTGGCCGACAAGGGGCCGACGGAGGCGGAGCTGGCGCGCGCCAAGGCCGTGCTGAACGCCAGCCTGTGGATGGCCGACGAAAGCCCGGCCAGCCGTTCGGGCCGTCTGGCGGGTCAGACCCTGGCGTTCGGCGCGCCGGTCTCGTCGGAAGACAGCGCCGCCCGCATCGAGGCGCAGACGGCGCAGGATGTGCGCGCGGTGGGCCAGGCCATGACGAGCCAGGGACTGTCGGCGACGGCGGTTCTGGGGCCCAGGGCGGCGGGCGGGGCGGGTCGCGTCTTCCGCCAGCGGATGGCGGCGGGCTGATCGCGGCCTGCTGACGCCGAGATCACTTCGCGCTATCGTTTGCTTCATGGCCCTGTTCGATTGGATGGCCGAGGCGACCGGACCGGTCCTGAACGGGCAGGGGGTTCTGCTGCGCCCGCCACGCCCCGCGGACTATGTGGCGTGGGCCTCCCTGCGTGAGGAATCGCGCGACTATCTGCAGCCGTGGGAGCCGGCCTGGGCTGAGGACGATCTGACCCGCGCCGCCTATCGCCGCCGTCTGGGCGTCTATGCGCGGGAGATGGAGCAGGGCACGGCCTGGCCGCTGTTCGTGTTCGATCAGACCGATGAGGCGCTGCTGGGCGCCATCACCCTGTCCAACATCCGGCGCGGCGTGGCCGAGACCGGCACCTTGGGCTACTGGATCGGCCGTCCCTATGCGGGGCAGGGCGTCGGCACGGCGGCGGTGCGGGCCATGCTGGGCCATGCCTTCAGCGCCCTGGGGCTGCATCGGGTCGAGGCCGCCTGCGTGCCGACCAACCACGCCTCGCGCCGCGTGCTGGAAAAGGCGGGCTTTCGTCAGGAAGGCGTCGCCCGCGCTTATTTGAAAATTAACGGCCGATGGGCAGATCATCTGTTGTTCGGCGTCCTGCGTGATGAGTTCGCCGTCGGCGTCACCCCTTCAGTCAGAGTATCGGACCCGTCTTGAGCACACGATCCAGAGCCCTGACGTGGGATCCGACCACGGCGATCGAAGCCCTCGCCGCGGCCGACGCCGCCCTATGGATCTGGACGCCCGCCGAAGATCAGATCCGTTTCACCGGCGCCACCCGGCCGCTGGGCTTGGGGCCGCTGGCGCCGCAGTGCTCGGGCGCGGCCTTTACCGCCCTGGCCATGCCTCAGGACCGCGCCCTGGCCGACCGCCTGCTGAAGCCCCAGGCCGAGGGGACGGAGATCGCCGTGCGCCTGCGGATGCGCGGGTGCGAGACCTGTCTGTGGCGCGGGGTCTGGCTGGAGGACGGCCTGCGCGCGGCGGGCATCGTGGCTCTGGAGACCAAGTTCGCCGGAGCTGATCGAGACACGGTGACGGGTTTGCTGGACCGACGCACCTTCCTGGTCCGCGCCGCCGAAGCTCTGGTCCAGCCGGGCGATTATGAACTGGTGGTCGGCGATCTGGATCGTCTTCGTCGCCTGAACGAGGCCCTGGGCCACGAACGCGCCGACCTTGTGCTGTCGGCGCTGGGCTCGCGTCTGTCGGCGGCTTTTTCCGAGGACTGCGCGCCCGCTCGGATCGGCGAGGACGAGTTCGCGGTCCTGGTGCGGCGTGGCGGAACCGGCGGCGGCGAGCGCATGCGCGAGGCGTTGGAGCAGCCGCTGCGCATGGCGGGTTTTGACATCTATCCCACGGTCTCGATCGGCGCCGTGACGGCCGAGGGCGGTCCCGACGCGCCGGATCCGGCCGAGCTTCTGCGCCGGGTCGAACTGGCGGTCGAACAGGCCAAGACGGCCGGGCGCGGGGGCGCGGCGGCTTATGGCCGGGCGCTGGAAAGCGACAGCCTGTCCCGCCTAGCGCTGGAGGCGGACCTGCGCAACGCCTTCGTGCGCGGCGAGATCGAGCCCTTCTTCCAGCCGATCGTGAACCTGAAGTCCGGCGCCGTGGCCGGGTTCGAGGCCCTGGCGCGCTGGCGTCACCCCCGGCGCGGCCTGGTGCCGCCGGACGAGTTTCTGACCCTGGCCGACGAAATGGGCCTGATGAACGAACTGGGCCTGTTGATGATGACCCAGTCGGCGCGTCAACTGGGCGAGTGGCTGACCCGCCACCCCAACGCCGGGCGGCTGTTCTGCAGCGTCAACCTGTCGGTAGGCGAGATCGAGCGCGCGCACCTGGTCGAGGACGTGGCCCGCATCATCAAGGAGGCCGGCCTGCCGCGCGGCGCGCTGAAGCTGGAAGTCACCGAGGGCGACATCATGCGCGACACCGCGCGCGCCGCCGAGGTGCTGAAGGCCTTGCGCGAGGCCGGGGCCAGTCTGGCGCTGGACGATTTCGGCACGGGCTTCTCGTCCCTGTCCTACCTGGCCAAGCTGCCGTTCGACACGCTGAAGATCGACCGCTACTTCGTTCTGACGATGGACAAGGACGAGGGCTCGGCGAAGATCGTGCGATCCGTCGTCAATCTGGGCCGCGATCTGGCGCTGGAAGTGGTGGCCGAGGGGGTGGAGAACGCCTCCCTGGCCCAACTGCTGCTGGACGACGGTTGCCATTACGGCCAGGGCTTCGGTTATGCGCCCGCCCTGCCGGCTCAGGAGGCTGAGGTCTATCTGAACGAGTCCCTCGCCGACGGCGCCGCGCCGATCAAGGCGCGCTCGGTCTAGGCCGCCGTCAGGCCCGCCCGCTCTGGCTGGACAGGCGGGCGGCGTCGACGCCGAGCGCGGCCAGGGCGCGGCTCCATTTGGTGTCGTAGTCGGCGTCGAAGATCAGGGCCGGATCGGCGTCCGTCGTCAGCCAGACGTTTTCGTTCAGCTCTTCCTCCAACTGCCCCTCGCCCCATCCGGCGTAGCCCAGCAGCAGGATGGCGCGGCTGGGGCCGTCCTCGGCGTCGGCCATGGCGGCCAGGGCGTCGCGGGTGCCGGTCAGGGCCAGGCCGTCGCCGAAGGTCAGGCTGGCGTCCTCGCTGGTCCAGTCGGCGGTGTGCAGGACGAAGCCGCGCTCGCGCTCGACCGGGCCGCCGATCAGCACCGAACGGTCGCGCGCGGCGTCGGCGGCGGGCGTGTCCAGCTTTTCCAGAACCTCGGCCAGGGAGACGCCCGGCGCGGGCTGGTCCAGGCGCAGGCCCAGGGCGTGCTCGTCGTCATGGGCGCAGATCAGGATGACGGCGTGGCGGAAGCGATCGTCGTCGATACCCGGCATCGCCACCAGAAGACGCCCGGTCAGGGAGGAGAAGGCGGTCATGCCTCTATCATCGGGGCGGACGATGGCGGGCGCAAGCCATTCTCAGGGCCCCGGGCGCTTGGCGATCTCCCTACGGGTCTCTATCTGACTCCCATCGTCCTGGATCGTCCGGGCCGAACTCCCGGAGACCCCGACATGACCATCCAGATCGGCGACCGTATTCCCGACGCCACCCTGACGACCATGACGCCCGACGGCCCCAAGCCGGTCACGACGGCCGAGCTGTTCGGCGGCAAGACGGTCGCCCTGTTCGCCGTGCCGGGCGCCTTCACCCCGACCTGTTCGGCGCGCCATCTGCCGGGCTACGTCGACCATCGCGCCGATCTGGCGGGCAAGGGCGTGGACACGGTCGCCTGCGTCTCGGTCAACGACGCCTTCGTCATGGGCGCCTGGGCCAAGGCCAATGATCTGAACGGCGCCGACGACGTGGTCATGCTGGCCGACGGCAACGGCGACTTCACCCGCGCCGTGGGCCTGACGCTGGACGCCAAGGGCTTCGGCATGGGCGAGCGTTCGCAGCGTTACTCCATGCTGGTCAAGGACGGCGTGGTCGACCAGCTCAACATCGAGCAGGGCGGCGAGTTCAAGGTGTCTTCGGCCGAGCACCTGCTGGCCCAACTGTGATGACGGGCGTCGCCCGCCGCCGTCTCGCTCGCCGCTCGCGGGGTTGAGGACGTGGCGGGCGACGTCTTCACGCCAGAGAAGCGCAGCGCCGTCATGCGGCGCGTGAAGGACCGCGACACCAGCCCCGAGATCAAGGTCCGGCGTGTGCTGCGTTCGGCGGGAATCGGTTATCGGCTCGGCGGTTGCGGCTTGCCTGGCCGACCCGATGTGGTGATGAAGGGGCGGCGCATCGCCCTGTTCGTCCATGGCTGTTTCTGGCACGATCATGACTGCCCGCGCGGCGCTCGCAAGCCGAAGGGCAACGCCGCCTACTGGGCCGCCAAGATCGAGCGCAACCACGCCCGCGACATCCGTGTAGCGGAAGAACTGACGGCGGCGGGCTGGCGCGTCCTGACTCTGTGGGAATGCGAACTGAAGACGCCGGACTGGGCCGAACGCTTGGCCGCAGCGATTCTCCGGTCGAGCGGTGATTAGGCCGCCGCCTCGGCGTCTTGGGCGGCGGCGTCCAGGGTGCGGGACAGGGCGTCTAGCAGGGCGGCAGGCGTCAGGGGCTTGGATACGAAGGCGTTCATGCCTGAAGCCAGACAGGCCGCCATATCCTCCGGCTCGGTGTCGGCGGTCACGGCGATGACGGGGGCGCTGGCGTTCGGCCCGCCGCCCTTTCTGAGGCGACGCGTCGTCTCGCGTCCGTCCAGTTCGGGCATTCGAACGTCCATGAAGATGACGTCGAAGATCTGTCCTTCGCAGGCCTGAAGCGCCGCCAGGCCGTTCTCGGCCATGACGATCTCGCAATCGAAGGCCTGAAGGATCAGCTGGATGGCGCGGCGATTGATGGCGTGGTCATCGACGACCAGGACGCGCAAAGGGCGGGCGTCGTCGGCGTTTTCCTGATCCGAATCCGTCATATCCGAGTCGATGCTCGGAACCTCGCTTTGAGGCGCGGTCGAGGGTGCGACGGGGGCGGAGCGGGCGGGCGGGCGGGCGTTGTCGTCCGGGGCGAAGGCGACAGGGTCCAGACGGCCATGGGGCGCGGGACCGGCCGTCGCCTCAACACCGGCGCTGTCGGGACCGGCGCCTTTAGGCAAGCTCAGGGCCACGGTGAACTGCGCGCCACAGCCCGGTTCGCTGCGGACCGTCATGCGCCCGCCCATCAGCTCGACTAGATCGCGACTGATCGCCAGGCCCAGGCCTGAACCGCCGAAGCGTGCGGCGACGCCGTCCTGGGTCTGGTCGAAGGGGGTGAAGAGGCGGTCCAACTGCTTGGCCGTCATGCCGCGCCCCGTATCCGCCACGTCGATCAGCAGCGCATGGGCGCCTTCGTCATCCAGCCAGGCGCGGACCCTCAGGGTCACGGTGCCGGCTTCGGTGAACTTCATGGCGTTGGAGATCAGATTGTTCAGCACCTGGCGAAGGCGCATGGCGTCGCCGCGCACCCAGCGGGGCGTTTCGCGGGCGCTTTCTAGCCGCAACTGCAAGCCCTTGGCGCGGGCCGGCCCCTGCCAGAGGCGGGCGGTCTGGGCCAGCATCAGGCGCAGGTCGAAGTCGCGGCTGTCGACGTGCATCCGTCCCGCGTTCAGGCGAGCATGGTCCAACAGGTCGTCCAGCAGGGCCTTCATCATCAGGCCGGCGTCTTCGATGAGAGCGATCTGCTGACGTGCGGCGGAGGAGGGGGCGGCCGTGCGGAGATAATCGGCCCCGGTCAGAATGGCGCTGATTGGGGTGCGCAGGTCATGACCGACGGCGGCCATGAAGGCGCCGCGTTCGGCCATGGCGGTCTCGGCCTGATGGCGTTTGTTGTCTGCCTCGCTCAGCGCGCGGTGCTCGGCCAGCATGCCCCGGCGCAGGCTGGCCCGGGTGTTCAGGCAGAAGATGGAGTAGATGACGACCCCTATGCCGACGGCGGTGACCAGGGGCCTTTCGGCGCCCCACTGGGCCATGAAGAAGGGGGTCAGGGCCAGATAGCCGAGCTGGGGCACGACGGTGAAGGCGAACACCCGCATGTTGCCGGCCGACATGATCACCGAATTGACCGTGCCTGCGGACAGCAGGACGGCTGCGGCGAATCCGCCCATGGACCCGCCGACCAGCCACAAGGGAATGGACAGAAAGCCAATGAAGCCGGCGTTCAGGGCCAGGGTTGCGTCAAGGGCCGGGCCGCGCCAGCCCAGGGGAGCGTTGACCTGTCCCTTCACCACAGGCTCGGCCTGCCAGGCCTCAAGCCCCTGAATCAGGACATAGACCGCCAGCCAGGCCAGGCAGGCCGCCAGACCCAGAAGGGGGCTGAAGACAAGCGCTGTCGCTGCGCCCATGACAAGGCGCTGCATCGTCGCCTTGCGACGTTGGCGAATGGCTTGCGCCCAACCGATGTGGGCGTCGGCGAGAGAATCCGACATGCGACGTTCCAAACGGGCTCGGCGCCCATTGGTTCATCATCGACTGAGGGTTGCTAATGCTCCGTCAACGGCGGGCTGAGGTCGCCTCGGCCATGTTCGCGAAACCTTCGGCGCGCAGGCGCGCGGCCAGATCGCGCTTGATGCGGCGGATCAGGCCGGGGCCTTCATAGATCAGGGCCGAATAGATCTGGACCGCCGTGGCGCCGGCGCGGATACGCGCGAAGGCGTCCTCGCCGCTGGCGATTCCGCCGACGGCGATCAGCGGCAGGCGCCCGCCCGCCGCCTCGGCCGCCGCTTCCAGCGCCTTGAGGGCGAAGGGCTTCAGCGGGGCCCCCGACAGGCCGCCGCTCTCGCCCGCTAAGGCCGAGCGCAGCGAGGCGGGCCGCTCCAGCGTCGTGTTGGACACGATCAGGGCGTCGATTCTGTGGGCCAGAGACGCCTCGACGATCATGCCGATTTCGTCGCCGATCAGGTCGGGCGCGATCTTCAGGAAGATAGGCGCGCCGTCGGCGGGGCGGGCCTCATGGATGCGGCTCAGCAGGTCGTCCAGCGCCTCGCGTCCCTGAAGGGCGCGCAGGCCCGGCGTGTTGGGCGAGGAGATGTTGACGGTGAAATAGTCGGCCAGCCCCGCGAGCTTCTTCAGCCCGATCACATAGTCGGCGGCCTTGTCCTCGGTCTCCTTGTTGGCGCCCAGGTTGGCGCCGATGGGGGTGCGGGTCGGACGTCGGGCCAGGCGGGCGCCGAAGGGTTTCAGCCCCTCGTTATTGAAGCCCATGCGGTTGATGACGGCCCGGTCTTCGGCCAGGCGGAACAGGCGCGGCTTGGGGTTGCCGGGTTGAGCGCGCGGCGTGACCGAGCCGCATTCCACGGCGCCGAAGCCCAGGCGCGACAGGCCTTCCAGCGCCTCGCCGTTCTTGTCGAGGCCGGCGGCGAGACCGACCGGATTGGACATCTCCAGTCCGGCGATGACGGTCTTCAGGATCGGATCGTCGGCGCCGGGCGCGGGCAGGGGCGTCACCTGCAGGGCGCGGATGGCCAGGCGGTGCGCGGTTTCCGGGTCGAGTTGGCGCAACGCGCAGGCGCCGAGGTCGGTCAGGCTCATGTTCAGGCGGTCTCTTCGACGATCATGCGGCCGTCGGCCGTCACCGACAGGGCGCGGGCGGCGCGCGTCGCCGCGACGGGCAGGGGGCCGTAGATGTGGGGGAACAGGGCGCCGCCGCGCGACGGCTCCCAGATCAGGGCGTCGCCTAGGGCGCTCAGGTCGACCTCGACCAGCATCAGCTCGGTCTGACCCGCATAGTGTTTCGCCGCCGTGGCTTCCAACTGGTCGGCGGCGGACAGGTGGATGTAGCCGTCGGCCAGATCCACGGCAGAGCCGTCATAACGGCCCTCGGCCAGGGCGGCGCGCCAGTCGGCGCGGCTCAGGATCTTGAAGGCGACGTCGGACAAGTCGGTCACGCCAGGGTCTCCGGCGTCAGCCAGCCTTCATAGGACGGGCGTCCGGCGACATCGACGCTGAAGATCGCCGCGGCCCCGGTGGGGAAACCGCCGCTCATCTTGTCCAGCACCGAGGGGGAGGCGGCGCTCTCGATCAGATATTCGACCGCCAGCTGATGCACGCCGGGGTTATGGGCGATCAGCAGCAGACAACCCGCCTGATCCTCGGCCGCCTCGACCGCGCGGCGCAGCACGTCGGCGGGAGCGTTGTAGAGGGCGTCGGAGACGTGCAGTTCGACATCGCCGAAATGCTCGCTGACCCCATCCCAGGTGTCGCGCGTGCGCTGGGCGCCCGAGACCAGGGCCATGTCCGGCTTCAGGCCCCGTTCGGCCAGGGCGCGGCCCATGGCGGCGGCGTCGCGGCGGCCGCGTTCGCTCAGGGGGCGAGCCGCGTCGCCGCCGGGCGCCGAGGCTTCGGCCTTGGCGTGACGCATCAGGATCAATCTCTGCATGGCGAGGGCTTTACGGCTGTTTGCGTGCGGCGACCATAGGGTGCGCGGCGGGCGCGTGATCGCGCGCGGCGGGCGAAGGGGTCAGGGCCGGCCGTCCGGTTAAAACGGCCTGGGCGGCGCCGCCGGGTCGCACGCGGGCGTAGGCGCGGCGCGAAGCCTCCAGCATGATCAGGCCCGCCGCGCCGGGAAAGAGCTTCGGCCCCACCTGCTCCAGCCCGTCGGCCAGCGGCAGCATCGGCCGCCACGGCGGGACGTAGAGGGCCTGGGACCAGGCGGTCGGCTCCAGTCCGACCTCGCGCACCAGCCGTTCCAGCTGGCCGCGGGTGAAGGGGCGCCCGTGGCCGAAGGGGGTCGTCTCGGCCCGCGCCCACATGCCGCCGCGCGCCGCCGCCGCCAGGATGATGCGCCCGGCCGGGGCCAGGACACGCACGACTTCGGCCAGCAGGGCCTGCGGATCGTCGGCTTCCTCGAGGGCGTGGACCAGCAGGATGCGGTCGAATGTCCCGGCCGCGAAGGGCAGGCGCCGGTCGTCGACCAGGACGGTGCGGTTGCGTCCCGCCGCCGCCCACTGCTCGGCGCCCTGTCCGCCCGGCATGGCGGCGATCGTTCGGCGCGCGCCGATGAAGCCGTCCAGCCAGGGCGTCGCATAGCCCAGGCCCAGCACGTCATTGCCGTTGGCCGCGCCCCAGGCGTCTTCCAGCCGCCGCGCCAGCATGCGCCGCGCCAGCGCGCCGGTCGGCTCGCCGTAGAAGGTGCGGAGATCGTCGATGCTGCGGCGCATGGCGGGCAGTATGGCGGATTTCGCGGCGGATGTCGGCTTTCCCAGCGTCCTCCTTGACGCCAGCGCTCATTCTTCCACGTCATCCTCGCCACAAGGGCGAGGATGACGTGGTGCTTCTGAGGTCGCCGTCATTGCCTTTCTGGCGCCTTCTCTGTGCGGCCTGCTAGAATGTCGCCTGATCGGAGCTCCCTCATGACCCTGACCGTTCGCCAGTTTCCCTGTCTGTCCGACAACTACGGCTCCCTGATCCGCGACGAGGCGACGGGGCTGGTCGCCGCCGTCGATACGCCGGACGCCGAGGCCATCCTGGCCGATCTGGAGGCGTCGGGCTGGGGGCGGCTGGACCTGATCCTGAACACCCACTGGCATCCCGATCACACCGGCGGCAACGAACGGTTGCAGGCCGAGACCGGCTGCGAGATCGCCGGACCGGAAGAGGTGCGCCGCGCGGCGCCGCTGGATCACGTCCTGGTCGACGGCGAGGCGGTGCGGCTGGGCGAGACGACCTTCGACGTGGTGCTGTCGCCGGGCCACACCCTGGGCCATGTGGTCTATCATGCGGCCGACGACGGCCTGGCCTTTGTCGGCGACGTCATCTTCGCCCTGGGCTGCGGGCGGCTGTTCGAGGGCACGCCTGAGCAGATGTGGGACAGCCTGAACCGCATCGCCGCCTGGCCCGAGGCGACGACGCTTTACTGCGCCCATGAATATACGGCGTCGAACGCGCGTTTCGCCCTGTCGCTGCCGGACGCCGATGACGCCCTGCAAGTCCATGCCGAGGCGATCTTCGCCGCGCGCGAGCGGGGCGAAGCGACCGTGCCGACCACGGTGGGGGTCGAGCGCCGCTTCAATCCCTTCCTGCGCGCCCGCGACGTCGAAGACTTCGCCCAGCGCCGCGCGGCCAAGGATGGGTTCAAGGGGTAGTCGCCGGCGAACCTTTCCCCATCGATGGAAGGGGTCGGGAAGGAGGTGCGCTCTAGGGGCAAGGCGTGATTGCTTTTCGGTCCGTCATCCTCGCCCTTGTGGCGAGGATGACGAGCAGAAGAAACAACGCGCATGAGACCGCTCGTTCGCCCACACTTAACGTGAAGACAGCCTTTCCTTAACAGGCTGAGTAGCTGGTCTTGATCTGGGTGTAGAAGTCGGCGGCGGCGAAACCTTGCTCGCGGGGGCCGTAGCTGGATTTCTTCGTGCCGCCGAACGGGACGTGATAATCGACCCCGGCGGTGGCCAGATTGACCATGGTCATGCCCGCCCGCGCCCGGCGCTGGAACTCGCGCGCGTGTTTCAGCGACTGGGTGACGATGCCTGCCGACAGACCAAACTCGACGCCGTTGGCGACGGCCAGGGCTTCCTCGAAATCGGCCACGCGGATGGTCGAGGCGACGGGGCCGAAGACCTCTTCGTTGTTGATGCGGGCGTCGGCCAGGGTGTCGACGATCAGGGTCGGCTGGACGTACCAGCCCGGCTTGTCGAGGCTGAGACGCTGGCCGCCGGCCAGCACGCGGCCCCCGCCGTCGCGGGCGATGTCGATATAGTCATAGGAGACGTCGCGCTGGGCCTCGGTCACGGCGGGGCCCATCTGGGTTGTCGGGTCGAGGGCGTCGCCGACGCGCAGGGCCTTCACCTTTTCGGCCAGGGCGGCGACGAAGCGGTCGTGGATTCCATCCTGAACGATCAGGCGGCTGGAGGCGGTGCAGCGCTGGCCGGTGGCGAAGAAGCTGCCGTCCAGGGCGATGGCCACGGCGCGCTCCAGATCGGCGTCGTCCATCACGATCAGCGGGTTCTTGCCGCCCATTTCAAGCTGGACGCGGGCCTGGCGCTTCATCGCCCCCTCGGCCACGCCGGCGCCGACCTTCTGAGAGCCGGTGAAGCTGATGCCGTCCACGTTCGGGTGGGCGACGATGGCGCGGCCGACGTCGCCGTCGCCGATGACCATGTTGACCACGCCGCCGGGCAGGCCCGCCTCATGCAGGATGGCGATCAGGGCCTCGGCCGTGGCCGGGGTCGGGCCGGCGGGCTTGATGACGACGGTGTTGCCGAAGGCGATGGCCGGCGCGATCTTCCAGGCCGGAATGGCGATGGGGAAGTTCCACGGCGTGATCAGGCCGAACACGCCGACCGGCTGGCGATAGGTCTGGATTTCGACTCCGGGCCGGGTCGAGGCCAGATTCTGGCCGTGCAGGCGCAGGGCCTCGCCGGCGAAGAACTTCAGGATGCGGGCGGCGCGGGCGGTCTCGCCGATCCCCTCGGCCAGGGTCTTGCCTTCTTCACGCGACAACAGGCGGCCGATGACCTCGCGCCGCTCCATCAGCAGGGCGCCGGCCCGATCCAGGATGTCCGATCGGACTTCGGGCGAGGCGTCGGCCCAGGGGCCGAAGGCCGCGCGCGCCGTCTGAACCGCCTGATCGACCTCGGCCGCCCCGCCCTGGGGCGTGCGGGCTACGACCTCGCGCGTGTCCGAGGGGTTCAGGCTCTGGCCCGTCCGCGCCCCGGCGATCTTCTCGCCGCCGATCCAGTGCGAAAGCTCAAGCGTGTCGGTCATTCGGATCATCCCCTTGGTTCCGGTTCTGGATTGCCTGACGCAGCGGCTGCGGACAAGGCGTCGGTGCGCGACGGGCCTCCGGAATCGGCGCCTGTTTCGCGAAGGGATTGCGCCGATGCCGTCGCCTGTGTCATGGAGATCGTTGATACACCGGGGGCGGTTCATCATGTCATTACAGAGTCTTCTTGCAACGTTCGCGGCCGTGGCCGTGTGCGTGGCGGCGCAGCCTTCGACGGCGGCGGCGCAGGGCGCGGTTCAGGCCGAAGCCGAGGCGGCGGCGCGACCGGGGCTGAAGCGTCGGGTCGCGGTCGGGCGTTTCACCAACAGCACGCCCTACGGCCGTCTGCTGCTGTCGCCGGGGCAGGCCGATCCGGTGGCGACCCAGGCGGGCGACATGCTGGTCAACGCCCTGGTGGCGTCCGACCACTTTTTTGTCTTCGAGCGGTCCGACCTGACGGCGCTGAACGCCGAGCGGGTGCTGTCCGAGGCGGACGGTCAGGCGCTGAGCGGGGTCGACGCCCTCCTGTTGGGCTCGATCACCCAGTTGGGCCGCCGCAACGAGGGCAAGCAGGGGTTCCTCAACTCCCAGCGGCGCCAGGCGGTCAACGCCACGGTCGAGATCCGGCTGGTGGACGTGCGCACGGGCCGCGTCTTCTTCACCGCCTCGGGCGCTGGAGAGGCGACGACCGAGACGGGCGAGGTGGCGGGCTTCGGCAGCCGCGCGGGCTATGATTCGACGCTGAACGACCGGGCCATCTCGGCGGCCATCGCCGACACCATGACCAATATCGTCAACCAGTTGCAGCAGCGGGCCTGGTTCACCGACATCCTGCGGGTGTCGGGTTCGACCGTCTATGTCAGCGGCGGTCCCAGCCAGGGCCTGCGCGCGGGCGACCGTTTCCACGTCGAGACGCCAGGCGAGACGGTGGTCAGCGGCCAGTCGGGCCTGCCGATCACCCTGCCGGGCAGCCGGGTGGCGCAGATCGAGATCACCGGCTTCTTCGGCGACAGCGCCGAGACCGAGGGCGCGACCGCCCGCGTGGTCCAGGGGGAGCTGCCCCAGAACATCAGCGGCCTGCGGGTCACGGAGATCAGACCATGAAGACGAGCGCGGTCATCCTGACCGTCCTGTGTGTCGCCCTTTCGGCGGGCCTGACGGCGGGGTGCGTCAAGAACTATCCCACGCGCGAGGCCGTCCAGGGCGCGCCCGCCGGGATTCTGAAGCTGAGCAACGCCCCGGCGGACGCTCGCCTGATCGTGGATGGGCGCGATATGGGGCCGGTCAGCGCCCTGGCCGCAGGCGCGTCGCTGACGCCGGGCCGACATGAGATCGCCGTCACCCAGGGCGGCAGGGTTCTTCACGCCCAGGCGGTGATCGTCGCCGCCGGGGCCCAGGCCGTGGTGGTGGTGCCTTGAAACGTCTGCTCTCGATCGCCGCGCTGGCGGCCCTGACCGCTGTCGCCGCCTGCGCGCCCGCCGCTCGCTTCGAGTGGGGAGCCTATGAGCCGGCCCTCTACGCCTATTCGCAGAACCCCGAGAACCGCGAGGCCTATCGCACCGCTCTGGAGCGCGCCATCGAGGCCGGGCGCAAGCGCGACGCCGTTGCGCCGGGTCTGCTGGCCGAGTTGGGCTATCTGCACCTGCAGGCGGGCGAGACGGCCCAGGCCCTGGTTCTGTTCAAGGAAGAGCGCACGCGCTTTCCGGAATCGGCCGTCTTCATGGATCGCGTGATCGTCCGGATTTCCGGCGACGCCGCCGTCGCCGGAGGAGGCGCGCAATGATCGTCAGGAAATCGCTCGCCGCCGCCGCCCTGGCCTCGACCGCCCTGCTGGCCGCCTGCGTGACCGCGCCGGCGCCCAAGAGCTACGCCGCCCTGCGCGCCGAGAATCCGCGCAGCGTCATGGTGGTTCCGGCACTCAATTCCACGGTCAACGTGGATGCGGCGGACTATTTCGTCTCGACCATTTCGCGGCCGGTGGCCGAGCGCGGCTATTACGTCTTCCCCGCCCACATGGTGAAGGGCGTGCTGGAGGACGAAGGCCTGTCGGACGCGGGGCTGGTGCATCAGGCCGACGCCTCGCGCTTCGGTCCGCTGTTCGGCTGCGACTCCGTGCTGTTCGTCGAGATCCAGAAGTGGGAGTCGCAATACGTCGTCATCTCCACCTCGACCAATGTGGAGTTCGAATACACGCTGAAGAGCTGCCGCACCGGCCAGGTGCTGTGGTCGGACCATCAGTCGATGACCTACAGCCCGCAGGCGTCCGGTTCGGGCAACCCGCTGGCCGACCTGCTGGCCCAGGCGATCGTCTCGGCGCTGGAGAAGGCCAAGCCGAACTACATGCCGCTGACCCAGCAGGCCAATCTGATCGCGACTCACACCTTGGGTCAGGGCCTGCCCGCCGGACCCTATCTGCCGGCCCAGCACCAGCAGGACCACAAGACCTTCCCGAACGAATAGGGCGCTTGGCGAAGGGGAGGCGGCGAGCGCGGCTAAAGTCCGCGACAGAATTCCTGAGGGGCGGCGCCTTGCGTCGCGCGTATAAGCCTTATCTGTTACGCCGCCCCCCGATGCACGGAGACCTCGCCATGTCCGACACCGCCCAAACTCAGGCCTATGACGCCAGCCGCCATCGGAAGGCGGGCCGCGGCCGGGTCTATGACAGCATCGTCGACACCATCGGCGACACGCCCCTGGTGCGGCTGCCCAATCTGACGGCGGCGCTGCAACCCAAGGCCACGGTGCTGGCCAAGCTGGAGTTCTTTAACCCGATCGCTTCGGTCAAGGACCGCATCGGCGTGGCCATGGTTGAGGCGCTGGAGCAGCTGGGCCAGATCAAGCCGGGCGCCACCCTGATCGAGCCGACCAGCGGCAACACCGGGATCGCCCTGGCCTTCGTGACGGCGTCCAAGGGCTATAAGCTGATCCTGGTCATGCCGGAGAGCATGTCGATCGAGCGGCGCAAGATGCTGGCCCTCCTGGGCGCGCGGCTGGAGCTGACGCCCGCCGAAAAGGGCATGAAGGGCGCCATCGCCCGCGCCGAGGAATTGCTGATGGAAATTCCCGGCTCGGTCAGTCCGGCTCAGTTCGAGAATCTGGCCAACCCCGCCATCCATGAGGCCACCACGGCCGAGGAAATCTGGAACGACACGGCCGGGGCCGTGGACGTGGTGGTGTCGGGGGTCGGCACCGGGGGCACCATCACCGGCGTCGGCCATGCGCTGAAGGCGAAGAAGCCCTCGGTGAAGATGATCGCGGTCGAGCCGACCGCCTCGCCCGTGCTGTCGGGCGGCGCGCCCGGTCCGCACAAGATTCAGGGCATCGGCGCGGGCTTCATCCCCGCCGTGGTCGACCGCGCGGTTATCGACGGGGTCGAGCAGGTCACCAACGAGGACGCCTTCGACATGGCCCGCCGCGCCGCGCGCGAGGAAGGCATTCCGGTCGGCATCAGCTCGGGCGCGGCCCTGACGGCGGCTTTCCGCCTGGCGGCGCAGGACGAATACGCGGGTCAGACCATCGTGGCCGTCATTCCCAGCTTCGCCGAGCGTTATCTGTCGACGGCCCTGTTCGAAGGGCTGTGAGGCCGCTTCGTCCGTGACGTGCGGTTAACCGGTCGGCGCTAGAGTTCGCGTCATGGGTGAAACCGGGGTCAGGGCGGAAGAGACCGGGGCGCGGCCGTCGAGGGCGCGTCGCGCCCTGTTGCGTCGTCTGGCCGACGTGGTCAGCCTGCCCGCCAGCCGGATCAACGTCTTCGAACGCTCGGTGGTCGGCGATCTGCTGGTCGACGTGCTGCGGCCCGCGCCGGTCGAGGAGCGGCGCCGGGTGGCGCAGCGTCTGGCCCCGCTGGGCGAACTCCCGGACACGCTGAAGCGGCTGCTGCTGCGCGACGAGCCGGAGGTGGCGCGGGCGCTGCTGGAAGATTGCGCCGCCTTGTCCGACGCGGACCTGATCGGCTGCGCGCGCGACGCGGGGCTGGAGCACCGACTGATGATGGCGAGCCGACGCGGTCTGTCCGAAGCCGTGACGGAAACCCTGCTGAGTTGGGGAGAAGAGGCGGTGATTGTCGCCGTCTTACGTAACGATTCGGCTCGCCTGTCACAGTCGGCCCTTGAGGGGGTGATTGCGCTGAGCCGCGGGACGGCGGCCTTGTGCGACCTGTTGCTACGGCGCGCGGAGCTGCGGCCGTCGGGCGCCTATGTCATGTTCTGGTGGTGCGGGCCGACCGAGCGCCGCATCATCCTGCAGCGCTTCGCCGTGTCGCGCGAAGTCATGCAGAGCAGCGTTGAGGACGTTTTCGCCATGGCGGCGGAGGAGGGCTGGAACGACCCCGTCGCGCGCAAGGCGCTTCAGTTCATCGAGCGCCGCCAACGTAATCGAGCGGCCATTGAAAAGAGCCCCTACGCCGATCTGGAAGCGGCGGTGGCGGCGGCTGCGTCTGGCGGCCTGACGCGCGATCTGGTCAGCGAGATCGGCTATCTTTCGGGGATCAAGCCTTTGACTTCGGCCAAGATCATGGGCGATGCGGGCGGCGAGCCCCTGGCTATATTGTGCAAGGCGACGGGCCTGACCCGACGCGATCTGTCCGGTTTGTGGCGCGCCATGCGCCGTCCCGAAACGACGGCCGACGGGCAGGAGCACCCGGACTGGCGTCGGGTCCAGACGACTTATGAAATGTTGGCTGTGGACCGGGCTCAAACCGTGCTGCGTTACTGGAACTGGACTCTGTCTTCAGCCCTGACTCCGACGCTTCTACGCGCAATCCGCGAAGGGGATGGGGCGCTGATCGATGAATACTCGGCGCCGGAGCGTGCGGCCCTATTGGCTCTTGCAGAGAACTTCGGTCTATAAAAACCGACGTTGTTGTAACTACTGATCAGGGCAGTTGAACTCGCGTATCAAGCGATAAATTGTTGCTGCATTGCTTTCGACATCGAACATACGTATGGAACCTGTTAGCGGCAGATCGTTTCAGATCAGTCGATTGAATTTGGGGCTTCAAGAGGCTGATCCGGATGGAAGAAAAACCCGAACTGCTTGAGATGACGGCGGACATCGTGTCGGCTTATGTCAGCAACAACACCGTATCGGCTGACGCCGTGCCGGGTCTGATCGCTCAGATCCACGCTGCGCTGTCAGGCGTTTCCGTCGCGCCGGCGGAAGCCGAGCCTGAACCGCAAGAACCGGCCGTTCCGGTCCGCAAGTCGATTACGCCAGACTTCCTGATCTGTCTGGAAGATGGTCGCAAGTTCAAGTCGCTTAAGCGTCACCTGCGCACGAAATACAACATGAGCCCCGAGGAATACCGCGCCAAGTGGGGTCTGCCGAAAGACTATCCGATGGTCGCTCCGAACTACGCCAAGGCGCGTTCGGATTTGGCCAAGCAGATGGGCCTAGGTCAGGGCGGCCGTAAGCCGGCTCGCGCGACGCGCAAGTAATACGCCAGCGCGACTAAAAAACTGACGCCCGCCTTTCCAGCGAAAGGCGGGCGTTTTGCTGTCCGAATGCTGCTGCGAAAGCCGTCAGGCCGCCTGCATGGCCTTGCGGGCGCGCCAGAAGCGCAGGGTCCGCAGGGCCGCCTCGCGCGTCAGCTCGTTGTACATCCCGGCGTAGGCGCGGGCCTTGCCCATGGCGTTGTCGTCGGTGTTCAGCAGCACCACGGCGTAGGTCAGGAACAGGGCGCGATCCAGGTCCGCCGCCTTGCAGATCACGGCCAGGGCGTCCAGCTCGCGCCGCTCGATGATCTGGCGGGCGGTGTGGAAGTCGACGTCGGCCAGTTGCGACAGGGCGATCAGGAAGGCGGTCTGGCCGCCCGAGCGCAGGAAGCGGGCCAGCACCTGGGGCGTCAGCTGGTTGGCGGCGCGCAGTTCCTCGACATAGGCCAGGCTCTCGGCGTAGTCGGCGGGCAGGGCGCCGTCTTCGGCCGCCACGCGGGTTCGGCCGGCGGCCAGGGCGCTTTCCAGCAGGGCCGGGTCCAGACGCGCGTTCTGCTCCAGGATGCGCTGACGCAGGCGGGCCTCGACCGCGAAATACATGTCGTTCAGCAGGTCGGGCGGCAGGCTGGCGCGCTCGACCGTGACGGCGTGCAGGGCCGGGTTGGCGCGGGCGCGCTCGACGGCGGTTTCGGTCGCGGCGCGCGACAGGGCGGCGCCTTCGTTGCCCAGCAGCACGCCCAGGGTCTCGTCGTCGCCGCGCTCGACGATGGCGTCGGACACGGCCTCGGACACGGCGGCGCGGCGGCTGACGGCGCGCAGGTGGCCCTGGCTGCGCGAACGCACCACGCCGATCAGATCGGCCTCGGTCAGCACCGGCGAGGCGCTGAGGACGGGGGCGGCGACGGTCTCGGCCTCGTCATTGGCCAGGCGGCGGATCAGCTGATGCGGAGCGTCCGGCGACTGGGCGAACCGTTCGGCCAGTTCGGCGCGCACGGCCGTCTCCATGGCGTCGGTCAGATCGGATAGGACGGCGCCGTAGAGGGCGGTCTCGGCCTCCGTGCGCTGGGCTGCGCCGAAGAAGCAGTCGGTCAGCTCACGCAGCAGGGCGCGCCGCTTGGGGCTGGACGCCTCCTGCGCCAGGGCGATCAGGTCGGGCAGGCGCGAGCCGGTCTCGGCCGGGGGAGGCAGGGGGGCGCCGTCGCTCATGGCAGCATCGGGTCATCGGCCAGCGGGGCGGCGCGCAGGCGGCCCTGGGCGTCGCGCATGACGGCGGGCGGCTCGGGCGGCTGGGCCAGGTCGTCGGAGGACGGCGTTTCAGTCAGCTCGACCGGCAGGGCGTCCAGATAGTTGGGCGCGGGCAGGGGCGTGGCGTCCGGCTGGCGGCCCGCCTGACGGTGGACGGAATAGTAGCGGGCGCTGCCTTGCTGGGCCGGGGCGCCGTTCGACACGGGCTGAGGCGCAGGTTGGGGCGTTGGGGCTGCAGGCGCCTGACCTTGAGCCGGAGCGGGGGCGGGCGTCGCAGCAGGCGGCGGGGGCGTGTTGCGCTGCAACTGGAAGATCGGCGCGTCGCGGCGGGGGGCCATCGGGTCGAAGGCCGGGTCGGCCGGAGCCGGGGCGGGCGCAGGCGTCGGCTGCGGCGCAGGCTGGGCGGGCGGCGGGGCCGGAGGTTGAACGGGCGGCGCGGGGATGTGCTCAGGAATGCGCTCGGCGACAGGCGCGGGCTGGCGGACCGGCTCAGGGGCGGGTTGCGGGGCCGGTCGGGGCGCGGGCGCGACGGCGCGCGGGGCGGGCTGGACCGGGATGGGCTGGGCTGGCGCAGGCGGCGTCGGCATCGGCCGCACAGGCTCGGGCATAGGCATCGGCGCCGGTTCGGGCGGCGGCGTGCGCTGGACGGGCGGCGGGGGCGCGGGTTGCGGCTGGGGCTGGGCGCGCGTCCAGGGAACGTGGCTGGGCGCCGGGGCGCGCTCTATCGGCTGGGGCTGGGGCTGGCGCTCGGGGACGTAGGGCGCGGGGGCCTCGCTCGAAGGCGGCGGCGCGACGGGCTGGGGCGGGACCGAGAGAGGCTGACGCGTCCAGGGCGCAGGCTGGTAGGTCGGCTGATACGGCGCCGGCGGCGTGTAGGTCGGCGCGGGCTGCTGGGCCGGGGGCGAGACGTAGGGGCCCCAGGCCGCGTCGGTATGGTTGGTCACGGGACGGAAGTCGGGCGCGGGCGTCAGGGCGTTGGCCGAAGACGGCGGGGCCGGGATCGGCGACGGCGCGCCCCAGGCTTGGGCAGGCGTCAGCTGGCGGTTGTAGCCCGGCGCGCCGGCGCGCCAGGGATAGCCTCCGTGGGGGATGACGGCCGGGCGGGCGACGGTCTGGGCGGCGGTCTGGGCGGCGGGCGCCGCGAAGTAGGCTGCTTCCTGCGGCGGGGCGAAGCCGTCGGCGGGCGCGGCCGGATAGGCGGGGGTCGTATGGCTGGACGGATGGACCTGGGCGCGGCCCGGCCAGGACAGCTGGCGATCATAGGCGGCGGGCGGATAGGGCGCCTGAGCCTGCGGCGGGGCCCACGGCGCGGCCTGGGCCAGGGCGGCCGTCGAGGCGCCGAGCGCGGGCAGAAGAGCGGCTATGGTCAGGATGCGCGGCACCGGCGCCTCGTGCAAGGTGAAGACGTTCAGCCGGACACCCTAGGCGGCGCGGCTTAATCCTCGCCTAACGCCGGGCGGTCTTAGCCGCGCGAGGGCAGATACTGGCTGGTGAAGGCCTCGCGCCAGTCGGGGACGACGGAATAGGCGTCCTGGGTCTGCTCGGCGAAGGCCTGCCAGCGTTCGGGGGTCATGGCCCCCAGGCCGTAGAGGGCCGCATCGCCGCCGTCGACCATGGCCTGGGCGCGCAGAGAGGCGCGGGCGGCGTCGAGCACGCGCTGGGGCAGGTCAGGATGGGCGCGGCGGATCAGGGCGTCGCCCTTGGCCCCGTCGCCGTGGACATAGTCGCGCCAGCCCTCGACCGAGGCGGCGATGAAGTCGCGCAGGGCCTGGGCGTTGTCGCGGGCGAAGGCGTTGGGCGCCAGCACCAGGCCGGAATAGGAGGGATAACCGTCCTCGGCCGGGGTCAGGACCAGGGGCTGGAAGCCGACCTCGCGCGCAATCAGGCTGGGCGCGCCGTCGGTCAGGCGGGCGATCAGCACGCTTTGGCGATCCTCGCGGAAGGTCTTCAGATTGTCCTCGGGGGCGCCGGTCTGCGCCTGGTCGGGCGTCAGGTCGAAGCGGGCGCGCAGCCAGGTCCAGAAGCCGGTCTGGTCGCCCGGCTCCATCAGGATGCGGCGGCCGCGCAGGACGGTCAGATCCTCCAGCTCCTGGCCGGGGTGAGCCAGCAGGACGACGGGATCTTTCTGCAGGAAGGCGGCCACGGCTTTGACCGGCGCCCGGTCGGCGATCAGCCGCAGGGGCAGGAAGCTGTCGCGGCCGACGGCCAGTTCGACCGCGCTGGCGGCCAGCAGGGCGGGGATGTCGGCGCCCGACGGCCCGGCCAGAATCTCGACGTTGAGGCCGCGCCGTTCATAGGCCCCGGTCGCGACGGCCTGGTAGAAGCCGCCGTGAAGCGCGCCCGTCGGGCCGCCCGCCGCCACCCGCAGGCGCACCCGGCCGGATTCGTCGGTTTGGGCCGGGCGTCGGCCGCACGCGGACAGGACGCCCAGGGCGGTCAGGCCGAGGGCGCCGGCCATCAGGCCGCGTCGGTGCAGGCGGGCGCGAGTCATCACGTCTAGGGTGTAGGGGGGCGGGCCGCGCTTGGAAAGGCGGCGAGGCGTCGCCGGGCGGGATTTCAGCCCGGAAATCATGCGCCGGAATTGAGCGAGGGGACGTAACCCTTTGAGCCAGACCGTCGCCGGTCGGATCGCGGATCGCGTCCCCTCGCCAAGTCCGGGTTGGACTTGGCCGCTATCGGGTCGGAAGTCGGTCTTTAGCGTCGGCGGGCGGACCCGGCGTCGTTCGACTGTCGTTCCATCGGCCCCTGGTCTTCGGCGTTCCGCAAGGCGAACCTCGCGCCGTCCGTCGATCCCGGCCTGGTTCTCCGTGATCCCGGCGCCGAGGCGCTAAAGGATCGGGAGCCTGGGCCCTGCTTCGGTGTTTCCGCGTCCTCCGAAGAGGCTTGGAACCCTGGGTCAGAGAGCCGGACCGGTCCGCTTGATCTCCGGGTCTCCCCGGATTTCCGCGCCGCCGTGTCCCTCGGCCTGTTGACGTTCCCGCGAAATCCGTTATTGGGCAAGCGCCCAAACCGGAGCGTCTGTGCGAAATCGACCCGGACGCGGTGGGCAAGTTTGTGGATATCTGTGGGCGGAAGAAATTCGCGGAAGCGGATCAGCGTCTTGCGTTGTCCACAGGAAAGCGACCGCCACCCGCTCGCAGGAGCGGATGGCGGCGGATCATCAGCGATTGCGGATGAATGTGCGGATGTCGGTCGACAACTTCTTCAGGTCGTCCTCGCGCACGTACATCATGTGGCCCGAGTGGTAGTAGTGCCACTCGATGCGGCCGTCGGTCGGGAAGCCCGGACGGTTCAGCGAGTATTCGGCGCCGAAGAAGGGCGTGGCGAAGTCGTAGTAGCCCTGACCCACCCAGACGCGCAGGCCGCTGTTCTCACGCAGGGCGCGGCCGATGTAGGGAGCCACGTTCAGATATTCCGCCCCGCCGCGTCCGGCGGTCGGCAGGTTCCAGTCCCAGTTCCGGGTGCCGCCGATCGAGGAATAGACCACGTCGGGCGAATACTTCAGGCCTTCGCGCGACCAGGCGTTCATGGCGGCGGTATAGGCGCCGTCGATGCCGTAGAAGCTGGGGTCGTTGTCCGGGCGATCGCCTGCGTTGTCGTAGTCGACGCCGGTGTAGCGGGCGTCCAGACGGCCGATGGTCAGGCCGCGATCCCGCAGCAGCTCCTTGTAGAAGCGGCCGGGCGACAGGCGCAGGTTGGCGTTGCTCAGATAGGTCTGGGAGATGCCGGTGTAGCGCGACAGCTGCTGTAGGATCGTCGCCCGTTCGTCGGCGGGCAGGGCGTTGCCCTTCAGCAGGGCCGAGGCGTAGGGGCCGATGGCCCAGGCGCGGGCCTCGGCGACGAATTCCTCGACCGTGGCGGGCTTGTTCGGCACCTTGTCGTGGTACCAGGCGGCGGCCGCCATCGAGGGCAGGGTGGTGACGAAGCCCAGCTCATTGCCCTGAGCGTCGGCGGCCAGGCTGAAGTCGAGGATCGACGAGATCAGCAGGATGCCGTTGATCGATACGTCGGTGTAACTGCCTTCCAACTCGTTGATCACCGCCGCCGAACGGGTGGTGCCGTAGCTCTCGCCGCCGATGAATTTCGGCGCGTTCCAGCGGCCGTGCTCGTTCAGCCACAGGCGGATGAACTCGGCGATCGACTTGGCGTCCTTGGTCACGCCCCAGTAGTCGGCCGGGTCGGTCTTGCCCAGGGCGCGGCTGAAGCCGGTGCCGATCGGGTCGATGAAGACGATGTCGGTGACGTCCAGCAGGGAGTCGACGTTGTCGATGATGGGGAAGGGCGCGGCGCCGTCGTCGCGGGCGTCCGACGGCACGACCACGCGCTTGGGCCCGAAGGCGCCCATGTGCAGCCACAGGGAGCCGGAGCCAGGGCCGCCGTTCCACAGGAAGGTCACGGGGCGGTTCGGGTCCGTCGGACCTTCCTTGATGTAGCTGTAGGAGACCATGGCCGCGAGCGGCTTGCCTTCCTTGTCCTTCAGATAGGTCTCGCCGGCGATGGCGCGGTAGGCGATGCGCTGGCCGCCGAAGACGCCGGTGTGGCGGGTCTCGGACATGACGGGCGGCGGGATGGCGGCTTCGGTGCGGTTCGCGGCGGCGACATCGACGCGCGGCGCGCCCTGAGGCCCGCTCTGGCCTCCGCTTTGCGCCATGGCCGGCCCGGCCAGGGCCAGCGCCGAAGCGGCGACGACAAGCAGTCTCTTCATGGATAAACCCCCAGTTGGTTTACGCGGCTCCCCCTCGAGAGCCGGGCGCGCGAACAGCGCCGCCCAGCTTGGAATGAGGCGACAAGCGGGGCCGAATGTAAACCGTGGCTTCCGCGCTCGTTGCGGAAGGGTTGGCCGGATGCGGAGGGGTTTGACGAAGAATATGCGGCGAGGCGCGCGTGTTCGTCAGCTCGCCAGGGCGGCCTTCTTTTCTTCCAGCTCCAGCCAGTCCAGCTCGGCGGCCTCCAGCTCGGCGCGGGCCTTTTCGGCGGCCTTCATGGCGCGGTCGAAGGCGGCCGGGTCGCGCGCATAGAGGTCGGGGTCGGCCAGGACGGCGTCCTGTCGGGCGATCTCGACCGGCAGGGTCTCCATCAGCTTTTCGACCTCTTCCAGACGGCGGGCGTCCTTATACGAGAGCTTGGCTTGTTTCTTGGGGGCGCGGTCGGAAAGCTCCGACTTCTCGACCCGACGCGCCCCGGAGGGGGCTGCCTCGGCGTGGGTCGGGGGCGGGGCGAGGAAGCCGGGGTTCTGGCGCAGGAAGTCCCGCCAGCCGCCGGGGGTCTCGACCACGTCGCCGCGACCGTTGAGGGCGATGGTCGAGGTGGCCAGGCGGTCGACGAAATCGCGGTCGTGCGACACCAGGATCAGGGTGCCGTCGTAGGATTCCAGCAGCTCCTCCAGCTTCTCCAGCGTGTCCATGTCGAGGTCGTTGGTCGGCTCGTCGAGGATCAGCAGATTGGCGGGCTGGGCCAGCGCCCGCGCCAGCAGCAGGCGGTTGCGCTCGCCGCCCGACAGGGTGGAGATGGGCTGCTTCAGCTGGGCCTCCTGGAACAGGAAGTCCTTGGCGTAGGCGGCGACGTGCATGGAGCGCCCGCGCACCAGAATGCTGTCGCCCCCGCCCGGCGTCAGGGCGTCCCACAGGGTCATGTCCGACTTCAGCCCCTCGCGCGACTGGTCGAGGTAGAGGGATTCCAGGTTGGCGCCCATGCGGACGGTTCCCTCGTCCGGGGCCAGTTCGCCCAGCAGCACCTTGACCAGGGTGGTCTTGCCCGCGCCGTTGGGGCCGACGATGGCCAGACGGTCGCCGCGGATGATGCGGGTGGTCAGGTTGCGGAAGATGGCGCGGTCGCCGAACGCCTTGCTGACGCCCTTGATGTCGGCCACCAGCTTGCCCGAGACGGCGCCGGAATCGACGCCGAGGTTCAGCTCGCGCGGCAGATCCTTGACCCGTTCGGCCCGGTCCAGACGCATCTGCTGCAGGGCGCGGGCGCGGCCCTCGTTGCGGGTGCGCTGGGCGGTGATGGAGCGGTAGAAGGTGTAGGTCTCGGCCTCGATGCGCTTGGTCAGGCGGCGCAGGGACTCGGCCTCTTCCTCCATGACCTTGGCCGCCCAGTCGTCGAACTCGACGAAGCCCTTGTTGAGGGTGCGGACCCTGCGGCCTTCCAGCCAGTGGACGGTGTCGGTGACGCGGTTCAGGAAGGCGCGGTCGTGGCTGACCACCAGCAGGGCGAAACGGGCCTGGATCAGCTCGTTCTCCAGCAGTTCGATGGCCAGGATGTCGAGGTGGTTGGTCGGCTCGTCCAGCAGCAGCAGGTCGGGCTCTTCGGCGAAGGCCTTGGCGAGGGCGGCGCGGCGAATCTCGCCGCCGGACAGGCCTTGCGTGGATTTGTTCGGGTCGAGGCCGAAGGTCTCCAGCCAGCTTTCGGCGGTCCAGCGCTCGGCCTCGCCCGAGGCGGCGTAGTCGGCCAGGGTCTCGCCGGTGATGACCGGCTCCTGCGGGACATAGGCGAAGCGGGTGCCGGCCTGGACCGAGCGGTCGCCCGAGTCCGGCTCGATCAGACCCATGACCACCTTCATCAGGGTGGACTTGCCCGCCCCGTTGCGGCCGACCAGGGCTGCGCGGCTGCGCGGCTCCATCGCCATGTCGACGCCGTCGAACAGCGGGCGGGGACCGTCCTGAAGGCGGACGTCTTTGAGAGCGACAAGGGGGGGTCTGGCGGCCATGGGGGCGCATATAGCGACTGACCGTCGCTTCGGCCATCGGCGTTGACGCTTCCCTGGCGGCGGGCTGTAGTCGCGGGCGTTGACGACGGAGGGTGGAATGGATCTGAGCGCCTCGGCAAGAGACGGTCGCGCCGCGAAGAAGGGACCGGGCCGGGGCTGGTACGCCTTGGCGGCGTTGCCCATGATCTGCGGGTTCGCGGCCATGGGCGCAGTGCTGTTCACGCAACTGTCGAAGCTGGACGACGGGCTGGAGCAGATCGTCGTGCCGGGCGCGCGCGAACTGCGGCTGGAGCCGGGCCGGCACACGGTCTTTCTGGAATATCGCAGCGTCGTCGACGGCCGGGTCTATGCGGTCGATCAAGTGCCCGGTCTGGCCGTCCGCGTCGAGGCGGAGGACGGCGCGCCGGTGGCCGTGAGCGCGCCCATGGGAAGCTCCACCTACACACTGGGCGGGCGTCAGGGCGAGGCGATCAACGTGTTCCGCGTCGAACGAGCCGGAACCTACAGGATTTCGGCCGACTATGACGGGCAGGTCGGGCCGCAGACGGTGATCGCCGTGGGACAAGGGTTCATGGGGCAGTTGTTCTCCACGGTCTTCATGGGGCTGGGCGCCGTCTTCCTGGGCATGATCCTGACGGTGGCGACGGTGGTCGGGGTCTATCTGGCGCGGCGGAGAGCGAGACGGGCCTGAGCGAGTCTTGGCTTGACGCATACCGTCCAGTTGGTATGTAAAGCGTCATGGACACGCAAACCATCCGCCGCACGCCCGAAGACACCCGTCGCCAGATCATAGAAATGGCCATCGAGATCGCCGCCGACCAAGGGGCGATGGCGGTGACGCTGGATGCGGTCGTGGCGCGTCTGCCGTTCAGCAAGGGCGCCTTGCTGCACCACTTCCCCAATAAGCTGGCCTTGCTCGAAGGGGTGATCGACTACCTGGCGATCGAGATGACGACGACGGTTCTGGCGGAGGCGGCGCGCGACCCCAACCCTTATGGCCGCAACGCGCGGGCCTATCTGAGGACGATCGTCAACGAACCGGCGACGGAGCGCGACCTCAGCATCGGCCGCGCGGCCCTCGTCGCCTGCGCCATCGAGCCGAGCCTGATCCCACGCTGGCGCGCGGCGATCCGCAGCCTGGCGGTCGACGACCCGGAAGACGCCATGGGCCGGGACGACGCCCTGATGCTGCGACTGATCGCCGACGGCCTGTGGATGACCGATCTGTTCGGCACGCATGAGGTGTCGCCGGAGCAGAGGAAGGCCCTTCTGTCACTGCTGACGCCGGGCAGCCTGTTGACGGACGCCTATGGCGAGGCCGCTGAATGAACCCGACGACCTGGCTGGCCCTGCTGGGGGCGATCGGCTTTGAAGTGATGGGCACGACCCTGTTGCAGCAGTCGCAGCAGTTCACCAGACCCTGGCCGACGGCGGGGCTGGCGGTGTGTTACGGCGTCGCCTTCTATCTGCTGACCCTGGCGCTGAAGCAGATGCCGGTGGGGCTGGCCTACGCCATCTGGAGCGGGCTGGGGGTGGTGCTGATCTCGGTGATCGGCCTGTTCCTGTTCAAGCAGAAGCTGGACGTTCCGGCGATCGTCGGCCTGGCGCTGATCATCGGCGGGGTGGTGGTGATCAACGTCTTCTCCAAGAGCGTGACTCACTGAAAGCCGCGACAGACGGGGATTTGGGGCGTATAGGGCGCGCCCATGAATTCCACGTCGCCCAAGCCTTTCTGGGAAACCAAGACCCTGGCGGAGATGTCTCCGACCGAGTGGGAGAGCCTGTGCGACGGTTGCGGCCTGTGCTGCGTCATCCGGTTTGAGGATGAGGACACGGGCCAGATCATTCCGACGCACGTCCATTGCAAGCTGTTCGACCCGGACCGCTGCACCTGCACCGACTACGCCCAGCGTCAGACCGAGGTGCCGGACTGCGTGCAGCTGACGCCGGACAACATCGAGCGGCTGAAATGGATGCCGCTGTCGTGCGCCTATCGCCGGCTGGATGAAGGGCGGACGCTGGCCTGGTGGCATCCGCTGGTGTCCGGCGATCCGGAGACGGTGCACACGGCCGGGGTGTCGGTGCGGCGTCAGACGATTTCGGAACTGGCGTTGAAGGAGCCGGAGGACGCGCTGGACTTCGAAGCGCCGGAATGGATGGGCGAACGGGGCGTCGCTAACGAATAATTCGTTGGGGGCGGGCCAGGGTGGGGGCGAAAATGGCTATTGTCGCGACACAATCGAAATCTGCGGCGGGCGGGCGTGACGCCTTCGATCGGCTGACGGCGATCGCCTGCGCGGCGTTCAGCGCGCCCCACGCCATGATCACCGTGCTGGACGAGGAACGGGCCGTCTTCCTGTCCGGCGTAGGCCTGGACGAGACCAGCATCCCGCGCATGAGCAGCGTCAGCCACACCCTGGCGGGCATGGGCGTCGACGCCGTGGTGGTGGTCGAGGACGCGCTGGAGCATCCGGTCTATCGCGATCACCCCATGGTGGTCGGAGAGCCGCGCGTGCGCTTCTTCCTGGGGGCCACGGTGCGCGGGGCCGACGGCCGCGCGGCGGGCGCCATCGGGGTGATGGACGTCAAGCCGCGTCCGGCGCCGACCGAGACGGAGCTGCGGCTGATCCGCGAGCTGGCCGGGCTGGCGGGCGAGCTGATGGAGCATGCCGAGGCCATGCGCCAGGAGGCGGCGCGTCTGGAGACGCTGCGGCTGGCCGAGGACATGGTCGGGGTCGGGCGCTGGCGCTATGAGGTCGTGACCGGGGCCGTGACCTGGTCGGACGAGATCTACCGTATCCATGCGATCGCGCCGGGCGCCTTCTCGCCCACGCTGGAGGACGTGTTCAGCCACTATCACGAAGACGATCGCGCGGAGATTCAACGCCTGGTCGAGCGGGCGTTGAAGACGGGCGAAGGCTATACCTTTAAGCTGAGGCTGGTCGGGGCTGACGGCGTCGAGCGCGTCGTGGCGGCCGAGGGCGCCGCGGAGAAGGACGCCACCGGCCGGGTGATCGCCCTGTTCGGCGTCATGCAGGACGTGACCGAGCGCGAGGGCCTGCTGCGGGCGGCCCAGACCAATGAGCGTCGCTATCGCCTGCTGGCCGAGAACACCGGCGACGTCATCACCCGGGTCAAGATGGACGGGTCGAGCAAATACATCTCGCCGGCGATCCAGCAGCTTCTGGGCTGGACCTTTGAAGAGATGACCGGGCAGTCGACCGACTATGTCCACCCCGAGGACCGGCACCTGGTGCTGGGCGCCATCGGCAAGGCGGTGAAGAGCGGCGAGCCGACCCGTCTGGAGCACCGGGCGGTGCACAAGAATGGCGAGACCGTCTGGGTCGAGTGCACCTTCAAGGCGCTGAGGGACGAACACGGCCATGTCGACGACGTGGTGGTGGTGATCCGCGACATGACCCAGCGCAAGGCGCTGGAGGCGGAGGTGCTGGAAGCCAAGGAGACCGCCGAGGCGGCGGTTCAGGCCAAGAGCGAATTCCTGGCCAATATGAGCCATGAGCTGCGGACGCCGTTGACCAGCGTGATCGGCTTCTCCGGCCTGTTGCAGGGGTCGGAGCATCTGCCGCCGGAAGAGCGCATCTATGTCGAGCGTATCGCCACGGCGTCGGAGGCCCTGCTGGGCGTCATCAACGACATCCTCGACTATTCCAAGCTGGAAGCCGACGCGATCGAGATGGACCCCGAGCCGTTCGACACGCGGGCCCTGGTGGACGGCGCCGCCGCCATCATCGAAAGCCAGTGCTCGCTCAAGGGGCTGACCCTGCGCGTGGTGGTGGCCGCCGATACGCCCGCGCGCCTGACCGGCGACAAGGGGCGGCTGCGCCAGGTGATGCTGAACTTCCTGTCCAATGCGGTGAAGTTCACGGCGCGGGGCGAGGTGACGCTGACGCTGGACGGGCGGTTCGACGAGAACGGTCTGTGGCGTATGCGTGCGACGGTCAGCGACACCGGCATCGGTATTCCGGCCGAAAAGGTCGATGAGCTGTTCCACCGCTTCACCCAGGCCGACGCCTCGACGACGCGGGTCTATGGCGGGACGGGGCTGGGTCTGGCGATTTCACGCCGTCTGGTCGAGCTGATGGACGGGCGGATTGGGGTGGACAGCACCCCGGGGCAGGGCTCGACCTTCTGGTTCGAGGCGCCGCTGGCCGTGGCCGAGGCCGAGGATGAAACGGTCGAGACGCGCCAGGGACAGGCGGCGGACCCTGCGATCCGCGGTCGGGTGCTGATGGCCGACGACGCGGCCGCCAACCGCGAACTGGTCAGCGCCATCCTGCGCAATCTGGGGCTGGAGATCGACGCCGTGGCCGACGGGGCTGAGGCGGTCCACGCCGTGCATTCGGGCGCCTATGACCTGGTGCTGATGGACGTGCACATGCCGGTCATGGACGGGCTGAGGGCCACGCGCGAGATCCGCCGGATGCAGGCGGGCACGGGGCGCCGGACGCCGATCCTGGCCCTGACCGCCAACGTCCAGGCTGAGCAGGTGGCGCGCTGCCTGGAGGCGGGCATGGACGGACACCTGGCCAAGCCGATCCAGATCGCCGAACTGGCCGCCGCCTTGACGCGGTGGCTGACGGGCGACGGGCCGACCGCGATGGCGGGCTAGGCGAAGGCCATCTCGTCCCGGCTATCGCAGCCGGGGGCGCCGATCCCTGTAAATTCCCGGCTTTTCGACGTTCTGGAGGCTGGTTGTCAGCCTGAGGACGCTGGTCCGCTATGGTTCGGTCATGGCGGGAAAAGGGGACGAGGCGGGGCGGGCGGCGGCGGTCGCGCAGTGGCTGGATGGGGCGCTGGGGCGGCTGATGCAGCTGACCGACGAGGCGATCGCCGTGGTGGCCGCCGCGGAGCCTCCGACCGATGTGGCCGAGGCCGAGAAGCGGGGGCGCGCCATCGGCGTGCTGGCCCGCACGGCCAAGGCTGTGGCGGCCTTGGCGGCTTCGCCCCCTCGAAAGCCTCGCGACCCTGAAGAGGACGGAATGAGCGAAGACGATCGTGACATCACCGATGACGAAGAACGGGCCGTGCGGGCAGAGCTGCAGTCTCGTCTCGATCATCTTCTCGGGGTCGCCGAGCGCAAGGGGTTTGGCGCAGCAGCGGCTGGAACGGGCGACGCGCGAGGAGTTGCTGCGGCTGCTGAAGGCGACGCCGAGGCTGAACGACGATCAGGTCTGGCCGCCGCCTGACACGGATTGGCGGACCTGGGTGCTGCTGGGCGGGCGCGGGTCGGGCAAGACCTTCGCGGGCGGGTTCTGGATGAATGAACTGGCCAAGACGGAGGATCGCACCTTCGCCCTGGTGGGTCCGGCGCTGCACGACGTGCGCGAGGTGATGGTCGAGGGGCCGTCGGGGCTGAAGGCCCAGGCGCCGGGCGACAACCGGCCGCGCTGGGAGGCGGGGCGGCGCAGACTGGTCTGGCCCTCGGGCGCGGCGGCCTATGCGTTTTCGGCGGAAGACCCGGACAGTCTGAGGGGGCCGCAGTTTCATGCGGCCTGGGCGGATGAATTCTGCGCCTGGAGGAACATCGAGGCGACGCTGTCGAACCTGAGGTTCGGGCTGCGGCTGGGGGCGGATCCCAAGCTGGCGATCACGACGACGCCGCGTCCGATCCCGGCGCTGAGGCGGTTGCTGGCCGAGCCGGGGGTGGTGAAGGCGCGGCTGGCGACCAAGAACAATGCGGACAATCTGGCGCCGGGGTTTCTCGGGCATCTGCAGGCGCTCTACGCCGGGACGCGGCTGGAGGCGCAGGAGATGGAGGGGCTGGTGGTCGAAGCCGACGGCGCCCTGTTTCGGGCCGAGGATCTGGCGCGGGCGCGGGGAAGCCGACCGGCGAAGTTCGAGCGGGTGGTGGTGGCGGTCGATCCGCCCGCCAGCGCCCACGGCGACGCCTGTGGGATCGTGGTCGCGGGGCGCAAAGATAAGACGGGCTATGTGCTGGCGGATCGCTCGGCGCGGGGGCTGTCGCCTGCGGGCTGGGCGCGGCGCGTGGCCGAGACGGCGCGGGAGTTCGAGGCTGACCTGGTGCTGGCCGAGGCCAATCAGGGCGGGGAGATGGTGCGCACCCTGCTGGGGCAGGCGGACTGTCCGGCGCAGGTGAGGCTGGTCCACGCCAGCCGGTCGAAGAAGGCGCGGGCGGAGCCGGTGGCGGCCTTGTATGAGCAGGGGCGGGTGGTCCACTGCGGCGCGTTTCCGGCGCTGGAGGAAGAGATGATGGCGCTGGGGAGCGAGACGCCGGGGAGCCAGAGCCCGGATCGGGCGGATGCGCTGGTCTGGGCGCTGACACATCTGCTGCTGGCCGGGAAGACGCAGCCGAGGTTGCGGGCGTTGTGACGATGGCGTAAAGCGTCGCTATTGCGGTAATGCTGTTCTATTAGCTAAGTTGCTGCGAATCTTGGGGGATTTGGCAGCTTTGGAACTTGAACTCGGCGAGAATTTTAGCGCCTGGCTGAATGTGCTAGTTCGCCTTGGGCCGCTTTGGCTGCTGGTTGGAATCCTAGCTTGGCGCTCGCCGGCCATTATATCGGCTGTTTCTGCTGCTGTTGCTGAGCAGCGTCGCGTCACGCACAAGCGCAAAGAGATGGAGCGAAAGATCGCTAACAGCGTAGGCCAGCGTCGCCAAAGGCAGCAAAAAGGCAGCGGCACGGGGCAGGGCGGAACCAGATGACCCATTGGATTCTTGTTAATGCGGTGGCAATGTCAGATGCTGCAGAACGTCGTTACGATCAGGGAGAAGTGTAATGCAATCATTTGCGCCTCTCGCCGCCACAGCGGTTTGCGCCTTCGCCGTGACGTGGATCATGCTCACTTGGGCGCGGTGCCACCATCGCGATTTGCAAGCCTCATCTGAATTTCTTGATAACTATTACCGTGCGGCACAGCGCTTGATTAGCGATGATGCGACACCTGAAAGCGTCATCGATTTTGTAGCCTCTTTTTCAAGAAATGCTGGAGCCCCTACACATGCTCGTCAGCTGGCCCTACATATATTGGGCGGAAGACTGAAGGCGTCGAGGCCAATTGTTAGCGAAAGATCCAGAATTTTGGCCTTTGATTTGGAATCTATGCCTAAGGATAAGCAGGAGCTTTTTGCTGTCTTTGTTGTGAATGGTCTTGCCGCTAGTGCAGCCTCTGATCCTATATTGTCCAGAGTTTACCTGACTGTGCTGAACGTATTTTTTTCGGCATCTGGGCGGCGCGGCGATAAGAATATTTCGGTGGATAGAGCTAATACTGCCGCTATCGATCTTTCGGGTGGTTTTAATGGCTGTGCGCTGGCGTAGCCCATCTGAAAATACAGCTGAACTTAAGGAAGGCGCACCTGATTTGGTGCGCCTTTTTCTATAGCGAATGCGCTCCCTCCGTTGCTGAGAGGTCGAGCTCTTGATGGAGAACCATATGGATTGGCGACGACCGTTCGGTCGGCGGCGTGTTTCTGCGCCCGAGATCAAGGATAGCCGCACGGGGCCGCTGATCGCCTTGACTGGGGCGGGCCGGGCGCGGTGGACGCCGCGCGACTACGCCCATCTGGCGGACGAGGGATTCGGCAAGAACGCCGTGGCCTATCGCTGTGTGCGGATGATCGCGGAGGCGGCGGCCTCGACGCCCTTGATGGTGATGGTCGGGGGCGTGCGGACGGCGGACCATCCGCTGGCGCGGTTGTTGGCCAAGCCCAATCCCGATCAGTCGGGCGGGGAGTTGATGGAGGCGCTGTACGGCGCGCTGCAGACGGCGGGCAACGCCTATGTCGAGGCGACCGGCGACGCCGACGGCGACGGGGCGCCGGACGAGCTGTGGGCGCTGAGGCCGGATCGGGTGAAGGTGGTTCCGGGACGGGCGGGCTGGCCGGAAGCCTATGAGTATGCGGTCGGCGGGCGCGCGGTGCGGATCGGGCGGCATGGCGACGGCTGGTCGCCGGTCATGCACCTGAAGCTGTTTCACCCGACGGACGATCATTACGGGTTTTCACCGCTGGAGGCGGCGGCCTTCGCCATCGACGTGCACAATGCGTCGGGGGCCTGGAACAAGGCGCTGCTGGACAATGCGGCGCGGCCGTCGGGGGCGCTGGTCTATGGCGCCAAGGACGGGGAGCGGCTGACGGCGGATCAGTTCGAGGCGCTGAAGGCGGAGCTGGGCGAGGCCCATGCCGGGGCGCGCAACGCCGGGCGGCCGTTGTTGCTGGAAGGCGGGTTGGACTGGAAGCCGATGAGCCTGACGCCGCACGACATGGACTTCATCGCCGGCAAGCACGCGGCGGCGCGGGAGATCGCCCTGGCGTTCGGCGTGCCGCCGCAGCTGCTGGGGATTCCCGGGGATGCGACCTACGCCAACTATCGCGAGGCGAACGCGGCCTTCTGGCGCGGGACAGTGATCCCGCTGGTGCGGAAGGCGGCGGGGGCGATGACGGGGTGGCTGGGGAGCCGCTTCGTCGATTGCCGGGTCGAGCCGGATCTGGATGCGGTTCCGGCGTTGCAGGTCGAACGGGACGCGCTGTGGGCGCGGCTGAATGCCGCGAGCTTCCTGACTGACGAGGAACGGCGCCGGATGGCCGGGGTGGAGGCGTGATGGAGGCGATGAAGAAGATGCCCGTCGCCCTGATCGCGGCCTTGCTGGTGCAGACTATCGGGGGCCTGGTTTGGGCAGGCGGGGCGGCGGCGCGGATCGCGACGCTGGAGCAGCGCGTGGGCGAGCAGAGGCTGGTCGCCGAGCGATTGGCGCGGCTGGAGGCCCAGGGCGAAGCGACGCGCGCGGCGGTCGAGCGGATCGAGCGGCGTTTGGAGGAGAAATGATGGCGGCGACAAGCCGGACAAGGGCGGGGCTGGCTATCGCCGGCTACGCCTCCCTGTGGGGCGTGGCGGACCTGAACGGGGACGTGACGGCGCGCGGCGTTTTCGCCGAGAGCCTGGCCAAGACCGGCGCGGGCGGGGTGCGGATGCTGCATCAGCATGAGAGCCGCGCCGTGGTCGGCGTCTGGGACCGGATGGTCGAGGACGAGCGCGGCCTGTGGGTCGAGGGGCGGATCGAGGACTGGTCCGCCGAGGCCCGCTACGCCGCCGTCCTGACGCGGGCCGGGGCGCTGGACGGGTTGTCGATCGGCTTTCGGGCGATGAAGGCGCGGCGCGAGGGGCGCTTGAGGGTGCTGAGCGCGGTCGAGCTGTGGGAGGTGTCGCTGGTGACGTTTCCGATGCTGCCGGGGGCGCGGTTCGGGGTGCGGGGGCCTGACGCCTGACGGCCTATCGGTCGGCCAGGTGGGCGGCGATGCGCTCGGCGGCCTGGGGCGGTGAGCAGGCCTCGGTGTCGATGGTCAGGTCGGCGGGCGGCATGGCGGCCAGACTGGCGTCGAACTCGGCGCGGAGGCGGCGCAGCAGATCGACCGACTGGAGCTTGCCGAAGGCGGCGCGGCTGGGCTGGACGATCCGGCGTTCCTGTTCCTCGGGCGAGACGGCCAGGGCGATGAAGGTGACGACGCCGCCGAACGGTTCGACGGCCGCCTGGACGCGCGCGGGGAAACCGGGGTCCACCGTGGCCTCGGGCGCGAAGGTGAAGATGAGCGAGCGCCCGGCGCGGGCCGCCTCGGCGAAGGTCTGGAGCCAGAAGGCTTCGCGCAAGCGGATGAAGGGCTCGGAGCCGAAGTCGAACACGGCGCCGACGGCGTCGACGACGAAGTGGTTGTGGAACAGCGGCAGGCCGGTCAGGCGCGCCAGTTCGCGGCCGACGGTCAGCTTGCCCGCGCCGACGGGGCCGTAGAGGAAGACGATCCGCATGGCTCAGAGCTTGGGCGAGGCGAGGGGGCGATCGTCGCGGCGGCCGTGCAGTTCGGGCGTTTCCTGGTCGTAGCCGCGCATGGCGATGGCGCAGGTTTCGGCCGTCTGGCGGGCGGCGACGGCGGGCGTCCGGCCTCGGTCGTAGGCCGCGCGGAGGGCGCGTCGTTCGGCCTGATCGGCGGCCGGGGCGTGGCGGCGGAGATGGGCCGAGAAAGCCTGATCGCCGGCGCCGTCGCGATTGAGGTGCTCGCAGGCGCCGAGGGTCTCGAACATCCGCAGATTGATCGAGGTGTAGGCCGAAAGGCGGCCCCGGTCCGGCGAGACGCGCGGCGCTTCTGACGGCGAGGCGGCGGAGAGGCGTTGAGCCGAAGCGTCATGCGCCGTGCATGACATGAGCCCAGCTGCAGACACGGCGGCGACGGCGATCTTGAACATTGATCCATCCCTTGATCCGAGGACGGCGTAGCACGGTTCCCCGGATGCACGAAGGATCGCACCCGTTCCGGGCCTGGCCCGGTTGACGGCGCGCCGCAGGACGGTCGCGCATTTTTCTGGAGAGACCATGAAAGAGACCAAGACCGTCTCGGGCACGCCCGAGGCGCGCGCCGCCATGCATGAGATGATGGCCGCGTTCGAGGCGTTCAAAGGGGCCAACGACGCCCGTCTGGACGAGATCGAAAAGAAGGCTTCCGCCGATGCGCTGCTGGAGGAGAAGGTGGCGCGCATCGATCAGGCCGTGGCCAGCGCGCAGGCGCGCATGGACCGTGCGCTGAGCGAGAGCCGCCGTCCGATGTTGGGGGCCGAGCCGCCCGCCGTGGTCGCGGCGCCCGAGGCCAAGGCGGCGTGGGACGGCTATATGAAGTCGGGCGCCTCGCACGGGTTGGAGCTGAAGGCGGGGCTGTCGTCGGCGTCGAACTCGGCGGGCTATGTCGTGCCGCCGGAGACGGAGCGCGCGATCGAGCGGCGCCTGATGGCCGGGTCGCCGATGCGCGAGATCGCCACGGTGCGCACGGTCGGCTCGGGCGTGTTCAGGAAGCCGGTGTCGACGGCGGGCGTTCAGGCGGGCTGGGTGGCCGAGACGGCGGCCAGGCCCGAGACGGACCCGGCGACGCTGGCGTTGCTGGAGTTCTCTTCGGCGGATCTCTACGCCTGTCCGGCGGCGACGCAGAGCCTGCTGGACGACGCCCTGATCGACCTGGACGAATGGCTGGCGGCCGAGGTCGAGGACGCCTTCGCGGCGCAGGAGACGGCGGCCTTCGTCAGCGGCGACGGGGTGAACAAGCCCAAGGGCTTCCTGGCCTACGCCACGGCGACCGAGGGCACGCAGACCTGGGGCCAGATCGGCACGGTGGTCTCGGGCGCGGCGGGGGCCTTCGCCAGCGCCAGTCCGGTCGATAAGCTGATCGACCTGATCTATGCGCCCAAGGCTCAGTATCGGCCGAACGGGCGTTTCGTGATGAACCGGCGCACGGTCTCGGCGGTGCGCAAGTTCAAGGACGCGGACGGGAACTATGTCTGGTCGCCGGCGACGCGGCCGGGCGAGACGGCCAGTCTGCTGGGCTATCCGGTCACCGAGATCGAGACGATGCCGGATGTGGCGGCCAACAGTCTGTCGATCGCGTTCGGCGACTTTACGCGCGGCTATCTGATCGTGGATCGGGCGGGGGTGCGGGTGTTGCGCGATCCCTATTCGGCCAAGCCCTATGTGCTGTTCTACACGACCAAGCGTGTCGGCGGCGGGGTGCAGAATTTCGACGCGATCAAGCTGATGAAGTTCGCGGCTTCGTAGGGGCGGCGAACGAGAGCCCTCTCCCCTTGTGGGAGAGGGAGGGGCCCGCCGCGTGAGCGGTGGGAGGGTGAGGGGTTTCGCGGGCGCAAGACCCCTCATCCGTCCGCCTGCGGCGGCCACCTTCTCCCACAAGGGGAGAAGGAAAAGGAACATAGGGAGATTTGAATGAGCGCACCCGTGAGCCTCGCGGAGGCGAAGCTGTTCCTGCGCGTCGAGCATGAGGCGGAGGACGGGCTGATCCAGACGCTGATCGACGCCGCCAGGGCGCGGGTGGAGGGGGAGGTCGGGTTGAGCCTGACTTCGACCTCGCCGGCGCCGCTGAGGCTGGCGGTGATGATGCTGGTGATGCGCGCCTATGAGCGCGGCGACGGCGAGATGAGCGCGGCGCCGGTCGAGGGGTGGATCGCGCCCTATCGCGTGGTGCGGCTGTGAGCGCGGGGGCGATGAAGGTGGTGGCGTCGGTGGTGCGGCCGGTTGAGGCGCAGACGCCCTATGGCGGGCAGGTGGTCAGCTATGAGCCGGTCGGGTCGCTGTGGCTGGCGTTGGGCGCGCGCAGGCGGCGCGAGCGGACGGAAGCGGGCGTGACGCGCGGCGTCGAGACGCTGAGCGCCACCGTGCGGGCCGATCCGAGGCTGGAGGAAGGGCTGGTCGTGCGCTTCGGCGGGGCGGACTGGGGCGTGGTCGGGATCGAGGCCGATCCGAAGGCGGCGGGCCGGGTGCGGCTGAACCTGGAGCGAGCGCGATGAAGGATCATGAAGGGGCGCTGGTGAAGGCGCTGATCGCGCATCTGGGCGACGACGGGGCGCTGAAGGCGCTGCTGGGCGATCCGGTGCGGGTGTGGGACGAAGCGCCGTCCGGGGCGGGGTTTCCGCATCTGGTGATCGGGCGGTGCGAGAGCCGGCCGCTGAACGCCGACGGCGGCGGGGTGGAGCAGCGGCTGACCTTGACCTGCGCCAGTCAGTTCAGGGGGCTGGAGGAGGCGCGGGCCGTGGCGGCGGCGGTGCGGGCGCGGCTGGCCGATGCGCCGCTGGAGGCGGACGGGGTGAAGGCGGTCAGCGTGGCGATGACGTTTACGGACCTGTTCCGCAGCCCGGATCTGAAGCGGGCGTGGGCGGTGATGCGGGTGCGGGCGGTGACGGAAGAGATCTGAACCCTCTCCCGGCGGGAGAGGGCTTGAGCCTCCGGGAGCGAAGCGATCGGCAAGGCGAAAGGGTGAGGGGTTGACGTTGCAGTCGGCGTCAGCCGTGGCGCGGCGGCTTTCAGCCGACGGCGACCGGGAACCCTCATCCGGCCCTTCGGGCCACCTTCTCCCACCGGGGGAAGGAAACAGAGAAACGGGGAACATCATGACGGCGCAACGCGGCAAGGACATCCTGCTGAAGATCGAGGGCGCGGGGGGCGCCTTCACCACGGTGGCGGGGCTGAGGGCGAGGACGATCTCGCTGAACGCCAAGACGGTGGATGCGACCGACAGCGACAGCGCCGGGCGGTGGCGCGAACTGCTGGCGGGGGCGGGCGTGAAGTCGGCGGCGGTGTCGGGTCAGGGGATTTTTCGAGACGCGGCTTCGGACGCCCTGATCCGCGAGGCCTTCTTTGAGCAGGCGGCGAAGACGTGGCGGCTGATCGTGCCGGACTTCGGCGTGCTGGAGGGGCCGTTTCTGGTCGCTGCGCTGGAATACGCCGGGGAGCATGAGGGCGAGGCCAGTTTTGCGCTGAGCCTGGCCAGCGCGGGCGAGATTGGGTTCTCGCCGCTATGAGCGTGAACGGCGTGCGGGGCGAGGTCGCCGCGATTTTGGCGGGGGCGGAGCGGAAGCTGTGTCTGACGCTGGGGGCGTTGGCGGAGATCGAGACCGGGCTGGGCGTCGCCGGGATGGCGGCGCTGGCCGAGCGGATGAAGGCGCTGTCGGCGCGGGATCTGATGGTGGTGCTGGCGGCGCTGTTGCGCGGCGGGGGCGAGGTTGCGCTGGCGGAGGGGCTGGCGAGCGCGTCGGTCGATCCGCGTGAGGCGGCGGAGGCGGTGGCGAAGGCCTTTGCGGCGGCCGCCTGATGACGCCCCAAGACCGTCAATGGGCGGAGATGATGCAGGCGGCGGCGCGGATGAGCGTGGCGCCGGAGAGCTTCTGGCGGCTGTCGCTGAAGGAGTGGCGGATGCTGACGGCCGGGCCGGTTCAGGCGGCGCCGCTGGGACGGGGCGAACTGGAGCGGATGCAGGAGATGTGGCCGGATGACCGATAGTTTCAGGCCGGACGGGATCGACGCCGTGCCGGTGAAGGCGGCGGAGGCCGCGGCGGCGCTGGAGGCGCTGAAGGAGCCGGCGGAACGGGCGGCGGCCTCGATCGAGGACGCCTTCGGGCGCGCGGGGGCCAGCCTCACGCGGTCGCTGACGCGGGCGGCGGCGGACGGAGAGGTGACGCTGGCCGAACTGGCGCGGGCGGTGCTGAACGCGGTTAATGCGGCGGCGGGCGCGCGCGGCGGCGGACTGTCGGGGGCCATAGCGGCGGCGCTGGGCGGCTTCGGCGGGGCGCGGGCGGACGGCGGGCTGGTGTTGGGCGGCGGGGCCTATCTGGTCGGGGAGCGCGGACCGGAGGTGTTCCGTCCGGCGAGCGCGGGGACGGTCGAGCCGATGGGCGGTCGCTCTGGTTCGGGGGCCGGGGTGACGGTGAACGTCACGGTGGATGGAGGGGCCGAAGGGCTGCTGCGCTCGGAGACGCAGATCGCCCGGATGCTGGCGCGGGCGGCGGCCCTGGGCGCGCGCGGCTAGCGGCGTTCAAGCAGGGAGGCGCCGGGCGCCGAACGATAGCGCAAACAAAAAGGGACGCCCGGAGGCGTCCCTTTCAGACCGATGGGTCGACTACTCGCCCTTGGGGTTCGGGCCGTATTTGTTGTCGCCGGGCTGGCTGTCGGAGATGCCGATCCAGAGCCAGAAGCCGATAGCGACCAGCCAGGTCAGGCTGAGGATGCCCAGCGCCGGGCCGAAGGTGCTGAGGATGACGGCGGGATCCTCGTTTTCCAGCGCCTGGGCGTTCATGAAGGCCGAAACGCCGATCGACATGAAGGCGAAGACCCAGCCGCCGATCATGACGACGTAGGGGATGGCGATAATCCAACCCGCCTTGCCCATGTCGTGCAGGCGCTTCACGCCGATGGCGAGGTGCGGCCACAGCAGGGCGAGGCCCAGCAGGTTCAGGAACGGGATGAAGTTCAGGATCAGGCCGACGCCGAACAGGATCAGCCAGCTGATCCAGAAATGCTGACGACGCAGGCGGCCGTTGAACGAGAACATGGCCGTGGCGAAGTCATAGGCGCCGAGCGGAGCGCCGCCCGTCGATGAGGCGGCGGCTTGGCCGAAGGCGGCGGCGGGGGCGGTGGAGGCCAGGATCATGACCTGGGTCGCCTCCATGCCTTCCGGCACGAAGTCGACACGGGCGCCGACGGCGACGGTTCCGCCAGCCTGGATGTCCGCGCGGGTGAAGCCGTAGCGGATGCTGTCGTCGCCGCTGATCAGGCCCGTGCCCGAGACGTCGTCATAGCTGAGTATTTCGCCGCGCACGCGGATCTCCTGTCGTTGAACGGCTTCGCCGTGGTGTGGCGAAAGCATGGCTGACGCGGGCGGCGCGGACAACCCGAAGTCTGACGTTAGGCGAAGTTTTTCGCGAGACGTTCGCAAACTGTCCCGCGACGGGACGCAATCCACATCAAACTAGCGAGGACGCATGGCCTTTCATGAGGTGCGCCTGCCCGCGCGGCTGGCGTTCGGTTCGACCGGCGGGGTCGAGCGCAGGACGGAGATCACGACGCTCGCCTCGGGGGTCGAGCGGCGCTCGACGCCCTGGGCGGACGGGCGCAGGCGCTATTTGATCGGGGCGGGGTTGCGGTCGCTGGACGACATGGCGGCGCTGACGGCGTTTTTCGAGGCGCGGCGCGGGCGGCTGCACGGGTTCCGGTTTCGCGACTTCGCGGACTTCAGGAGCGGGGCGCCGGGGGCGGCCGTGACGTCGCTGGATCAGGCGATCGGGACTGGAGACGGGCAGGCGCGCGTCTTTCAGCTGAGCAAGGCCTATGGGGATCACCGGCGGGTCATCGCCAAGCCGGTCGAGGGATCGGTGCGCGTGGCCGTGGCGGGCGTGGAGACCGCGGCCTTCAATCTGGAGACGACGACGGGGCGGGTGACGCTGGCGACGGCGCCGCCTCAAGGCGCGCCGGTGACGGCGGGGTTCGCCTTCGACGTGCCGGTGCGCTTCGACGCGGATCGGATGGAGGTGACGCTGGAGAGCTTCGGCGCCGGGCGGATGGTCGCCATGCCTCTGATCGAAGTGCGGGTCTGAGCCATGCGCAATGTTCCGAACGAACTGGCCGCCCGCATCGAGAGCGGGGCGGCGACGCTGTGTCATGCCTGGCTGCTGAGGCGGTCGGATGGGCGGGTGATGGGCTTCACCGACCATGACCGCGATCTGGAGGTCGAGGGCGTGGCGTGCCGGGCGGCCAGCGGCTGGACCGGCGGGGCGGGCGAGGGCGAGGTCGGGCTGGCGGCGGGCGCGCTGTCGGCGTCGGGCGGATTGGATGATGCGGCGATCACCGAAGAGGACATAGCGTCGGGGCGGTATGACGCCGCCGGGGTCGAACTGTGGCGCGTGGACTGGATGCGGCCGGACCTGAAGGTGCGGCTGTGGACGGGGCGGCTGGCGCGGATACGGCGCGAGGAGGGGCGGTTCATCGCCGACCTGAACGGGCCGATGGCGGCGCTGGAGCGGGTGGTCGGGCGGACCTATGGCCGGGGCTGCGACGCGGTGCTGGGCGACGGGCGTTGCCGATTGGGCGCGGCGGCGGTTGCGGGGCGCAGTTGCGACAAGCGGTGGGCGACCTGTGTGGGCGTGTTCGGCAATGGAGTGAATTTCCAGGGGTTTCCGGATGTGCCGGGCGAGGATTTTCTGACCGCGCGGCCCGTGGCGGGACGCAATGACGGCGGGAGCCGCAGGCGATGAGGGCGGGCGCTGATCTCTCCCTCCCCTTCATGGGGAGGGTGGCTGAGGCGGAGCCGAAGCCGGGTGGGGGCGGCGGGGCTGTTCAAGCGCCGCGCCCCGATCAGCAAGCCCTCCCCACCCGGTCGCTGCGCGACCACCCTCCCCATGAAAGGGAGGGAGAGGCGTGGCGCGCGCAGATCGTGACCGCTGCGCGCGTTTGGCTGGGCACGCCGTATCGGCATCAGGCTAGCTTGAAAGGCGAGGGGGCGGACTGTCTGGGCCTGGTGCGCGGGGTGTGGCGCGAGGTGATGGGCGAGGAACCGGAGGCGCCGCCGCCCTATCGCCCCGACTGGGCCGAGGTCGGGGGCGAGGAGGCGTTGTGGTCGGCGGCGCGGCGCTGGCTGGTGGAGATATCGCCGGAGCGGGTGGGGCTGGGCGACGTGCTGCTGTTCCGCATGGCGGCGGGCGCGCCGGCCAAACACTGCGCGGTGTTGAGCGCGGTCGAGGCGCCGGAGCGGCGGATGATCCACGCCTATTGGGGCCGCTCGGTCGTGGAAAGCTGGATGGGGCCGTGGTGGCGGCGGCGTCTGGTCGCGGCCTTTCGCTGGCCTGAATCCCGGACGATTTTGAAGGAGTAGACGATGGCGCAGGTGCTGCTGGGCGGCCTTGGGGGCATGGCGGGCGTCAGCAGCCTGGGCCTGTTGGCCGGGGGGCTGCTGGGGCGGGCGCTGGACGACAGGCTGGTCGCTGGATTGTCGCCCGCGCGGCAGGTCGGGCCGAGGCTGGAGGGGCTGAAGCTGCAATCCTCGGCCGAGGGGGCGCCGATGGCCTGCGTCTTCGGGCGGGCGCGGGTGACGGGACAGGTGATCTGGGCCGCGCGGTTTCTGGAGCGCAAGGAGAAGCGGTCGGCGGGCAAGGCGGGAAAGACGGTCGACTACGCCTATTCGCTGAGTTTCGCGGTGGCCCTGTGCGAGGGGCCGATCGACGGAGTGGGCCGCATCTGGGCCGACGGCCAGCCGATGGACATGGCGGGCGTGACCATGCGCCTGCATCGCGGGACCGAGGATCAGACGCCGGATCCGTTGATCGAGGCGGTGGAGGGGCGGGCGCCCGCTTATCGCGGTACAGCCTATGTGGTGTTCGAGGATCTGCCGCTGGACGCCTGGGGCGACCGGCCGCCGCAACTGGCGTTCGAGGTGTTCCGGCGGCCGCAGGGGGCGGCGCCGCAGCTGGAAGACCGGCTTGAGGGCGTTTGCCTGATCCCCGGCGCGGGGGAGTTCTGCCTGGCGACCGAGCCGGTGATGCGGCGCGAAGGGCTGGCGAAATCGACGCCGGAGAACGTGCATTTGACGGCGGGTCAGACCGACCTGGAGGCCTCGCTGGATCAGCTGACGGCCCAGGCGCCGAGGTTGAAGCGGGTCAGTCTGGTGGTCGGCTGGTTCGGCGACGACATACGCATGAGCCATTGCCGCATCCGGCCGGGGGTGGAGCGGCGTCAGAAACCGACCGAGCCGCTGGTCTGGCGCGTGGCCGGGGTCGAGCGGGCGGACGCGCATCTGATCTCTCAGGTAGAGGATGGTCCGGCCTATGGCGGCACGCCCTCGGACGACAGCGTGCGGCAGGCGATCCGGGCGCTGAAGGCGCGCGGGCTGGAGGTGACGCTGTATCCCTTCGTCTTCATGGACTGCCCCGGCTATCCGTGGCGGGGGCGGATCACGGGGACGGACGGGGCGGGGGCGACGGCCGAGGTCGCGGCTCTGTTCGGGACGGCGGGCGGTTGGGGGTTGAGGCGGCTGGCGCTGCACTATGCCCGCATGGCGGCGGATGAGGGGGCGGACGGCCTGCTGATCGGCTCGGAGATGCGAGGGCTGACCTGGACGCGGGATGCGGACGGAGGCTTTCCGGCGGTGGCGCAGTTCCGGACGCTGGCGGCGGAGTGTCGGGCGGTGGTCGGGGCGCGGGTCAAGCTGAGCTACGCTGCCGACTGGTCGGAGTATTTCGGCTGGCAGAGGGATGGAGAGGCAAGGTTTCACCTCGATCCGCTGTGGGCGGACCCGAACATCGATTACGTCGGCATCGACTGGTATCCGCCGATGGGCGACTGGCGCGCGGGCGCCGGAGGGCGGGACGCCGAAGATTTCAAGGGGCCGTCGGACCCGGCCTATCTGGCGGCGCAGGTGGCGGGCGGCGAGGGGTATGACTGGTTCTACGCCAGCGCGGCGGATCGGGCGGCGCAGACGCGGACGCCGATCACGGACGGCGCCCACGGCGAGGACTGGATCTGGTGCTACAAGGATCTGAAGGGCTGGTGGTCGAACCGGCATCATGAGCGCGTGGGCGGCGTGCGGCAGGCGTCGCCGACGGCCTGGGTTCCGGGGATGAAGCCGATCCGGCTGACCGAGTTCGGCTGTGCGGCGGTGGATCGCGGGGGCAATGCGCCGAACCTGTTCCAAGACCCGAAGAGCAGCGAGAACGCCCTTCCGCCGTACTCGACCGGGGCGCGCGACGACCGGATGCAGCGGCGGCTGATCGAGGCGGTGCTGGGGCATTATGCGCAGCCCGCGAACAACCCGGTTTCAAGCGTCTATGGCGGGCCGATGCTGGAAGGGGCGGACGTCTGGTGCTGGGACGCGCGGCCTTATCCGGCGTTTCCGGCGCTGAGTGAAGTGTGGGCCGATGCGGGCGCCTGGCGCACGGGGCACTGGCTGAACGGGCGGATGGGCGGCGATGCGCGCGGGCTGATCGAGGCGATCCTGAAGCGCGGCGGTTTGGCGGAGACGGACTTCACGCTCGGGGCGGTGGACGGCGGGGTGACGGGCTATGTCATCGACCGGCCGATGGCGACGAAGGACGCCTTGTCGCCGCTGGTGCAGGCGCTGGGGGCGACGACAGCCGAGCGGGGTGGTCGGGTGGCCGTGCTGGGCGAGACGGCGCGGGGGATGACGCTGCATCAGGCGGCGCTGGCCCTGCCCGACAAGGGCGGGAGCGCGGCGGCGGATCGTCGGTTGACGCCTCGGCCGGGCGCGGCGCGGCTGCGCTTCATCGATGAGGCGGCGGATTATCAGTTGGGCGCGGTGACGGTGCGCGGCGAGGGCGAAGGCGGCGGCGTGGATGCGGCCTTGCCCGCCGTGGTCGGGGCCGGGCTGGCGACGGCGGCGGCGCAGCGGCTGTTGGCGGGCGAGGCGGTGGAGCGGCTGACGCTGAAGCTGGGGCCGCTGGAGGCGCTGAGGCTGGAGCCGGGCGATGTGACGGCGGTGGAGGGGCGTGCGGGCGACTGGCGCGTCGAGCGGCTGGACTGGGATGAGACGCCCAGGGCGGTGCTGGCGCCGGTGGTCGAGGTCGCTGTCGTGGACGCGCCCGAGGATTGGCGCGGAGACGGCGGCGGGGCGGGAACGCCGGGGGCGCCGTTCCTGATGCTGTTGGACCTGCCGCCTCTGCCGGGCGAGGAGGCGGACGGGCGGCCGGTGGTCGCGGCCGCGGCGGAGCCGTGGACGCCGATGGCCCTGCATGGCGGGGCCTCAGTCGACAGTCTGACGCAGAGGGCGGTGGTGGAGACGCCCGCGACGGTGGGGACGCTGACGGCGCGCTTGCGGCCCGGCGTGGTCGGGCGCAGGGACGAGACGGGCGTGCTGAACGTGCGGATCGAGGGGCAGGCGCCGCAGAGCCGGGCGGCCGAGGCGGTTCTGTCGGGCGCCAATCTGCTGGCGGTGCGCAGTGCGGACGGGTGGGAGCTGGTGCAGTTCCGCCGGGCCGAGATGGTCGGCGGCGACGTGTGGCGGTTGAGCGGCCTGTTGCGCGGACAGCAGGGGACGGAAGAGGCGGCCGCGCGCGGGGCGGAACCGGGGACGCTGGTCGTGGTGCTGGATCGCGGCATGGCGCGCGCCGAGGTCGATGCGGTCGAGCGTGGATTGCCGCGGATCTGGCGGGCGGGGCCTGTGGGTTCGCCGCCGGGCGGGGCGGGGACGACGGAGGTCGGCTTCGTCTGGAGCAACCGGAACGCGGCGCCGTGGCGACCGGCGCATCTGCAGGCGAGGTCGGAGGGCGGCGGGTGGCGGTTGAACTGGTTGCCGCGCGTGCGGCGGGGCGGCGACGGTTGGGAAGGCGAGCCGCCCGAGGTCGATCCGAGGCGGTTTCGGGTGCGGGTGCTGGACGGCGTCGTCGTGCGCCGGGTTTGGGAGGTCGAGGGGCTGGCGGCGGTCTATGGCGCGGTAGAGGTCGCGGCGGACTTTCCCGGGGGCGTTGGGGCGGGCGTCCGGGTTGCCGTGGCTCAGTGGGGCGAAGGGTATGGCTGGGGGACGGAGGCGGTGTTGGGGTTGTGAGATACAAGGCCCTCTCCCGCCGGGAGAGGGTGTTGCAACATGAGGAAACCATCCTCGCCTCTTTCGGCGGGCGGGCGCATGGCTTAACTGACGCTCTGGTTCGTATTGATCCGAGTGGAGCGAAAATTGGCTGGCGATCCCTATCAGGAACTGGGCGTTTCCAAGGGCGCGAGCGCGGACGAGATCAAGAAGGCGTTCCGCAAGCTGGCCAAGGAACTGCACCCCGACAAGAATCCCGGCGACAAGGCCGCCGAGGAACGGTTCAAGCGCATCACCGCCGCCTTCGACCTGTTGGGCGACGCCGAGAAGCGGGCGAAGTATGATCGCGGCGAGATCGACGCCGACGGACGCGAGCAGTTTCGCGGCTTCGGCGGCGGGGCGCAGGGCGGACGGCCGGGCGGCGGGGGTTTCGGGGGCTTCGGCTTCGGCGGGCGCGGCGAGGGCGGTCCCGGCGGCCGGGCCAGCTTCGACGACATCGATCTGGAAGAGATTTTCGGCGCTTTCGGCGGCGGCGGGCGTGGGGCCGGGCGTGGGTTCGGCGGCGGGCGCGGCCAGGACGTGCGGGCCACCCTGGACATCAGCCTTGAGGACGCCATCGCCGGGACGACGCGGCGCATCCAGTTCTCGGACGGGCGGATGCTGGATGTGGCCATTCCCAAGGGCGCGTCCGAAGGCCAGGTGATCCGGTTGAAGGGGCAGGGCGCGTCGGGGCGGGGCGGTCAGGCGGGCGACGCCCTGATCGAACTGCGTATCCAGCCGCACCCGGTGTTCAAGCGCGACGGCGCTGATCTGACGATGGATCTGGCGGTGTCGGTCCCCGACGCGGTGCTGGGCGGGAAGATCCAGGTGCCGACGCCCGAGGGCGCGGTGATGATGACCATCCCCAAGGGCTCGAACTCGGGCAAGGTGCTGCGGCTGAAGGGGCGCGGCGCCTATGCGAACGGCAAGCGCGGCGATCTGCTGGCGAAGCTGGTGGTGACGCTGCCGGAGACGCCGGACGACGAACTGGTCCGGTTTGCGGCCGAATGGCGTGAACGCCGGCCCTATAAGCCCGGCCGCTGACGGCTTAAGGGCTTAGCTTACTTCTTCTCCTCCCCGAGACTGTAGAGACCGTCATGACGTCCAAGCCCGCCGCCAAGCCCGCTCGCCCCTGGTTCTCGGCCGGGCCGACGGCCAAGCGTCCGGGCTGGTCGTTGGCGGGGCTGCCGACCAATCTGATGGGCCGGGGCATCCGCGCGCCGGAAGTGGCCGAGCGGTTTGCGCATGGGCTGAAGCTGACGCGCGAGGTGCTGAGCCCGCCGGACGACTATGTGCTGCTCTATACGCCCGGCTCGGACACCGGGGCGGTCGAGGCTGCGCTGTGGTGCATGCTGGGCGAGCGGCCGGTGCAGGTCGTCGCCTATGAGAATTTCGGTCAGGTCTGGGCGACCGACGTGCGCGACCACCTGAAGCTGGAGCCGGAAGTGCTGACGGCGCCGTGGGGCGAGCTGCCGGATCTGTCCCAGGTCGATCCGAAGAAGGACGTGGTGTTCCCGTGGAACGGCACGACCTCGGGCGTGCGAGTGCCGGATGGGGACTGGATCGCCGACGACCGCGAGGGGCTGACCATCTGCGACGCGACCTCGGCGGCGTTTGCGATGGATCTGCCGTGGGACAAGCTGGATGTGACGACCTTCAGCTTCCAGAAGGCGCTGGGCGGCGAGGCGGGCATCGGCCTGATGGTGCTGTCGCCGCGCGCCGTGGCGCGGCTGGACGCCTATCGCCCCGATCGGGCCGTGCCCAAGGTGCTGCGGATCGTCGACAGGAAGGGTTTTGACCGGACCCTGGCGGACGGGGTGGTGATGAACACCTTCTCGGTCCTGACCATCGAGGACTGGATCGACGCGCTGGACTGGGCGAAGGGCGTGGGCGGCCTGCCCGCGCTGATCGCGCGCACCGACGCCAACTATGCGGCTCTGGCCGAGTGGGTGGAGCGGACCGACTGGATCGACTTCCTGCCGGAGCGCCCCGAAATCCGCTCGACCACGTCGGTCTGCCTGAAGTTCGTCGATCCGCGCGTGGCGGCGATGGACGAGGCGGGACAGAAGGCCTTCGTGAAGCGGTTCAAGGGGCTGCTGGAAGGCGAAGGGGCGGTCTATGACATGGAGCCGCATCGTTATGCGCCTCCGGGCCTGCGCCTGTGGTGCGGTTGCACGGTCGAGACGGCGGACGTCGTGGCCGCGACGCCGTGGCTGGAGTGGGCGTTCCAGACGGCGGTCGGCGAGCTGGTTGGATAATTCTGTCGCCCATCCTACGCCCTTTGGGGGCGACTCCGGACGATTCAGGGGTTATAGGCTCCCACCGCATTCTGGATTGCGGAGAAACGGTCTTGGCTAACGTCGCAGTGGTCGGCGCCCAATGGGGCGACGAGGGCAAGGGCAAGATTGTCGACTGGTTGTCGAACCGGGCCGACATGGTCGTGCGGTTCCAGGGCGGCCATAACGCCGGGCATACGCTGGTCGTCGACGGCAAGGTCTACAAGCTAGCGCTGCTGCCTTCGGGCGTGGTGCAGGGCAAGCCCTCGATCATCGGCAACGGCGTGGTCGTGGACCCGTGGCACCTGGTCGGCGAGATCGAGAAGATCCAGGCCCAGGGCGTGGCCATCACCCCCGACATCCTGACCATCGCCGACAACGCCTGCCTGATCCTGCCGATCCACCCGGCGCTGGACGTGGCGCGCGAGGCCGCCGCCAGCGCGCCGGGCGCCAAGATCGGCACGACCGGCCGCGGCATCGGCCCGGCCTATGAGGACAAGGTGGGCCGCCGCGCCATCCGCGTCTGCGACCTGGCCAATGAAGACGACCTGAAGATCAAGATCGACCGTCTGCGCTCGCACCATGATCCGCTGCGCGCGGGTCTGGGGCTGGAGCCGATCGACCCGGCGGCCCTGCTGGCGCAACTGCTGGAGATCGCGCCGAAGATCCTGCCCTACGTCAAGCCGGCGTGGCGGGTGCTGGACGCCGCGCAGAAGGCAGGCAAGCGCGTGCTGTTCGAAGGGGCGCAGGGCGCCTTCCTGGACGTGGATCACGGCACCTATCCCTATGTGACCAGCTCGAACACCATCGCCGGACAGGCGGCGGCGGGGTCGGGCGTCGGTCCGCGCGGCGTCGGCTATGTGCTGGGCATTGTGAAGGCCTATACGACGCGCGTCGGCGAAGGCCCCTTCGCCTGCGAACTGAACGATGAGGTCGGCGAACATCTGGCGGTCGTGGGTCGCGAGGTCGGCGTGAACACCGGCCGGGCGCGTCGCTGCGGCTGGTTCGATGCGGTGCTGGTGCGCCAGTCGGTGGCGATCAACGGCATCGACGGCATCGCCCTGACCAAGCTGGACGTGCTGGACGGACTGAAGACGCTGAAGATCTGCGTCGGCTATCGCATCAACGGCGAGGTGCTGGACTATCTGCCGTCCAGCCTGAAGGATCAGGCTTCGGCCGAGCCGGTGTTCGAGGAGCTGGAAGGCTGGACCGAGAGCACGGGCGGCGTCCGCAGCTTCAAGGATCTGAACGCCCATGCGCTGAAGTATGTGCGGCGGATCGAGGAGCTGATCGGCGCGCCGGTGGCCCTGCTGTCGACCAGCCCCGAGCGCGACGACACCATTCTGATGCGCGATCCGTTCCAAGGCTAAGTTTACATTTTTGGGCTGAGGCAACATCGCCTTAACCCGTGGGGCATAGGGTCGGGCTCTGGAATGGAGCTCGCCCCGTGTTCGCCCTAGACGCCAAAACGATACAGAGGATCGCGCCGGTGGTTCGGCGCGTGCTGATCGTTGATCCCAATCCCGCCGCCGCGCGCCTGCTGATGGACCTGCTGAAGGGGTTCGGATCGCGCGAGATCGTGGTCGAGGGCGACGAGGCGCGCGTGCTGGACCTGGCGCGCGAGATGGAGCCGGGCCTGATCTGCACCGAGCGGGCGGGGCCGAAGCTGGACGGCGAGGCCCTGGTGCGGCGCATCCGTCGCTCCAGCCTGTCGTGCCGACGCGCGCCGATCATCATGGTGACGGCCGAGGCGACCGCCAGCGCCATCAAGGGCGCGCGGGATTCCGGCGTGCACGAGTTCCTGAGAAAACCCTTCACCAGCGGCGATCTGCAACGTCGGATCGAGAACCTGGCGACCAAGCCGCGCGACTGGGTCGAGGCGGTGGGTTATGTCGGCCCGGATCGGCGGCGCTTCAACTCGGACGACTACGCCGGACCGCAGAAGCGCAAGGCGGACAAGCCGCGTTCCGGCGCCGAGGCCGCGGTGGCGGTCAAGGATCAGGCGATGCGGATCCTGTTCTCGGCCCTGACGCAGTTCGACAGCGACCCGATGCAGGCCGTACGGGCCATCAAGCAGCAGGCCGAGACGTTGAAGGCGCTGGCCATCAAGACCGGCGACGCGCCGCTGGCGATCGCGGCGGCGGGTCTGGATACGGTGCTGGCCGCCGGGGCGCCGACGAAAGCCGTCCTGACGGCGCCGGTTCAGGCGGTGCTGAAGCTGGCGCCGCCCGAGACCCTGGCGCGGGCGGGGTAGGGAGCCGTGGTCGACGTCAGGCGTCGACCAGGTTCCGTTCCTCGGCCGCAGCGCGCATGGCCTTCTGCAGCTTTTCGAAGGCGCGCACCTCGATCTGACGCACGCGTTCGCGGCTGACGCCGTACTGGCCGGCGAGTTCTTCCAGCGTGACCGGGTCGTCCTTGAGGCGACGCTCGGTCAGGATGTGCTTCTCGCGGTCGGTCAACTCCTCCATGGCCTCTTGCAGCAGGCTCATGCGGATCGACTTTTCCTCGTCTTCGGCGAGTTGGGTCTCCTGGCTGACGGCGTCGTCGTCGGCCAGCCAGTCCTGCCACTCGCTTTCGCCGTCCGCGCGCAACGGGGCGTTCAGCGAAGCGTCGCCGCCGAGGCGGCGGTTCATGTTGGTGACTTCTTCTTCCGACACGCCCAGCTTGGTGGCGATGGCCGCCAGGTGTTCCGGGTGCAGGTCGCCTTCCTCGAAGGCCGAGATCTGGCTCTTGGCCTTGCGCAGGTTGAAGAAGAGCTTCTTCTGCGCCGCCGTGGTGCCCATCTTCACGAGAGACCAGGAACGCAGGATGTATTCCTGGATCGAGGCGCGAATCCACCACATGGCGTAGGTCGCCAGGCGGAAGCCCTTGTCGGGATCGAATTTCTTGACGGCCTGCATCAGGCCGACGTTGCCCTCGGAGATCACCTCGCCGATCGGCAGGCCGTAGCCGCGATAACCCATGGCGATCTTGGCCACGAGGCGCAGGTGAGAGGTCACGAGACGGTGGGCGGCCTCAGGATCCTGGTGTTCGCTCCACCGCTTGGCGAGCATGAACTCCTCATCCTTGGTCAGCATCGGAAACTTACGGATTTCCGTGAGATAACGGGACAGTCCCTGTTCAGGCGACATCACCGTCAGCGTGGTATTGGCCATGTGGTCCCTCCGACCGAATGCTAGAGCAGGCGCCGCGGCTTTGACCACATGACGTGCATCATCGCCTCGCCCCTCAACTGATAAGATGGGAATCCGTTGCCCGGAGCGAAAGGGGCGGATTGTCTCAATTCGGCGGCGACCGCGCGGGTCGTCCGTCGTGGCGATTATCTAGCACAGATGTTGTTGCTAATAAAGCGGACAGTTTGGCGCAGACGCGACGGCGCGCCAAAGCGTCAGAGTTCGCTGAGCAGGGCTTCCAGCCGCAGCATGTCCTCGGGCGGGGCGGTTTCGAAGCGGAGGGCTTCGCCGGTGACGGGGTGGATGAAGCCGAGGACGGCGGCGTGCAGGGCCTGGCGTATCAAGCCGGACTCCTCGACGGCGGCGCGGACGGTGGCGGCGGGGCTGCCCGAGCCGTAGACAGGATCGCCGAGCAGGGGCGCGCCCTTGGACGCCATGTGGACGCGGATCTGGTGGGTGCGGCCGGTGTGCAGGGTGCAGGCGACGCGAGCGGCTAGCGGGGCGTTCGAGGCCTTGGCCGGGCGGCCGAAGGTTTGCTGAACCACATAGTCGGTGATCGCTTCGCGCCCGCCGGAGCGCAGCACGGCCATCTTCTTGCGGTCGCCGCTGGAGCGGCCGATCTGGGTCTGGATGCGGCCCTTTTCGGGCGAGGGCGCGCCGCGCGTCAGGGCCACATAGGTGCGCTCGATGTCGTGGGCGGCGAACAGGGCGGACAGACCTGCGTGGGCGCGGTCGGACTTGGCGGCGACCATGACGCCCGAAGTGTCCTTGTCCAGGCGGTGGACGATGCCGGGGCGGGCGACGCCGCCGATGCCGGAGAGACTGTCGCCGCAGTGGGCAAGCAGGGCGTTGACCAGAGTGCCTGTCTCGCAGCCCGGCGCCGGGTGGGCGGCCATGCCGGGCGCCTTGTCGATGACGATCAGGTCGGCGTCCTCGAACAGGACGGTCAGAGGAATGGCTTCCGGCTGGGGCGTGGCCGGGGCGACGGGCGGCAGGGCGACCACATAGAGACCGGGTTGGGCCTTGGCCGAACCGTTGGAGACCGTCTGGCCGTCGCGGGTGACGGCGCCGTCGGCCAGCAGGGCCTGGAGCCGGGCGCGGGACAGGGTCGGGAAGGCCTCGGCCAGAGCCTTGTCCAGACGCACGCCCGGCGCGTCGATGCGCGCGTTGAGCAATTCAGGCGCTTCGTCGTCTTCCGACAGTAAAGGTTCATCAGCCATGGTGTGAAATAGCATGGCTTGCGTGAAGAGGCGTCATCGGACCTCGAGCGCGGCTGTTGTCTAGAGGCCTAAATGAAGTTGCTGACCGTCGCCGTCGTTGCGGCATCCAGCGTCGTCCTGTTGTCGGGCTGCGCCACGATGAGCGAGGGCCAGTGCCTGGTCGGCGACTGGGGCGGACAGGGCTACCGCGATGGGGCCGAAGGGCATCCGTCCAGCCGCCTGCATAACCACGCCAAGGCCTGCGCCAAGCATGGCGTGACCCCGAACATGAGCGCCTATATGGCGGCGCGCGAGGATGGGTTGCGGACCTATTGCACCTGGGAGAACGGCTTCCGCGCGGGGCGTGCGGGCGGAACCTATCAGGGCGTCTGTTCGCCGGCGGAAGAGCGGGCCTTCGTGCCCGCGCATCGCGACGGACGACAGCTGTATGAGGTCGAGCAGGCCGTCTCTTCGGCCGAAAGCGCGTTGAACTCGGCGATCCGTCGCATCGAAAGCCGTGAGGACAAGCTGGACGCCAAGCGGCGCGAACTGCGTCAGGAAGGCCTGACCTCCGAAGAGCGCCAGCGTATCCGCAACCGCATCCGCGAGGTCGAGGGCGAACTGGACGACGCGCATCGCTCCGCGCGGCGGGCCGAGGACGACCTGCGCTACGCTGAGGTCGAACTGCGGACTGTGCGCCGTATGCTCGATGGCCGTTACGGCGTCTGGTGAACATGAAAACGCCCGCCTCCGGTCGACGGAGGCGGGCGTTTCAATTTGACGGCGATGCGACCGGCGATCAGCCGATGCGCGGGTCCAGTTCGCCGCCGGCGTAGCGCTTGGCCATCTGGGCCGTGGACAGGGGCTTGATCTTCGACGCCTGGCCTTCGCAGCCGAACTGCAGATAGCGCTCCTGGCACAGCTTGCGCATGGCTTCCTTGGCGGGCTTCAGATAGGCGCGGGGATCGAACTCGCCCGGCTTCTCGGCCAGCAGTTTGCGGATGGCGCCGGTCATGGCCATGCGGTTGTCGGTGTCGATGTTCACCTTGCGCACGCCGTTCTTGATGCCGCGCTGGATCTCTTCGACCGGTACGCCCCAGGTCTGGGGCATCTGGCCGCCATAGGCGTTGATGATGTCCTGCAGATCCTGCGGCACCGAGCTTGATCCGTGCATCACCAGGTGGGTGTTGGGCAGGCGACGGTGGATTTCCTCGATCACGTTCATGGCCAGGACTTCACCGTCCGGCTGACGCGTGAACTTATAGGCGCCGTGCGAGGTGCCCATGGCGATGGCCAGGGCGTCGACCTTGGTGGCCTTGACGAAGTCGACGGCCTGATCCGGGTCGGTCAGCAGGGCCGAGTGGTCCAGCTTGCCTTCGAAGCCGTGGCCGTCTTCGGCCTCGCCCATGCCGGTTTCCAGTGAACCCAGCACGCCCAGTTCGCCCTCGACCGAGACGCCGCAGCTGTGGGCCATCTCGGTGACGCGGCGGGTCACTTCGACGTTGTATTCGTAGGAGGCGGGGGTCTTGGCGTCTTCTTCCAGCGAGCCGTCCATCATCACCGAGGTGAAGCCGTACTGGATGGCGGTGGCGCAGGTGGCCGGGCCGTTGCCGTGGTCCTGGTGCATGCAGACCGGGATGTGCGGATACAGTTCGGCCAGGGCGTCGATCAGCTTGGCCAGGACGACGTCGTTGGCGTAGGAGCGGGCGCCGCGCGAGGCTTGGATGATGACCGGCGCATTGACGGCGTCGGCGGCCTCCATGATGGCCAGGCCCTGCTCCATGTTGTTGATGTTGTAGGCGGGCAGGCCGTAGTCGTGCTCCGCCGCGTGGTCGAGCAGTTGTCGCAGCGTGATGCGCGCCATGGATAGTCTCCTGAACCAGATATGATTTTGCCCGAGGTCTTAGCCCGTCAGGCGGGGGAAGTCACGCCGATGTGACAGGACGCAAGCCTGGTGGACTTTGGGCGCGCAGCCTCTAAGTGGACGCGACGCCTCGGGCGTGTCCGACCAAGGAGCGGCGATGAGCCAGAACGACGATGCGCTGGATGAAGACGGCGGCGGTTTCGACGTCGACGACTGGTCGCGGCTGACGCCTTTCACGGGCGCGGTGGCGACGCTGGACGACGTTCAAGCGGGCAAGGCCGTGTTCGCCCTGGGCGACACTGAAGAGGCGCGCGTCATCAACATGGAGCTGCCTCAGCCCGTCATCTGGTGGGAGGAGGACGGCGAGCAGGCGGCCGTGATCGTTCAGGCCGAGGCCCACGTCGGGCCCGACGGCGATGTGATGGAAGTGCTGGGTCTGATCCTGCCCGACGGCGGCGGGGCGGTGGCCCTGCTGGACGACGTCGATCTGGTGGACGACACCGATCCGACGTGGCGCGATCTGGTCGCGCGCGCCGTCGACATGGACGGCGAAGACTAAAGCTTCGGGCATCAGGGGCGAGGGCCGCGGACAGCCCTCGCCTTGATGGTTGCCGTTAGGCGGCGCGCAGGGCTTCGACGCCCGGCAGAACCTTGCCCTCCATCCATTCCAGGAAGGCGCCGCCCGCGGTGGAGACGAAGGTCATGTCGTCGGCCGTGCCCGCGTGGTTCAGGGCCGCGACCGTGTCGCCGCCGCCGGCCACGGCGACCAGCTTGCCGGCCTTGGCCAGTTCGGCGGCGTGTTTGGCGGCCTCGACCGTGGCCTTGTCGAAGGGCGGAACCTCGAACACGCCCAGCGGGCCGTTCCAGATCAGGGTCTTGGACAGATCCATGGCGCGGTTCAGGCGGGCGACCGTCTCCGGCCCGGCGTCCAGGATCAGGTCGTCGGCGGCGATGCGGTCCAGAGCGCGGACGCCCGATTCGATGCCCGGCTTGACGCCCTTGGCGACCACCACATCGACCGGCAGCAGCAGCTCGCAGCCCTGACGGCGGGCTTCCTCGATGATCTCGCGGGCGGTGTCGGCCAGATCCTTCTCGCACAGCGAACCGCCGACATCGACGCCCTGGGCGAACAGGAAGGTGTTGGCCATGCCGCCGCCGATGGCCAGATAGTCCAGCTTGGCGACCAGATTCTTCAGCAGGTCCAGCTTGGTCGAGACCTTGGCGCCGCCGACGATGCCGATGACCGGCTTCTGCGGCTTGCCCAGCGCGGCGTCCAGCGCCTCAAGCTCGCGCGCCATGGCGCAACCGGCATAGGCGGGCAGCAGGCGGGCCAGCCCCTCGGTCGAGGCATGCGCGCGGTGCGCGGCCGAGAAGGCGTCGTTGACGTAGAGATCGCCCAGTTCCGCCAGTTGTTGGGCGAAAGCCGGATCGTTCTTTTCCTCGCCCTTGTGGAAGCGGACGTTCTCCAGCAGCAGCACGCCGCCCGCGTCCAGATCGGCCACGGCGGCCTTGGCCTCGTCGCCCACGCAGTCGTCGGCGAAGCGCACGGGGCCGTGCAGCAGCAGCTCCAGCGGCTGAACGACAGGCTTCAGGCTCATCGACGGCACGCGCTCGCCCTTGGGACGGTCGAAGTGGGCCAGCAGCACCACCTTGGCGCCCGCTTCGCGCAGGCGGTGGATGGTCGGCAGGGCGGCCTTTAGACGAGTGTCGTCGGTGACGTTCCCGTCCTCCATCGGCACGTTGAAGTCCACGCGGACCAGGGCGGCCTTGCCCGAAAGGTCGGAAACGTCGTCGAGGGTGCGGAAGGTCATCGGTGGTCCGTCTTTTGATCTGGGCGGCGGCCCGTCGTCTTGAAACAAGGGGCTCTCAGCCGTTCGGCGAGAGCCCCTCATAGGTCAGCAGTCTGTCAGGCGCGAGACCGGATCAGAGGAACTTCGCCATTACCAGGGCGGTGTCGGCCATGCGGGTCGCGAAGCCCCATTCGTTGTCGTACCAGGTCAGGACGCGGGCCAGCTTGCCGTCGACGACCTGCGTCTGGGGCAGGGCGGCGGTCGAAGAGGCGGCGACGTGGTTCAGGTCGACCGAGACAAGCGGGTCGGTGGTCGTGGCCAGGACGCCGCTCATCGGGCCGTTCGCGGCGGCCAGCAGGGCGGCGTTGATTTCCTCGACCGTGACTTCGCGACCGGCGACGACCTTCAGGTCGACGACCGAGACGTTCGGGGTCGGGACGCGGATCGACGAGCCGTCCAGCTTGCCCTTCAGTTCCGGCAGGACCAGACCCAGGGCCTTGGCGGCGCCGGTCGAGGTCGGGATCATGGACAGGGCGGCGGCGCGGCCGCGGTACAGATCCTTGTGCATCGTATCCAGCGTCGGCTGGTCGCCGGTGTAGGCGTGGATGGTGGTCATGTAGCCGCGCTCGATGCCGAACAGGTCGTGCAGCACCTTGGCCACCGGGGCCAAGGCGTTGGTCGTGCACGAGCCGTTGGAGACGACGATGTCGTCGGCCGTCAGGGTCTCATGGTTGACCTTAAAGACGATGGTCTTGTCGGCGTTGTCGGCCGGGGCCGAGACCAGCACGCGCTTGGCGCCGGCCTTCAGGTGAGCCGAGGCCTTGTCCTTGGAGGTGAAGATGCCCGTGCATTCCAGGGCGATGTCCACCTTCAGCTCGGCGTGCGGCAGGTTGGCCGGGTCGCGCTCAGCCGTGACCTTGATCTTGCCCGTGCCGACGTCGATCCAGTCCTCGCCGGTCGTGACCGTGCCGGGGAAGCGGCCGTGCACCGAGTCATAGCGGAACAGGTGGGCGTTGGTCTCGACCGGGCCCAGGTCGTTGATCGCCACGACCTCGATGTCCTTGCGGCCGTGCTCGACGATCGAGCGGAGGACGAGGCGGCCGATGCGGCCGAAGCCGTTGATGGCGACGCGAACGGTCATGGGGAGCAGTCTCCTGAACAGGGGCGATTATGATGGGCGCCTTAGTGGGACGGAGCGCGCGCGGTTGCAACCCCGTCGCCGTAACAAGGTATGATCGGGTGTAACCGTCCGGGGCCGGCGCCGCTTTGCCTTCTGCCTTTCATAGCCGTCATCCTCGGGCTTGACCCGAGGATGACGGCGTGGGAGGGGCCGGCGCCCTCAGCAGCAGCGGAAGCCGCCGCCTTCGCCGAACCGCCGCGCCTCATGCAGGCGGAAGAAGGCGGTGCGGTCCAGCGGCGCCTGATCCGGGTGGGTGACGGCGGCATGGGCGACATAGGCGTCATAATCGGGCTGGCCGATCATCAGCCCGGCGGTGCGGCGGGCGTCCTTGCCCCACCGCACCAGGGTGTCCCGGCAGGCGCAGAGCAGGTCCGCGCCGCCGCTCGTCGCCGAGGATGAAGAGGACTTAAGCACGGGCGATGTCCATGGCTTCGTCGCTCAGGGTCAGTTCATGCTCGGCCGGGGTTTCGACCACGGTCGGCTGGTCGGACTTCAGCGCCTTGAGGCAGGCTCCGACGCCATAGACCACGACCGTCAGCACCACGAACAGGAAGCCCGCCGTCAGCGCCGAGTTGACGTAGTCGTTGACGATGACCCGGTGCATGTCGCCGATGGTCTTGGCCGGGGCCAGGATGTCGCCGGCGGCCATGGCGTCCTGATACTTCCGCGCGTGGGCCAGGAAGCCGATCTTCACGTCGGGGTGGAACAGCTTCTGCAGCCCCGCCGTGACGGTGCAGATCAGCAGCCAGACCGCCGGAACCGCCGTGGCCCAGGCGAACCTGTGCCGCTTCATCTTGAACAGGACGACCGTGCCCAGGATCAGGGCGACCGCCGCCAGCATCTGGTTGGCGATGCCGAACAGGGGCCACAGGCTGTTGATCCCGCCCAGAGGGTCGACCACGCCGGTATAGAGGAAATAGCCCCACAGCCCGACCGTCAGGGCCGTGGCCACGACATTGCCGGTCCAGGACTGGGTCTGGCGCATCTTCGGCACGGCCATGCCCAGCAGATCCTGGATCATGAAGCGGCAGACGCGGGTGCCCGCATCGACCGTGGTCAGGATGAACAGGGCCTCGAACAGGATGGCGAAGTGATACCAGAAGGCCATCATGGCCTTGCCGCCGATGACGCCCGACAGGATGTGCGCCATGCCGACGGCCAGAGTGGGCGCCCCGCCCGCGCGCGACAGGATGGAGTGTTCGCCCACGTCCTTGGCCAACTGCTCCAGCTCGGCCGGGGTGATGTGGAAGCCCCACTGGGCCACGGCGGCGGCGGCCGAGGCGGCGTTGTCGCCGATGACGGCGACCGGGCTGTTCATGGCGAAATAGACGGCCGGGTCCAACACGGTGGCGGCGATCAGGGCCATGATGGCCACGAAGCTTTCACACAGCATGGCGCCATAGCCGATCAGCGGGATCTGATTCTCGTTCTCCAGCAGCTTGGGCGTGGTGCCCGACGAGATCAGGGCGTGGAAGCCCGACACGGCTCCGCAGGCGATGGTGATGAACAGGAAGGGGAACAGGGCGCCCGAGAAGACCGGCCCGGTGCCGTCGATGAAGGGGGTGATGGCGGGCATCTGCACATGCGGCCGCACGATCAATATGCCGACGGCCAGGGCGACGATGGCGCCGATCTTCAGGAAGGTGGACAGGTAGTCGCGCGGGGCCAGCAGCAGCCACACCGGAATGACCGAGGCGATGAAGCCATAGGCCATCATGGCGATGGCCAGCGTCGTGCCCGACAGGGTGAAGGCCGGACCCCAGAAGGGATCCGCCGCAATATGGCCGCCGCCGATGATGGCCAGAACCAGCAGCACCACGCCGATCACCGACACCTCGCCCACGCGGCCGGGCCGCAGAAAGCGGGTGTACAGGCCCATGAAGACGGCGATGGGAATGGTGGCGGCGACGGTGAAGGTGCCCCAGGGGCTCTCGGCCAGAGCCTTGACCACCACCAGGGCCAGAACCGCCAGGATGATGACCATGATCATCAGCACCCCGACCTGGGCGATGACGCCGGGGATGGGGCCCATCTCGGTGCGCACCATGTCGCCCAGCGAGCGGCCGTCGCGGCGGGTCGACATGAACAGGACGATCATGTCCTGCACCGCCCCCGCTAGAACGGCGCCGACCAGAATCCACAGCACGCCGGGCAGATAGCCCATCTGCGCCGCCAGCACCGGCCCGACCAGAGGCCCCGCGCCCGCAATGGCCGCGAAATGGTGGCCGAACAGCACGTTACGCGGCGTCGGGACGTAATCCAGCCCGTCGTTATGCCGCACGGCGGGCGTGGGTCTGCGGGCGTTCAGCCCCAGCACCTTCCCGGCCAGATAGCGGGCGTAGAAGCGGTAGGCGATGGCGTAGACGCACAACGCCGCGACCACGATCCATACTGCGCTGATGCTTTCGCCCTGATGCAGGGCGATGACGGCGAGGGACACGGCCCCCAATATGGCGATGGCGCCGAAAATCAGCGCCGTCTTGAGCTTGCCCATGGCGAACGGTCCTCCGGGTCGACTGGGTGCGACCTTTCGCCTTTTTTGGACCCTAATCGCGTCCGGCGCCAATCGACAAAAGTCGAAGAAGCTTGGCCGGTCCTTCTCCCCTTGCGGGAGAAGGATTACGGAGCGACCACCCGCACCTTGCCCGCCGCTTCGGTCGCGCGCGCACGCGCTTCGTCCGTGTCGGCGCCGCGCGCCAGGGCCACGCCCATGCGACGGCGCTCGAAGGCTTGGGGCTTGCCGAACAGGCGCAGGTCGGCGGTCGGGACCGACAGGGCCTCGGCTACGCCCTCGAACACTACGCCCTCGGCCTCCATGCCGCCGTAGATGACGGCGCTGGCGCCGGGCTCGCGCAAGGTCACGTCTACGGGCAGGCCCAGGATGGCGCGGGCGTGCAGGGCGAACTCGCTCATGACCTGCGTCGCCAGCGTCACCAGGCCCGTATCATGCGGACGCGGCGACACCTCCGAGAACCAGACCTCGTCGCCCTTCACGAACAGTTCGACGCCGAAGACGCCGAGGCCGCCCAAGACGTCCGTGACCTTGCCCGCGATGGCCTGCGCCGCTTTCAGCGCGGCCTCGCTCATGATCTGCGGCTGCCAGCTTTCGACATAGTCGCCCTTCTGCTGGCGATGGCCGATGGGGGCGCAGAAGTCGGTACGGACCACGCCGTCGCGCAACGACCGCACCGTCAGCAGGGTGATCTCATAGTCGAAGTCGATCTTGCCCTCGACGATGACGACGCCGCCTGCGACCCGCCCTGACGCCTCGGCATAGGCCCAGGCGTCGGCCACGCCCTCAGGTCCTTCGACATAGGACTGGCCCTTGCCCGATGACGACATCACCGGCTTGACGAAGCAGGGGAAGCCCACGACCTCGGCCCCCGCCGCCAGTTCCTCGGCCGAGCTGGCGAAGGCGTAGGGGCTGGTCGGCAGGCCCAGCTCTTCGGCGGCCAGACGGCGGATGCCTTCGCGGTTCATGGTCAGCTGGGTGGCGCGGGCGGTGGGGATGACGCGGGCCAGACCCGCCGCCTCGATCGCCGCCAGGGCGTCGGTGGCGATGGCCTCGATCTCCGGCACGATGATGTGCGGGGCCTCGGCCATGATGATCCCGTTCAGCACCTGAGGATCGGTCATGGGAATGACGTGGCTGCGGTGCGCCACCTGCATGGCGGGGGCGTTGGCGTAACGATCGACCGCGATCACCTCGGCGCCGAGGCGTTGCAGCTCGATGGCCACCTCCTTGCCCAGCTCGCCCGAGCCCAGCAGCATGACGCGCGTGGCGTGGTCGGTAAGCGGCGTGCCGATCTTCATGGCGTCAGGCTCCAGCAGGTTCGATCAGATCCCAGGCGTTGCCGTAGAGGTCTTCGAAGACCACCACCTTGCCATAGGCCTCGTGACGGGGCGTTTCGCGAAAGACGACGCCGGCCTCCAGCCAGGCGACGTGATCGCGCATCAGGTCGTCGGTGTAGAGGAACAGCCAGACGCGGCCGCCGGCCTGATCGCCGATCCGGGCGACCTGCTGGGGTGTCGCGGCGCGGGCCAGCAGCAGCGAGGTCTGGCCGCCTTTCGGCGTGACGCGGACCCAGCGTTTACCGTCGCCCATGTCGGTGTCTTCGCTGAGGTCGAAGCCCAGCTTGCCGACGTAGAAGGCGATGGCCTCGTCATAGTCGCGGACCAGCAGGCTGACGGCGCCGAGGTGGCTCATTGTGCAGGGACCGCATAAAGGCGGCGGAAGGCGTCCAGCGCGGCGCCGTGATAGATGGTGGCGTGGCTCTCGTTCGGGCGCGGGGTGAAGTCCCAGGTGACGCTGGGCAGGGCGTGATCGCGCAGGTTCGCGGTCAGCACGTCCATCGGCGCCTGCATCATCTCGCCCTCGTCGCCCAGCGTCAGGATCAGGGTGCGCGGGTCGTTGGAGTGGTCGCGCAGATGCGCGCCGGACTGCCGCGCCAGCTTGCCGCCGTCCCACCACAGGCTGGGGCTGACCGCGACATAGGCGTCGAACATCTGCGGTTCCTTCAGGAAGGTCTCGACCACGAACAGGCCCGCCAGGGACTCGCCCATCAGGGCCGTCTCGCCGCTGGTGCGATAGCGGACGTCGATAAAGGGCATGGCCTCTTCGGCGATGAAGCGGCGGAAGCGGTCGGACTGCCCCTGTGTCGGATAGCGGGCGATCAGTTCGGCGTCGTCGGTCGGCAGGGCCAACTCGTTGCGACGATCCATCGAAGCGATGCCCACGACGATGACGTCGCGCGTCGTGCCGACAATGGTTCCCAGCTGGGCGATGCCCGAGATGTGGTGAAAGTCCTGATCCTGTCCGCCGTCGAGGACGTAGAGGACGGGATAGGTCTGATGGCTTTGCGCGTAGCCGGGCGGCAGCCAGACGTTGATCTCGCGCGTCTGGTTCATGCCGGCGGAGGGCAGGGCGTAGGACTGGCCGATGACAACGGGCGTCTCGACCGCCATGGGGGCGGTTGTCTCGGCGAAGGCAGGCGCGCCGCCCGCCATCGACAAGCCGAAGCTCAGGACGAGGGCGAGGCGGCGCATGGCGTTTACAGCCGCGCCTTGGCGGCCTCGACCACGGCCTCGGCGGTGATGCCGAACTCGCGGTAGAGGATTTCGGCCGGGGCCGAGGCGCCGAAGGACGACATGCCGACGAAGCCGCCGTCCTCGCCGATGAAGCGTTCCCAGCCCTGCTTGATGGCGGCCTCGACGGCGACGCGGACGGTGCCGCGGCCGATGACGGCGTCCTGATAGGCCTTGGGCTGCTGCTCGAACAGGGCGAAGCAGGGGACCGACACCACGCGGGTGGGCACGCCTTCGGCCTCCAGCGTCTCGGCGGCCTTCAGGGCCAAAGCGACCTCGGTGCCGGTGCCGAACAGGGTGACCTTCGCCGCGCCGTTGGCGGCCTTCAGCTCATAGGCGCCCTTGCGGGACAGGTTCTCCCCGGCGTCGGTCACGCGCACGGCCGGGGTCTTCTGACGCGACAGGCACATGGCGGTCGGCGTGGTCTTGTGCTGCAGGGCGACCTGCCAGCACTCCAGCGCCTCGACCGTGTCGGCGGGGCGCATGGTCAGCAGGTTCGGAATGGCGCGCAGGGCCGCCAGATGCTCGACCGGCTGGTGCGTCGGGCCGTCTTCGCCCAGACCGATGCTGTCGTGCGTCAGGACGTGGATCGCGCGCACGCCCATCAGGGCGCCCAGACGGATCGCCGGACGGCTGTAGTCCGCGAACGCCATGAAGGTGCCGCCGTAGGGGATGACCCCGCCGTGCAGCGCCAGACCGTTCATCGCCGCGGCCATGCCGAACTCGCGGATGCCGTAGTTCAGGTAACGACCGGCGTAATCCGGCGCGTCCATGATCTGGGTGTTCTTGACGAAGGTGTTGTTCGAGCCGGTCAGGTCGGCCGAGCCGCCGACCATTTCGGGGATGGCGTTGAACACCGTCTCCAGCGCCTCGCCCGAGGACTGGCGCGTGGCCAGGGCGGGCTTGTCGACGACCAGTTGCTTCAGCTTGGCGTCCAGCGCCTCGAAGGCGCCGGTGGGCAGGTCGCCGGCCATGGCGCGGGTGAAGTCGTCGCGCTGGGCGTGGTTCAGCAGACGGCCTTCCCAGGCCTTGCGGGCCTTGCCGCCTTGCTTGCCGACCTTGGCCCAGGCCTTCTGCACGCCTTCGGGCAGCTCGAAGGGCGCGAAGGGCCAGTTCAGCGCCTGACGGGTCGCCGCGATCTCGGTGGCGCCTAGGGCCGCGCCATGGGTCTTGTGGCTGCCTTCCATGGTGGCGGCGCCCTTGCCGATCTTGGTCTTGCACGCGATCAGCGTCGGCTTGTCCTGCTTGGTCGCCCAGGCCAGGGCCTTCTGGATCTGCCTGTAGTCATGGCCGTCGATGGCCTTGACCGCCCAGCCCGAGGCCTTGAAGCGCGTCAGTTGGTCCGTGGCGTCCGACAGCGACACCTTGCCGTCGATGGTGATTTCGTTGTCGTCCCACAGGACGCACAGCTTGTTCAGCTTCAGACGGCCGGCCAGGGCGATGGCCTCCTGCGACACGCCTTCCATCAGGCAGCCGTCGCCGGCGACGACCCAGGTGCGGTGATCGACCAGATCCTTGCCGAAGCGCGCCGCCAGATGGCGCTCCGCCAGGGCGAAGCCGACCGAGGTGGCCAGACCCTGACCCAGCGGGCCGGTCGTGGTCTCGATCCCCGTCATGTGGCCGTATTCGGGGTGGCCGGCGGTCTTGAAGCCCCACTGGCGGAAGTTTTCCAGTTGTTCCTTGGTGGCGTCCTTGTAGCCCGTCAGGTGCAGCAGGCTGTAGATCAGCATCGAGCCGTGGCCGGCCGACAGGATGAAGCGGTCGCGGTCGGCCCAGTCGGGACGGCTGGCGTCGAACTTCAGGAATTTCGAGTAAAGCACGGTGGCGACGTCGGCCATGCCCATCGGCATGCCGGGGTGGCCGCTCTTGGCCTTTTCGACCGCATCCATGGACAGCACCCGGATGGCGTCGGCCATCTGCTTGGGCGAAGGCTTGGCGAATGCAGCCATAGCAGAAGCATGGGGGGCGTCGGTCACGGCGAGACCTTTCCTCAGGAACAGGATAAAGCGGGGGCGGCGCCGCTTTACCCCGGCGCGCCGGCAGGTTCTACACGGAATCTGGAAGAAAGGACCATCATGGACGCCGTTACGGCTGCAAAGGCGCGGATCGATCGGGCGTTAGCCGATCTGGAGCGCAAGGTGCTGGAGCTGAAGGCGAGGCCCGCCTCGGCGCCGCCCATCGCGGACGACGACCTGTTCGCGCCGCGCCCCTCGAACGCGGCCGACCTGGCCCGCATCGCCGAGCTGGAGACGGCCGGTCAGGAAACCGCCCAGGCCCTGGCCCGCGCGGCCGACGCCGTGCGCGAGGTGCTGGCGCAGCAGCAGGCTCAAACCGAGCAGGAGGCGAACTGATGGCGACGGTGACGGTAGAGGTCCACGGCCGCCCCTATGCGGTAGGCTGCGCGGACGGTCAGGAGGCGCGGGTGCGCGACCTGGCGGCCCAGTTCAACGAACGGGTGCAGGGCGTGGCCGATCAGGTCGGCCAGGTCGGCGACGTGCGCCTGTTCCTGATGGCCGCTTTGATGCTGGCCGATGAGCTTGGAGAAGCGAAGCGCCAGGCGGCGGTCCAGAACTCGGGTCGCGCCAAGGCGGCGACGGCGGCCGTTACGACGCCCGTCCCGGTCAGCGACGGCGTGGCCGAGGCCCTGAACGCCGTGGCCGCCCGCATCGAGAAGATCGTCCAGACGATGTAGGGCGTCGCCTCTATCTTCCCGAAGCGGAGAGGGAGAAAGGCGCGCTTCGCCATTGTTGAAACTCGTCCGAACGCCTATCTTGCGCAGCGGCGGGTCATGCTGCGGCTCACGTCGAAGACAACATATCCTTCTGACCTTAATTCACTCATAGGGATCTGTCCCTGTCCGGGCTCGAGGGCCTGGGCATACGGAGCCCACCTGGCTACCCAGGTCGAGAGGATTTAAACGTTCTTCACGGCTCACGCGGCGCCGCCAACCCTTCTTCTTTAGTGCGCTATCGCTCGCCGCGCGGCGGCGCGCTGCTTGAGCGCGTCTGGGTGCGCTACGCTGGCGACGCGGTCGCTGGCTCCTTGCACAGTTGGCGAGCATTTCCCCAATCGTTCCTTCTCCCGCCGTCATCCTCGGGCTTGACCCGAGGATCGAGTTGGGCGACGCGCTCGGCCTGTCGGTGGAATTTGGCGAAGGGCCGAGCGGCGATGACCCCCAAGCACGAACTCCGGGCCGCCATGCGCGCCTTGCGAAAGCGTCTGACCGAGACCGATCCCGAAGCCGCCGAGCGCGCGGCGGGCCATGCCGACGCCTTGCCCAGCGGCGCCATCGTCGCCCTGTATCGCGCCATGGGGTCGGAGCTGGACACTGACGCCCTGGCCAATGTCCTGCACCAGTCGGGACGCCGTCTGTGCCTGCCGGTGGTGCTGGAGCGCGACGCGGCCATGATCTTCCGCGCCTGGACGCCGGGCGAGCCGCTGGAGCTGGACGCCGCCGGATGCCCCGCGCCCCTGCCGCTGGGCGAGGTGGTGCGGCCGGACCTGATCGTGACGCCCCTGCTGGCCTTCGACGCCCACGGCGGGCGGCTGGGGCAGGGGGGCGGCTACTACGACCGGACCTTCGCGGCGCTGCCCGACGCGCATCGGGTCGGCTTCGCCTATGCGGGGCAGGCGGTCGATCGCCTCGCTCTGGAGCCGCACGACATCCGCCTGCATGGCGTTTTGACCGAGACCGGCTATAGAGCCTTCCCATGAGATTGGCGTTTTTCGGTGACGTGGTCGGCAAGTCCGGGCGCGATGGACTTTCGGATCATCTTCCGGGGCTGAGGCGCGACCTCAGGCTCGACTTCGTGGTGGTCAACGCCGAGAACGCGGCGGGCGGTTTCGGCATCACCGAGAACACGGCCAACGACATCTTCAACGCCGGGGCCGACGTCCTGACGTTGGGCAATCACAGCTGGGACCAGCGCGAGGCCCTGACCTACATCGTGCGCGAACCGCGCCTGATCCGTCCGGCCAACTATCCGCGCCTGATGGACGCGCCGGGGCGCGGCGCCGACGTCTTCGTCACGCCGGACGGCCGTCGGGTGCTGGTCATCAACGTCCTGGGCCGCGTCCACATGGATCCGATGGACGATCCCTTCAGCGCGGTGGAGCGCGAGCTGGAGGCCGCGCCTCTGGGCGTCGTCGCCGACGCCGTCATCGTCGACATGCACGCCGAGGCCACCAGCGAGAAGATGGGCATGGGCCACTTCTGCGACGGTCGCGCCAGTCTGGTGGTCGGCACCCACACCCATGTCCCCACGGCGGACGCGCAGATACTGCCCCACGGCACGGCCTATCAGACCGACGCCGGCGGCTGCTGCGACTACGACTCCGTCATCGGCAATGACAAGGAAGAGCCGCTGCGGCGCTTCACCACCCGTCTGTCGGGCGGGCGCTACACCCCCGCCAGCGGCCCGGCGACCATCTGCGGCGTCTTTGTCGAGACCGACGACCGCACCGGCCTGGCCAAGCGGGTCGAGCCGATCCGCGTCGGCGGCCGCCTCAGCCAGGCGATCCCGCAGGTCTGACGCCGGCTTGGCGACGCTTGGCCCGGACCAGACGTTCGCGCAGGTCGTGCAACTGGGCGGCGCGGTGTTCGGGCGTGTGGGTCTCGCTCACATAGGCTTGCGCCGCGCGGGCCAGAGTCAGGCGACGCGCGGGATCGATGATCAGACTGTCGATGGCCTCGCCCAGGCCCTCACCCGTCAGATCATCGACATAGACGGCGTGCGGCCCGCTGGCCTCGCGCAGGCCGCCGCGACCGGATGAGATCAGCGCCGCCCCCGCCGCATGAGCCTCCAGCGCCGTCAGGCCCAGAGGCTCGGCCCAGACCGAGGGGGTCAGGGCGATGGCCGCCCGCTGCATCTCGGCTCGCACCTGCGCCAGCGGCGCCGACTTCAGCACCTGGACCCGGTCGCCGAACCGCTCCAGCGGCGCCACATGGGGCGCGGCCCAGTCCGCATGCCGGTCCCAGTCGTTCAGCATCAGCACGGCGCGCCAGTCAGGATGGCGCTCCAGCACGGCGGGCAGGGCGGCGCAGATCAGGTCCACGCCCTTTTCCGGCATGGCCCGTCCGGCGAAGGCGATCAGCGGCTCGCGCACCTCGACCGACGCGCGCCACAGGTCCACGTCGATGGGGTTGGGCACGGCGAGCGCCTTGGCCTCCAGTCGGGGAAAGTCCTTCAGGAAGTCCAGGCGCGCCGCCTCGCTGACGAAGATCAGTCCGTCCATGCGGTCATAGCGCCGCTCATAGCGCCAGCGGTCGATGACATGGCGCGGCGGCTTCACGGCGTTGTGGCGATACAGGGTGATCGCTGCGTCTCGGAAATGCGGGCCCAGGGCGACGGCCTGCTGCGTCTGCTGGTGGAACTCGATCACATCGGGGCGATAGTCGGCCAGCGCCTGACGCAGGGCTTTCAGCCGGTTCGCCGCGGGCAGGGTCTGCACCGGCAGGTCGCCGTGATCCTGGGCGCCTTCACAGCAGAAGACGCGGACCTCGCCCTTGTCCGCCCGCGCCAGGGTGCGCGCCACCGTCTCCATCGAGTTCGGCTGGTGCAGGTCGAAGCGCGCGCCGACAGGCATGACGACGGCGGTTCTCATCACCCTGCGTGTCTCCGGTTAGTTGGAAGCTCTGGCGGCGGCGCGGGCTTCCAGCGCGCGCAGGCTGGCTTCTTCAGCCTTCAGGTCTTCGGTCAGCTGGGCTTTCAGCGCAGGGTCGGCGATGGCGGCCAACGCCGTGCGCGTCTCTTGCACCGCCTGACGACGAGCAGCGATCAGGCGCGACAGTTCGTCCGGCTCATGCAGAGCCGGGCCGGAGGCGGTCGGGCGACGGATCGCCTGGAGCTCTTCTTCCTCGGTGGTCTTCAGCGCGGCGGCCTGACGGGCGGCGGCCGCGTCGCGCAGGGCGTGCTGGACGGGATCGCCGCCCTCGAATTCGCAGGCCGACAGCAGGGCGGCGCCCGCGACGACGAGGATGAGGGCGGCGCCGCGCATCAGCCTTCGATCCAGTTCGGCATCCAGCCTTCGTGGAACTCACGCACATGGGCGACGGGGATGCGGAACAGCTCGCCCTTCGGACCCGAGGAGGCGAAATCCGTCCCCTTGACCAGACCCACGACCGAGGCGTGCAGCCCGGCCTCGGTGGCCTTGGCGATCAGGGCGTCCGCGTCCGCCACGGCGACCAGATAGCGGGCCTGGTCCTCGCCGAACAGGAAGGCGTGGGCGTGGGCGGCGCTGGAGGCGTTCAGCTCGACCCCGACGTCCGAGGCCAGGGCGATGTCCGCCGCCGCGCCGACCAGGCCGCCGTCCGACAGGTCGTGGACGACCGTCAGCTCGCCCGCCTCGATCAGGCCGCGCACGAAGTCGCCGGTCTTGCGCTCCAGCTTCAGATCAACCGGCGGCGGGGCGCCGTCCTCGCGGCCCAGAACTTCGCGCAGGTAGATGGAGGCGCCCAGTTCGCCGTGCGTCTGGCCGATCAGCACCAGCTGGTCGCCCTCGGCCGCGCCGCCGAAGCCGGTGGTCACGTCATAGTTGGTCAGCAGGCCCACGGCGCCGACGGTCGGCGTCGGCGGAATGGCGACGCCGTTGGTCTCGTTATACAGGCTGACGTTGCCGCTCACGACCGGGAAGTCCAGCTCGCGGCAGGCCTCGGCCATGCCGTCGGTGGCGCGCACGATCTGGCCCATAATCTCGGGCCGCTGCGGGTTGCCGAAGTTCAGGTTGTCGGTGATGGCGATGGGACGCGAGCCGACGGCGGTCAGGTTGCGCCACGCTTCGGCCACGGCCTGCTTGCCGCCTTCATAGGGGTCGGCCTGGACATAGCGCGGGGTGCAGTCCGAGGTGATGGCCAGACCCTTTTCCGTGCCGTGGACGCGGATCACGCCCGCGTCGGCGCCGGTCGAGCTGTCCTGAAGCGTGTCGGCCATGACGTGGCGGTCGTACTGCTCCCAGATCCAGCGCTTGGAGGCCATGTCGGGGCAGGCGACGACCTTCAGCACCGCGTCGTTCCAGCTTTCGGGCGCGGGGACTTCCGCCGGGTCGAGGCGCGGCTGCAGTTCCGGCTGGATCCACGGACGGTCGTACAGGGGCGCATCGTCGAACAGCGGGGCCAGCGGCACGTCGCAGACCACATCGCCGTGGTGCTTCAGCACCAGATGGCCGGTGTTGGTGGTCTTGCCGATGATGGCGAAGTCCAGACCCCACTTCTGGAAGATGCGGTAGCCGACGTCTTCATAGCCGGGCTTCAGCACGGCCAGCATGCGCTCCTGGCTTTCCGACAGCATCATCTCATAGGCGGTCATGCCGGTTTCGCGCTGGGGCACCTTGTCGAGGTCCAGTTCGACGCCGACGCCGCCCTTGCCCGCCATCTCGACGGACGAAGAGGTCAGACCCGCCGCGCCCATGTCCTGAATGGCGGCCACGGCGCCCGAGGCCATCAGCTCCAGCGTGGCCTCGATCAGCAGCTTTTCGGCGAAGGGGTCGCCGACCTGCACCGTCGGGCGCTTGGCGTCCGACTCGTCGTCGAACTCGGCCGAGGACATGGTGGCGCCGTGGATGCCGTCGCGGCCGGTCTTGGAGCCGAAATAGACCACGTCGTGGCCCGCTTCCGGCGCGGCCGAATAATAGATCTCATCGGCGCGGGCCAGGCCGACGCACATGGCGTTGACCAGGATGTTGCCGTTGTAGCCCTTGTGGAAGTTCGTCTCGCCCGAGACGGTCGGCACGCCGACGCAGTTGCCGTAGCCGCCGATGCCCGAGACCACGCCCTTGACCAGACGCTTGGACTTCTCGTGCGACGGATCGCCGAAGCGCAGGGCGTTCAGCAGGGCCACCGGGCGCGCGCCCATGGTGAAGACGTCGCGCATGATGCCGCCCACGCCCGTCGCCGCGCCCTGATAGGGTTCGATGTAGGAGGGGTGGTTGTGGCTCTCCATCTTGAAGATGCAGGCGTCGCCGTCGTCGATGTCGATCACGCCCGCGTTCTCGCCGGGGCCGCAGATGACGCGCTCGCCCGTGACCGGGAATTTCATCAGCTGCTTCTTCGACGACTTGTAGGAGCAGTGCTCGGACCACATGACCGAGAAGACGCCCAGCTCGACCTGATTGGGCTCGCGGCCCAGCCGGTCCAGCAGGACTTGATATTCATTGGGGGCGAGGCCGTACTCTTCGGCCAGCTGGGCGATGGTCTTTTGGGGCGCGCTCATGGGCGGGCCTTCTAGCCGTCTCTGGGGCGTCTGTCAGCCCGTCACCGGCGTTCGACGCCGCGTCTCAAACCGAAGACGATGATGACCCCCGCCACCACCAGGGCAAAGGCCGCCGCCAGGGCCGTGAAAGCCAGCACCGGCTTGACCTCCTGCTCGGCCACGAAGGCCCCCACCAGACCCCAGGCGATGGGCAGGGGATAGGCCAGGGTCCGCAGGGCCCAGGTCACGCCGATCCCGACCAGGGTGGTCGCGACCACGGCCAGCACGGCCCAGCCGGTCGGCGACAGGGCGGCGGGCAAGGCCTCGAACGCCGTCGCTACGGTGATCAGGTTCAGCGGCGCGGCCACGGTCAACCACCCCGCCAGCGCCGCCAGCGGCCAGATCAGGAACCAGCGGTCCCGCTCCATCGCCCCGGTCGCGCGGATTGTGCGCGCGCTCGCCAGCATCGGCAGCAGCAGGGCGAGGAGCGAGGCCAGGATGACGACGACGCTGGCCGCTTTGAGGTTCAGCGCCGCCATGACGATCCAGAAGCCGATGCCGAAGAAGGCGACGACCGACGGCCAGCCCATGCGGTTGATCAGCACGCTTTCGCCCGTCTGGGGCAGGGCCTGACGTCCGGCGTAGATGAGGAGGCCCAGATAGAGCAGGCTCCAGATCGAAAAGGCGTAGCCGGCCACCCGCAACGTCTGGTTTCCGTCGGCGGCGAACTCCGCCTGGCTCAGGCCGAAACCGCCCAGGGCCTGAACGACGGGAACGATGACGGCGAAGACGGCGGCGGCCAGCACGGCCAGGCGGCGCGTCTGCTGGGCGGGGGTGGGGCGTTCGATGGCGGTCATGCGTCTCTCCAGCTCAGCTTCGCCGTATCTACGCGCCGCGTCGAAGAAGGTTCAAGGGAACCTGCGCAAGGCTTTTCGCCTTGCTTTGAGGCAGACCGAGAAGGAGGCCGCCATGCCTGATCCGAACGACGCGCCCGAACCGATCGAGCAGACGCTCGAGGAAGAAGTCAAAACCAACCGCGCCCTGGAGCGGGGCCTGGGCGTCGGCGCCCGCGAACTGGCGGCCATCCACGAATCCGGCGCCGAAGGCACGTTGGAGCGCGCCGTTGATGAGGACGGCGAACCGGTCGAGGAACAGGTTGAGGTCGGCGACGCCGGACGCAGCGCCAGCGTCCTGGACCGCAAGGAAATCTAGGCGGCCGCGTAGATGCTCTGGAACAGGATCGCGCCGTCGGCGCTGCCCAGTTCGGCTTCGAACGCGCGGTCCGGGTGGGGCATCATGCCCAGGACGTTGCCGCGTTCATTCTGCAGGCCGGCGATGTCGCCGACCGAGCCGTTGGGGTTGTCGACGTAGCGGAAGACCACCTGGCCCTCGCCCTCGATGCGCTTCAGGGTCTCTTCGTCGGCGAAGTAGTTACCGTCGGCGTTGCCCTGGGTCATGATGATTTCGCGCTGGCCCTGATAGCCCGAGGTGAAGCGCGTCTGGCCGTTGGCGACGGTGATGCTGATCGGCTTGCAGATGTATTTCAGGCTGCTGTTGCGCATCAGGGCGCCCGGCAGCATTCCGGCTTCGCACAGCACCTGGAAGCCGTTGCAGATGCCGACCACGGTGACGCCGTCGTCAGCGGCCTTCTTGACCGCCTGCATGATCGGGGCCTGCGCCGCCATCGCGCCGCAGCGCAGATAGTCGCCGTAGGAGAAGCCGCCCGGCAACACGATCAGGTCGAGGCCCTTGGGCAGTTCGGTCTCGGCGTGCCAGACCATCTGGACCTGCTCGCCAGTGGAACGTTCGACGGCGACCTTGCAGTCGCGATCGCAGTTGGAACCGGGGAATACAATGACGGCTGCGCTCATGGCCGGGCCTCCTAGCACCCTTCGGGACGAATGTCAGGCGTCGCTTTGTTGCGCCTTGCGCCCCGTCGTCCAGGCGACGACCCAGACGGCGAAACCGCCCAGCGACAGCGCCACCCCGACCCAGCCGGTCGAGGTCCAGCCCCAGCCCGCGGCCACGGCCATGCCCGCCAGCAGGGGGCCGATGGCGTTGGCCGTGTTGAAGGCTGAGTGATTCAGGGCGGCGGCCAGGGTCTGGGCGTCGCCGGCCACGTCCATCAGCCGGGTCTGCAGCACCGAACCCAGCCCGCCGCCGCCGCCGATCAGCACCACCACGATCATCACGGCCCACAGGTGCGGCGCGGCGAAGGGGTAGAGGGCCAGGGCCGCCGCGCTCCACAGCAACAGGCCGCCCGCCGCGATCATGCCGAAGCGGTCGGCGGCCCAGGCGCCCAGCAGATTGCCCGCCACCATCCCCAAGCCGAACAGGGCGAAGACCCAGGGCAGGACTTCCGGTCCCACGCCCGTCACCGCCTTCAGCGTCGAGGCCAGATAGGCGTAGACCGCGAACATGCCGCCGAAGCCGACGGCGCCGACGCCCAGCGTCAGCCAGACCTGGCCGCGCTTCAGGGCGCCCAGCTCGCGCCAGGGGCTGGCGTCGGGATGGGCCGGGTCGCGCGGCGCGAACAGGGCGACCAGGGCCATGGTCAGCACCGCCAGCACGCTGACGATGGCGAAGGTCCAGCGCCAGCCGAAGGAGTGGCTGACGGCGTTGGCGACCGGCACTCCGATCACCGTGGCGACCGTCAGGCCCAGCAGGACGGTCGAGACGGCGCGGGTTCGGAGCCGCAGCGGCACCAGCGACGCCGCGACCAGGGCCGCCACGCCGAAATAGGCGCCGTGCGGAATGCCGCTGAGGAAGCGGAAGACCAGCATCCACTCATAGGTGGGGGCGATGGCGCTCAGCGCATTGCCGACGGCGAATAGGGCCATGAAGCCGATCAGCAGCAGCCAGCGCGGCAGGCGTGCGCCGAGCACGGCCAGGATCGGCGCCCCGACGACCACCCCGGCGGCATAGGCGCTGATGACATGGCCCGCCGTCGGTTCGCTGACGCCTAGGCCCGCCGCGAAGTCGGGCAGGACGCTCATGGCGGCGAATTCGGTCACGCCGATGGCGAAGCCGCCCATGGCCAGCGCCAGCAGCACCAGCGCCGCCTTGCCCGGTTCGGCCACGCGCTCGTCTCGGATGGACGCGGCGCAGCGCGGATCGTCGAGGCAGGGGGCGTCGGCAGGGGCCATGGATTGTCGCGATGCAGCAAGGGGAGGTTGCGCTGCAAAATAAGGACGCCGCCCACGGCATCAACCGGGGCGGCGTCGAAGCGGTCATCACGCTTTGTGTCGGCTGGTCAGCCCCGGTTCTCGTAGGTCGCCGTGATCGACGCCTTGGCCAGGGTGTGGAAGTGCAGGTTGAAGCCGAAGACCGCGCCCGAGTTGTCTTCCGTCACGTCCAGCCGTTCCACATCCACGGCGAAGATGGTGAAGATGTAGCGGTGCGGGCCGTGGCCGGGCGGCGGGGCGGCGCCGCCGAAGCCGGCCTCGCCATAGTCGGTGCGCCCCTGGACGGCGCCTTTGGGCAGGTTCGCCCCGCCCACGGCCCCCGCGCCGGCGGCCAGTTCGGCGACATCGGCTGGAATGTTGGCGACCGTCCAGTGCCAGAAGCCCGAGCCGGTCGGGGCGTCGGGATCATAGCAGCTGACGGCGAAGCTCCTGGTCCCTTCGGGCGCGCCGGACCACGACAGTTGCGGCGAGGTGTTTCCCAGCGCCTTGACCTGGGCGTCGGGCAGGACGCCTCCGTCGGAAAAGTCGGTCGATGTGACGGTGAAGCTCATGGCGCGCTCTTCCTTTGACGGCGGATTCGGATGCCCAAACTAACGGAAGACTCGCCACGGGCGTTGCGTCGCGACATTCTGTCCCTAGCTAAGGTCAAGCTGTCTTGATGAGCGGAGGAACGGGATGCTGCAAGCCCTGTTGGACCGAACCTTTCAGACGCGGTCGATCCGGGTGCGGCTTCCGGACGGGCGTGAGCTGACGGCGGGGCCGGGCGAACCGGAACTGACGGCCGTGCTGACGGACATGAAGACCGCCGTCGCCATCGCCGCCAATCCTGATCTGGCCCTGGGCGAAGCCTTCATGGACGGGACGTTCCGGATCGAGGGCGGAAGCATCTATGACTTCCTGCAACTGACGACCTCGCAACTGGCGCTTCGGCCGCGCTCGCCTATGCTGACCTGGATGCAGCGGATCAAGCGCGGGGCGGAGCAGGCCAACGACCGGCTGCACGCGCGCAGCAACGTCCACCACCACTACGATCTGACGGTCGATTTCTACCGCCTGTTCCTGGACGAAGACCTGCAATATTCCTGCGCCTTCTTCGAGACGCCGGACGCCAGTCTGGAACAGGCCCAGGTCGCCAAGAAGCGCCGCCTGATCGACAAGCTGCTGCTGGAGCCGGGGCACAGCGCCCTGGACATCGGCGCCGGCTGGGGCGGGCTGGGCCTGTCGATGGTCGAGCGCGGGGCGCGCGTGACCGGCGTCACCCTGTCCACCGAACAGCATCGCACGGCCAATGAACGGGCGACGGCGCTGGGCGTCGCCGACCGGGCCGATTTCCGGCTTCAGGACTATCGCGACCTGGATCAGACCTTCGACCGCATCATATCGGTGGGGATGTTCGAGCACGTCGGCGTGCCGAACTATCAGGAGTATTTCGACACGGTCGCTCGGCTGCTGGACGATGACGGGGTGGCGGTGATCCATTCCATCGGCCGCAAGTCGCCGCCCAACCGCACCCAGCCGTGGGTGCGCAAATACATCTTCCCCGGCGGCTATATCCCGGCCCTGTCCGAGGTGTTGCCCGCCATCGAACGCGCGGGCCTGTGGGTCACGGACATGGAGGTGCTGCGTCTGCACTACGCCGAGACGCTGCGGCATTGGCGCGAGCGGTTTCTGGCCCGGCGCGGCGAGGCTCTGGCCATGTATGACGAGCGCTTCTGCCGGATGTGGGAGTTCTACCTCGCCGCCAGCGAGGTCGCCTTCCGCGAGCTGGGCCACATGGTGTTCCAACTGCAGCTGACGAAGAAGCAAACGGCCGCGCCGCTGAGCCGGGATTACCTGTGCGGCTAGGTCGGCGGGCATAGAAAAAGGCCGCTCTTCCGAGCGGCCCTGATCGTCTGATCCGTCATCGCCCTCAGGCGATTTCGATCCGGTAGCTTTCGATGACCGTATTGGCCAGCAGGGTCTCGCACATGCGCTTGACCTCGGCCTCCTTGTCGGCGACGGCGTCGTCGAGGTCGAACTCGATCAGCTTGCCGACGCGGGCGCCCGAGACGCCGTTCCAGCCCAGACCCTGCAGGGCGCCTTCGACGGCCTTGCCCTGGACGTCCAGGACGCCGGGCTTGAGGAAGACGTGAACTTTAACCTTGGCCATTAATGCAGCCCTCCCTGAATCACGGTCGGCATGTCCTTCATGATGCCGAGGCGGCGGGCCACCTCGGTGTAGCTTTCGATGACGTCGCCCATGTCGCGGCGGAAGCGGTCCTTGTCCAGCTTCTCGCCCGTGGTCGAATCCCACAGGCGGCACGAGTCGGGGCTGATTTCGTCGGCCAGGATGACGCGGGCGAAGTCGTTCTCCCACACGCGGCCGAACTCGATCTTGAAGTCCACCAGGGTGATGCCGACAGCGCCGAACATGCCGCACAGATAGTCGTTCACCCGCACCGTCATGGCCAGGATGTCGTCCAGCTCCTGCGTCGTGGCCCAGTTGAACGCGGTGATGTGCTCTTCGGTCACCATCGGGTCGTTCAGCTCATCCTTCTTGTAGTAGAATTCGATGATCGAACGGGGCAGGGGCGTGCCCTCTTCCTGACCCAGACGCTGGGCCAGCGAGCCGGCGACGACGTTGCGGCAGACGACTTCCAGCGGAATGATCTCGACTTCGCGGATCAGCTGCTCGCGCAGGTTCAGGCGCTTGATGAAGTGGTTGGTCACGCCGATCGAGTTCAGGCGCGACATGATGAATTCGCTGATGCGGTTGTTGATGACGCCCTTGCCTTCCAGGGTCGCCTTCTTCTGCGCGTTGAAGGCGGTCGCGTCGTCCTTGAAGTACTGGATCAGCGTGCCCGGCTCGGGCCCCTCGTACAGGATCTTAGCCTTGCCCTCGTAGAGCTTCTTGCGCTTGGTGTTCATCTTCGGGCCCCGGGGGGAAGGAAACGGACGGCCTCAAAACGAAAAACGCGCGGCCCGAAGGTCGGGGCGGCGCGGTTCCTGAATCGACGGCGGCTATATAGAACCACGCGCCCTTTAGCCGAAGGGCGTCTGTGACACAAATATCCTGAAGCGACCCTGCGTCAGCATACGAGACCGAAGTCTGGTTGCGTTCGGTCGCGCCGGGGGCCATAGAGCCGTTTGCGGACAAGACTCGTCCGTGGCTGGAGTTACGACGCGCATGACGACCTTCGACGATCGGGAACAGGCCTTTGAGGCCAAATACGCCCTCGATCAGGAACAGGAATTCAAGGCCATCGCGCGTCGCAACAAGATGCTGGGCCTGTGGGCTGCCGAGAAGATGGGCCTGTCGCCTGAGAGCGCCGAGCAATACGCCGCCGCCGTGGTCCGCGCCGACTTCGAACAGCCGGGCGAGGAAGACGTCTTCCGCAAGGTGGCCGGCGACTTCAAGGCTTCGGGCATGACGGTGTCCGAGGGCGAGCTGCGCTCCAAGATGGACGAACTGGCCTCGATCGCGCGCGAACAGATCCGCGCCGGCGAATAATCGCATCGCAATCGAATGACACAAGGGCCGCAACCGTCGCCGGTTGCGGCCCTTCTTCGATCTGCCTCCCGCCGGGGAAACGGGAGCGACCGGAGGCGCCGGGGCGCATCCGAACAACGCGCCCGCGGCCGGTCGGTTCGATCCGATGTCCTATTTCGGCATCAGCACCGTGTCGACGATGTGAACCACCCCGTTCGACTGGGCCACGTCGGCCTGGGTGATGGTCGAGGTTCCGCCCTTGGCGTCGGTGATCCGCCACTGACCGCCGCCGGCGTCCTTGACCGTCAGCTTCTCGCCCTGGACCGTGGTCAGGGTGGCGGTTCCGCCGTTGGCCTGGGCCTGGGCGGCGATGTCGGCGGCCGTCAGGCGGCCGGGCACGACGTGATAGGTCAACAGCTTGGTCAGCGCCGCCTTCTGGGCCGGCTGCATCCAGCCCTCGCGCGTGGCGGCGGGAATTTTCTCGAAGGCGGCGTTGTCGGGCGCGAAGACAGTGAAGGGGCCGGCGCCCTGCAGGCGCTCCGTCAGGCCGGCGGTCTGGATCGCGCTGACCAGGGTGGTCAGGTTCGGAGCCTTGGCGGCGTTGGCGACGATATTGTCGGACGGGTTCATGGCCACGCCGCCGACCATCGGCTCGGTCGTGGCGGGGGCTGCTGACGGGGCCGGGGTCTCGACGGGGGCGGGCTCCTTCTTGGCGTCGTTTTGACCGCAGGCGGCCAGCGCCAGCAGGGCGACGGTCGAAGCAGCCGCAAACGCGGCGGTGCGATAGGTCGTCATGGCTTCTCTCCTTCGGTGAACGGGCGGCGCCCGCGTCGGAGGGGATTACGGCTCAGACCCGAAAAAGGATGCGGCGGGCGTCAAATTTTCCGGCGCGGCCCGTGAACGGGCGGCTTCGCCGGTCAATCCAGACAGGCGTTCAGGACGGACCATCGGCCCAGCTTTTCCTCGAACGGACGCGCGTGGGCGGGGCTGGAGGAGGGCAGGTCGATCAACTCGGCCGTTGTGGCGCCTTCCAGCATGCGTCGCCCGGCGCGCGCCGCCTTTCCTCCGTTGAAAGCCACGGCGCGCAAGGCCGGAAGTCGGTTCGTCAGGGCGATCAAGTCGGCGACCTGAGGGTTGCGGATGGCTGCGTCCAGGCTGCCCCGCCGCTCAGCTGACGCGATCACGTCCCAGAGCCCCACGCCGTGGGTCCGCAGGGTCTCCAGCCGCGCCTCATAGGGCACGGGGATCAGATCCGCCCCGATCACCGCCCCGATTAGCCGCCAGAAGGCGTTGCGCGGATGGGCGTAATACTGCGCCGCCCTCAGCGAGGCGTCGCCGGGCAGGCTGCCGAGGATCAGCAGGCGGGTGCGCTCATCGACGACGGGGGGGAAGCCTATCCGGCGGGCGGTCGTCAATGGTCGCGCCGGAACCAGCCTACGATGGAGAGCCGCGCGCTCTGCGCATAGGGCGCGACGGGCGCGACGGAATGGAGCTGGGGGACGCGGAACAGCGTCAGGGTGTTCCAGCGCGGGATCAGCCCGCGCGTGACATCGCCGGTCTCGGGGTCATGGAACAGGGTCTGGCCGCCCCAGTCGGAGCGCCACCGCGAGGTGAAGCCCAGAGTATAGGCGGCGACCCGCTGGACCTCGCCGCTGGCGCTGTCGTCGTGCAGGCCCAGAAAGTCGTTGGGGCGGTACAGGGTCGCCTGGGAATCCGCCCAGCGGATGGAATCGTCGCCGGTCAGCTGACGCCCGAAGGCGGCGAATTCCTCGCCCATCAGAAAGCCCGTTACCGGATGGATCGGGTGGTTGGCTCGCGGTTGGCCGCTGTTGTAGGCCGACACCATTCCGAAGTTGAAGTAGATGAAGCCGTACTGCTGGCCGCTGCGCTGGATGAGGGCGGCTATCTGACTCTTGATGTCCGCGCCGGCGTCCTGCAGGGCGTCCATGGAGATTTTGACCGGGCGGCCGTTCTCGCCCAGGAAGGTCAAGGACCAGGGCAGCGACGTCTCCATGATCTCGGTGATCAGCTCCGCTGTCGGCTGCTCGAAGACGTTCGGAATCTGCACCAGACCGTCACGCGCATAAATCTCCGCATACTTCTGAACGTCGAGTACGGGGTTCAGGCGAAGGGTCGGCTGGGACTTCATGCAGGCGCTCCGGGGCGTGGGATCACGCCGGTATTCTCTCTTAGGGTAGCAGGCGCGACGTGGCTATGAGCGGGGCAACTCTCCGGACCCTTGTTTAGCTGAAGGCGTGTTCGGCCTCAGAAGCCCGGTGGTTTGAAGCCAGGCGGAGGCGGGACGGTGTTCATCCTGAGATGAATCGGGATGGTGACTAAGCGGCCGGCGTTGTTGGAGCCGTCATTGGCTTCAACCGTATAGGCGCGGGCAAGGCATATTGCGGCCGTACGCTGTTTCGGCGGCAGATCAGGCGCATTGACGAAGCAGTCTTTAGGCCGCCCGCGGTTGTCAACCTTGCATTGAACTTCGACGCGTCGATCGATCGTTTCGCCGCCAAGGGGCGCCATGCAGTCCATGACTCGAGAGGGATCGGTTAGGCGCGGGGTCAAGGCGGGAGCAGTGTCGTCGATTTGCGACGCCATGATCAGAAACGCAAACACCAGAAGCATGTCAAATTCCGAAAGCATGGGCAGCCTAAGGGGTTAGTCTAGATGAGATTTGGAAGGCGACCAGTAAGGAAGCGGACAGGCGGCTCCAATTTTGAGGTGAAGCTGAGGCGGGATTTGAGAAAAGGAGGCGCATTGCAGCACCTCCCATGAGGAACGGATTCCGTTCGGATGTCAGCTCTCGCCGAAGACCCGAGCGAAGATCACGTCGACGTTCTTGGTGTGGTAGCCGAGGTCGAACAGGGACTCGAGCTGATCGTGGGGCAGGGTGACGCGCGGATCGGCCTTCAGGAAGTCGATGAAGGCGCCCTCGCCGCGCCAGACCTTCATGGCGTTCTCCTGCACCGCCGCATAGGCGTCCTCGCGCGAGACGCCCGCCTGGGTCAGGGCCAGCATGACCCGCTGCGAGAAGACCAGGCCGCCCAGGCGGTCGAGATTCTTCTGCATGTTCTCGGGATAGACGTTCAGGCGTTCGATCACGCCCGCCAGACGATGCAGGGCGAAGTCCAGGTGGATGGTGGCGTCCGGACCGATGCCGCGTTCGACCGAGGAGTGGCTGATGTCCCGTTCGTGCCACAGGGCGACGTTCTCCATCGCCGGGGTCACGGCCGAACGGACCAGACGGGCCAGACCGGTCAGGTTCTCGGTCAGGATCGGGTTGCGCTTGTGCGGCATGGCCGACGAGCCTTTCTGGCCCTTGTCGAAGAACTCCTCGGCTTCGAGGACCTCGGTGCGCTGAAGGTGGCGGATCTCGACGGCCAGGCGCTCGACCGAGGAGGCGACGACGCCCAGGGCGGCGAAATAGGCGGCGTGGCGGTCGCGCGGGATCACCTGGGTCGAGACCGGCTCGACGCTGAGGCCCATCTGGTCGGCGACGTATTGCTCGACGGCCGGATCGACGTTGGCGAAGGTGCCTACGGCGCCCGAGATGGCGCAGGTGGCGATTTCTTCACGCGCCGTGATCAGGCGGCGCTTGGCGCGCTGGAATTCGGCGTGATAGCCGGCCAGCTTCAGGCCGAAGGTGACGGGCTCGGCGTGGATGCCGTGCGAGCGGCCTACGGTCGGGGTGTATTTGTGCTCCTTGGCGCGGGTCTCCAGCGCGGCCAGAACGCGATCGACGCCGCCCAGCAGCAGGTCGGTCGAGCGCGCCAGCTGCACCGCGAAACAGGTGTCCAGCACGTCCGAAGAGGTCATGCCCTGGTGCAGGAAGCGGGCTTCCTCGCCGACGATTTCGGCGACGTGGGTCAGGAAGGCGATGACGTCGTGCTTGGTGGTGCGCTCGATCTCGTCGATGCGGTCGGCGTCGAAGGTCGCGTCCTTGCCCTTGGCCCAGATGGCCTCGGCCGATTCCCTGGGTATCACGCCCAGCTCGGCCATCTTGGTGGCGGCGTGGGCCTCGATCTCGAACCAGATCTTGTACTTGGTCTCTTGCGACCAGATGGCGACGGCGTCGGGGCGGGAATAGCGCGTGATCATGGACCGGTCGTGTCGTGCGCGAGGGGCCATGAGTCAAGGTTCGCCGTGCGGGAATGGAGGCTTTTGGGCATCACCGGCGACCGGATCGACGGCGCGGCGTGTCGAAACCTTGACTTGCCGCGCTCCTGTCCCAAATAGGGCGCGCTCAGAGGACGACCTCTCCCATCAGTGGGCATGACGCTGGGACGACCCGGCATGCCATGCAAGGAGCACGTCATGGCCTGGATTTTCCTTCTTCTCGCCGGTCTGTTCGAGATCGTCTGGGCCTTCCTGATGAAGGCCTCCGAGGGCTTCACCAAGCCCTGGCCGACCATCGGCACCATCGGTTTCATGATCATCAGCTTCGGCCTGTTGTCGATCTCGATGAAGACGTTGCCGCTGGGCACCGCCTATGTGATCTGGACCGGCATCGGCGCCGTCGGCGCCTTCGTCGTCGGCATCGCCGTGCTGGGCGAGCCTATTACGCCGATGCGCGTCATCGGCGCCGTGCTGATCGTCAGCGGCCTGGTTGTGCTGAAGCTCGCCTCCAGCCATTAATCACGGCGACAGCCTCGGAGCTTCGCCATGGAACTGATCGTCGGACCGCGCCTCTTCTCCACCTGGTCCCTGCGGCCGTGGCTGGTGTTGAGGCGCGCAGGCGCCGTCTTCGACACGCGCGAGGTCTGGTATCGCTCCGAGGCTGAAAAGGCTGAACTGCGGCGCCTGTCGCCCTCGGGTTTCGTGCCGCTGCTGAAGGTCGAGGGCGAGACGATCTGGGACACCCTGTCCATCAGCGAATGGGCGGCCGAACGCTATCCCGAGGCGCATCTGTGGCCGGTCGATCCGATCGCGCGCGCCCTGGCCCGTTCGGCGACGGCCGAGATGCACTCCGGCTTCCACGCCCTGCGCGACCTGTGCGGCATGGGGCCGGATCATGCGATGGCGGGGGATGCGCGCAGCCCGGCGCCGTCCGATCCGGGGCTGGACCGCGACCTGGCGCGTCTGGTCGTGCTGTGGACGCAGATACGCGAACGCTTCGGCGCGGGCGGGCCGTGGCTGTTCGGCGACTGGTCGATCGCCGACGCCTTCTTCACGCCCGTGGCGGCGCGGGTGCGCCATTTCCAGATCGACCTGTCGGCCCACGGCGACGACGGGACAGCCGCCGCCTATGTCGCCGCCCTTCTGACCCAGCCGCACTTCCGCGAGTGGGAGGCGGCGGCGCTGTCATCTAACGTTGATTAACCGATCCTGAGAACGCGGGTTTAAGAGAGCGGACTTATAGTCCAGCTTGTTCTCGGAGGGGCGGAGCCATGCGTACGATCAGCAGGAACACCGACTGGGCGCGCACGGCGCGCGCCTATGTCCTGGCGGCGGTCGTTCTGGCCCTGGTCTGGGCTTCACTGGCGTCCCTGATGATCTGAAGCCCGCGCCTCAGCGCGAGCCGCCGCCCAGCACGGCCTCGGCCACCTGCAGGGGCGCAGGGGGCGGCGCGACGTAATCCAGGCGGATCGGCACGGCGCGCGCGCCCGAGGCCACGGCGTCCAGCGTCTTCACCGGCCCGCCCATCATGCGCTGATAGATCCAGTAGGCCGCGACGACCTTCTCGACGTATTCGCGCGCCTGAGGCACGTCGATGGTCTCGATCAGCAGCAGGGGATCGGCGTCGGCGCCCAGTTTGCGGATCGCCGCCAGCATCGGACCCGGTCCGGCGTTGTACGAGGCCACCGCCTTCAGCAGGTCGCCCTGGAAGGACTCGATCTGGAACAGGCGGTTCACATAATCCTGACCCAGCTTCATGTTCACCGCCGGGTCCAGCAGGCGCTGGGGCGTGCGGACATAGCCCTGGTCGCCGGTCATGTGGGCGGCCGTGGTCGGCATCACCTGCATCAGGCCATAGGCGCCGGCGCCGGAACGGGCGTTGGCGTTGAAGTCCGTCTCCTTGCGCGCGATGGCGTAGACGAGCGCCCTCTCGATGGTGAAGCCGCCCATCGGCTGCAGGTCCGGCATCGGATAGCGGACGGCGTCGATGCGGCTGGCCTCGGACTGGGCCGCGCGGCCGGGCGCGACCAGGCGATACAGACCGACCCACATCTGGCGCGCGGCGCTGTCGCCGCTGGCGGCGCGCAGGCCGTTGCGGGCGGCCTGCTCGGCGTCGTTGCGGCGGCCGACCTCATACAGGGCCACGGTGCGGCGGGCGTCCTCGTCGGAGCGGATGAAGGCGTTGAGCGCGCGCGTATCCACGCCGATCGGCTCGGGGGTGAATGAGGCGCGTTGCAGCGTCGCCTCATAGGGGCGCGGCCCCTGGTTCTCGATCACCGGCTCCTCGCCCAGTTGGCGCAGGGCGATCTGGCCGTAGAAGGTGGCCGGCCAGCGCGCGGCCTGGCGCAGGTATTCGGTCACGCGATCCTGGCGGCCCGACTGGCCCGCCGCCCGCGCCGCCCAGAAGGCGCCGCCCGAGCGCACCCACGGATCCTCGGTCGGATCCTGGGCGACGTGCTCGAAGGCGCGGAAGGCGTCGGCGTGCTGTTCCATGCGCCAGGCGGCCAGGCCCGCCGTCCACCAGTCGCCGATCTGCTGGCCCATCGTGTAGGCGCCGGCCAGGTCGTCGTTGTTCAGGGCCACGCGCGCGGCCTTGGCCGGGTCGTTGACGCCGCCGTCGCCAGAGCCTGAGCCAGAGCTGGTCAGGCTGGCCCAGGTGCGGGTCAGCAGGCCGCCGGGGCGCTTGGGCTCGGCCGCGCCGTCGGGCAGGCGCCGCATCGCCAGGGTATAGACCCGCTCGGCCATCGGCAGGTCGGAATAGGTCTCGAGCCAGGCCGCCAGCTCGTCATAGGTGGCGACGTGGCTGGGGTGGAACAGGCGCTCGAACTCGACCTGGCCCAGCAGGACGCGATCCTTGGCCTGACGCGCCGAGGCGCGGGCCAGCTCCAGGTCGCCGCGACGCAGGGCGTCGAAGGCGGTGGTGTAGCTGAGACGATCCTCGCTGCTCAGCGCCGTGGGCGAAGGCGAGGCGTCCGCGCCAGAGTCTGCGCCAGCGGCGACATAGGGTCGGGAGGTATCGACATCTTCAGCCTGGGCTGCGGTCGCAGCAAGAGCGCAAAGCGTGAAGGCGAACAGAGACGCACGACGCGTCCGGCGGAAAGAATACATGACGCGGCGGCCCCCTTCGTCGGCGTCGGTCCCGTCTCGATTCGGGATTCTACGACGCTCTGCGGACTGGTCTCCAAGAGTTCAGGATGCCTGAATCAGGCGTCCGGCTCAACCACTTCGCCGCGCAGGCGAGCGGACAAATCTAGAATATCCTTCCAAACCAAACCCTTGGCCTGCGGCTGACGCAACAGGAAGGCGGGGTGGAGGGTGGCCATGACGGGGGCGGCGATTCCGCCTTCGGACAATCGCCATTCGCGCCACTGGCCGCGCGTGCGCATGATGCCGTCGTCGGTCTTCAGCACGGCCTTGGCCGCCGCCGCCCCGACCAGCAGCACCGCCTTGGGCTTCAGCAGGGCCGCAGCGCGCTCAAGGAAGGGGGCGCAGACCGCCTGTTCCTGCGGCGTCGGGGTGCGGTTGCCGGGCGTCTTCCAGAAGACGGTGTTGGTGATGAAGGCGTCGTCCAGCAGGCCCGCCGCCGTCAGGATGCGGTCCAGCAGCTGGCCCGCCTGGCCGACGAAGGGCTGGCCGCGCGCGTCTTCCTCGGCGCCGGGGCCTTCGCCGACGATCATCAGCGATCCTTGCGGATTGCCGCGCGCGAAGACGGACTGGCGGGCGCCCATGGCGCGCAGGGGGCAGCCCTCGAAGGCGGCGACGGCCTCGGCCAGTTCGTCCAGCGTGGCGGCCGTCGCCGCCAGGCGACGGGCCTCGGCCGCCGCTTCGCCGGGCGCGGGCGCGGCGCCGGGAGCGCGCAAGGAGGTGATCGTGGCCGGACCCTTGGCCGCGACGGGGGCGACGAAGACGGTGCGGTCGACCGGCTCCGCCTCGAAACAGGCGTCCACGCCTGCGTCGCGCCAGAAGGCGAACAGGGCCTCTGCGGCAGCCATGTCGAGGGAAGGGGCGTTCATCTGACTATAGGCAATAGGCCTTGACCGCCCCCGCGTCACCTCCCGATAAGGCGGATAACCACGACGACAACGAGGATTCAGGGGACATGGCCGAGGAAATGATCGAAGGCGGCGCCAGGAACGCATGGCAGGAAGCCGTCATCGACAACCTGCCGCCGCTCGAGGCCCTGGCGGGCGTCGAGCGCGAGGTCATGGAGTATGACGTCGTCATCGTCGGCGGCGGCCCCGCCGGCCTGTCCGCCGCCATCCGCCTGAAACAGCGGGCCGAGAAGGACGGGAAGGAGATTTCCGTCGCCGTGCTCGAGAAATCGGCCGAGATCGGCGGCCACGTCCTGTCGGGCGCGGTCATCGACCCCAAGGCGCTGAACGAGCTGTTCCCCGACTGGAAGGAACGCGGCGCCCCGCTGGAGACGCCGGTGACCAAGGACAAGTTCCTGGTCCTGGGTCCGCAGGGGCAGGCCTCCCTGCCGATGTTCGCGATGCCGCCCTTCATGCACAATGACGGCTGCTACATCGCCTCGCTGGGCAATGTCGCGCGCTGGCTGGCCGAACAGGCGGAAGCCCTGGGCGTCGAGGTCTATCCCGGCATGGCCGCCAGCCATGTGGTTTGGGAGGAAGAGACGGGCCGGGTGAAGGGCGTCGTCGCCGGCGTCTTCGGCATCGACCGCGAGGGCAAACCGACCGGTGAGTTCCAGCCGGGCCTCGAACTGCACGGCAAATACGTCTTCATCGCCGAGGGCGTGCGCGGCTCGTTGGCCAAGACCATCATGGCCCGCCACAACCTGTGCGACGCCGCCGACCCGCAGAAGTTCGGCATCGGCCTGAAGGAGCTGTGGCAGATCCCGGCCGAGAAGCACCAGCCCGGCCTGGTCCAGCACACCACCGGCTGGCCGCTGGACGACAAGACGGGCGGCGGCTCGTTCCTGTATCACTTCGGCGATCGCTATGTGTCCGTCGGCTTCGTCGTCCACCTGAACTACAAGAACCCCTTCCTGTCGCCGTTCGACGAGTTCCAGCAGTTCAAGCACCACCCGGCCATCGCCGAGCATCTGGAGGGCGGCACTCGCGTCTCCTACGGCGCGCGCGCCATCACCGAGGGCGGCTTCCAGTCGGTGCCGAAACTGGCCTTCCCCGGCGGCGCCCTGATCGGCTGTTCGGCGGGCTTCGTGAACGTGCCGCGCATCAAGGGCAGCCACAACGCGATGAAGACCGGCATGCTGGCCGCCGACGCCGCCTATGACGCCGTCATAGAGGGCCGCGAGGGCGACGTGCTGAGCGCCTATCAGGCCGCCTATCTGCGCTCGTGGGTCTATAAGGAGCTAAAGGTCGTCCGCAACGCCAAGCCGCTGCTGTCCAAGCTGGGCACGATGATGGGCGGGGCGGTCGGCATGTTCGACCTGTGGGTCAACCACCTGACGGGCGGCTTCTCCTTCTTCGGCACCCTGCGTCACGGCAAGACCGACGCGGCCTCGACCGAGCCCGCCTCGCAGCACAAGCCGATCGCCTATCCCAAGCCGGACGGGAAGCTGTCGTTCGACAAGCTGTCGAGCGTCTTCATCTCCAACACCAACCACGCCGAGGACCAGCCCGCGCACCTGAAGCTGCTGGACCCGTCCGTGCCGATCAACGTCAACCTGCCGAAGTACGGCGAGCCCGCGCGGCTGTATTGCCCGGCGGGGGTGTACGAAGTCGTCTATGCGGACGAGGCGAACCGCGCCGATCCGCGTTTCGTCATCAACGCCCAGAACTGCGTTCACTGCAAAACCTGCGACATCAAGGATCCGTCGCAGAACATCGTCTGGACCACGCCCGAAGGCGGCGGCGGCCCGAACTATCCGAACATGTAAGCCGACAACCCTCTCCCGGCGGGAGAGGGATTTGCGCTTTCAGACTCTTGCGGGCGCAGGGGAAAGCGTGAAGGGTCCGGCCATGCGTTTCGTCTCTTCTCGTCCTGCCCTGTTCCTGGCGGCTTCCGCCCTTGCGCTGTCGCTGGCCGCGCCGTCCCTGGCGCAGGAGGCTCCCGCGCCCGCGCCGGAAACCTCGGCCGAAGAAGCGCAGGAGGCTGAAGCACAGGATGCTGAGCCGAACGGCGACCCCGTTCCGCACATCATCATCGCCGACGAGCCGGAAACGCCCGAGGAACCCAAGGTCACGCCCATTCCCGCCGAATGGGCGCCGATCCCTCTGGACGCCGAGAAGAACAGCGCCTTCGGCCTCTATCTGGCGGGCCGCAACGCCCTGACCAGCGGCGAGAGCGCAGTCGGCGCCGACTATCTCAGCCGTGTCTACGCCCTGACGCCGGAACAGCCGCGCGTGCGCGAACAGGCTTTTACCGCCGCGCTTCTGGCCGGCGATCTGGACGAGGCGGGCCGCATCGCCCCCACGGATCCCGAGGTGTCGCCGGTCATCGTCCAGGCGGGGCGTCTGGTGCAGGCGGTACAGACCTATGCCGGCGGGGGCGCCCGCCGCGCCAATGCTGAGTTGAAGGTCGCCCCGGTGGGCGAGCCGCATGACCGCGCTGGTTTCTATGTTCAGGCCTGGATCGCCGCCGCCGCTGGGGACTGGGACCGCGCGCTTGCCATGCCGCCGGCCGAATTCGATCCTGTCAGCGCCTTGGTGGCGCGCGGTAACCGGGCCCGCCTACTGGAGCAGCGTCGTCGTTATGATGAAGCCGACGCCGAGTGGCGCGACCTGACCAGCCACGCCCTGGCCGGCGCTTTGTTCCGCCAGTCCTATGGCGAGTTCCTGGAGCGGCGAGGCCGTCGCGACGACGCCTTGGTCCAGTATGACGCGGCCGTCGCGGCTCGTACCGCCGACCGCCGTGTCATGGAAGGGCGCGAACGGGTGCTGTCCAAGGCGCGTCCGCCGGCCTTGCTGAACTTCCGCGAGGGGGCGGCTCAGGCCCTGCGCACCGCTGCGGATCAGATGATCGCCCAGCGCGCCTATGAATTCGGCGCCGTCTATCTGCGCCTGGCTCAGAATCTGGCTCCCAGCGACAATACCCAGTTGCTCATCGGCCAGACCTTGATCCAGGGCGGGATCGAGCCCGCCGGCCGCGCCGCCCTGGCTCACGTCAGCGAGGCCTCGCCTGCGATCTACGCCGCCGCGCGCGTGCAGATGGCGATCAGCCTGTCCAAGACCGGCCTTGACGACGAAGTCTTGGTCGAACTCCGCCGGGCGGCTTCGGTGCGACCTGACGAAGCCACGGTGGCGTATATGCTGGCCAGCCAGCTGCTGCAGATGGAGCGGCGGGAGGAGGCTTTGGAGCTCTTGAACGGTCCGCTGCTGAATACGGCGGATCAGGGCTATGAAACCCACTTCCTGCGCGGCGCCGCCTATGAGGCCCTGGATCAGGACGCGCAGGCCGAGGCCGAGCTGTGGGCCGCCCTGCAGATGCAGCCCGACAATCCGACCCTGCTGAACTACCTCGGCTATCTGTGGGTCGATACCGGGACGCGCGTCGCGGAAGGCGCCGCCATGATCGCCCGGGCTCACGCCGCGGATCCCAAGGACGGCAACATTCAGGACTCGCTCGGCTGGGCTCAGTTCCGCCAGGGGCAGTATGAGGCGGCGGTGGTCAATCTGGAGGGCGCGGTCGACAAGGAGCCCGCCAACGCCGAGATCAACGACCATCTGGGCGACGCCTATTGGGCCGTGGGCCGTCAGCGCGAGGCGGGCTTCCAGTGGAACCGCGTGCTGACGCTGAAGGTCGACGACAAGCGCCGCGGCGAGGTCGAGGCCAAGCTGCGCGACCGGTTGAATCAGAATCCGACCGGGGATCACGGCCTGGGTTCGGACGACTGACGCCGCCATGTCTGTTTCCGATGTTCTGAGCGGCCTGGCGCCGGCCAAGATCAATCTGTTGCTGCATGTCGGGCCGGTGCGGGCCGACGGCTATCATCCGCTGGTCAGCCTGGCCGTCTTCGCCGATGTCGGCGACCGGGTGACGGTGCGTCGCGCCGAGGCCCTGTCGCTGAGGGTCGAGGGGCCGTTCGCCGCCGGTCTGGACGGGGAGGGCGACAATCTGATCCTCAAGGCCCTGCGCGCCCTGGGCGAGGCGGTCGGGATCGGCGAACCGCCCGTGGCCGTGACTCTGGACAAGCGCCTGCCCATCGCCGCTGGTCTGGGCGGAGGTTCGGCGGACGCAGGTGCGGCGCTGCGGCTGACGGCGCGCCTGCTGGGCCTCGATCTGACGGGAGGCGCGCTGGAGCGTCTGGCCCTGGCCGCCGGGGCGGACGGCCCCATGTGCCTGCGGGCGCGCCCGGCCTGGGCTTCGGGCGTCGGCGAGGCGCTGGAAGACGAGCCGCGCCTGCCGATCCTGCATGGGGTGCTGCTCAACCCCGGCCTGCCGTCGCCGACGGGGGCGGTCTATCGCGCCTATGACGCCGCGCCCGCCGGGGATGCGGACCGGCCGTCGTGGCCCATCGACTGGTCCGTCGCCTCCGTCATCGACTGGCTGTCGGCCCAGCGGAACGACCTGGAAGCGCCCGCCCTGGCCGTCACGCCGGGCATCGAAGCGGCGCTGGCCGCCATGCGCGCCGCGCCGGGCTGTCGACTGACGCGGATGTCGGGGTCGGGCGCGACGGTCTTCGGCCTGTTTGACGACCGGGCGGCGGCGATCGAGGCGGCCTTCGCCCTGGATCGGCCGGGCTGGTGGTCGCGGCCGGTGGTGCTGGGCGCGCCGGATATCGAACCGCGTGCGGTTATTTAACCGGATTTACAGCCCCTGCGGCCAAGCTGGCCGCCATGACCCAGCTCTCGCCCGAACAGACCGCCGCCTTTGAACGCGCCCTGTCGCGCCTGTCGCCCGCCGACCGCGCCCGCGTGAACGAGATCAAGGACGCCGCCGCCCGCGCCGCCGCCGAGGTCGCCCCGCACTGGGACTTCGAACTGGCCGCCCGCACCGTCGACGGCCTGCTGGGCGAGGACGCCAACGACGACCAGAGGCGCGGCCTGATCGCCGCCTGGGCGCTGGAGCTGCCCGGCCGCATCGCCACCGAGCGCCTGCCGCAAGTCGTGCTGGCGGGCTATCCGACCTATGTGGACCGGCTGGCCGCCTATCTGGACAGCGGGGCGGATTCGTATGACCCCGACTTCTGGGCCAAGGACGTGCGGGTGTCCCTGGCGCTCAGCGTGCCGGGCAGCAACACTCAGATGCTGGACCTGTCCTCGCCCGTCGGGCCGGGGCTGGTGGTGCGACACATGCTGGGCGGGCGCGGCCCCGGCCCCCTGATCGCCTGGGTCCAGGCGGGCGGCTGGCGTCCGTGGCTTGAGACCCACACCGAAGCGCGCGACCTGTCGGATTTCAACGAAGCGGGCTGGGAGCGCAACTGGGCCGCCGCCGCCGCCCTGTTGAAGACGCGGCCGGAACTGGCGGGCGTCATCGGCTCCAGCTGGTTCTTCGATCCTCCGCTGGAGACCATCAGCCCGCGCCTGACCTACCTGCGCGCCACGCCGATGAAGAACGGCGCCTTCATGATCCATCAGGGCGGCGGCGAGATCCACGACGAGCGCGCCTCCGCCTCCTCGCCCACCCGCCGCGCCATGATCGAGTCGGGCGAGTACAGCGCCTGCTCCTGGCTGTTGTGCTGGCCGCGCAGGTCGTTGATCCGTTGGGCCGAGACGCAGGGACGGATCTGACGCCGCCATGATGGCTTCACTCGGAACATCTGCGACATTTTAGCGCGCCCCTGTGTTGCGATGTCGAGGCGACGGGCGTGATTTCGCGAGTTGGACCGGCGTTTTGTCGCGAAGGGCGCCGGCGGGGCTAGAAATTCCAATTTGGGCGCGCTGAAGCGTGGCCGTTTCGGAAACTCCTTTTTGTGAAGAAGAATCTGCGTTCCGCGATTGACAGTAGGCGGAAGTTTCCGTCTCAAATGGGGCCGGGAGGAGCGACGTGAATCGGCGGTCAGGGGACCGTCGGGCGTACGCAGCCTTACTCAATAACCATTGTCGTTGTGGGGGATTATGATCAACGCGTTCAAGGCCGGACTTCTTGTTGCGGTCGCCGGTTCCGCCCTTGTGTGAGCGAGTGATGTTTCGGCTCAGGCGAATGTGACGCCGCCGCCGGGCGGGTTCTACATGGCGGACGGGTCGCGCACTGCGGACTACGACGCGGCGCTGACGTCCTGGCGCGAAGACGCCCAGTTCTCGGTCGACTACTCCAAGGCCTATCTGGGGCTTGAGCACGCCTATGCCCTGGGTCTGACGGGCAAGGGCCTGACGGTCGGCGTCAATGACGCGGGCGTCTACATGGACCACCCGCTGTTCGGCGGCGCAGGCAAGATCAAGGGCTTGAACACAGTCGTCTCTGACGACTACGGCAATGACGGCCGCATCAACCCGCGTCGTCGCTGGGAAGGCCACGGCACCCACGTCGCCGGCACCATCGGCGGCGCCCGCATCGAAGGCGAGGCCATGTTCGGCAACGCCTTCGGCGCTAACATCTATTCGGCCACGACCAATTTCGCCGCCGGCGACTTCCTCTGGTACCGCGACGTCTTCATCAACGGCGATATCGTCAGCACGGCCCAGACCAACATCGTTGATCTGGCCGCCACGGGCGAGGTGCGGATCATCAACAACAGCTGGGGCTCGGGCAACAGCCTGCCCTACAATGCGTCCGAGGCGGTGGTGCGCCAGGCCTTCGGCCCCCGCAGCAACTACGGCGACTTCTACAAGCCGGTGCTCGACAACGACGTCCTGGTCGTCTTCTCGGCGGGTAACGGCTACGGGGCTCACGCCGGCATCGACGCCGCCGCGCCCATGTTCGATCCACGTCTGCGCTCCAACTGGCTGTCCGTCGCCAACTACACAAGCGACCTGACGCCCAGCGCCTCGACCAGCTTCTGCGGCCAGACCGCGACCTGGTGCGTTGCAGGACCGGGCCATGAAATCGTTTCGTCGGTGCCGGGTTACGACTTCAGCCTGAACGCTATCGCTGCAATCTACCGTCCGGCGGACTATCGCCCGCTTTATACGGCGACGAGCGTCGCGGCGCTGCAGACCGCTTCGGTGAACCGCTTCCTGGGCGAGCTGAACGCCTATCTGACCAACAAGCGCGCCGCCGCCGCCGCCGGGCGCCCGTTCGACGAGGCCGCCGCGCGTCGTCGCGTGGCCGAAGAGGCCGTCGCCATCACCCTGATCTCCGGCGGTCGTCTGGGCGATCCGAACGGCTTCACCGCTCAGCTCGCGGGTCTGCTGACCTCGACCAACAACATGGCCCTTCTGACGCCGGACTTCTCGTCCGACGTGCTGACCCAGGCCAACGCCCTGCTGATGCAGCGCCTGGAGACGCTGATCACCTACACGGGGCCGGGCTATGAGGCCTATACGGGCACCTCGATGGCGGCGCCGAACATCTCGGGCTTCGCGGCCTTGCTGATGGAGCACTTCCCCGAATACGACACGGCCCTGATCGGCGACATCCTGGTCTCCAGCTCGCTGGACCTGGACACGCCTGGGGTGGACCTGAAGTCGGGCTGGGGCGCGCCTCAGATGCAGGTCGCCCTGCAAGGCCCGACGGCCCTGCGCGACGTCCGCGATGTCGATGTCCGCGTCGGCACGGTGGACGTGTGGAGCAACGACATCGGCGACGCCCGCGATCGTTATTCGGCCGAGGTTCTGGCGTCCTACCCCGACGATATCGGCGGCATCGTCAAGAAGGGCGGCGGCGAGCTGATCCTGACGGGCGCCAACGACTACAGCGGCGTCACCCGCGTCGAGGGCGGCCTGCTGACCGTCAACGGCAGCCTGATCAACTCGGCCTCGACCGTGGCCGAGTTGGGCATGCTGGGCGGCGTTGGTCGTCTGGCCGGCCTGACCGTCGAGAAGGGCGGCGTTCTGGCGCCGGGCGGCTCGGGCAATCTGTTCGGTACGCTGACGGTCGCCGACGACGCCGTATTCAAGGCCGGTTCCTATCTGTGGATCCGCTCGAACGTGAACGGCGCGGCGCACTCGCGTCTCGCGGTGGAAGGCAAGACCACGCTGGAAGGCGGCGAGGTCATCGTGAAGGCCGACCAGGGCAACTGGAACCTGCGTACCCGCATGAACATCCTGCAGTCGGCGGGCGGCGTCACCGGAACCTTCACGGGCGCCAAGAGCGATCTGGCCTTCCTGACGCCGATGCTGACTTACAGCGCCAACACCGTGCATCTGACGCTGGCGCGCAACGACGTCACCATCGCCTCGGTCGGGACCACCCCGAACCAGAAGGCGCTGGGCGGGGCCCTGGACGTCATGACCGCCTCGGCCATGACCAATCCGCCGGCCGGCCGCAACACGGCTCTGGAAGACGCCATCCTGGACGGCAGCGCCGACAACGTCCGCGCGGCTCTGAACAGCCTGACGGGCGAGGTTCACGCCACCCTGGCGGGCGTCGCTTCGGGCGACTCGCGCTTCATCCGCGACGCCATGCTGACGCGCGGCCGTAACGGCACGACCGAGGCGACCGACGGCCGCGGCGTCGCCGTCTGGGCCTCGGGCGTCTTCGGCAGCGGACGTCAGGACAACGGCGAACTGGCCGGCTTCCGCAGCGAGGCCACCGGCTATCTGGCCGGTGTCGAGAAGACGCTGAACGGCCGCGCCCACATCGGCGTCGCCGTCGGTGAGAGCCAGTCGGAAATCCGCGCCAACCGTCTGCGTTCGACGGGCGAGGTCAAGACCCAGCACATCGGCGTCTACGGCGCCGCGACGCTGGGCGGCTTCGACTTCCGTCTGGGCGGCGCCTGGATGGATTCGCGCACCCGCACCGACCGTTCGGCCTCGCTGAACCGCTTCAACGAGCAACTGACCGGCCGTTACGACGGCGAAGCCTGGCAGGCCTACGGTGAAGTGTCGTGGCGCAAGTCGGTCATGGCCTCGACCGTGCTGGAGCCGTACCTGAACTACACCCGCGTCGAATATGATGCGGACGTGGTCGAGCGCGGCGGCGACGCGGCCCTGTCGGGCGACGTCTCCCAGACCTCGGACCTGCTGACGGCGGGTCTGCGCTCTGAGACGCATCTGGCGGGCGGCAACGGCCGTCCGGCGCTGTCGGCGATCGGCCACCTGGCCTGGACCGAAGACCTGAGCGGCGACGGCCCCGTGTTCAACGCGGCCTTCTCGGACGGTCCGGTGTTCCGCGTCGAAGGCGCCGACCTGAACTCGGGCGCGCTGCAGGCGGGCCTGGGCTTCAACATCGAGGCGTCCAAGTCGACCAACATCGAGGTCGGCTACTCGGGCGTCTTCAACGACGACTACAAGGACCATCGCCTGACCGGCCGCGTCAGCTTCCGGTTCTGATAAGGCGGGCGCCGGGGCTTCGGCCCCGGCGATCCTGACGGACAGACGCCGTCGCCCTCAGCGGGCGGCGGCGTTTTTCTTTGGGCGGCGCATGTTGAAACCGCTCATCCCGGCGGACGCCGGGATCCAGTGCTTTGGCTGCCAACTCCAAGGCGGATAGCTGGCTCGCTCACCTCAGACGGCCGCGCGGGAGGCTCTTACTGGATCCCGGCGTCCGCCGGGATGAGCGGTGAGGAAGATTCAGGCGCCGCCCAATCGCTCCCACGCCTCGCCGACCGGCAGGATCTCCAGCCCCGCCGCCTTGGCCAGACGGATCAGGCGGTCCAGGTCTTCGGGCGTGCAGCCGTAGGGGGTGGGATCGCTCTCGACGTCATGGCCATAGGCGATCAGCCAGCCGGGCGCCTCGGCCGCGCGGGCGACCAGAGCCTCCAGGTCGTAGTGGGGCAGGCGGCGGGACTCCAGGCCGATGGCCTGAAGGTTGGCCCGGTCGGCGCGTCCGGCGTTGACCCCGTCGCGCACGCCGCGCCCCAGCAGGAACCGCTCGTCGATCACCGCCTTGGCGCCTAGAGCCACGTCGCCGAAGGGCCAGGCGAAGGTGGTCATGACGTGGCTGTCCAGCCGCTCGGCGACCCACTCGGCGTTGCGTGCCAACTGGCCCGTCAGGTCGGCGGGGCTCAGGCGCAGGGCGCTGACGTGGTCGAAGGTGTGGCAGCCGACCTCATGGCCCGCCTCATGCGCGGCCTGCAGGTGTTCGACCTCGAACTGGGCCTTGCCGATGTTCTCGCCGCCGCACAGGCCGCCCGCGACATAGTAGGTCGCCTTGATCCCGTGCTCGGCCAGGATCGGCCCCGCCTCGGTCCAGGCGCTGGCCGGGAAGTCGTCGAAGCTGAGGCTGAGAATCCCGCGCGCAGGCGCGACCGTCACCGGCCTGACGCCCAGGTAGCGCGCCGCCCGGCGGCGCATCTGATCGATCCGTTGCTGCATCATGGCCGCCTTCTAGCGCAGATGCGCTTGCGGAAGGGTGAAGGTTTCCACCGCCTCGCCTTGCTGGCGAAGCGTGGCGGCCCTATGGTCCGCGCCTCCCGAAATCGGACCGAAATGTCGACCGTGGCCGCTGCTGAACCTCTTTCGTTTCAGGATCTGATCCTGACCCTGCACCACTATTGGAGCGAGCAGGGCTGCGCCATCCTGCAGCCCTATGACATCGAGGTCGGCGCCGGCACCCTGCACCCCGCCACCGTGCTGCGGGCGCTGGGCAAGAAGCCGTGGAAGGCCGCCTATGTCCAGCCGTCGCGCCGTCCCGGCGACGGCCGATACGGCGAGAACCCCAACCGGCTGCAGCACTATTACCAGTATCAGGTCATCCTGAAGCCGAACCCCGACAACCTGCAGGAGCTGTATCTCAACAGCCTGCGCGCCATCGGCATTGACCCCAGCCTGCACGACATCCGCTTCGTCGAGGACGACTGGGAAAACCCCACCGTCGGCGCCTGGGGGCTGGGCTGGGAGGTCTGGTGCGACGGCATGGAGGTGACGCAGTTCACCTATTTCCAGGGCGTCGGCGGTATCGAGGTCGACGTCGTCTCGGGCGAGCTGACCTACGGGCTGGAGCGTCTGGCCATGTATGTTCAGGGCGTCGACAACGTCTATGACCTGAAGTTCAACAAGGAAGGCCTGACCTATGGCGAAGTCTTCCTCGAGAACGAGCGCCAGCAGTCGGAAGCCAACTTCCACGGCTATGACGTCGCCGCGCTGAAGCGCCGCTTCGAGGACATGGAGCGCGAGGCCGCCCACTTCCTGACCATGAAGGGGCCGCAAGGACAGCCGCTGGTGCTGGCCGCCTATGACCAGGTGCTGAAGGCTTCGCACCTGTTCAACCTGATGGACGCCCGTGGCGCCATCGCCGTCGCCGAACGCCAGAGCTACATCGGCCGCATCCGCGACCTGTGCAAAGCCTGCGCCCTCGCTCAAGTCGAACACGAACGGGCGACCGCCTGATGTCCCAGCTTCTCCTCGAAATCTTCTCCGAAGAAATCCCCGCCCGCATGCAGCCCGGCGCCGCGCGCGATCTGGAGCGCATGGCGTCGGACCGCCTGAAGGCCGCGGGCCTGACCTGGGAGGCGCTGACCACCTACGCCGGGCCGCGCCGCCTGACGCTGGTCATCGACGGCCTGCCCGCCGCCACGCCCGACCGCAATGAAGAGCTGAAGGGCCCGAAGACCTCGGCCCCCGCGCAGGCGCTGGAAGGCTTCCTGCGCAAGACCGGCCTGACGCAGGACCAACTGGTCGAGCGCGACGGCGTCTGGTTCGCCGAAATCAGCAGCAAGGGCCGCGCGACCACCGAGGTCGTGGCCGAGAGCGTCGACGACATCATCCGCCACTTCCCCTGGCCCAAGTCGATGCGCTGGGGCACGGGAACCCTGCGCTGGGTGCGGCCGATCAAGCGCATTCTGGCCCTGTACGACGGGGCGGTGATCCCGTTCGAGGTGGACGGCATCCCCTCGGGCGACGTGACCGAGGGCCACCGCTTTATGGGCGCGGGCCAGCCGTTCGCGGTCAAGGACTTCGCCGACTATCGCGCCAAGCTGGAGCGCAACTTCGTCCTGCTGGACGCCGCCGACCGCAAGCTGCGCATCCTCGAAGGCGCCAAGGCCGTGTGCGCGGCCAGGGGGCTGGCCCTGGTCGATGACGACGGCCTGCTGGACGAGGTGTCGGGCCTGGCCGAATGGCCGACGCCGATCCTCGGCGACATGGACCCCCAGTTCCTGGCCCTGCCGCCGGAAGTGGTCCAGCTGTCGATGAAGGTGCACCAGAAGTATTTCGCCGTGCGCGAACCGGGCAAGGAAGGCTTGGCGCCACACTTCGTCGTCGTCGCCAACGTCGAGGCGACCGACGGGGGGCAGGCTCTGGCGGCGGGCAACGCCAAGGTGCTGTCGGCCCGCCTCAGCGACGCCGAGTTCTTCTGGACCGAGGACCAGAAGGTCGGCTTCGACGCCTGGAACGCCAAGCTGAAGGACGTCACCTTCCACGCCAAGCTGGGCACGCTGGCCGAGCGGGTGGACCGCATCGCGGCGTTGGCGCGCGAGATCGCCCCGCTGGTCGGCGCCGATCCGGCGCAGGCCGAACAGGCCGCGCGCCTGTCCAAGGCCGACCTGGCCTCGGGCATGGTGGGCGAGTTCCCGGAACTGCAGGGGATCATGGGCGGCTACTACGCCCGCCTGGCCGGTCAGCCCGACGCCGTGGCCGACGCCATCCGCGACCACTACAAGCCGCAGGGACCGGGCGACACCGTCCCGAACGCCCCGGTCACGGTCGCCGTCGCCATGGCCGAAAAGCTGGACACCCTGGTCGGCTTCTTCGCCATCGACGAAAAGCCCACGGGCTCGAAAGACCCCTATGCGCTTCGCCGCGCCGCGCTGGGCGTGATCCGGCTGGTGCTGGAGAATGGGGTGCGGGTCGAGCTTTCGAATATCGTCATCCATGCAGGGCGGCGACTAATGGCTCAGCAGTTGGCTGGCCGCGCTGACAAGCTTGAGGCTTTCTTGGAGCCGCTTCGCAAGAGCGGCGACTTGGCAGACGATGGGCTGTTGCAACAGCTTTCAAGCGTATCTCAAAAGACTGCCGGTGTGCTTGTCGTTGATACGATTGAGAAAACGCCGCCTCAGGAGTGGGAGCGTCGACGCTCCCTCGATTTTGGGTTGTTTGTAATGGACCGCCTGACCGTTCTGCTCCGCGACAAGGGCCAGCGTCACGATCTCGTGGCGGCCGTCTTTGCGCTGGGCGACGACGATCTGGTGCGGATCGTGCGTCGGGTGGAGGCGCTGGCCGCCTTCCTGGCGACGGACGACGGGGCGAACCTGCTGGCGGGCTACAAGCGCGCCGCCCAACTGCTCAAGGCCGAGGAGAAGAAGGGACCGCTGCCGGAAGGCGCCGTCGCCACCGGCCTGCCGAACCAGCCGGCGGAAGAGACCGCCCTGGCCTTCGCCGCCGCCGCCGCCGCCTCGGCCGTGGACGCCGCGCTGGAGGCCGAGGACTTCGCCGCCGCCATGACGGCGCTCGCCGCCCTGCGCGGCCCGGTGGACGCCTTCTTCACCGCCGTCATGGTCAACTCGGACGACAAGGACGAGCGCGAAAACCGCCTGAAGCTGCTGGTTCAGGTGCGCGGCGTCATGAACCGCGTCGCCGATTTCGGCCAGATCGCGGGCTGACGCGCTCAAGCAGCCGAAGGCGTTAGCGAACGACATGATCCTTCTCCCCTTGTGGGAGAAGGTGGACGGCGAAGCCGGACGGATGAGGGGTGCGAGGGAAACGGGCTGACGGTCTCTTGTCAAACCTCGCGCCGCCACCCCTCATCCGGCCCTGACGGGCCACCTTCTCCCACAAGGGGAGAAAGCTCTGAGAGTGCTACCGCCTTCGGCTGCTTGAGCACCTTCTCCCGCAAGGGGAGAAGGATCAGGCCACCGCATAGAGGGCGGTGATCCCGTCCGGCTGGAAGTCGTGCTGCTCCAGCCGCTCCAGCGAGGCCAGGACGCGGGCCAGGAAGTCTTCGGGATCGCCGTCCTCGATCGCCGGGCGCAGCCAGTCGGTGACGACGGCGCGCGCCGGATAGGTTCCGACCGGGCCGGGGACGCTCAAGGCCACCTCGATACCCTCGGCGATCCAGCCCGCCACAGTGACGAAGAACTCCATCCCCGCTAGGAAGTCCGAGCGGCGCAGGACATAGAGGGTGATCACCCCGTCCTCGACCCCGTCGGGCCGCACGATCACGCCGCTGCGGTCCGGGCGCCAGTTGTCCGATAGTTCGACCGCGCGCCACAGGCAGAACCACACGCGGCAGGTCTGCGGCCGGATTTCGTGCACCGAGCATCCGGCCCCATCAACGCAATAGCCGCACAGCTCGCCCGTCGGCTTGGCCAGTTCGGGCAGGTCCAGCGGGATCACGCGACAGCACTCGACACAGCCGCCACAGGTCCGGTCGGGAAGAAGGGGAAGACTCATGCCCGCCCCTTAACCGAAAACCCGGCGAAAAGCGCCTGCGGTTCAGATCGGCGCCACGGTCAGTTCGATCAGGTCGGAATAGAGACCGGCCCGACGCCGCGCCGTCTCACCCACCTGCAGTTGTAGATCATATGCGTCTTCGCCCAGGCCGGTGCCCTTGCGGCTCTCTACCTGACCACCCGTGCCCAGGTTGATGGAACGGCTACCCAGGCTCAGGCGGTAGGGCACCCACCAGGACGAGTCCTCGGCCAGCACCAAGCGGCCCTTGTTGCGCGACGACACCGCGACGCGATAGCCGCCGGTGCTCTTGACCCACACCTGCAGCGGCAGATTGGTCCCGCCTTCGGCCAGTTCGCCCAGTTCGATCCGGCCGCCGCCGTCCGTGCGGGTGAATGCGCCGCGCAGGCCCATGACGGCCGACGGCTGGACGTTGAGCGCAAGCACCAGCAGCTTGTCCGCTGAAATGCGATTGTCCTTGGCGCGGAAGGCGAATTGCACCGGCTGTTCGAACAGACCGTCCTGGCTGAGTTGATCGACATCGACTTCGAGACGATAGCGGCGCAGGACGCGCGCGCCCGGCTGAAGCGCCAAGGCAGCGCCGCCTGGGCGGGCTTGGGATCGGCCCGCGACCGGGGTCAGGTTCGCCGCCGAAAACTCGTCCGTCAGGCTGTAGGGCAGGGTGGACCAGCGGCCGCTCGGTCCTGTGGTCGGCCGCAAACCGAACGGCTGTCCCACAGTGTTGACTTCCACCTCGCCCTCACAGGCGGCTGCACCGTCGTTTGACCAGGCGATGTCGAAGGTGGCGAAGGCCGCATCGTCGCCATAAGGGTCGTAGCCGCGGATCTCCCATCGCGCCTGCTGAGGCTCGATCCTCACCTGGCAACCGGGGGCCGGGCGCGACGCCTGCGCCGAGGCGGCTCCGGCCGCAGCAAGCGACGCGATCAGTGCCATGCCGGCGAAGGCGGTCGCCGCACGCTTTTGAAGAACGCTCATGCTCAATCTCCTTCGGGCGCAGCGATGTCGATGTGGACGACACGCAGATTGTAGAGGCCGTCATTGTCGCCCGGGACGGTAAAGTCGAAACCACCCCTGGGGTCAGTGAACAGTTCGACGCGATAGCGCCCGCCCGGCTTAAGCCCCTGGACGGCGAACCGACCGACGCTGTTGGTGAAGAAGGGCTGGGAAGGGGCGTCCGGTTCGTCCAGGGCGATCACGCGACCGCCGATCAGCGACAAGGGGGTCGGGCCGTCAGCGCCGCGCCCTGTTACGGATCCCACGGCGCTGACGAAGGCGTCCGAACCGATCTCGAAGGCGTAGCCGCTGCGATAGGCCGGCCGCACCCGCCGGACACCCTCGCCGATATCGTAGCCGGCCGGTACGTCGATGACGTCGTAATAGACGGAATCGTTCACATACGACCCCAGGTAGGGATAGAGCACCGGACCCAGCGGCCCGCTGGCGGCCGAATAGCGGCCGTCGCGCAGGACTTCGCCGGCGATGACCGGACGGCCTTCCAGGCTGGGGTGGCCGTACAGGATGGCGAAGCTGTCGGCGACGCGCCGGCCAATGGCGGCCTTGCCTCCCGCGAAGGCGATGGCGGTCGAGACGCTGGCCGTCGTGACCTGCTGGTCGCTGATGGAGCCGAAGTCCTGGCCGTATCCCGCGTGCGAGACCGAAGCGTTGAAGCGGTTGCCGACATAGTCGACGCCGCCCGTCAAACTGGCGGGGCCGTCGTCATAGGTGGCGATAGCGGAATAACCGATCGAACCCGCCAGATTCTCGGGGATCTTGTAGAAGGAGGCGCTGGCGCTGTTCAGGTTGGAATCGTAACGCGCGTCAGCGCGCACGTCGCTGGACGGCCGCCAGGTCAGGGCGAAGGTAAAGCCCCAGCCGTCGCGGTCGCGGCGGCCGCCGGGCGTGTCCTCATATTTGAGGTAGTTCACGCCCGCCTGGGCGCTCCACTGGCGACTGATGGCGTAGTTGGCCGTCAGGTCCGAGCGGAAGGAATCCCCCAGTCCGGCGTTGTCTCGCGATTTGTTGTAGGCCAAGCCCACGCTGCCGTAGAGACGATCGGAGAAGACGCGAGAATATTGGCCATAGGCCTGCCAGGCGATTGGGTTGGACGCGTCCGGGTCCGAAAGCGTCGCAAAGCCTTCCGACACATGTTCGAACTGGAGCGTGAAGAAGTCCGATGTCGTGGGGCGGTCGATGTAGAAGTCGTAGGCTGCGACCAGGGCGTAGCCGCTGCCGGCCGTGTTGCTGTTGCTGGCGCCGGCCTGAAGGTTCAGGCGCGACCCGTTGCGCAGGATGAACTGGGTCTGGGCGTTGGCCATCTGGACCCGTTCGCTGGCCTGAAACCCGACGCCTAATGCGGGCCTGTCGATGAAGGCTTTGCGCCAGTAGCCGGTGAACGCGAGGTCGCCATCCGAATAATCCGGCTGGCCGAAGCTGGGCCGCCCGACGACACCGAAGTAACCACCATACTCATATTCGCCGGGGTCGAGGTCGATCGAGTCGATATAGGCGCTGTAGCGATAGGACTGTGATGCGCCGGATCCGTCCACCACTACGACTTCCAGGTCGTTGCTGCCTGTCTGTACCGGCAGGTTGGAGAGGTCGTACTGGCCAGGATCCAGGCGCAGTTCGCGCACTAGGGCGCCATTGCGCAAGATACGGACGGTGGATTCGCTCTGCAGCAGCAGTTGGCGATCCTGACGGAACACGTTCGGACGATAAGGATCGAAACGCCGTCTTTGGCGCGTCACCCCGACGCCGCCCACATCGGCATACCCCTGCAATCCGCGGAACTCGGGGTTGAGGTCGCCGACGGTCCAGCGCCTGTATTCCTGCGGTTGATCATAGACAAAACGGGCGTAGCGCCTCAGCCATTCATAGTCGCCGGATCCCAGCGTTTCGCGTCCCTGAACTTCGGCTTCCAGAACCAGGCCCCGCCAGCGGCCGGCCCCGTTTAGATAAACATTCGGCGCGGGAGCTTCGCTGGTCGCGTGACGATAGCTCCAGGACGCCGCCGCGTTCAGAAAGGCCGAGAAGGGAAGGGGAGACACGCCTGCTTCTTCGGGGCCGCCGCGTTCGAACAAGACTTCCAGGCGGCGCAGGTTGGGGGCGATGCGCACTACCAGCAGAGACAGGGCCGTCGGATCGTATTCGAGCGAAACGCCCTGATCTGCCAATTCGTCGCCTTCGAAACCCTGCTGACCGGCCAGGTTCATCGTGAGCGCCGCAGCGGCCTCATCGGTTAGCAGGGGAGCGATCAGTTCAAGAAAGCCCGCTGAATCGACGATGAAACGGTCGTCGCGCGTTAGCGTTACCGGCACCTCCCCCAGCGGCCGCCGATTGAAGGTCAGAGGCGCGGTCAGGGTGATATCGCGGTTGTAGGGGTTGATGTTCGGCCGAACGACAGCCGCAGGCGCTGCGTCGGTCTGACCCGTGGACGCTGTCTGAACGTCTGCTTGATCCGGAGCCTGAAGCGTGGCGCCGGTTGCGACGCTTTCCTGAGGTGAATCCTGGAGCAAGGGAGGGGCCGTGATGATGGGCGCGTCCTCCGGGAGCGGAGCCGCTCTGGCGGGGGCCGCGCCGTTTGACGCCAGCACGGATGCCAGAATCGCCGTGGGGACCATGCGGGGCTTCATTGGCTGAAGCGCACCTTGATCGGCGCGTCAGGCGAGAAGGCGACGCTGGTGGGCAGATAGAAGGTCCGGTCGCCTTTCAGAGGTTCAAGATAGCCGGCGCCCACCGCCTCATTGACGGTGGAGGCGTCCAGTCGGATTTCCGTGCGGGTTCCGTCCGGGCCGCTTCCCTCGACCCACCATGTGGCGCCGCTCATCAGGGCGTAGCGGCGGCCGGCGTTGCGCACACGGACCTCGACGCCGGGAACCTTGTCGGCGGTCGGCGTGGGCGTAGCCTCACCGGTCCCGCCGAGGCTTTCATCAATCACTGGGGCGGCTGGGGCGGCGTCTATTTCGATCGCGCGAGCGCTGACCACGGACACGTCCGCCGTTGCGCCCGGAGGGGCTACGGTGACGAGCGACTTCATATGATAGACGACCTGAACCTGGGCGGCGAGGTCGCCGCTGGCGCCCTCTTCCAATTCGACGGGAAGCTGGCGAATGCCGACGTAATAGGCGCGCGATACGTCGATGTCGGGGTCTCCGACCCACTGGACCCGGATCACCTGGCGGCCGCGTACAGGCACGACGCCTTGCGGCGGGAAGACCAGGAAGTCCTCATCCGCGGGCGTTTCGACAAGCTTGCCGTCCTCGTCGAAGGAGATGCGCGTGATGCGCGTTTCATAGGGCAGCGCTTTGGCGGCGAGGTTCTGCACCTCGATCCGGGCGGAGGAGCCGGCGCCGCGCGAAGAAATTTCCGCGACCATGGGCGATACGCGCATCGCTTCGACGGCGGTGGCGGTGATTCCCAGGAACAGGGTAGCGGCCAGAATTAACCCGATACGGGATCTTTTCTTTGGTTGGTCGGCGCGCATCGCGGTCCGATATTTCAGCCCTAGTCCCATATTTATTCTCCCCCACGGCCTGCGCATTCGTGTACCGACGTCATGCAGAATTCGTGCCACTGATACGCGAATGACGTGCGTACTGATGCTTGAAGCCCGCCCGACAGGGCCGGGCGGGCTTCTTCTCGTCACTGGGCCGTTTTTAGATGGCGGCCAGTTCGATCGTCAGGGTGTCCTGATAGGTGCCCGAGACCAGCGACTTGTTCGGGACCGGCACGTTGATGTTGACGTTGAAGTGCGACTTCCAGGCGCCTTGGACCTTCAGGTCGCTGGCTTCGGTGGTGTCGACAGTCAGCGTTTGCGTCGAGGCGGTCGCCGAACCGGCGCCGGCGGGAACGCCGGTCCAGGTCGCATCCACCTTGTACGGCAGGTTGGCCTGGAACTGGGCGCCGTCGAAGGCGCCGGCGAAGTTGGACTTCATGCCGGCAATGCCGTTGGCCTTGGTGATGCGGACTTCGTTGCGGGTATTGCAGCCTGCAGTGTTGGTCTCGATCGAGGCGTTGGCGGCTCCGGCCATGTCGAAGGCGTCGTCAACGCCGCCGTTGTCCAGCGTGTTGATGCCGATCTGGCCGAAGTTCAGGACGGTGTTGATGTTGCCCGAGTAGAAGGAGCAGTCTTGCGAGACCTCGCCGCGCAGGGTGAAGCTGGCGGTGGCGTTGCCGGCGGTGCCGATGTTGTTGGCGACGCTGCCCGAGGCCGAAATCCACGACGCGACTTCCTCGCCGCCGAAGAAGGTCGACAGGGCGTTGGCGCTCTGGCCGGCGATGGCCGAGCCCTGGCCCGAGCCGCTGATGCTGCCGACGATCGGCAGGTGAGCCGCGCTCTGGCTGAAGCTGCCGGCCGAAGCGGCGGTCGCGGAGAGGGCCAGCACAGCGACGCCGGCGATCAGTTGATAGGCTTTCATTTCAGTCTTCCTCCAAGAAGTGCGCAGGATTGCGCCAGTCACACCCGCTTTGGCCGCGCCGCACACGCCGAGCTTCCGCACCGTCCGCTCAGCAGCCCCTCTGGGGCGCCAGGCATCCGCTCGACGCTCGATATGCGTTGCGTCCATCGCCGGTCCTTACAGCCTCGGTACGAGGCTGATCTCCACGGTTTCCCAGTAGCGCCCCGCCAACAGGCCGGCGCCTTCGGGCTCCATCATCTCGATGTTCAAGCTGCCGCCGTCGAAGGCGACGCCGCCACGGCTTGAGATCACTTGTCCCGCTTGCAACTGCCGGCTGGTGAAATCGCCCGCCGCCGCGCCGCCGCGCCCGCCGCGGCCCGGATGTCCGGTTTCGAGGGGCACGTTGATGGCGAGGCGATAGGCCGCCAGGCCGCTGTACGGCCCTTGTCCGCGGGGCAGGCTTTCATGCGCCAGTCCGCCATTGGCGGAACGCAGATTGATGTCGAACGGGACGTTGCAACTCAGGCCGAAGCGCGTCTCGACGGCCAGGCCGCTACGCCGCAAGTCGCCGAAATCGACCCCGCCCAGGGCGCCGATATCGCAACGCGGTGAAATCCGCCCGACGGCTTCGAGCGTCAGTGACTTGCGTCCGGCGTCGTCCGCCTTCGCCGTCGTACCCGCGACGGCCAGCATGGCGACTGCAAGCATACAGGCTGTTCGCATCTGCTCCCCGGCGTCGGTCGCCGCTCCCTCGTTCGAGGGCTAAGGAGCACGTTAGGCTTTTGTTAATCGTCCCCCATTTGGGGTACGCGCTCGAAGAAAAAATAGTTAATTTCATGATTATTCGATGAAATTCGCCGCGTAAGCGAATTGGGGCGGCCTTCCCCCTTGTCGAATTCGTTGACGGAGCCCCGGCATGAAAACCCTTTTGGCGGCCCTTTACGCTCTGGCGTTTGTCGGTGAGCAGGACGCCGCTACGCCTGATGCTGCTCCTGCGGCTGTCCTTGAGGTTCAACATCGAGCGGACGCTGTCGGTGATCGACGCGTCTTCGTCAGCGAGACCGAACTCACTTCATCCGGGGCGGGCGGCGACGCGCGTCAGGTCAACCGCCAGAAATTCGAGCTCGAGACCATGGCGGCCTCAACCGAGGGAGTGACGCTCCGGTTCCGGCTGTTGGAGGCCTCATTGACTGACAGCAGCGCTCCCGATCTGGAGCGTCTTCTCAAAGCCTGGATCGGGGTGGACGTGGTTATCTCTGCGGATAGCGCTGGGCGGCCGATTGCGTTCGAGGATTGGCCGGCCGTACGAGACGCCTACGCCGCTCGGCTTGGTTCCCTCGGACTGACGAAGGGTGAGCGGGACGTCTTGGTGGCGGGGCTCGACACGTTGTCGTCAGAGGTTCGGCTTTCCCAACTGTTGAGCGATGTGGCCCTCCTGGCGGAGATGCAGCCGCGCCAGCCCTTGACCGAAGGGCGTTTCGAGCAGCCGGTTCAGAGCGCGGGCGAAACCTCCAGATCAGGGGTGCAATCGGTTTCCCGATCCGTTGACGGATGCGGGCTTCTGCTCACGCGATCGCTCAGTGCGGAAGGGCCGGGCTCTGCCGGTGCGGCGGACAGCATGAAGCGGGATACGCGCGCGACCCTTTACGTGACGGATGGATGGGTTTCTGAAGTCAGCCGTACGACCACGATGCGCGTGGGCCATGAACGTTCGGATGAGGTTGTACGTATCGTGCGTGACCCGCCGCCGCCGTGTCCTGCAGCCTGATCATCATTGACGGATCAGGACAGTCGGAAGGGCGATATCTTGGCGAACATCTCTTCGCGGCTGCTGACCCCCAGTTTGGCGTAGGCGCGTTTGACGTGCGTGCGGGCGGTTTCCAGGGTCACGCCGAGGTCGTGTGCGGCTTCCGTCACTGTAGCGCCGTCGACCAGACGTTTCAGCAGGGTCGTCTCCGCCGAGGTGAGGTCGAGCGCGGGGCCGAAATCGGCCCATAGGCGGCGTGATCCTGCGGTGTCGCTGAAAGCCAGGATGACTGCGTCGGCTTTGCCGAGCGCGATCCGCACAGCCCGGATGATCAGGCAATCTCCGCCGCCGTCACGTCGCGCCAGAACCCAGGCTCTAGGCTCGTCACCCAGATTCTCGAGAAAGGCGGCGAAGGCGAACAAGCCGGTGCGTTGTGCGAAGCTCAGCCGCCCGCCGACCTCTCCAAGATCTCGGTCGATGTCCAGAAGCCGCCGCCCTTCGTCATTGCTCCACAGAAGGTGGAGGCTGGGCGTAATGATCATCGCAGCGCGGCTGCAGCTTCTGCTCCAGGCTTCAGAGCAGGCGGCTTCATTGACCGATTCAATTTCATAGAATCGACGCGCCTCTGCCGTTCCCTGCAGGCCCACCCCGTTCCCTCCGTCGACAATCTGGCGTCCGCAGACCCCATCTCGCTTCCCTCGACATTATATCGATCAGCGAACGACGTCATTATGTAAAATCGAAAGAGGGGATTGTAAATTTTCAAGCCCGTGCAGCGCCCAAGGGTAATCCGCAAGCAGGCAAACAAAACCCCCCGCCGACGTATCGGCGGAGGGGGGCTAGGGTTGAGCGTTCGGATCAGATTGGCTGGATCGTCAGGGCGAGGATCAGCGGCTCTTCCAGCTGTACGTCGTCGAAACGGTAGGCGATGGTGCGGATAGCGGCCATGTTGGAGCGACGCAGTTCCAGGTTGCCGCTCTTGGTCAGGTTTAATGACCGTTCGCCATAGGTCATGCGCGCCTTCTCCGTCTGTTTGAGCGGTCGGTAGGCCGCTGAGACGGTGAAGCCTCCGGGGCTGTTGCAGGCTTCGATCACCGAACCTGTCCGACCGGTTTCCGCCACGACGGTCGCGTCGGGCCTCACCCAGCACGCGACCGGTACGACCGCGCGCAGTTGATAGGAACCGCCAGCCTTGGGGCCGGCCGAAGCGATCTGCGGCGAAGCGAAAGCCGTCATGGCGATGGCGACGGCGGCGAGAAGCGCGTGGCGGCGCGATCGCATCAACTTGGTCATGGCGTCCTCATGGGCTCCTGATTGCAACAGGACCATAAGGGAGGGGCTCTTAACGCTCGCCGATCAGACAGCCTTAGCGGGCGCTTAAACGCCATCGTGAATCAGCGTTAAGTTTCATTATCTTGGCGGGCAAGAAAAGATACTCTGGCCAGCCGTGCCGGAAACGCGCCGGTCCAGCGGAGCCTTCGTCTGATCGTGAACGGGCGGTGAACCGTGTAACGTCGGCGCTTGGTCGAATGTCACGTCCTACGGCGTCACGGCGGCCGGTACGTCCAGCAGGCGGCGCTTCTGAACTTCATACTCATCGCCGGAAATGGCGCCGCTGTCACGCAGCGCTGCGTACTTGGCCAGTTCATCAACGGACGCGGCGCGCGGTGCGGGGCTGGAGTTCAGGCGTTGCATGAGCGTGTTATTGTGCTCAGCCACCATGCCGCCCAACGTGAAGAGGTCGATGAGCAACCAGATTCCGAGCGGGATGAGGAAAAGCAGCCCAAAACCTAGAAACCAAATCGTGGTCCAGCCGAAAAACGACAGGAGCAATTGGGTCACGGCGGAGCCTGTGCGGCCGATGTAGAAGCGGTGCCCGCCGAAGCCGCCGGCGAGGAACCACAACAAATACGCGACGCCAGCCGATTTCTTGTTGGCCTCGAAGGTCATAATCGCCTGGGCGTCGGCGCTCAACGGGCTGTTCGTCATGGATTTTGTTTCCCAGCAGTGACGTCGTTCTTTCAGGCGCGCGCGCATGTCAACGAGGAGGCTTGCCTGCAACATGGTCACGCGCATGTCCCTCCGGAGGGCGGCCGCGGCTGTTCTTGTCGATGGGCGCGTCCGCGATGATGAGGCGTCTCCAGACGAGAAGGCGGGGACGTTCTCACCGAGGTTCGAAAGAATGAGGTGCGCAGGCGGGGATCAGCGGCTGCTGACGCAAGACGCTTTCGCTATGATTGGCGACATGCAACACGCACAAGCTTTGGTCAGCCAGGCTGGGAAGTCAGCCAAATCGAATGGTAACGGACTGAAAATGGGAGAAATGGCGATGGTGTGGCGGACAGAGAGGAACTCGTTTTTTCTTGTAAATCCAAAACCTTGATGCGTCTAACGGGGTGTAGCCCCTATACTGAAATCCTTGAGGATTTTCCCCGTTTGGCTAACCCAGCGGGAGACATCTTGGCCGCGAAAAACCCCGCCAGCGTTGCAGCGCTTGGCGGGGTTCGAATGGGCTTGGCACAACACTCAAGGCCACAGGGATTCTACGCCCTGCTCGGTTCGGTCGCAACGCCGGAGGCTTGCCGATGAGCCGCCGTCTCGATCCCGAAAACTTCGTGGCCGAGAAACTGGCCTGGCATCAGCGGATCGCCAGCGATCCCACGATCAGCCTCCCGGCCAAGGCCGTCGCGGGGTTTATCCTCCACGACCTGAACCCCTGCGAAGGCGGTGCCTGGCGTGGCCAGGAGAGCATGGCGACCAGTCTTGGGGTCAGTCCCCGCCAATTGCGCCGCCTCCTCGACGAGCTTCAAGCCGCCGATTACCTAGAGGTCGAGGTCCGCCGTGGGCGTGGTCGTACCAACATCTGCCGCGCAATCATGCCCGGTGAGGTGGTTGAGGCGCCGCAAAAGCGGTCATCCGTGACCGCTCAAACCCGCAAAAACCGGTCACAGGTGACCGCTCAAGCGCCAGGAAACTGGACATTGGCGACACGAAAACCGGTCACCGATGACCGACAATACCTTTATGACCCCATTAAAAAATTTCGCGTCGCGACAAACCGTCAGTCGGACGGCAGCGCAGGGACGCCGGCGCGGGGTGCTCCGTTCGTTCAGGCTGACATCCGACAGGCGGTCGTTCAGATCGTGGGTGAAGCTGCGACGGTGAGCTATCTGGATCGCGCCAGATGGGAGCCCGACGGCCAGCTCATCGTCTGCTCCAGTCCTACCGCATTCGGTCGGCTGAAAGACCTTGTCGGTCGCCCGCTTGCAGAGAGAGGCGTGTCTATCGCTCTGCACTGCGAAGCCACACGCCTCGCGGCCTGATCGGGGCCTTGCGGCGAATGTTTGCGATATTCCCTGCAAATGTTGCGTTGATTGAGTCTTGTCCTTGCGGCGAATAATGTCCACATTCACCGCATAAGGTGCGGCAAATATGACCTATATTCACGAACTGGCCGACTGGCCAAACCTGACTTGGGACGACAGCGCCCTTGCCCAGCCGCTTGCCGCTGTGCGCCATCGCCAGGGCCGGCTGATCGGGCGGATGGAGGCTTTGGGCTTTGCGCTTCGTGAAGAGGCCGTCCTCCGCACCCTGACCGAGGACGTGTTGAAGTCCAGTGAGATCGAGGGTGAAGTCCTTGACCGCGAACAGGTTCGCTCCTCCATCGCCCGCCGCCTGGGCATGGACGTCGTCGGTCTGGTTCCTGCGGATCGCGATGTCGAGGGCGTCGTCGAGATGATGCTCGACGCCACTCAGAACTATGCTCAGCCGCTCACGGCCGACCGCCTGTTCGGTTGGCACGCTGCGCTGTTCCCGACTGGGCGCAGCGGTATGAGCCGGATTACCGTCGGGGCTTGGCGGACGCCAGAGGGTGACCCGATGCAAGTGGTGTCCGGTCCGATTGGGCGCGAGCGCGTCCACTACGAAGCTCCGTCCGCCGACCGTCTCGACGCCGAAATGATGGCCTTCTTGCACTGGTTTGAGACCGCCACGCCCGACCCGGTGCTGAAGGCCGGGGTCGCCCACCTGTGGTTCGTCACCAATCACCCCTTCGACGACGGCAATGGCCGCATCGCCCGGGCCATCGCGGACCTCGCCCTGGCTCGCGCTGAAGGCACCTCTCAGCGGTTCTACAGCATGTCCGCCCAGATCCGTGCGGAGCGGAAGGCCTACTACGAAATGCTGGAAGCGACCCAGAAAGGCGATCTGGACGTCACCGCTTGGCTGCTCTGGTTCATCGCCTGTCTCGACCGCGCCTTCGACGGCGCCGAGACGATTCTGGCCAGCGTCATGCGCAAGGCTCGCTTCTGGGAGGCCTTGGTGGATCATCCGCTGAATGAACGCCAGAGGAAGGTGCTGAACCGCCTACTCGACGGCTTTGAGGGCAAACTGACCAACGCCAAATGGGCGGCGCTGGCGAAGACTTCGTCTGACACCGCATTGCGGGACATCAGCGACCTGATGCAACGAGGAATTCTAGAGAGGGATGCCGGGGGCGGACGGAGTACGAGCTACTGCCTCGCTAGCAACAACCTCTCGACTTGAGGAGGCGCAAAAACCGCGCGTGACTCATCGCGGTCTTTGGCGGCGTCCGCTGGGGGCAATGCGTCGATCGGCTACCTCACCCCGAGGATTTTGTCGCCAGTCTGATCGCAACAGGCCGACCCGCTGCGCAGTATGAAAGCTGCGCGGCCCGGCCAGTTACTCACCCCACGCTGCTCTGGTCACCGCTGGATGAAAACTCAGGAGCACGTCATCCTAATCCATGGAGCGACCCATTTGAGACGCCCTTTGACTTCTCGGGTCAGGGATCTCGCCAAGGGCATGCCCTGGCGAGTTCCCTGACCTGAAAGGGCTACTGGCCGCCCTTCTCCTTTGCCACGATCTGAAGCCGGTTCCGCTCAAGTCGGGCCGTGACTTTAGAAGCCTCTGTTTTGATGCCAGAGGCTGTCTTCGCCTTCAGCCGGGCAATCGCCGTACTAACCACCGAAACGAATTCCTTCCGGTCGGCCTCTACGAGCCGGTTGTAGGTGTACGTCTCAGCCGCGTTTCGGATCGCGACATACTCGGCGTAAGTCGATTTGCCTTTGATGTTCTCGAAAAGGGGCTTCATGTCCTCCGGCAGGCCAGCATATGACAGATCCATAAGCATAGAGAGTCTAAGGAATGACATAAATCCAGACTCACTCACCCTATCCCCAGATTTTATCTGAGCGCGAAGTTTATCCGTATTCATATAGTTAGAAATCATCCTGGAAACACCCATGGGCATCATTACTTGAAGGGCGCGGTATCTATCCGGCATTTCCAAATTCATAAGACCTGGAATTTTGTATTCAACCTCGTCTATCTTTACGTAGCCCTTGTCTGCCAGTGTTGGAATTATGTTAAGGCTGAACTGTAAAAATTCTAGCCAGCATTCAAGTGCGTTGTTAAGATGTCTTTCTTTGTCGGACTTGAGGAGGTAATCGCAAGAGCGGACCATTGATGAATAAAGTATGAGCGCATAAAGCCACTGGCTTTCTGGTGTATCGAGTTTAGGGCGATAAACTTCTTGGCGGCCCCCAATGTCCTTTGGTGTTTCGCCGTCAAGAAGGTGGTCTCTATCCTCGTCTGAAAGCTGTGGCGAGAGCACGGTATGCTCGTAATCAGCAAGCTCTTCCTGACTGGCACCGCCCCGCGTAACAACGACCTTATCCAGCGAGAAACCCGCGTCTCGCGCAAATATCTGCTTCGACACCAGATGGTCGCGGATTTCTCCAATACGGGTTGCAATCTCGTCAAGTAGAGAAGCGTCTTCTCTCGATTGGGCAAAGTAAAGAGAGATTTCGTTCTGGTATTCTAGGTATCTCTCTTTATCGACAATGTAATCTCTAAATGATTTGTTGTTCAGCATCTTTTTGGAAATGAAAAATTCCAAAAAGCACATAAATCCAAATCGAACTTGGCCGTTAGATTCCGTTAGAATTGATGACCTGTAGAAATGGTCGAGAAGATCTCTTACCTTTACCTCAAATCCGTGTGCATCCATGTGATCCTTGACGATCTGGAATGCCTCGTTTTCTGAGATCACATACTTATCATTCGTCGCCATCCAGTACGAAATGTCAGCAAGACATCTCACCTTGTTGCTGAAGTCAAATGCTCCAACCTTGATGTCCCCCTCTGAGAACTTCTCAAGTTTTATCTCGACTAGGCGCTCTAGAAAATTAGCCTTGTTTGTGAACTTTAGAGCGCCCTCGGTCCCATAGATTTCCATGACCGAACTGATGGTGAACGCCGTCAGTGGGAGGTTATTGGAAACAAGCTCCCTCATGATTTCCCGGATCAGGGTGTCTTCATCGCTCTTCGGTAGGTTTGCCTTTGTCTTAACAATTGCCCGGATTTGACCACGCTTGAGTTGGATGACGCGTGTGCTGAGGAACGGGATTTCAGCGGGGACGAACGATGCAAATCCCAGTTCGCTAATCGCCTTGGTTTTGTAGGCAACAACAAACCGAGTCATCGGGAATTCGGTGACGGCGGCCTGAAGGCACTCCACCGACTCTGACGTTACGACGAAATCGTCGATGAGGACTTCCAAGGCTCCCCGACGCAGCAAGTCGGTCGCGCTGAAGCCGTCAGGAAGGGCGATGGATCGGTTAACGAGGCGACTAAAGGCTTTCGGACCCTTCGGTAGATCGCCCCAATGAACGTATGCCGGGACACGGTCGTAGGGGCCAGGGCAAGTCGACCTCAGCTTGGCCCAGATCAACAGCGCAGTGGATTTTCCGCTCTCCGTTTGTCCCTGGATCAGGACGTGATCCGGAAGGGCAGCAAGCTCATCGAGAGAGTTCACTTCTCTTCGTTGTGTCGCACCCACCTCCGCCGTTAGCGAGGTCACTTGGCCTTCAAGTTCGAAGTTCGGGGTAATCGGCTCCCCGAAAAAGCTTAGGCGCTTTAGGTGGGCCTCTAGCTTCTCCGAGACCGCCTGCAAGCCGTCACCTGCTGACCAATCCAGCAGCTTTTGTCGGTTGAAGCGGGGAGTGTGGGTTAAGAAGTGCTGTCGAGCTCCGGGCGACGAGTAGTACGTCCCATGGTCGTAATGCTGAAGCGCCAAGTCGAACTTGACCCTGTCGTTATAATAGGACCGATGATGAACCTTGTAGATGCGTTCCTCTCTGTCCAGGACCACAACGGCGTAGCCCTTATAGTCTTTCTCCTTGTGAGATTTGTAGAACAGGGCTCCAGACTGGTTGGTCATACGAGCGCTGTCGTCTTCAAAGGCAGTCGCCGGCTTCGGCGCATGCATGTGACCGTAGGCATGCAAGTGCGCCTGGCCTAGGCGTTCACCGCGAAAGCGACTTTCGAGCGCCGGGTTCAGTGAGGCGGGCGGGTGGTGGCCGAAAACGATATCGGGCCTAAACCGGGACAGTGATTCCGGCCCATTCAAGAGAAAGGCTTCTGGGATAAGCAGTTGGCGCTCATCGCGCGGGAACCCCTTCAAACCACCAAAGGAAAGGGTTGCAGTGTTAATCCCCGCCAGCCGCAGATCGAGCTCGGGAATTTCGTACAAGCTTATGAGACTCGATCGCTTAATCGTTGACGCGTTGTCGAGCCGGTTTTCGTACTCAAGGTAATTCTTGAAAGCTTCATCTGCGTACCTGGCCAAGTCCCCGGACTCGTAGGCTTTGGACATCGCGTCGACTGCGTCGGGCGATGTTCTGAGACCCTCTACAAAACTGCGCTGACGCTCAGCCACGCCACGATGGACATCGTGATTTCCAGGGCAGACGAACATGCGATCTTTGGTAAGGCCGGTAGCTTCGGCCACGCGCGAAAAAACCATCTCGTGGAAGTCCGAGTAGGCGCAGTCGTCGGCAGCGTAGAGGAGGTCCCCGGTGAACAGGCACACGTCAGGAGCTAGCTCGGTGTGTCTCAACGAGCGCAGGTCTTCGACGAGGGCGGTTACCACCACATCTTCGCTGCTTCCCGAACTGGTTGCGTGGTGAAAATCACTCAGATGGAGGATGTTCAGGAAGCGATTTTTCATCATGGAAACCGATGTGAAAGCGACCGTTTGGCGCGCGCCGATCAACGTTAGATTGGCTAGTGTCTCTGATTCGGAGGGGGCGCAAAGAGTTGTGAGGCAGGTGCGCTGCTCCCCCTGAAGGCGAAGAACCACCCGAAACGCGTCCCTGGGTTTCCCGATAATCCTACGCGAACGTTAACGCGATTTGATGTTTTGATGCAGACCCGCGTAAGGTGTGCGGTGCCGAGCACAATCAGAATGTTCACTTCCGCGCCGGTACCAATGTCCGCAACTGGCGGATTTCGTCGAAAAACGCGGCGTCCGGCAATTGGCGTGAGGGCGGCACGCTGATTCACTCTGGTCGTTGAGACGGGAGGAGCGGCGATGATGCCCGCAGCCGCGTTCGACGACATACGGCGAGCCGGTCGAAGGCTTGTTTATCGGTGGGATGTTGATGTCGAGGACGTATCAGCCGCGCCGAGGTGGCGAGAAATAACCACAGAGGTGGCTGTCCATAGCGGGAGTTTATCTTGGCTCCGATCGTGGCGCGCTGTCTTCTGGCCGCCAACCCGCCGTTAGGCTAAGCCCGGTACGGGAGGCGTCATGGCGAATATCACACGGGCCCGTACGGGCGAGTTTCTGCGCAAGCTGTTCGAAGTGCTGATGGCCGAGCCTGAAGGCATGCACGCGTCAGCGGCCATCGACCTGGTCCGATCCGCGACGAAGTTGAGCGACTATGAGGCCGGTTCCTATCCGTCCGGCGGGCAGAGGTTCGAGAAGATCCTGCGGTTTGCGACCGTGGACGGCGTGAAGGCGGGGTGGTTGCGCAAGGACGATGGCGTCTGGACCGTCACCGACGCGGGCGCGAAAGCCTACAACGATTTCGTGAACCCGGAGGCCTTCTACAAGGAGGCGTGCCGCCTGTACGCGATTTGGAAAGCGGAGAGGGATGCGACCTCGGCGGTGCCGGTCAGCCCGGCTGTCGAGCCTGAGGCGATCGAGGATGCGGCTGAAAAGCTCAGCGTGACGGTCGAGTCCGCGCAGGATCACGCCTGGGCCGAAATCTCGGCCTTCCTGCACGCCAGCGACCCGTTCGAGTTCCAAGAGATGGTGGCCGATCTGCTGCGCGGCATGGGCTATCACGTCCCGTGGGTCTCGCCGCCGGGCAAGGATGGCGGGGTCGATGTGATCGCCTTCACCGATCCGCTTGGCGCCGCTGGACCGCGCATCAAGGTCCAGGTGAAGCGCTGGCAGTCCAAGGTCGATAGTGACGGCTTGAAGTCCTTCCTGGCCTCCCTCTCGAACGGCGATGTGGGCCTGTACGTTTGCCTGGCCGGCTTCACCAAGGACGCTCAGGACTACGCCCGCAATCAGGAGAACCGCCGCGTCACCCTGATCGACGCACGCCGTTTCGTCACCCTGTGGGTCGAGACCTACGACAAACTGGCCGATGAGGCGCGCCGTCGCCTGCCGCTGGTGCCGGTCTATTTCCTCGCGCCCCAGGACTGACGGCGCTTCCGCGCCGCCCTGACCGCAATCGATTTCCGTCTCTGGATTGATGATGAACCCTACTGAGATCGCCGACGCTCTGGACGCCCTGGCCCAGCAACCGTTTGTGCCTGTGACGTGCCCCTGAGAATTTCCTCCACGCGGAGTGATCTGCTCCCCGAAAACTGGATCACCGGACGTTAGAGTTTTCCGCTGAGATTTCCCTGGCTGGGAAGGAGCGG
>NZ_RHWX01000012.1 GCF_003938605.1 Brevundimonas sp. 357 | reverse complement strand
TTCCGCTCCTTCCCAGCCAGGGAAATCTCAGCGGAAAACTCTAACGTCCGGTGATCCAGTTTTCGGGGAGCAGATCACTGCGCTTTGGGCCGGTATGGTTTCCGGTATCCATTTCGGCCCCATAGCCGCAAACGCCGTCCATCTGTGCGTGGACATGCAAAGACTATTCGCGGAGGACACGGCATGGCGCACGCCGTGGATGGCGCGTGTCCTGCCAGTCGTCGTGCGTCTGTGCGAGCGCAAGGCCGAACGCACCTGTTTCACCCGGTTCATCCCCGCCCGTTCGCCGAGAGAGGGGGAGGGGACGTGGAGGCGGTACTGGCGGCGATGGGCGTCGATGACGCTTGAGAATCTGGGTGAAGAACGTGTGGAGCTTCTGCCCGAACTGCAGGTCTTCACCCCGCCCGCCAGGGTGTTGGACAAGTCCCGCTATTCCCCCTGGCTCAACACGGGTCTGGCGTCGGCTCTGATGGCCAGCCGGGTCGATACCCTGGTGGTGACGGGCGCCGAGACCGATATGTGCGTGCTGGCGACTGTCCTCGGCGCCGTGGATATGGGCTTTCGCGTGGTGGTGGTTTCGGACGCCCTGTGCAGTTCCTCGGACCAGTCGCACGACGCCTTGTTGGCTCTCTATCATGACCGCTTCGGCCAGCAGATCGAGACGGCGGAGTGCGACGAGGTGCTCGAGATGTGGGCCTAGGCAGGTTCGCTCAGCAGTCGCGCCAGCCTTGAATCGAAACTCTGGGCGTTTGGATCCGGCAGACAGGTCGTGATGGTTCCGGATTCATAAAGCTCAATCACGCGCGGATGGACATAGGACGCCCGACAGACCGTCGGCGTGTTGCCCAGCAGGCTCGCGACCGCCTTCATGCAGGTCGAGATGTTTCGCCGCGCCTCGGTCTGGGACGTGGGCGGGGCCATTTCGTAGAAGGCGCGGGCGGCGGCGACGGTGGCCGCCCAGGTGCGGAAGTCCTTGGCGGAGAACTGATCGCCCACGGCCTCGCGGATATAGGCGTTCACGTCGTCTGAACTGATCGCCCACAGCTCGCCCTCTGCGTCGCGGTATTTGAACAGATGCTGGCCCGGGAGGCCTTCCAGGCCGCGCATGACGCGCGCCAGTCGACGGTCGCTGACCTTGACCCGGTGTTCCTTGCCGCTCTTGCCCCTGAACTCGAAGGTCAGGGTCGAGCCGTCGACCTCCAAGTGCCGCTTGCGCAGGGTCGTCAGGCCGAAACTACGATTCTGGCGGGCATAGGCGGCGTTGCCGACGCGGATGAGGGTGATTTCCAGCAAACGAACCGCCGAGGCCAGCACCTTTTCCTTGCACGGCCCACGTCGCGAAAGGTCGTTCTCCACCCGGTCGTGCAGTCGCGGCAGGCGTCGGGCGAAATCTGGCAAACGCGCAAATTTGTGCGAGGCGGCGCGGGCCGTCCAGTCGGCATGATAGCGGTACTGCTTGCGACCGCGCGCATCGCGCCCAGTCGCCTGGATATGGCCGTTTGGGTCGGGACAAATCCAGACGTCCTGCCACGCCGGCGGAATGGCTAGGGCGTCGATCCGCATCAGGATGCTCCGCTCACGGATCAGGCGCCCCTTTGGATCACGATAGCAAAAGCCTCTCCCGCTCCGGCGGCGCGTAAGGCCTGGGCTCTCGTTGCTGGACCAGACGAGTCCGCCGGAAGGCGGCGGATTGGTCACGTTTGTCGACATCGTCGCGGCCCTTGCTGGGTCTAAGTCTAGGCAACGCCAGGCCCTGCCTCCGGCTCCCTTCTGCGTGCGGCCGTGCTCTCAGTGCATCGCGCCGCACCGGCATGAAAGGTCGGAGAGACTTCCCGCGTCCAGAATCGACGCCTTGCCGCGGCTGAAGCGCACCGCGCCCATCGCTTGCAGGTTGCTGGCGGCGGCGTTGATGCTGGTTCTCTGGACGCCGAGCATGGCGGCTAGCTGGGCCTGCTTCAGGCGAAGCGGCGCGCCGTTGCCGCCATGGTGCAGACGAAGCAGCCACTTCGCCAGACGTTCCGACACGCGATGGGAGGCGTTGCAGGCGGCTTCCTGTTCCAGAAGAGTCAGGCGTTGAACCGCCTGAAGGGCGATGAAGCGCGATAGCCAATCATGGCCGAGCGCCTCGCGGGCGGCGGCGGCGGGAACGCGGAACAGCCGAACATCCAGCAGCGGCCGCACGTCGGCGCGGCTGCCGCTAGAGCCCAGAGCGTGATCCCAACCGTAGACGGCGCCCGATACGATAGGTGCGACACAGACTTCACTGCCGGTTGGAAAGGCGCCGAGAACCCCGGACAGGACGAACCAGAGATGCTCCCTGTCCAGAGGAGGCTGCGCGTCGCCTGGGAGATCAACCTCTGTTCCCTCGGCGGTCAGGCGCTGCTGGGCATCCGGCGGCAGGACGCGATAGACCGGGTGATCACGGATGCTGGGCCGGGGGCGGCCGTGAGGTGAGGCGGACGGGGATAGAATGGCGGCGGAATCTGCAGGCATGGGGCCTCCTGACCAGAAGCCCTGCCATGGTTGCCGCAGATCGCCACTCACATGGGTTAGTCGCGGCTGGGCGGCGCATCCGCGAGATCGTCGGCGATGCTGAGGCCTGCGGCCAAGGTCAGGCCCTGCAGGTCAGGCAGGACGGCCCGTCCCGTCCGGTAGTCGACCAGGCCTGCTCGCCGAAGTTGCTGCAGCGTCCGGTTCATGTGCACGGCGCTGAGGCCCAGGATGTCTGCGAGCATGTCCTGGGTGAGAGGCAGGTGAAGGACGCCGGGTTCCGCCGCGCCGAGACGGCTTTGCCGCTCGTACAGCTCCAGCAGAAGATGCGCCGTTCGCTCATAGGCGCTGAGCCGACCCAGCCGAATGACATGCCGCGCCAGCCGCAGGCGCTCCGCCGAGCGGAAATTCCGCCAGGCTTCCAGAAGACGCGGGCTGACGTCTACGCCTTCGGAAATCGCGGCCCACAGCAGGGAGGCGTCAAGGGTGGAGGCGTCGGTCAGGGCCCAGACCGCCATGTCGGCGTCCACGACGTCGGCGGCCAGGATGACGTCGCCGGGCAGGCTGAGACCGACGATCTGGCGACGGCCGTCTTCCAGCATGGCGCCGCGGGCGATCCAGCCGCGCGCCACCACACGGGCGTCCTTGCGTTCCGGATGAAGGGAAACGGCGCCGCCGGGCGGGTGAACCATGGCAGGACCGTGAAACCAGCTACGGATGCGTTCGATGTCGCCAGGCGACAGCACGGCGAAGCTGGACAGCATCCGCTCCAGCGACGCCGCGGCTATGTCTACATCATCTTGATAAGACTGATTCTTCATCCCTCTGACCAACAGCACGGCCGAGGGTGTTTCGTTCTTTACATAGGTTAGTCCAAGAGCTTGACGGTGACGCTTGCGGCGCCGGGAGCGGAAGCCGTCATGCGCGGTAATAGGAATCCGAGCAGAGGGTGCGCAGTTGGCGCCACGTGGCCTTGCCCTCAAGCTGAAAAAGTTCGGCCTGGGTATAACGATCCGAGATCAAGGCCTTGCGGACTTCGCTGGGTATGCGGAAGCGGCCGCTGCGCGCGAGTTCGAAGGCCCGCTCGATGACTGGTGTTCTATTCATGGTACAAACTCCCCTGTTACGGGAAGGCAATGCGGTTGCGCCCTGATGGGTTCATTGTGTCGCCTTTGAGGCGCTGTGGAACCTCGGCTGTTCGAGCCGACGGCAACATTCGCGAAGATCCGGCGTTGTGGTCGCGCCAGGCCTCAGGGAACCACAATGCACGACCACAGCCGTTTGCTGGAAAACAAGCTGCAACGACGCGACGTCATTACGGATGGCGAAAGGCAGGCGCTCAGGAGCGTGCTGACCCATGTCGTGTTGAAGCCCGCCGGCAGCGACATCGTCACTCAGGATGCTTTGGTCGATCATTCCAGCCTCGTCATCGACGGCTTCTGCGCGCGCTATCGCGATCTGAGCGACGGACGGCGGCAGTACACCCAGATCAATCTTCCCGGAGACTTCATCGACCTGCACGGCTTTGTTCTGAAGCGCGTCGACCATGGCGTGCGTGCGCTGTCCGACTGTCTCATCGCCGAGGCTCCGCATGAACGCCTGCGCAACCTGACGGAAGAGCACCCGCATTTGACGCGCTTGTTATGGCTGGAGACGGTGGTGGACGCCGCCATGCACCGTGAATGGCTGCTGGCCCTAGGTCGACAGGAGGCGCTGGAGCGGACCGCCCTGTTGGTCTGTGAAATCTACGCGCGCCTGGAAGCCGTGGGCCTGGCGCGCGACGGCGTCTTTCGTTTTCCCATTATCCAGGCGGAGATTGCGGATCTGCTCGGCATGTCCGCCGTGCACGTGAACCGTACGCTGAAGGTCATGCGCGAGGCGAGCTGGCTGGAGTGGACCGGATCGGAAGTTCGTATTCTCGAGTGGGATCGTCTGGCGAGCGCGGCCGAGTTCAATCCCTCCTATCTGCGGCTGGAGCGACTGCCGGTTTAGCGCAGGGTTACGGCCCCGCCGCTGATCAGGCGGCAGGGCCGAATGGAGCTCAGGCGGCGGGCTGCAACGCCTCGGCGTTGATTGCGGCGTCGGCGATGGCCGTCAGATCCTCGTCCGTCTGGCTTTCTTCCTGAAGCGTCTCGTCCAGCAGTTTGACGGCGTCCTTCAGTCCCATCACCTCGGCCCAGCGCTTGAGCGTGCCATAGCGGGTGATCTCATAATGTTCGACCGCCTGGGCGGCGGCCAGCAGACCGGCGTCGAGCGCTGCCGTGTCCTTGTACTCCTCGGCGATTTCGTCGCCTTCGGCCAGGATGCCTTCGATGGCGTCGCAGGTCTTGCCGCGCGCGGGCTTGCCGATGATCTCGAACACCTGCTGCAGGCGTTCGATCTGGCCTTCAGTCTGCTCGCGGTGCTTTTCAAAGGCCGCCTTGAGGTCGGGCGACTGGGCGGCGCGCGCCATTTTCGGGAGGGACTTCAGGATCTTGCGCTCGGCGTAATAGATGTCGCGCAAGGTGTCGTGGAAGAGGGTTTGCAGCGTTTTCTCGGGCATGGGGCTCTCCTGAAAAAGAATGGGGAGCCTGCGAAGCGGCGGGCGCACAAGCGCGTTCCTAGTGTTCGGATATGGACAGGGCTGAGCGCCACGGAACGCACAGGCCCACGAGCTCTTCTGCCGATTTCAGAGTGTTGGAGCGCGACATGAAGAAGTACGCCTATGGCTGGATCACTCTGGCCTTCTTCACCATTTCCATCGTCTTGCATTGGGGCTTCGGCTGGGCCGCCTATGTGAACGAGGCCCGCGACCACGGACAGGCGGCGCAACTGACGCCCTATCTGATGGAGATGGGGCGGGACACCTTCGAGAACTGGCAGTCCGAGTTCCTGCAACTGATCTGGCAGGTCGTGGGGCTGGCCTACTTTCTCTATGTCGGCTCGCCGTCGTCCAAGGAGAACGACGACCGGATGGAGGCCAAGATCGACGCTCTGCTGGAATTGGTCGATCACCAACGCGGCGCGGCGCTGATTGAGGAGATCGACGCCAGCCATCTGCGTCGTCACGGCCACGCGAGCATTCATCTGGACCCGCCTTATGCGGTGCGAAAGCCCGCTGCCGAATAGGAAGAAGGGGCGGACTGTCGTCCGCCCCTGATAGCGTTGTCCGCCAAGGCCCGGCGTCAGCGGCCCAAGCCGGCCTGCAACTGCTTGGCCCGCTCAAGGTGGGCTTCGATCTTGGGCAGGACGTTGCGCGCATGTTCCGCCAAGGCGGGAACGTCCGCCTTGTCGGAGAAGCCGCGGTGAAGGGTGACGGCCTCCTCATGGGCGGCGACCTGTTGATCGACGTAGATCTTATCGAAGTCCGCAGTCGAGGCTGAGCGCAGGTTGTCGATCAGGCCCTTGCGGCGCTGATCCAGCTCGGTCGGCAAGGTCGTGTCCGGCGCAGCCTGTCCGGCGGCGGCCCTCAGGGCGGTGGAGGCGGCCGCGTGGTCGGTCTTGATCATCTGGGCCAGTTCCTTGACCTGGGCGTTCTTCGATCGCTCCATGGCGATGTCGGCGGCCTGGATCTCGTACATGTCGCCCATGGCGGCGTTGGGTACATAGGCGCTGACCATATTGGCGCCCATGGTCGCGGCCGAGGTCTGACCGACCGGTTCGGAAACGGCGTCCTGCGCCTTATCGACGGCCTCGGAACCTTGCTGCTGGTTGCAGGCGGCGAGGGTGAGGGCGGCGGCTGATACGGCCAGAACGGCGACGGTTTGCTTCATCATCATTTGAACTCCTTGGGTAAGATCAGGGCTTGGCGGCCACGCCGGGGGTGACGGGCGCCAATTCTTGAGCCTGGGTCTGAGGCGGAGGCGCATCGACCTGCTGCAGGCCGTCGTCCGGCGTTTCGCGGATTGATAGAATGGCCTCCTGCGCGCGCATCAGGGGCGCGGCGGCGTCGGCGGCCTGGACATCGGTGGGCGAAGCGACCCGCAGGCGTCGCTGAGGGCCGCTGTCGCTGCCGACCACGACTTCATAGAAACGCATGTCGGCCTCCCAGGGTGAGGGGGCGCGGTGGGCGACGAGGGCGATCGGTCATGTCTTTTTCCTCCCTGTGACAGGAAGTTAAGCGGCGGGGCGCGGGGGTGTTCCAAACGCTCAAGCCTGAACACGCCGTCACATGACACGCTCCAGCGGCGCCTCGGCTCCCGTCATTCGTGGATCAGGAACCTTGGTTTCGGTGCGGAGAAAGCCGGTCGCCGCCGCGGCCAGATAGACGATGAACAACAGGACCAAGAGGACGCCGGCAAGGATCAGCAGCCGTCTGGGGCGTCGCAGGATCGGGGGCTTTTCCTTGTTCGCGAGAGGCAAGGGCGAACTCCTTTCGTACTGGAAGGAGAAGGAAGAGGAGCGGTGCCTGTTCCATACGGCCCCGGTCGGCTCTCTATTTCTGGCGCGGCGGTTCGGGAGCTGGCTCAGGGGGCTTCGAGGCGTCGTTGCGCCAGGCCAGAACAGCCCTCGCCAGCTCGTCCGCCGCCAGCCGCACCTCATCCTGAACGGCCCGGTCGCGGTCGAGGGCGTCGTGGCTGGTGGCGTAGGGCTCCCAATAGCCGATGTAGCGGTCGATCTCCGCGTCGGCGCCGGCGGGCGACAGCTTCATCGAGACCAGCCAGTCGGACAGGGAGCGGCGCACGTTTTCCGCGCCTTCTACATCGCCATGGACGACTAGGGCGAAACGCCGACCCGCCAGGTGACGGGGATAGGGCCAGTCGGCCAGTTCAAGCGCCTTGGCCAGGGCGACGGTCTTGCCGTGCGTCGTCGTGGGATCTGGATTTCCGCCGTCGGCGCAGACCAGCCGGTCCATCATCAGCTTGAAAGGGCTGGAGGCGTGATACCAGTTGACCGGGGTGACGATCAGGACGCCGTGCGCGCGGACCCACATCGGATAGATGTCGTTCATCCAGTCGTGGACCTGGCCCAGGCTGTAGTTGGGATAGCAGCTGCACGGCCAATGGCAGAGGGCCGCTGCTGTGGAGAAGCAGGCCTTGCAGGGATGAATTTCCCGGCCGTATTCCGACGCCAACCGCGACAGGTCGAGGATTTCTGCCGCCATGCCCGCGCGCCTCTCAACCACCTCGCGGGCGATCTGGACCAGCCGCCAACTCTTGGACATTTCGCCGGGGCAGGTGTGCTCGGAACGGCTGGAGGCGTTGATGATCAGGATGCGCGAGGGCCCGGCGGCGTCGTCATGCTGCGCCTCGGCGGCGCGGAGGGCCGCGTGAGCGTCCAGCCAGTCCAGAGCCAGTTCATAGTCCGGCTCGGCGAAGCTCGGACCGGCGAGGCGTGTCAGCGGCGATTTTCGACCCCCGATGTAGCCGTCCCAGGCTGCGGCGGCCAGGCGGTCGATCTCGTCGCGCAGAGGGTCGAAGGCGGGGTCCGCGAACCGGCTGCGGAAGCGGGTTTCAAAGGTTGTGCGGTCCAGTTCCGGGCTGGGCATGCCCTTACGCGGCTCAGGGACGGCTAGAGCTTGGGGAACGGGATCTGGCATGCGGCTTCTCCGGCTCGGGTGCGTCGAAAACGTCGCGGCTGAACACGACGTTCCGCCGCAGGAGGGGAACGCGCGGACAGGGGGCGACTTAGGAGGGCATGTCCTTCACACGTCTACGGGAGCCGTCATGTCCGACCGCCTGACAATGCAGGATCCTCGCCATCAGTATCCGCGTCCGCCGTTTCCACGGCAGCCGCAGCCGGCGCCGGGTCTGGTCGCGAAGATGGAGCCCAAGCCCGATCATGGCGAGGACAGCTATCGGGGCCATGGGCGGTTGAAGGGGCGCCGCGCCCTGATAACCGGGGCCGATTCCGGCATCGGTCGCGCGATCGCTGTCGCCTACGCCCGTGAAGGCGCCGATGTCGCGATTTCCTATCTTCCCTCAGAGGAGGCCGACGCGCGCGAGGTGATCGCCCTGGTTGAGGCCGAAGGCGTCAAGGCGCTGGCCTTGCCCGGCGACGTGCGTGACGAAGCGTGGAATGCGACCATGGTGGCGCGCACGCTCGAGGCCTTCGGCGGTCTGGACATCCTGGTCGTCAACGCGGGCCGACAGCAGTTTCGCGAGGACGTGGGTGAAGTCTCGACCGAGGATTTCGATGCTACGCTGAAGACCAACCTATACGCCCTGCACTGGCTGTGTCAGGCGGCGGCGCCCCATCTGCCGCCGGGCGCGGCGGTCATCACCACCGCCTCGATCCAGGCTTATGAGCCGTCGGACATCCTGTTGGACTACGCCACCACCAAGGGCGGGATCGTCACCTACACCAAGGCCCTGGCGAAGCAGCTGATCGAGAAGGGCGTGCGAGTGAACGCCGTGGCGCCGGGCCCCTTCTGGACGGTTTTGCAGCCCAGCGGCGGCCAGCCGCAGGAGAAGGTCGAGAAATTCGGCGCTCACAGCGCCTTCGGACGTCCGGGTCAGCCGGTCGAGATCGCGCCGGTCTACGTGCTGCTGGCCTCGCAGGAGGCGAGCTTCGTCACGGGCGAGGTCTGGGGTGTCACCGGCGGCGCCGGGATCGCCTGAGCTTCAGACCTCGAATACGCGATAGGGCGTATCGCCCATCGTCCGCAGCACGGGCAGGGCGACGTTGAAGACCGGGACGCCGCGCGCCGTGCGGCCTTCCGGCGCGCCGCGATGCGCATGGCCGTGCAGCACCAGCTTGACGTTCTCATAGCGATCGACGACCTCGGCCAGGCGCGACGAGCCGAGGAAGGCGTGGATCTCCGGCGGCTCGCCGATCACCGTATCCACCACCGGGGCGTAGTGGAGCAGAACCACGCTCCGCTCGGTCCGCAGCGTTCGGATCGAATTTTCGATGAGATTGGCGTCCTCAACCGCCTCATTGACAAAGGTCTTGATCGAGGCCTCGCCGAAGGAGCTGAGCATGTAGCGGCCGAAGCCGCCGACGAAGCCCTTGCCTCCGGCGAAGCCGACGCCGTCGATCTCATAGGCCTCGCCGGTCAGCATCTTGACCCCGGCCTCGGTCAGCATGCGGATGACTTCCTGCGGTCGGCCGCACTCATGCTCGTGATTGCCGAGCACGCCGACCATGGGGATGCGGCAGGCGCGCAGATCCTCCAGCAGGTTCTCCACCTCGACCGTCTTGCCGAAATTGACCAGGTCGCCGCACAGGCACAGCACGTCCGCGTCTTCATGCACCCGGTCGAACAGGTCGCGATAGGCGCGATGCGAGGTCTCGCCGACGTGCAGGTCGCCGACGGCGGCGACGCGCAGCTTCTTCTTCGGTCCGGCTTCCATGCCCGGTTGAGGCGTCTGGCCGTCAGCGGCGGAGGCGGCGGTTTCAGGCGACGGGGTCATGGCGTTCCTCCAGGCCCTTGCCCACCACGTCGCCGAAGCCCCATTCGGAGATGTCGGCGATGTAGTCGCGCGGGCTGAATAGGCGGCCGCGGCAGACCTTTACGCGCGGCGCCGGCAGATCGACCTGGGCCTGCAGGCGGCCGATCAACTCCGTCATCAGCCACGCCGGCACCAGGCCGCGCTCGGTCGGATAGGCGAAGCGGAAGTTGAGCAGATGCGCCATCAGCACCTCCCAATAGAGGTCCATCTGATCCAGAAGCGACTTCCAGTCGATGGCGTCGGCCTGTTTCAGGATGACGTGGTTCACATCGGCGCCGTCGTAGCGATAGCGGTCCTGGATGAAGGCCTTGGACAGGATCAGGGCGGTCGGCGGGGTGATCGTCACCTCATGCCCGTAGACGGTGATGCGATCCGGCCCGAACCAGCTGTCGGACACGGCGATGGTGCCGTTCGACATGGCGAAGATGACGTCGAAGAAATGCTTGTCGTCCTGCCAGACCTTGGCGATCCAGCGCTCGTCCTCGACGTCGGTGCGATAGCCGCGCGCCTGGAAGAAGGCCAGAATCCGGGGGTAGTCGCCGGGCTTGCAGAAGACGTCCAGATCCTTGGTAGGACGACGGATGCCCGTATAGGCCGTGACGGCGTAGGTGCCCGACAGCAGGAATGGCACGCCGGACTCCTTCAGCAGACGCAGGGCCTCCTCATAGAAGGCGCGAGCCTCGGGCGGTGGTTCGAAGGCGGGATCGGCGACCGTGTCGGACATGGGATCAAGTTCCTGAACAGGGCAGGGAAACGGCGTGCGGAGAAACGCGGTTCCGTTTCTGTGCGCGACCGGACGCCGGTGAACCGTCACGGCGTGGAGGCGTTGGTCCAGGATGGTCGACGTCGCCTGGACACCCTATTGCGGGCCTGCGCCCGATCCCGCCGAGGCGCTTGGGCGCTGGAACGGCGATCTGATCCTGTTGTCTGTCATGGCGGCGGCGACGACGGCCGGATTGATCCTGCTGCGCGAACAGCAGAGGGGACGCTTCAGCGCGGCGATGGCGGTGCTGGCGGTCGGCTTCATCTCGCCGCTATGCGCCTTGAGCTCCGCCTTGTTCATGGCGCGGACCCTGCATCACCTGCTGTTGGTTTTGGCGGCGGCGCCCCTGCTGGCCTTGTGCCTGCCTCGGTTGAAACCGCCGCGTGTGGCGGCGGCGGCGGCGGTGCAGGCGGTGGTCTTTTGGGCCTGGCATGCGCCGGAGCCCTACGCTCAGGCTCTGTCGCATGACGGAATCTATTGGCTGATGCAGATCAGCATCCTGGGAAGCGCCGTCTGGTTCTGGGCGGCGGTTCGCAGCGCAAGGGGGCATGCGGCCGTCGCGGCCCTGCTGGCGGCCATGCTGTTGATGGGGCTTCTGGGCGCCTTGATCGTGTTCGCGGGCCAGCCGCTCTATGCGCCGCATTTCGCCAGCACCATGGCCTGGAACATGACGCCGCTGGAGGACCAGCAGGCGGCCGGGCTCATCATGTGGGCGCCGGCGGCGGCGGCCTACCTGCTGGCCGCACTGTGGCGGATTCACGGTCTGCTGAAGCCGGCGGGCGAGGCGGCGGCATGATCGACCGACTGATCGCCCAGGCGCTGGAGTGGGCCGCAGGTCATCATGACGAGGGGCGCTATTCTCCCGTGGCCATCTGGTTTCACTGGATCATGGCAGGTCTGGTCGTGTTCCAGTTGGGCTGGGGCTGGTGGATGGGGCGACTGCCGGTCGGCGGCGAGAAGGTCGCGGCCTATGAGGTCCATTTCGCCGTCGGCGTGCTGATGCTGTTGCTGGTGATCGGCCGCCTGACCTGGCGGCTGGTCGCGCCGGATCTGATCAATGACGCGGACAAGCCGGGATGGGAAAGCACGGCCGCCCACGTCACCCACTATGTCTTCTATCTCTGCCTGTTCGGCCTGCCGTTGTCGGGTTGGACGATGATATCGGCCACAGCGCGAGACGCCCAACTGGCGGCGGCGGGCTTCATACCCTGGCCGATGCTGCCGATGCAGGATCTGTCGAATCGTCAGCTCTGGGCGGTCGAGGCGGCGGCTGAGTGGATGCACTGGGGCCTCGTCATCGCCCTTCTGCTGATGATCCCGATCCATGCAGGGGCCGCGCTGAAGCACCATCTGATCGACCGCGACGACGTCTTCCACGCCATGCTGCCGGTCGTGCCTCAACTGAGGCCGCGCCGCACGCGATGGCAGCGACGATGGCGCGCGCTGGAGAAAAGGATCGCGACGACCGTTCGGAGGCTGCGGCGCGGCCGCACCCGCTTCCAGGTCTAGAGTCGGTCCAGGATCGCCTGCATCTGGGCGATCTCCCGCTCTTGAGCGACGATGATTTCGTCGCACAGGGCGATGAGCTCAGGGTCGGTCAGCTTGGCCTTTCCGCACATCAGGATCGCCCCGGAATGATGGGGGATCATGCCGCGGATCAGCTCCTGGTCGTTAATGGCCGCCTGGGTGCGCATGGCGTAGAAGCTGGCGGCGAAGACGAAGGCGGCGATCCCGATGATGATCCAATTGGCGCGCCTATTCTGAAACATCGAGCGCATCGACAGCAGCATCACCACGGCCATGGGCGCGACCATCATCAGCGTCATATAGACGTTGTTCAGGTTGAAGCGGAAATGATCGAGCGTCGCGATCATGGTGAACATCACCAGATACATGATGACGAAGTCGATCAGCAGTTCGAATGCGAGATTGCGATAGCTGTGGGCGTGCATCAGCGGCCTCCACCGGGTTGTTCTAGTCGTGAGACAACCAATCGCTGTGTGCGTGGTCTGTTCCCGAGGAGTTCAGCCGCCGTCGGAACGAGCGGGGCGGCGGATTTCGCGCGACGCGGCCGGGCGCGCCGCAGCGGCGACCGAGGCGGCGCGGGCGACCGACGCTTCGGCGCGGACCGGGGAGGGCGGCTGGGTCGACAGCCAGGCGGCGATGGCGCGGGCTTCGTCGTCCGTCAGCCGTTGGACGGCGGCGGCCATGACGCCGCGCGGGTCGTTTCGCCGCTCGCCGGACTTCCAGCGGTCAATCTGTTCCAGCGTATAGGCGGCGGGCTGCCCGGCGACTATCGGCTGCCCTTCGCCCGCACCTTGGCCTTCAACGCCATGACAGGCGGCGCAGGCCGTGATTCCGCGCGCCGTGTCGCCGGTCAACCAGATCTGGGGCGGAGAGGCGGTTGAAGTCTGAACGGCGGGCGGGGGCAGTCCGGCGTACCAGGCAGCGACGGCCCTGCGCGCGTCCTGATCCAGGCCCTTGGCCACGCGGGTCATCACGTCATCGGGACGCAGGCCGCCGGCGTAATCCTCCATCTGTTTCTGCAGATAGCCCTGGTCCAGACCGGCGAGGCGCGGCGTCGAGACGCCGTCGCCTTCGCCCTTCAGGCCGTGACAGGTGAAGCAGGCGTTGGCCGCGCCGCCCGCGCCCCCGCTCATGGCGATCACCTCGCCGGACGCCTGAAAGACGCGGTCGGTCGCGCCTGGCGTCGCGTCGCAGGCGGCGAGGGTCAGTCCCAGAAAAGCGAGGAGCAGGGCGCGCACCCCGGTCCAACACCGGCTTTGCGGCGTCGGTTCCGCCTCGGAACCCCTGGCCGCCCGGCGGATTGGTTCTGGCGAAGCGGAAAGGGGCCGTATGCCGTCATGTCGCGACGATGGGGAAGATAGGCGCTGCAGTTTCGGCCGCCGGCCTGCTGGGCCTGGCCGCCTGCGCGGACAAGGCCGGAGCGCCGCGCGACCTGGCGGGCGCCGACGGGGTCGAGGGGCTGCGCCTGATCCGGACTCAGGGCTGCGGCGCCTGCCACGTCATTCCCGGCGTGGCCTGGCCCGAGGGGCGGACCGGCGGATCGCTGGCGGGCGTGGGGGCGCGGCCGATGATCGCCGGGAGGCTGCCGAACCAGCCCGCGGTCATGGCCGTCTTCGTCCGCGACGCGCCGTCGTTGCTGCCCGACACCGGCATGCCGCCTATGCCCCTGAGCGAAGCCGAAGCCCGCGACATAGCGGCCTATCTCTATACGCTCGATGACGACTGAGACGCCGGACATGCTGGGCGGCTGGCCGCCGCCGGTTCTGGACCCGGCCGGACCGTTCGCCGGGCCGGTGACGGTCGTCGCCTGGGTGCTGTTCGTCATGGGCGCGGTCGTGCTGGCCGTTGTCCTGATCGCCCTGGGCGTCGCCTTGTTCGGGCCGAGGACGTGGAAACGTCGCGTTGGCGGCGAGCGCCTGGTCTGGATCGGCGGTCTGGCCTTTCCGGTGGTCGTGCTGACGGGCCTGCTGATCTACGGCCTCAGCGTCACCGCGCGCGTGTCGGATGCGCCGCGTGACGGCGAGATGCGCGTGCGCGTCACCGGCGAGATGTGGTGGTGGCGCGTAGCCTATCTGGACGACCAGGGCCGCGAAACGGTCCAGGACGCCAATGAGGTTCACATCCCCGTCGGCCGTCCGGTGGTGATCGAATTGGAGAGCGCCGACGTCATCCATAGCCTGTGGGTGCCGCGCCTGGGGGGCAAGACGGACATGATCCCGGGCCGCCGCAACTTCATGCGCCTGCAGGCTGACAAGCCGGGCGTCTATGCGGGACAGTGCGCCGAATATTGCGGCGGACCTCACGCCCTGATGGGCTTCGTCGTCGTCGCCCATGCCGAGGCCGACTTCGAGGCCTGGCGGGCCAGGCAGGCCGCGCCCGCCGCGCCGTCCGCCCTGCCCGGCGCGGGAGTGTTCAGCGTCTCGGGCTGCGGCGCCTGCCACACCATACGCGGAACGGAGGCCAACGGCCTGGCCGGACCTGACCTGACCCACGTCGGTTCGCGCCAGACGCTGGGCGCGGGCATCCTGCCCAACAATCAGGGCACGATGGCGGGGTGGATCGCCGACAGCCAAGGGATCAAGCCAGGCAACCGCATGCCGTCCTATCCGGTGCTGACCGGGCGCGAGCTGCGCGACCTGGCCGCCTATCTGGACAGTCTGAAATGACGTCGGAAACCGGCTTCGACGTCCGCAAATACGATCGCTTTCCCACCGAGGAGCCGCGTCCGGACGGCGAGCTGGAGCAGTTGGAAGCCGCCTGGTGCGGTCCGCGCCGTCCCGGCGAGTGGATCACGGCGATCAACAACAACATCATCGGCGCCTATTACGTCGGCGCGGCCATGCTGTTCTTCGTGTTGGCAGGCGTGCTGGCGCTGTTGATGCGCACCCAGCTGGCCCTGCCGATGACCGGCTTCCTGCCGCAGGAGACCTACAACCAGATCTTCACCATGCACGGCACGGTGATGATGTTCCTGTTCGCCGTGCCGGCGGTCGAGGCGCTGGGCGTGCTGCTGCTGCCGCAGATGCTGGGGGCGCGCGACCTGCCGTTTCCGCGCCTGGGGGCCTACGCCTTCTGGGCCTATCTGATCGGCGGCCTGGCCTTCTTCTGCTCCCTGTTCTTCGGCCTGGCGCCGGACGGGGGATGGTTCATGTACCCGCCGCTGACGGGCATGACCTATTCGCCGGGGATCAACGCCGACTTCTGGCTGCTGGGCATCGGTTTTATCGAGATATCGGCCATCGCCGGAGCGATCGAGATCATCGTCGGCGTGCTGAAGACGCGCGCGCCCGGCATGACGCTGGACAAGCTGCCGGTCTTCGCCTGGGCGATGCTGATCTTCGCCTGCATGATCATCATCGCCTTTCCTTCGGTGATCCTGGCGACCTTGCTGCTGGAGCTGGAACGGGCGCTGGGCTGGCCCTTCTTCGATCCGCTGAAGGGCGGCGATCCCATGCTGTGGCAGCACCTGTTCTGGTTCTTCGGCCATCCGGAGGTCTACATCATCTTCCTGCCGGCGGCCGGGGCCATGTCGACCATCATCCCCGCAATGGCGCGCACGAAGCTGGTCGGCCATCCCCTGGTGGTCATGGCCATGCTGGCGACCGGCTTCATCAGCTTCGGCGTGTGGGCGCACCACATGTTCACCACCGGCATGCCGCAGATCAGCATCAACTACTTCAGCGCCGCCTCCATGGCGGTCAGCGTCCCTGCGGGCGTGCAGGTCTTCGCCTGGATCGCCACCATAGCGGCCGGAAAGATGCGCTTCACCACGCCCGGCCTGTTCGCCGTGGGCGGCCTGGTCATCTTCGTCATGGGCGGGCTGACCGGGGTGATGGTCGCCATGGTGCCCTTCGACTGGCAGGCCCACGACAGCTATTTCATCGTCGCCCACCTGCACTATGTCCTGATCGGCGGCATGGTCTTTCCGGTGTTCGCGGCCATCTACTACTGGCTGCCGATGTCCAGCGTCCGGCCGTTGAGCGAACGCATGGGCAGATGGATCTTCTGGCTGATGTTCGTCGGGCACAACATCGCTTTCATGCCGATGCATCTGACGGGGCTGATGGGGATGCCGCGTCGGGTCTACACCTATCTGCCGGGGCGGGGCTGGGATCTACCCAACTTCATCTCCACCGTCGGGGCCTTCCTGTTCGGCCTGGCGGTCCTGCTGTGGGTCGTCGACATGATCCGCAACTTCCGCCCCTTCGGCCCGCGCGAGGCGGGCAACATCCACGACGGCCCAGGACTGGAGTGGCTGCCCAGCGGCTATTATTCCGTGCGCTCCGTCCCCGTGGTGAAGAGCCTCTATCCGCTGTGGGAACAGAAGAGCTTGGCGAAGGAGGTGGAGGAGGGGCGCTGGTTCCTGCCCGGCGCGGCGGGAGGCGAGCGCCAGACCCTGGTCACCAGCCCTCTGAACGCTGAGCCGCAGTATGTCTTGCGCCTCCCGCGTCCGTCACCCTGGCACGTGTTCGGCGCCCTCTTCACGGCAGGCTTCTTCCTGATCCTGACCATCCAGGCCTATGTCGCCGCCGTGGTCAGCGGCGTGCTGGCGATCTACTGCATCATGCGCTGGTGCTGGTTTCTGGACGCGCCGCACAGCCGCAAGACGACCGACATCGGAGCGGGCGTCCGCGTACCCAACTATGTTTCGGGTCCGTCCAGCCACGGCTGGTGGGCCATGGTGATCGTGCTGATTGTCGGCGGCATGGTCTGCCTGCTGGCGGGCTTCTCCTATGTCTTTCTGTGGAGCCGGCGGCCGGATCTGTGGCAGGCGCCGCCGGAGACGGCGTCGATGATGCTGCACCTCGGCGTTCTGGCCCTGGGGGGGCTTTGCGCCGCAGCGGCGCCGCACGTTTTGCGACGGGCCGGGAAGGGAGCGGAGACGCTCGCTACGGTTCTTCTGGTCATCAGCGCCATCGCGGCCGCGACGGCGATAGGGCTTGAGCTCCAGGCCTGGTGGACCGCTGGGCTCAAGCCTGACGCCACCAGCCAGGGCGCCGCCGTCTTCGCCCTGCTCGGGTGGTCGGCGACGTTTGCCGGGATCGGGATGTTGATGGGACTCTACATCCTGCTGCGACGGGCGTTCAGGCGGCTGTCGGCCGAGCGGCCGTCGACGGTAGACCTGATCGGCCTCTTCATGACCTATACGGCGGCGCAGGCGGTGATCGTGGTACTGCTGATCCGACTGTTTCCGGGCTCCGGCGCATGAGGCGCTGGCTGGCCATGACGGCGGGGCTGCTGATCTGGGCCGCGCATTTTCTGGGGCTTTACCTGTTGGCCAGCGCCGCAGACGTGTGGTTCTCGACCGAGGCGGCCGCCGGTCGCTGGATCGGATTGGGTTTCAGCCTTCTGTGTCTGACGCTGATCGCCGTCGCGGCCTTCGCTACGGCGCGGCGTCCGGCGCCGGATGAGCCGGCTCTTTGGGAGCGGCGTGTCGCCCTGACCGGCGCTGTGGTCGCCGCTGTCGGCGTGACCTGGCAGACCGCACCGCTGGCGTTCTGAGAAATCGCTCCAGCCAAGCTGGATCATTCCACGCATGGAACATATCATGAACAAATGGCGCAGATTGATTTGAGACGAAAGCTGGCGGTGCTGGCGGATGCGGCGAAGTATGACGCTTCATGCGCCTCATCGGGTTCGACCAAACGAGATTCCTTGGGCGGGCGCGGGATCGGCTCGACCGAGGGCATGGGCATCTGTCACGCCTATACGCCGGACGGCCGGTGCGTCAGCCTGCTGAAAATCCTGCTGACCAACTTCTGCATCTACGACTGCGCCTATTGCATCAACCGGGTGTCATCGAACGTCGAGCGGGCGCGTTTCACGGTGCGGGAGGTCGTGGACCTGACCCTGGCCTTCTACAAGCGCAACTATATCGAGGGCTTGTTCCTGTCGTCGGGGGTGATCCGCAACGGCGACTACACCATGGAGCAACTGGTCGAGGTCGCGCGGCGATTGCGCGAAGACCACCACTTTCGCGGTTACATCCATCTGAAGCTGATCCCAAAGGCGGACGCGCGGCTGGTCGAACTGGCGGGCCTCTATGCCGATCGCTTGTCCGCCAACATCGAACTGCCTCGCGACGAGGCCTTGGGCCGACTGGCGCCCGAAAAGGACGCGCGGACAATCCGCAAGGCCATGGGGCAGGTGCGGCTGAAGCTGGAAGCAGCCCGGCCCGAAAAGAAGGACCGCAAACGCCCGCCCGCCTTCGCCCCAGCGGGACAGTCGACCCAGTTGATCGTCGGCGCCGACGGGGCGCCGGACACGGAGATCATGGCGCGCAGCGCCGCCCTGTATGGCGGTTACGGCCTGCGCCGGGTCTATTATTCCGCCTTCAGCCCCATTCCCGACGGCTCCAGCCTGTTGCCGCCCACCAAGCCGCCGCTGATGCGCGAACACCGGCTTTATCAGGCCGATTGGTTGATGCGATTCTACGGCTTCACCGCGCCCGAGATCGGGGAGGGGACGGACGATGGAATGCTGGATCTGGCCGTCGATCCCAAACTGGCCTGGGCGCTGCGGCGGCGCGAGGCCTTTCCCGTCGACGTGAACCGTGCAGCGCGTGAGACGCTGCTGCGGGTGCCTGGCCTAGGCGTGAAGGCGGTTGACCGCATCCTATCTGTGCGACGCCATCGGACCTTGCGGTTGGAGGACGTGGGGCGGCTGACGCGCTCTATCGAGGCGGTGCGGCCGTGGATCACGGCGCTGGATTGGACGCCCGGCGGCCTGACCGATGCGGCGGACCTGCGTGCGCGCCTGGCCCCCCGGCGCAAGGCCGAACAGTTGAGTCTGTTCTGATGCGTAGTTTTGTCCTGGCCGATCCGCTTGATTTCGACGGCTGGCGCGAGGCGGCCCGGCGTTTGCGGTTGGCGGGCGTCGAGCCGGCAGAGGTGCGGTTCGTCGTGGGCCATTCGCGCGGCGACCTGTTCGACGAGGCGGCGGCTCTTCCCGAAGTCGAGGGTGCATTCAACGCCCCGCGCGCCTTCATGGAGACGGCGGCGCAGTTGATCCAGCATCGATCCGAGAATCGTTTTGATCTGATGTATCGCCTGCTGTGGCGCTTGAAGGATCAGCCTGACCTGCTGAACGTCCTGTCTGATCAGGACGTGGCCGAGGCGGCTGATCGGGTGAAGGCGGTGCGCCGCGCCGCCCACAAGATGAAGGCCTTCGTCCGCTTCCGACAGGCTGAGGATGAGGCAGGCGAACACTGGGTCGCCTGGTTCGAGCCGGCGCATCGCGTGCTGCAGGCGACAGCTCCTTTCTTCGTCCGTCGGTTCAGCGCCATGCGATGGACGATCCTGACGCCGGACGGCTCAGCTCATTGGAACGGCGAGGCGTTGGACTGCCGCCCCGCCGCCGAGCAGGCGCAGGCTCCGACCGAGGACGCCATGGAGGATTTCTGGCGCACCTACTACGCCTCGACCTTCAATCCGGCGCGGCTGCGGCCTCAGGCGATGCAGTCGGAAATGCCCAAGCGCTATTGGAAGAACCTGCCTGAGGCGGCGCTGATCCCGGAACTGATGGCCGCAGCGTCGGTTCGCACTGAAGCCATGGTGACCCGCCCCACGTCTCGACCCAACGACAGGTTCCAGCGTGTCCGCGCGCCGGTGGTCGATCGCGCGGCGACTGACGATCTGGCTCCCGAAAGCCTGGATGAATTGGCGCGCGGCGTTCAGGGGTGCCGCCGCTGTCCGCTATGGCGTGACGCCACCCAGGGCGTTTGCGGCGAGGGGCCGAAGCGCGCTGCTCTGATGGTTGTGGGCGAGCAGCCGGGGGATCAGGAGGATCTGGTCGGGCGACCGTTCGCCGGACCTGCGGGCCGTCTTCTGGGCGCGGCGTTTGAAGAGGCGGGACTGAACCGACGCGACCTCTACCTCACCAATGCGGTGAAGCATTTCAAGCACGAGCCGCGCGGCAAGCGCCGCTTGCACAAGACGCCCAATGCAGGCGAGGTCCAGGCCTGCCGCTGGTGGCTGGATCACGAGCGGCGTCTGGTGAAGCCCCGGCTGATCCTGGCGCTGGGCGCGACGGCGGGTCTGGCGGTGCTTGGCCGAAAACCGGCCGTGCAGGCCGAGCGCGGCCGGGTCATGACGACTGCAGACGGCGCGCGTGTGCTTCTTACGGTGCATCCCGCCTATCTGCTGCGCCTGCCTGATCCGGCTAGGAGGGATAGCGAACGGGCCAGATTCCTGGCGGACCTCGCGGCCGCATCGGCCCAGTTTTAGAGTCTGTCGGCGAAGCTCAGGCGATGAAGTTAAGTGTGAGGAATCGCCCAAATCCAGCTCCCGCACCCAAGCTTACAAAGCCCCGACGGCCAACGCCCCGGGACTTTCTGCTGTCTGGGACACTGCGGGCCTTGCTCTGGAAAGAGGACTGGCTGCTCGAGCCGCAGACGTAGATCGTCTATCAGCATGTTTCGGTGGAATGAGCGCAGGGACAGTACTCGAGAATAGGAAGTCGTCGCCGTGTTGATGGGTCTGGTCGGCTCAGGCGGGAAGATCCGCCAGACTCGACAACTCATCGTAGATCGCATCGCCTGTCCGGCTTTCGGCATTTCGCCAACTGGTTGCTGTCGTGGGGTTCACCAGAACTCCGTCGCTCGTGAGCACCAGGACGTTCGGCAGGCCGGGTAACTCCGGCAGCCCGAAACGGCGCGCGATGCGCAGATTGTGGCCGTCACCGCTACGCGGCATCCCGATGTTCACAAAGACCAGTTCGTATTTGCGTTCGATGAGATCGGCGAAACGGCTGGTCTCCAGCCAACCGGCAAGCGCGCGGCTGTCGCTGCACCAGTTGGCGCCCATCACCAGTAGAACCCGCTTTCCTGATTGCCTGGCGCGCGCCAGCGCGAGATCCACGTCGGCCGACGCATCGTCGCTCACATGATAGGAGCGGGCCTCCGGCTTCGTCGCCGCCGCGAGCACAGGCGCGGGCGGGGGTGCAGAGGCGCAGGCCGTCACGGCGAGCGCCGCAGAGAGGATCAGCGTAAATTGTTTCACTAGGCGATCTCCCATGGACGGCGCGACCAGCGATGATCATCCATGCGATGTCCCCGGCGCCGAACCACGCTTCGCCACGAATTCGGCGCCCGGTCAAGCTGACAGCGCCTGCTGGCGCCGCCTGTCTTAGGCGGCAACGGCCAGATGGTTGAACCCGCCGCGGGGCTGGTTTTTGGCTTGGTATGGCTTCCGGCGCCTCGTTTGGCCCTGTACCTGCAAAAACGTCCATTTATGCTTGGGCATAAGGACTATTCGCATAGTGCCACGCCGTGGATGCGGCGCGTCCTGCCGGGCGTCTGAAGCATATCTTCGTCGCTGCGCCGGCGAAGCTTCAGGCAGCCTCTCTCCAGGGCGCAGCGGGCGGGCCAGGCTGTCGGCCTCCATCTCGCGCAATTGCTGGATCAGCATCTTCTCGCTGATGTCGGCAATGAGTCGCTTCAATGCGCCCAAGACGGCTCCTGACGGACCGAGGCGTGAACGCGCTGTGCGCCTGATGGCGCGAGCTTATGGATGAGCCAGGCCCGCCGTCGCGTGCAAGGCGGCGCCGACAAGGAAGGCTATGGCCAACACGATGGACACGCGGTTCCTGGCGGAAAACAGGACGGGTTGCAGGACGGCCCTGAGCAACCAGAAGCCCGCGCCCGCCAAGGCCAGCACGCCCATGTTCTCGTCTGTTTTCAACCAGAACAGAGCGGCGCCATAGGCGAAGAAGCAATAGGTCAGCATCACATTGAGCGTTTGAGTGACGGCGGTGTTGATCTTGCCGGATGACGCAAGCGTCGATGGCCAGCCGAACAGCCGCCAGAACATCAAGTGAAAGAGACCGAAACCGATATCAAAAATCGACGCCACGACGGCATATGTCAAAATCGGTTCTCCGATTTTCGAGTGAACGAGCGCCGGTCGATGACTATCTGATCCGTTGAGCGGACGAAATGCGCAACGTCAGCGCAGGCGTCAGGTGCGGGGACATGATCGCGCTGTTGAACGATGCGCTTAGCGAGGGGGCGATACGACGCGGCGTCGAGGTCGATCAGGTTGCTTTCGAGCTCATCGCCCATTGGGCATCGGCCAATGTGGCCGCCCTGATGGACGATCAGAAGCAGTTTCGGCGGGCGCGTCTGGCGTCCAGTCGTCTGGTCCAGGCGGTCCGATCTGAATGAGGCGCCAACCCCTCATCGCCCCCATTCTTTGAGCGACAGGCCCGAGCCATGCCGCCGGGACGATCCGTTCTGAAGCTTCCCGACGTCGGATGACCTGACGAGGCCTGACGCCGCGTGTAGAGCCAGCAGGTGAGCAGGCCTCCATTTACGATCAGTTGGCGGGGCTTCATCTTTGAGGGCTTCAAAGCAGGTGGCGCATGAGATTACGATCTCAGCTCAAAGGGCTGTTTGGGGTGGCGGAAGGTAAGCGTGGCTGAAAATGAAGACCTTCTATTTGCTGATGGCGCTGATCGGGACGATCATTCCCTGGGCGCTGTTTGGATCTTTCTTTGCGTTGAACGGAATTGATGTTCCGCTCTTTCTGCGCTCGTTGTTTGTGAATGGAGCGGCAGGCGGCTTTTCGGCCGATGTGCTGATTTCCATCCTGGTGTTCTTGATGTGGTCATGGCGAGACGCCGCCAAGCAAGGGGTGGCGCGATGGTGGCTGGTGCTTCCCGCCAGCGCCTTCGTGGGGCTGTCGCTGGCGCTGCCGCTCTACCTCTATTTGCGTGAGCGAGACTGAAAGCCGCGCTTGGTTCTGTACGGATGGGTTGGGCCGCTTACCTGGAGAGTCAGCCGAGCGCAGGCTCTTTCATCCATTTCCAATCACGCCGCGCGGACTGGTGATGCTGTTGCGGGAACCGAGTGTTGCGGGCTCAGCGCTGTCGCAGGCCCGGACAGGTTTGTGAGTTCGATCCTAAGGAGTTCGGCGGCCATGGGCGGGTCGCGGTTCGCGAGCACGGCCACGACCACGACGGCGTCATAATGAGGGAAGGCGACCGCTTCGGAATTGACCCCGAGCGTGCCGCCGCTGTGGCCAAACCAGGGATGCTCCTTGAAGCTGCCGGTACTGAAGCAGAAGCCGTAACCCAGGTCTGGAAGGTTTCCGCGGGCGGGGCCCGACACGATCTATTTCTGCTGAAGCAGGCGGGCTGTTTCCGGTTTGACGAGACGGCCGGACTGAAGCGCGGAGAAGAACCGTTCCAGATCGTCAACCGTGCTGAAGGCGCCGCGACGCAGGCGCGCGAGGCTTCGGTCTGTGCGCTGTGGTCTTGTGCTTGCGCTGCGACCGGCGACAGGAGCGGCAAGGCGGTGCGGAAAGCCGTCAGGGTTCGACGAGGCGATATTCTTTTGTTCTTGTTGGGGCGGTCAGGCGGCGTGCGCGGTTGTGTTGATAATGTGACAGCGCTAATATATTGAGTCGAACATGGCTAACAGCATCACTCTCGGCGCCCAATTGCGGCGTCTCCTCGAATTGCTCGACGGCGACGTCGAGACGGCCTACCGCCGGGCCGGCCTGAACTTTCGTCCGCGATACACGCCGATATTCCGGGCGCTCCTCAGGGAGGGCGCTTTGAGCATCAAGGATGTTGCGAACCTGGCCTGCGTCACTCACTCCGCAGCGAGCCAGACGATCGCGCAGATGACCCGGGAGGATCTGGTTCAAATCGAAATGGGGCGCGATCGTCGTGAACGCCTGGTCGGCCTGACGCCGCGCGCCCTGGCTATGACGCCGGACCTTGAGCGCTGCTGGGCGGCGACAGCGCGCGCCGCCGCGTCGCTGGACGAGGATCTGTCCTTTGAGCTGGAGCCCGTCCTACGCGCGGCTGTCGCCGCCCTGACGGCCAAGCCGTTTCTGGATCGAATGGTCGGTCCGCAGGACGCTTACAAGAAGGATTGAAGCGGCCTTACGTGGGCCTTTGGTTCCGGCCAGGGCGGCGTCGTTGCTTCTGCATGCGGCGCCCTTGATGATCGCGGGTGGCTTCTGGGCCGCTCGTCCCGATGTCGTCCATATCCCCCGATCCGGTCTTCGAGGTCGAACTGGTCGAGGAAGGCTTCGACCTGGCCATCCGGGTTAACCCCGCCCCGGACGACAGTCTGATCGGACGGTGTTTCGCCCACGACGACATGCCGCTCGTAGCGTGCCCGACCGTGTTCGACAGGGTGGAGAATGAGGCCCGGAACAGCCGCTATGCCAAAGGCGGCTCTCCAGTGATCGAGCGATAGATCATGTGGCTCGCACGGGTGGCGGCGTCCTGCGTCAGATTCCTGTTTCGATCACCAGGCGTCGGCTTCGGGGTGCTTTGCGGCCAGATAGTCCAGGATCGCCCCGGCTTGGGTCAACAGCCAACCGTCGCCTTCGATCAGGGTCGGCACCGCCCCGGCCGGGTTCACGGCCAGAAGTTCTGGTGAGCCATAGCCGACCTTCGTCGCCACATACGGCGCGCCGATCCACTCCAGAACGATATGCGGCGCCAACGAACAGGCTCCGGGCGCGAAGTAGAGAGTCGGCATGAGCAGGGATTTCCTTGTGTTTGACGACGAGCCTAGCGGTGAAGGCGCGCGCACCGATCCTGGTGATGGAGCCGGGGCGGCGTTTCGGTTCATTTTATTGATGTTGGAGCGAGGGGGGAGCGCAAGAAGGACTGCGGATGACAGAGGCACGGCGCGGCCGCGGGGCACAAGTTAAATGATCAATGTATAATTTAGGGAGAATCCCTATTGCGCATGGATATGAGCGGTGTTTAATTTGTGGATGAGCGCCGTCTTTGACGGCGAAGCGATTGAGGCGGAAAAACTGATGAAGCGTTACGGGATCACCCTTGTTTGCGGGCTTGCAACGGTTGTTGCGGCTCCGGTCACCGTCCAGGCGGAACCTGGCGCGTCGCTGATTGAAATCGCTGATGTTGATCGAGACGCAGTCCCGACGGGCACGCCTGCAGCCTTCTACGTGGCCTTCCCCAATGCGGATCGGAACGAGGCTCGGCGTCAGGTGGGAGGTGAGGACGTCTACGCCTTCGTACCGCTGGCGTTCATCCCGCTGACCGACACCCGGGTCGCATTGGTGAGCACTGGGGCCAACGATTGCACAGGCCAGGCCTGTTCGGGTCTCAATGCCGTGCACTATCTGGATCATCCGACAGGGGCGCCTCGCTATCCCTATACGCTGCAGGGCGAATGGCTCGATGTCGGCGCCACAGGCGTGGTCGGCAATCCTGCAGCGCGATGGGGTTGGACCAAGGCGATCGCGGACAATCCCGTTCTTTTCACCGAGGGCGGCGGCGTGTGGCAGGGGCGGGCTTGCGGATATGCCGTCCTGACCGAGTTGACGCCTTCCGGCCCCGTAGATATCGCGCGCTTCCAGACGTCCTTTTCGGACGCCAGCGCCGATGATGGCGACGCGGGCGTCGACGGCGTGATCACGTCTGCTGAGCAGGGCCGTAGCTTCACGGTGTCCTACAGCGGGTCCGTTCGTTTCAGCGAGACCTACAGGCGTGGCGCCGACGGCCAATTCAAGCTGGACGGGCCGAGCCGGGTTCCCGCCTGCTAGAGACCGCTCTTATCTTGAGGATTCCGCCGTCATGAACGGCGATGCAGAGACATATGGATATCTGAATGCGCATACTCATGATTGGATTGTCCGTCGCCGTATCACTGGCGGCGACAGGAGCACTGGCGCAGGACGCTTGTGCGTCGCTGGACAAGGGAAACCTGTACATCGGTCAGGTGCTGACGCAGGCGCAACAGCAGCAGCTTATGGCGGCGGCGCCCCTTGGAACGCTGCATTGCGGTCGCACGGGGTGCTGGGCTCAGGCGCAGGACGGGGTGAACTATAGATGGGGCCGTGACGGACGGATCGTCGGCAAGAAGGTCGAAATGTCCGCCCCGGTGAGCCTCCCGGGCTGGCGCGGCGAGATCGACCAGGCCTTCGCCGATCGCCTGGGCCAAGCGACTTGCTCCAGCTTCACGGTCTTTGAAGACGAGCTTGACGGCGGTCGTTCGATGAAGAGCGCGCCGCAGTCCACGGCGCAGGGACAGACGATCGTCGCCAGCCTCTTCGGGCGCGGGACCGAAGATGATCCTCTGACGATCGAGATGCTCGCGGTCGAGCAATAGGGGTCTCACGAGCTTGTACATTGCAGGAATTTTCATGACCCGCAGGACCGTCTGCGCCGCCCTCGGCGCATTCACCTTGGCCGCAATGCTCGCCGCCTGTTCTCAAGCCGAAGATGATGCCCGCGCCGAGGCGCCGGCCACAACGGCTCAGGCCGAAACGAGCGCGCCGGCCGTGGCTGTTGCGTCGGCGCGGGACGGCGAGGCGCCGCCGCTTTCGGCCTATGTCGGCAAACATCCGACGGAGCCTGTTCAGGGCGTTACCTTCTTCCAGCACCCAGACGTGCGCGCCGCCATCGACGCTTCCGGCGTGGATCGCGATATCCAGAAGGCCGTCTTCTTTGACGGCAATGTCGTCGGCGTCGTGACCGAGACGCGCGGGCGGTTGTTGCTTCATGGCTATGATCCGGTAGGGGCGGGCTCCACCAACTGGGCCATCCTGATGATTCCGGACGGTAGCAAGGCCGCAGTCTGCTACTCCACCGGCATCGTGAAATACGAACAGGGCGCGGACTGGTATTTCGAAGGCGACCAGGCCTTCACCCTCTATGCGCCGTGCCCGGCCGAGGAAGGGGATATGGAGACGCTCAGCAATTGGCCGATTGGTCCCATCCCAGGCTGAGGCGGCGCCAAAGGGCAGGTCGGGCGAGGCGGGCGTGGTTAATCTTTGACCTTCGATCCGCGTTGTTCGCCTGCTATGTCGAGCTATGGGCAGGCGATCGGATCATACACGGCAGGAACTCGAGCATCTGTTCGTAGTTGAGGGCCACAAGCATATGGCCGAGGTCGGCTTTGCGCGTTTTTCAGCGCGCGAGGTGGCCAAGCGCGTCGGCTATTCGATCGGTACCCTGTACAACGTCTTCGGTACGCTGGATCAGCTGCTGATCGCGATAAACACCCGCACATTCCAGCTCTGGGCCGACCATGTGCGCGAACGACTGGTCACGGCGCCGGATGACCGCATCGGCTGTCTGGTTCAGGCCTATTTCGACTTCGCCACAGCCAATGAGCACAGCTGGAACGCCATCTACGACCATCATCTGCCGCCGGACGTAACCTTGTCCGATGCGCAGAACGCGCTGCGCGGCGAGCTGACGCAGATCATCGTTGAAGAGGTGGCGGCTGTCCTGCCGTCCGACGCCCATGCGGGCGCGCCGCGACTGGCCCGTTCTCTTATCGCCGTCGTCCATGGACATTGCGTGTTCGATTTGAACGGCAGCTTCGCTCTCATGGGGCTGGATCGGCCCGTCGCCCTGGCTCTGGAGCGGGTGTGGGAAACCCTGGTCCATGCGGGAGCGACGCCCCGTAAAATTATTGAGCGATGATCAGAATTATTGGATAATCCGCTCCGGTGCGACGATCCATGTCGCATGGCGGGAGTTCTTGATGATCGGACGACGGATGATCGGCGTGTTGGCCTTGGTCGTGGTTCTGACAATGGCGGGACCGGCGCCGGCTCAAATTGTGTCGAGCGCCGATGAGGAGGCAGCGCGGGAAGTCCTGCAGCATCTGATGCGGACGGATCCCGAATTCGCCGAGGTTCAGTTCAGGCTGGTGAAGTCGCAGGCCGCCCTTTCTGTAAGGATCGAGAGACTCGTAGCGACAGGCGTCCTCTGCAAACTGCTGTCCGAAGACGATGCGCGCCTGATCGTTGCCAATGGACGTCAGGACATGAACGCCGGGCGCGTCCTTCTGCTCGAAGAACAGAAGGACGCTTTCGAGATCTATTGGGAAGGGTTGCGCGATGGCGCGCAGGCGGCGTCTGACCATGCTCCGCCGGAGCCGGCTGAGTGCGAGGCGTTCTCCAGACCGGGAGGAACGCTGGTCAAGCTGCTGACCTGGACTGATCGTCCGCAGTTCCTTGACTCCGGCGTCCGCGCCAGTCCGCGGACGCTTCCTTGATAGCTGATTATCGTGAGCTTTCGCTCGGCCAAAGTTCTCGCATCCGTCGCACCAGTTCGGGCGAGGGAGGGCGACCGCCTTCTGCGCCGGCGGGCGGCCAGCGGCCGGCCAGGACGTCGGCGCGCACGGCCTGGGCCGAGGGCGGGGGGAAGCGCCAGCCGGCGGCGGTCATGCGGGCTTTGACGCGCGCTTCGGCCTGGATCTCGACGGGTTCGGCAGGGCGGACGGGGGCGTTCAGGGCGGCGGCGATGGTGTCGCCGTTGACGCCGACCGCCCAGGGATCGGCGCCGCGTTCCAGCAGAAGTTCGGCGATCCGGTAGTTGCGCATGGCGACGGCGGTTTCCAGCGGCGTGCCGCCGGTGCGGTCGGCCCGGTTCACGTCGGCTCCGTGATCCAGCAGCAGTCGCACGGCGCCGAGCGAGTTCAGGGCGATAGCCTCGTCCAGCGGCCAGAAGGCGTCGGGCGCGACCGGATCAGGCGAGGCGCCTGCCTGAAGCAGGGCCTGGGCGTGCCAGGGCTCGCGGGCGCGCAGGGCCAGGCTGAGCGAGGTCTCGCCGTTCGGGCCGTCGGGCGGGGCGCCCTTTTCCAGCAGCAGGCTGACCATGGCCCGGTCGTCGCGCGCGACGGCCAGGGTCAGAAGATCCAGATTCCGGCCGTCGCCGATGCGGGCCAGGGCGGGATCGGCGTCCAGCAGGCGGCGGGCCTTCGCCAGGTCGCCGTCGCGGACCGCCTCGACCATGTCGCGGGTGGAATGGCCGTCCCGGCCCAGCGCGGCCACGCTGGTCGGGGAGGGCAGGACGGTGCCGACGACAAAACCGTCGGCGCGAGCGTCGCAACCGCTCATCAGAACTCCAGCGAGAAGGATCGGCGTGAAGAGGCGCATCTTGGCGTTGAACGGACTGTGGGTCGAGGCCGTTCCGCCTCCTTATCGCATGGCGTCCAGGCTGGACTGGAACCATTCGACGCCGTGCAGGGCGCCGGGCGTCCAATTCCACCAGGACTGGTCCTCGGGCGGGGTGGGGGACACGGGGATGCGGTCGCCGACAGCCTCGGGCGCGTCGCCCGCCCATCCGGCGGCCACGCCGCCGAGCGGGCCGAGCAGAACCGCTCCCAGGCCTCCGAGGATGATGCGGTCGCCGCCGTCCTGCAGTAGGCTGAGCGGATCGCCTTTGAGGTAGAAGGCGTCGATGTCGGGAGTCGGGCGCCCGCCCGCCTGGGCGGCCTCGATCGTCGAGGCGTGCAGGCCGGAGGCGTTGAAGGTGTCCGCGTCATGGCCCGACGCCAGGGACGCGGCCGAGGCCATGCCGCCGCCCAGCGAATGGCCGGTCAGGGTGACGTCCGCCTCGACGGCGGCCAGCCTCTGGCCGATGCGCAGGGCCTTGTCATAGTGTTCGGAGGACAGGCCCAGCGCCTGCTGGCCGTTGTTGAGCCAGTCCTCGCCCGCCTGGGAGCCGCGGAAGGCGACGACGTAGCGGGTCTGGCCTCCCTCGTCGCTGACATAGACGCGGGCGCGGAATTCGGAATCGGCGCGCTCCAGCAGGTCAGGCGCCAGTCGCAAGCGGTCCAGGTCGTCCGGTCCGGCCACGCGCCAGCCGTCGGGCGGCGAGGGGGTATCGTTGTAGACGTCGGCTGACAGCGCCAGATGCGTGCGTGCGGCGTCCAGGTCGACGACATTGTCCGAACGGGCGGGGGCGGCCACGGTTTGAGCCGGAACCGGCGCGGCGGGCGGCGACGCCCAGTCCAGGGCGACGCGCGGATCGTCGTCGAAGCGCGTCGCCGCGGGCGTCGTCTGAGGTTGAAACGATGTCGCGCCGATCCGGTCGATCTGCATGGTCGCCTCCCGATCCTATGCAGTGACCCTATCGCTGCCCGCCGAACCGCGCTGCTAGGGTCTTCCCTAGACTTATGATTATGAACTCGGAGCCTAACCTTTGGCCGCTATCGAAGGCGGAGTGTTGGCGGCGCGCCATGCAGCGATGATCCCAATCGCAATCCCAAGGCCCCAACCTGCGCTCACAGCGAGCAGCCCTGCCGATAGATCAAGCTTGACCGGCCAGTCCCATAGTCGAGAGGCCATCGCCGCTGCGCCGATGCCGGCGGAAAGTCCGATCGCTGAGGCGACGGCTCCGACCAAGGCGTGCTCGACCGTGATTTGGGCCAAGATGCCGCGCATATCCGCACCCATCGCAAGACGCAGCGCAATCTCGCGGCGCCTCTGAACGGTGGCCGCCAGCGCGATGCCGCCATATCCGATCAGGCTGGCGACGAGCGCCGCCCCGGTAATCGTCCACAACAGACGAGAGAGGGCGCGCCGCTGCCTGACCTGCTCCAGGATATCGGCCCCTGGGTCGTCGTAACTGTAAGGACTGGCGCGCGACATCGGCACGCCGGCCATGCGTCGCATCAGTCGGTCCGCTTGGAATCGGACGTCCTGCATGTCGACCTCGGGCGCCATGAAGAAGCTGAGCCAACTGGCTTCTCGCGGACCGATCGACGGGTTGTCAGACTCCGGTCGTGCGTCGAAGAAACGACGCGCTGAAAGGAAGGGGGCGATGATGGCGTCGTTGAAACGTCCAGCTGGTCGCGTGTTGGCATAGTCCAGAACCCCGACCACTTCACAGCGTGGTCCTCCTAGGGAGAGCTCATCCCCTACAAGGCGAGCGGCTTGTCCGCGCTCTTCACCGAGAAAATCGGCGAGAGTCGCGCCGACGAGACACACCCGCGTCAGTCCTCCCAGTTCTTCAGTCGTCAACCAACGGCCAGCGACCAGATCGGCGTCCAACTCCCGCCGATAGTCCCCATAGGCGCCAAATACGCGCACAGCACGGGTCTCGTTTCGTCCCTGCAACGGCGCCGAGGTCTCGACCCATGCTGCCGAGCTCTCGACATTGTCCAATTCCTGCAGAAGGCGCGCCTGGTCATCGAGTGAGGGCGGACCTCGGCGGGAAGGAACCAGACCGTTGGCTCGGATTACCAGGGTCGTGGCGTAATCTCCAAAGGCCAAACGTTCTAGTCGTTCCGAAAAGCCGCCCAATACTGAAGCGGAAAAGACAACGCAGGCCACAGCCGACGCTAGCGACAGGATCAGGGACAGAGTGCGCAATGGGTGAGCGGTTGCGCCCCATACGGCGAAGCGCAGCACGTTCATGACGCCCCGCTCGTGATGGCCGTCATTCGACCGTGGGACAGCTCAATCCGCCTGTGGGCCGACTCGATGACAATAGGGTCATGGCTGGCGCAGACCACCAGCGCGCCTTCAGCCGCCAGTTGCATCAAGCGGTCGACGAGAAGGCGGCTATTGACCTCGTCCAGTGAAGCTGTGGGTTCGTCACAGACGATCAGACGCGGACGTTGCGCCAGAATTCGCGCCAATCCGACCCTTTGGCGCTCACCGCCCGACAAGGTGGCTGTCAGCGCCTTCAGCCGATGCGATAGACCAAGCTCTCTAAGAGCGGCCTCTGCTCTGGCGCGTCTTTGGCTTCGCGGGACGCCGCGATAGGCCAGCGGTATCTCTACATTATCGACGGCCCGCATTCGCTCAATCAGGCCCGCATCCTGAAACAGATAACCAATTTCGGATCGGCGTAATCCGGCGCGCTCGCGCTCGCTCAACTCATGCACCGGGACGCCGGCGATACTCAGACAGCCGACCGACGGCGTATCGAGAAGACCCAACAGGTTCAGCAACGTCGACTTGCCGCACCCCGACGGCCCCTGGACGACCACGAATTGTCCCCATGTCAGGCTCAGGTCCACATCGGATAACGCCGACACGTCTCCTTCGCGAGAAGAATAGTTTCGACCCAGCCCCCAAGTCTGGACGCCATCGCTCATACGGCGCCGCGTGAATCTGTACGGTTCTTGAGAATGACCTGTTCGCCTTCTCTCAGACCTTCCGTGATTTCTATGAAGTCATCCGTCTCGCCGCCGATAAGCACCTCTCGGCGCTGTGGCGACCCGTTGACCAGCACGAAGACCACGCGCTTGCCCGTGCGCAGCATTCGACCGATTTCCAGACCGTCGGCTGAAGCCCGAACCATGCCCATGTCGCCCTTATGTTGAGCCAGCAACTCTTCGAGCTTGCCCGGAGGCAGGGGCGGCACGTAACCGTTTGGCTTGTAGAAGGTCGCCTGGGCTGGAATCCGCAGAACGTTTCGGGCGTTGGCCCGAACAAGCTGAACCGAGGCGGACAAGCCAGGACGCAGGACGCCAAACGAATTGTCGTATTCTGCAAGCGCGCGATAGGACACGAACCGACCCTCCCGTATCGGCGCGCGACCAAGGCTGACAAGGCGCGCCTGCTCCAATACGCCCGGCGATGAGTCGACGGTGAACAGCACCTGACTGTCCAGGCTGACACGGTTCAGATCGGCTTCGGACACCATGATTTCCAGCGTCATGGCCTTTTCATCCTGTACAGTCTGGAACAGGGGGCGCGCATCCTCTGGCGTGACACGCTGTCCGACGCGGGCGTCGACCAAGGTCACAACCCCGTCCAGCGGCGCGAGAATATCCGAACCAACGCCTTCGGCCTGGGCCAGCCTGGCCCGCGCAAGAGCCGCTGTCCGTTCCGCCGTCAGACGATCTACCGTGGCGCGGGCGCAGTCCACCTGGGCCTGAACCTGAGCCGTAGCAGCCGCGCTCACGAACCCCCGATCTTGCAGCGTGCGGCTGCGCGACAACTGCTCCTCGGCTTGCCGGATGGCGATCTGGGCTTCGCGAATAGCGGCTTCCGAGGCGGCTGCGCCCGCATCGGCCATATCTCCCGCGGGCGCCCGCGTCGGCGCCGACAGTGTGGCCAGAACCTGGCCGGCGCGCACCGTGTCGCCTTCCTTGACATAGACCGCAGCCACAACGCCCGCGCGTGGCGCCCTGACTTCGGCCATGCCGGCAGCGAGCAGCGTGCCGGTCGCCGGTACGATGTCGCGCACATCACCGATCTCGACCGCCGACGTTTCATAAGCGCCGTCGCCGGCCGACTCGGAACAGGCGGCCGCGAACAGAACAGCCACCGCCAGCAGAAAACGTCGCCACCCGCCTTCCGTCGGCATGGCGCTAGTTCGACACGGAGGTCAGCACCATCGTGCCGCCCGACACGCTTTCGACGACCGGCCAGCCATAGCGTTGAGACAGCAGTATCTCCAACTCCGTGACCTCAGTCATTTGTCCGGGGGCCTGAGGCGCGGCGTGCGGCATTTTCAGGCGATAAAGCCGCACAGGCTCACCGGGCGCGCCCGTGACGGTCGGGTGCGTTACGCCGCAACCGACGAACGTCACGGCGGCTTCGCCTTGGGCAGGCGCTGCATCAGAATCGGACAGCGTTTCAGTCATCGGGATTTTAACGGTGTGGCCTGGTTGCAAGCCCTTTATGGCGTCCTCGGCGCCGTCATATCGGATTGATCGGCCGGTCGAGGCGGTCAGAAGAAGACCGAGACGCGCCTGCCGCGATTCCGGTGGGGACGACATTTCGCCCATACCCAGAACCTCGTCATAATTTACCATGTCTCCAGAGACGTTGCGAATGGTCTGGGCGCGCGTCATGAGCGGCTGATTTTCGTCGCTGCTGGACATCGTATAGTGAAAGACGCGCCCCGCTCTAGGGGGATCACTGGCAATGGCGGCATCGCAATGCTGAGCGCGATAGAATGCCGACGCGGAGGTGAGTTGTTCGCTTGACGTGGCCGCAGACACCTCCGCGCCAGCGCCTTCAGGCTCCGATTGACTACACCCTGTCAAAATGAAAAACGCCATGAAGATGGCGGGGTGCATAAAATTAGATTTCATCGGAACCATCGTTTACCTAGCAACCGCAGCATGATGACGCGCACTGGAAACGCTTTGCAAAGTCACTATGGTGCACGGCCGAGTATGGAATCTAGCAGTCTGCGAGATAATTCTTTTACTTACTGCGCGGAAGCAGCAGCGCTGGCTAACGAAAAAATGAGTATGCAGCACTGGCAATAATCCTGTGCATTACAACCTCTTCTTTTCTTGAAGGCTAGCCTGCAATTCAAATTGACCAAACGTTGGTGGTCGAGTAAAGTTATTTGATATCGGTGCGGTAGCTCGTGTGTGCGAGAAGAGAGGGAAGGAGATGAGCGAGCCAGCCTTCGCCAGGCTTGACGCATTGGTCCGCGGCGCCGTTACGGGCGTCGAGAGCTTTCAGCGGCTTCGTATGAAGAACTCGACTGATGCGGATCGGCTAAAGCAGATGCTTGGTTTTTAGGAACGGGATGCTCGGCTCGAACACCTGACGCCTTGGAGGCGTCGCCTAGCTCGCGGCGCTCGCGTGCAATGCCTGGTCGAAGGCTGCGCGGGCGGGGCGAGGCAAGGCGTCGACGCGCGCTGACAGCCATTCGGCGACGTCCTGGCCGGGAGCGGGCGGGGCGACGCCTGCGCCTTGAGCGAAGTCGGGCAGGGCCTTGGGCTTTTGCGACAGCGCGGCGGCGACCCCGCCGGTGAAGAAGCCGGCGTCCTCGGCGCGAGGATGCCAGACGCCGCCGTCCTTCTGTTCGGAGGCGGACAGGGCGGGGACATCGGCCGTCAGCGCCGCCCATTGCCGCCCCAGATGCGCCGCCTCGCCGTTCTCCAGCATGGCGGCGGCGTAGGCCTGCAAGGCGCGGCGACCGCCGAGGCCGCTCTGAAGCTGGTTCGCCACGCCCTGAGGGTCGGCGTCCACGGCGGCGGACAGGGCGAGTAGGGACGTCGCATCGATCCGGGCGGCGGCGGTGATGAAGCTCTCGGTCGTGACGGCGACGGAAGGGAGCGTCTCGGGGGAGGAGTCGCAGGCGGTCAGCATGGTCAGGGTCGCCAGGATTGGAAGCCAACGGGGGGCAGGCAAGGCCGCGTCCTTTCCGTCCGGGCGCGGCCAGACTCTGAGGATCAGTTCAGCGGGATCCGCGTCACGGACTCCCAACCCTCGTTGTAGCTGACTTCGGCCGGGCCGTCATAGGGGCGGCGGCCGTCTGCGCCGGTCGGGGTCGTCAGGGCCACGATGCTCTCGAACAGGTCCGCCTGGCCGCTCTGATACTGGCTCAGGGCCGTGTCGAAGACCTGGTCGCTCAGCCAGCCGGTCGCGTCGCTGACGCCCGGCCCGGGCAGCTTGCCGGTGGCGAAGCCGAAGATGGTCTTCAGCGTCTCGACGTTCTCGGCCGCGCCCTTGTTCACGCCCTCGAAGGCTTCATGCAGGGCGCCGGAGAAATAGCCCATGCGCTCGGCGGCCGGATAGAAGACGCCGCCGTCCTGCTGCGTCGGGGCGGTGAAGCGTTGCAGCATGTCGCCCTTCAGATCATTGCCGCGCGCCAGCTGGTCGACCAGGCCGCGGATGGTGTCGGCGCCGCCGTCCTGACCCAGGGTCTCCTGCAGGAAGGCGGTCATGCCCTTGCCGGCCTGATAGTCCTGCTCCAGCGCATCGACCACGCCGTTGACGTCGGATTTCAGCAAGCCCTCCATGCCGGCGCGGATTTCGTCGGCGGCGTCGCCGGTCCCGAGCGAGGGCGTCAGCACGCCGTTAGCGCTCGAGACGCTGGCCATCTGGCGCCCCGCCAGTTCGAACACCCGCGCCTTCAGCTCGGCGTCGGGGCTGGTGGCGGCGGCGTCGACGGCTGCGGCCAGCGGTCCGGCGTCATAGCTGTAGGCCGGCACGCCGCCTTGCATGTTCGCGTACATGGTCTGCTGGGTTCCGGCCTCGAAGACGGCCGACAGCTGGGCGTCGCTCAACGATCCATAAGCGGTGCTCAGCGCCGAGGCGTTGCCGCCCAGGCTGCCCAGCACATGGGCCACGGCCAGGCCTTCGGTGTCGCCTTGATCAGAGATCATCACGCCGCCCATGCCGTCGGCCTCGGTCGTCTGGGGCGCCAGGGCGGCGATGAAGCCGGTCTTTACGTCAGACGTCGCGTGGGCGGCGACGCCCTGCGCCAGCTCGATCTTCTGCTCGCGGTTGTCATAGGCGTTGTAGACGCGCTCCAGCTGGGTGGCGTCCAGCGAGCCGCCCAGCGTCGTATGCAGGTCGCGGCGCTCGTCCACGTTCAGCCCGCCGCCCATGCCGAGGAAGCCGGAGTTGTCGAGCTCGTCCGTCCACTTGTTCAGCTCGTCGTCGGACAGTTCGGAGACGACGGCGTTGCGCTCCTGCGCCGTCAGGCCGTTCAGCGTGGCGTTGATGTCCCGAAGGTCGCCCTGGGAGACGTCGTTGAAGAAGCCTTCGTCCAGGCGGTCGCGGATCGTGTCCAGCGCCTGATCGACCCGGCTGGTCGAGGGCGATCCAGCGACAGGGCCGCTGGCGGGCGAGGCCAGGACGCGGGTGTCGATGGACGGCGAAAGAGGCGTGACGGTCATGACCGGCTCCTGCACGATGCGGACGGATATTGGAGCGAGCCTATGGTCGGGACGGCGGCGGCATAAGCTGGGGGCGTCCTTAGCTAGGGACGTCCCCTATACCGGGGCGCCTGCGAACAGCGCCGCTAGGGAAAGCCCCAGATTTCAGACGCGCGAAGAGAGGCCAGACTGGCCTGACGGATCACCGCGTCTTCTGGAGCCGACCCATGTCTTTCGCCGCTTCCTCCGCCACCAGCCTGTCCGCCGCCGTCGGGGCGCGCGACGCCGCGCCCGCCCACACCGTCCGGGCGGGCGAGACCCTGTCCGGGATAGCCGAACGCTATGGCGTCAGCGTGGGCGACCTGCTGGCGGCGAACCGGCAGATCACCAATCCGAACCTGATCCATCCCGGCCAGACCGTGACGCTGCCGGTCGGCGCGGGACAGGGGCAAGGCGCGGCGCAGGTCGAGACGGCGGTCGTTCATACGGTGCGCGGGGGCGACACCCTGTCGGGCATCGCCCAGCAATACGGGATGAGTTGGCGCGAGCTGGCGGCGGACAACGGCATCGCCAATCCGTCGCTGATTCAGGTCGGTCAGCAGATCCGTCTGAACGGCGCGGCGCCCGAGACGGCGACGCCGGTGTCCGAACCCGCCGCTGAAGCGACGCCCGCGACGGCGCAAGACGGCGTCAATCCGGACCTGGGCGCCCTGTCGGCGCGTTATGAGACGGGCGGGCGCGGGCCCGGCACGGTGTCGTCCGGCTCGGGCGATCCCGGCGGGGTGTCCTACGGCTCCTATCAGCTGGCGGTGAACCGCAACCGGCCGCAGGAGTTCCTGGCCGCCGACGGCGCGCGCTGGGCCGATGAGTTCGGCGGGGCGGCGGCGGGCACGCGCGCCTTCTCCGACACCTGGCGCGCCATCGCCGCGCGCGAGCCGGAAGCCTTCCAGGCCGCTCAGCACGCCTTCATCGAGCGCACCCACTACGATGTGCAGTCCGCCCGGATCGAGAATGCGGGTCTGGACGTCTCCAACCGCTCGCATGCGCTTCAGGACGTGGTGTGGTCGACCTCGGTCCATCATGGTCCGAACACGGCGGTCGTCACCCGCGCCATGGCGGCGGTCGAGCGCCAGGGGATCGACGCCTCCAGCCCCGACTATGATCGCGCGCTGATCAACGCCGTCTATGACGAGCGCGGCCGCCGCGACGGCAACGGCGAACTGGCCTACTTCTCCAGCTCGCGCGCCGATGTTCAGGCGGGCGTGGCCCAGCGGTTCGAGGACGAGCGCCGCGACGCCCTGAACATGCTGGACGGCCGCTGAATGCATGACTGAATCCAGCGCCATCTCCCGCGCGAACGGCGCCTCGGCGGTCTCCGCCGGGGCGTCTTCTGTCGACAGCCGCGCATTGGCCGTCGGCGCCGCCGTTCAGGCGATGGCCGAGCTGGCCGGCGCGGTCCGGCCCGATCCGGCGGACAGTGTGGATCGCGGCGTGGCCCTGTCCCAGGTCTGGGCCGAGCAGGGGCAGCAGGGCGGGGCGGTGGTCGGCGGCGACATGCGCGTGCTGGCCGCCCAGACCGGCCAGGCGGTCGCCGCGCGGCTGAGCGCCGTCTCTCCGATCGAGACGGGCCGCATCGACCGCGCCCTGACCGACTTCGTGCGCGCGGTTCAGGATCATGCTCGCGCGACGCCGCACCTGACCGCGCCCGCCGTGGTCGAGCCGATGCTGCGCGCCCTGGCGGCGGGTCTGGCGCGCGAGGAAGGCCCCGCCGCCGCCCGCGACAGCGCCGTCGAACAGTTCGCCCGCATGGTGGACGCTGCGACCGCTTCATTGGACAGACGCTGAGCGCGATCCCTTGCTGTGACACAAAACAAACCCCGCGGACCGAAGTCCGCGGGGTTTCGCGCTGAACCGCAGGTGAAGTTCAGCGCGTCGGCGTTGGGCCGAGGGCGATGCGCGGGCTGCCGGGCTCGCTGGTTTCAGAGGCGCCGCCCAGGGCTTCAGCCAATCCGTTCAACACGCCGGTCAGCAGCCAGGCGCCCAGCACGCCGCGCAGGGCGTCGCTGAAGGCCTGAAGCGCCTCGGGCAGGCCGGCGTTGCCGATCTTGGTCAGGTTGAAGTCTTCCTGGCTGACGGCGTCGCCGGTGATGCCGCTGGTCCAGCCCGATCCGGCGGCGTCGTCCTCGCGGATGGTCAGGCCGTCGCGATAGGCGGCGTCGAGGGCGTAGCCGTTGTTGCTCATGCTGATGTTCAGGTCGCCCAGCCGGTTCTGGCTGACGCCGTCGATGATCATGGCCTGGTCGCCGCGCGTGATGACCAACTGGCTGGTGACGGTGGCGTTGGGATTGTTGCCGAAGGGCTCGGTGTTGACGGTGATCTTGGTGCCGTTCTCGAGCTCCAGGGTCATGGTGTCCCAGAAGTCGCCGACGTGCCGGCCGTTGTAGTTGAAGTGCGGATCGCCCCAGATCTGGGTGACGTTGCCGTCGGCGTCGCGCACCACGAACTCGGAGTTGGCCTCGTTGATCTCCAGCGTATAGCCGTCGCCCAGGTCCACCGTGGCCTTGCCGTCCTGGGGCATGGAGGCCGAGAAGGCGGGGGCGGCGGGCTGGAAGGCGCCGTTGAGCATCACGCCCAGCTGGAAGCCCATCTGGGCGAAGTTGGCCGCCGTGGCCATGCGGTCGGCGACCGCGCCGAGCACGAGAGTTCCGACGGCGTTGGAAAAGGCGGTGTTGATGCTGGTCATCGTGCAGCCCCGAGGTTGATCTTGCTGACCGGCATCGGACCACGCTGAGGCGGGGCTTCACAGTCGGGACGGTCCCCATCAGGGACGACCCTAGCTTTTTAGCTTGAGCGCCGACCCATCGCCTTCAGCACCTCCAGAACCGTGTCGTGGCGGCCCATGATCTCGTTCAGCAGGGTCTGCACCAGGCCGGTCATCATGATCAGGATGATCAGGGTCGCCAGCCACGCCTTGATCGACAGCGACAGTGAGAAGACGTTCAGCTGCGGCGCATAGCGGTTGACCAGGCCCAGGGCGCCGTCGGTGACGAACAGCACCACCAGAACCGGCGAGGCGAACAGCACGGCCAGGGTCATCAGCCGCGTGAACTCGCCCTCGAACAGGCTGAGGCTGTTCATGGTCAGCACCGGCGTCAGGCTGCCGATGGGCCAGATGACGAAACTGTCCAGGATGGTGCCGACCAGCAGCAGCAGGCCGCCCGAGAACATGAAGACGAAGTTGGCCAGTCGCCCCAGGAACTCGCCGTTCAGCGAGGTCTGATGCCCGCTGAGCGGGTCCACCACCTGGGCCATGGTGGCGCCGACCTTGGTGTCGATGATCTGGCCGGCGGCCTCGAACGCCCACAGCATGGTGGCGAAGAAGAAGCCGATGACCACTCCGACCAGGGCCTCCTTGCCGAACAGCAGGATCCACTGGACTGTCGGCAGGGTCATCTGGGTCACCTGCGGCTGCATGGTCAGTACGGCCAGGCCGAACACCAGGAAGATGGAGTTGCGGACCATCGCCGGCACGGTCTGCGGCGACAGCAGCGGCATCAGCAGGAAGGTCGTCGCCACCCGCGTGGTCGACACCGCCACCAGGATGGCGTTGTCGAACAGAGTGTCCAGACCCTCGAACACCTAGCGGCGCACCAGGGCCGGGAACTCGGTGAAGATGCGGTCGCTGAACTGATACAGCGAGCCGCCGATCAGCGCCGCCGTGGCGAACAGGGTCAGCACGATGGCGAAGAATTTGGCCGTATATTGCAGGGTCTGTTCCTGAAGCTGCGTCGCCGACTGGATCACCGCCACGATCAGGCCGACGATGGAGGCGGCGATGATCGGCGGGGCCGACAGGAACAGGACGAGCCAGAGGGCCTGATTGACGAGCTCGATGGCCTGGGCGTTCATCATGGGGCGTTCTCCTAGACGTAACTGAGCACAAGGCCGTGGGACAGCTTCACCCACCCGTCGATCAGCACGAACAGCAACAGTTTGAACGGCAGGGAGACGGTGGTCGGCGACAGCATCATCATCCCCATCGCCAGCAATATGTTGGACACCACCAGGTCTATGATCAGGAAGGGCAGGAAGATCAGGAAGCCGATCTGAAACGCCGTCGCCAGCTCCGACACGGTGAAGGCGGGCACGACGACCAGGAAGTCGCGCGCGGTGATCTCGGCGCGTTTTTCAGGCGTCGAGATGCGCTGGGCGGTGCGCAGGAAGAAGGCGCGCTCGCGCTCGGACGAGTGCTTGATCAGGAAGTCGCGCAAGGGCTCCTTGGCGCTGTCGGCATAGGCGAACAATTGCTGGGTGTCGCTGAGGGCGGCGGTGGGCGGCATGTGGTTGGTGGCTTCGGCCATGCGCTGGCCGACCGGGAACATGACGTAGAGCGTCAGGATCAGCGCCATGCCGTTCAGCACGATGTTCGGCGGCACCTGTTGCAGGCCCAGGGCGTTGCGAAGCAGGGACAGCACCACCACGATCTTGGTGAAGGACGTCACCATCACCGCCACGAAGGGCGCGAGCGCCAGCAGGATGACGGTGACGAGCGCCGAACCCGGCGAGAACTGGGACAGGTCCATGTCAGACGGCCTCCTTCGGGTCGGCTACGGCGTCGATCAACACGGCGTAGGCCTCGCCCAGGGACACCAGGCGGCCGCGCGCGAAGGCCTGGCCGGCGCTGCGCAGGGTGACGCGCATTTCGGCGTCCAGTCCGGTCAGAGGCAGGACGGCGCCGGGGCGCAGCTCGGTCAGGGTCTTCAGCGGCACGGCGGTCTCGCCCAGATCGACCGTCACGGCGATCGGCGTATCGGCCCCCGGCGTCAGTCCGTGCGCGTCTTCGGCAGGCGGGGCGGCGGCCTCGGTCATGCGGCTTTCCTTGCGTTGATGGGTGAAGTTTCGGGATGCGGAGGCGAACAGGCCGGCGGCCGTCCCGCCGGGAACCGACAGACGCGCAGACCAGGCTCCGGCCAGAGCGGGGATCAGCAGCAGGTCGCCTGCGCGCAGGCTCGACAGATCGTCGGGCGACAGGCGCGGCCCTTCGACGAACAGTCGGGCGGGCAGGGGCAGGTTCAGTCCCGACGTTCCGTCTCCGGCGCGGCGCAGGCGCAAGGCCACGCCGGGCGGTAAGGACAGACGCGCCTCATGCAACGTACGCTCGCCGTTGCTGAGGCGGACCTCGACGTGCGCCGCATCGATCGTGTCGGAACGCACGCCAACGGGCGTCAGCGCCTCGGCGCCTGCGTCTTCCAGCGCCGCCAGCAGCGGCTCTAGCGTCGAGACGGCGGCCAGCAGGGCAGCGTGGTCGCCGTTCTCGAAGGCCGCGCCGTCGATCGTCAGAGGCGCGACACGGACGAGGCCGTGCGGCGTGGCGAAGGCGACCTGCTCGCCGACGATGGCCTCGTCCTGATCGGGGATCAGAACGCTGACGCGCAGTCCGTTCAGCATCAGGCCGTCCAGAGCAGCGACGGCGGCGGCGCGGGCGCGCACGGTCGGCTCGTCCAGCCGGGGCGGGCGCGCGGGCGCGAGCGAGGGGGGCAGGGCGTCCAGGGCCACGCTCACGCCTCCTCGATCTGGCCGGACACCGCCATGCGGACCAGATGGGTCAGGGTCGGCGCCTCCATCTTGGTCATGATGCGGGCGCGGTGCAGTTCGACCGTCTTGGGGCTGATGCCCAGGTCATAGGCGATGACCTTGTTGTAGGAACCGGCCACGACCAGATCCATGACCTCGCGCTCGCGCGCGGTCAGGCGAGCCAGCCTTTCCTGATAGGCGAGGGACAGCGGAGAAGTGGTTGTTTCATCTTCTGTTTCTGATGGCGTAGTGCGGAAGGCCAGGGCGATGGCCTCTTCCAGCGCCTTCTCCTGAAAAGGCTTCTCCAGGAAGGTGACGGCGCCGCGCCGCATGGCCTCGACCGCCAGGGGCACGTCGCCGTGGCCGGTCATGAAGATCACCGGCTGATCCAGCCCGCGCTCGCGCGCCGCCTCCATCAGCTCTAGCCCCGACATCCCCGGCATTCGCACGTCCAACAGGAAGCAGGCGGGTTCGGCCGGGCGCTCGATCATGGCCTCCAGGAAGGCGACGGGTTCTTCCCAGCACTCGACCTCATAGCCCAGGCTTTCCAGCCACCAGGCGGCGGACTGGCGGAACTCGGCGTGGTCGTCGACCAGGCAGATGCGGCCGGACGGTCCTTCTGCCGGCGTTGCGACGGCGCTCATGGGCGGGCCTCCTCGGTCGGGGTTTCGGCCGCGGCCAGCGGCAGGGCGATGTGAAAGACGCTGCCGCCCGTCTCGCCGGGCGTGAACCACAGGCGGCCGCGATGCAGTTCGATGATTGAGCGGCAGATGCCCAGGCCGACGCCCATGCCGCCGCTGCGGGTGCTGAAGAAGGGCGAGAAGACGCGGGCGGACGCCTCTTCCGGCACGCCCGGCCCGGTGTCGGTCATGGTCAGTTCGATCTGGCGCGCGTCCAGGCTGTGACGCGCCTCTATGGTCAGTTCGCGCCGGGGCAGGTCGACGCCGCGCATGGCGTCCAGGGCGTTGCGCGCCAGATTGACCAGCACCTGCTGGATCATGACCGGATCGCCCAGAACGGCGGGCAGGTCCGGCGGCGTGGCGGCGCGGGCCGTCACCCGGTCGCGGGTGATCTCCCAGTCCAGCAGATCCAGGGTGTTGCGGGCCAGCCGCGCCAGATCCAGCCGCTGCACCTGGGGCTGGCGCTGATCGACGAAGGTGCGGACGCGCTGGATGACGCCCGAGGCGTAGAGCGCCTGCTCGGTGGCGCGGTCCAGGGCCTCGGCGCCGGTCTCGAGCGTCAGGGCGCCGCGTTGCAGCCGCGCCTTCAGCCCGCGCAGGAGGTTGGCGATGGAGCCGATCGGCTGGTTCAGCTCATGGGCGATCATGGTGGCCATTTCGCCCACCGACAGCACGCGCGAGGTGGTCAGCAGCTCTTCGCGGTCGGCCAGGTGGCGCTGCTGGGCCTCCTGACGCTCTGCGGCGTCGGACAGCTCCAGGAAGACCAGGCCGTCGGACAGGGCCAGGCGCGCGTCATGCACCCGGCGGCCGCCCGGCTGGACGATCAAGGCGTCCGAGGCGCCCTCGCGCCGCGCCGCCGCGATCGCCTCGGTCAGGCCGGGCAGGCGGGCCTCGACGACCGACAGGGTCTCGCCCTCGCGCCATTCGGGGAAGGCGGCGGCGAAGGCGGAGGAACGCCATGTCAGGCCGCGCGCGTCGAAGGCGGCGGCGCAGATGTTCAGCGCCGACAGGGCGGTGTCGGTCCATTGCGGCGCGTCGCGCGGGCGAAGGGCGGCGGTCATCGGCGCGCCTCCGGGCCGCAGGCGGCTAGGGAAGTCCCGCATGGCGAGGGCGCGCCGATGCGCCTAGATTGGCGGCCTAGCGTGGAGCGTTCCACGTCGAGGAGACCGCCATGACCACGATCCGCACCGACAACGCGCCCCTGTCCGGCGTCTGGTCGCGCGATCTGTCGGCCTCGACGCCGCTGGGCGCCGAGGCGCGAGCTCACGGTCGCGGCGGCCAGGCCTTCGGCGACTTCACCGCCTTTGCGGGCGATGACGTGCGCGTGCGGGTGTCGGATCGGCTGGATATGGACGCGGCCGCCCGCGCCATCGCCGATCATCTGACCGAAACCCGCGACAACGGCTTCGGCTGAGGCTATGCCTCGGTCATCGTGACCGATCTCGTTCTCAAGGCTGAACCCGACTGGGCCGGTGCGGCTCAAGCTCTGATCGACGGGCTGAATGGCCAGTCGACGCCCGATGCGCGCGTCACCGTGTTGCAGCGCGTCTGCGACGGACTGGGCGAGGCGCTCTATCCCGGCTTCGTCAAGCTGCTGGCCGCCGTGGCGCGCTTCGGCGACGAGGAGGCGCGGAGGCTGGCCGCCGACGCCCTGGCCCGCGCCCTGACGACCGATCGCCTGCCCGCCACGCGCCTGCCGGCCTGGGGCGCGGCTGCCTTTTCGGGCCTGTCCGGCCCCGGCGGGGGGCTGATGACCAACGCCCGCAGCGTGGGGCCTCTGGAGTTCCTGTGCGTCTGGTTGACCCGCGACGTGGTGGGCCAGCCGCTGGAGGACGAGGCGTTCGAGCGCGCGGCCGCCCTGGTCCTGACCCTGATCCAGGCCTCGCCCGAGGCGGCGCGCCTCTATGCCGGAAAGCTGGCGGCGGACGCCGACAGCCCGACTGAGGGATTGCATAATCGCCAGAGCCGCCGTCTGGTGCGGCTGACCGCCGAAGGGCTGGCGGCTGGCCGCGCTCCGGCCGAGACGGCGCGCGCCGTGCTGGACGCCGCCCGCGCCGATCGCGACCAGGGCCGCTGGGATTTCACGCCGCGCTGAGATCATGGCTCACCGCACCCCGTCCGGCGGGCGATGCTCGCTGTCGGGATCGGCGGGGGCGACGCGCACCTCGGACACGGCCACGCCGCGCGCCTCCAGCCGACGGCGCATCAGCTCCAGCGCGCGCTCCAACTCGGGCGTCGGTCGCTGGTGGGCCGCCAGTTGCAGCGTCAGGCCGCCGTCGGCCAGCCGCATCACCCCGAACCCGGCCAGAGCCAGGGTCCGGTCGGTGAACTGCACCTGCATGCCCTTGGCGGCGTCGGCCTGGGCCGCCAGCCAGGCCTTCTCCATCATCGACGCCATGGCTTCGACGTCGCCGGTAAAGCCCGCCGCTGCGGCGGGACCGCCCTGGACGGCGTTCAGGCCGGTCGCCCCCGCGATGTTCAACTGGCCCTCGGCCTTGTCCGCCTTGTCGTCGGCCTTGGCCTCTTCGCGCGGCGCGTCGTCGGGGCGGTCGCGGACGGGGTCGGCGTCTTCGTCGCGGCGGGCGAAGCGGGGCTGGCGCTCGCCGGCTTCGAGCGCATGGCGGCGCGCAGCGGCTTGGTCCAGGGCGGCCTCGAAGGCGCCGCCGCTCCAGGCCGAGGGGGCGGGGCCGGCGGACCGCGCGGCGGGCGCGGGCGCGGGCCGGGCGGGGGCGGAGTTGTTCACGGCGTCGGCCATCAGGCGCGGCCTCCCATAAGCAGTTGCAGGCGGGGGCGGCCCCGTTCCTCGAAATCGAGCTGTTCCTGGTCCTCGCGACGCCCGGCGCGCTGGGCCACGGCGCGGCGCAGTTGGCCGTCGACGGCGTCGTGGCGCGCTGTGGCGCGCATCAGGGCCCGCAGAGCCTGGTCCCGTTCAGCCTGGGCGGCCTCGACCGCCCGCTGATCTTCGGCGCGAGCCTCTGTTTCGGCCTCGCGACGGTCGGCGATCAGGCCGCGTCGCGACAGGGCGCCTTCGATCAGGCGCGCGTCGCCGCCCGCGCCCGAGGCGAACCATTCGTCCAGGGTCTCGATGTGGCGGCCCAGGGCGGCGATGGACTCCTCGCGCGCCATGAGCACCGCCTGCGCTCGGGCCAGGGCGTCCTGGGCGACGGCGACCAGGCGGCGCGCGGCCTCGACCCTCTGCGCCCGCAGCCGGGCCAGGCGCCGCAGCAGGGTGATGCGGTCGCGCCCGCTCATGACGCGGCCTCGGCCAGCTGGGCCAGGGCCGCCTCGGCCCCCACGCCTTCATGCGCGCCCTGCTGCAACAGGGCGCGAAGGGCGGGCATTCGCTGCACGGCCTCGTCGGCCAGGGGATCGCCGCCGGGCTTGTATTCGCCGATCTGCAGCAGGAACTCGATCTCGGCGTATTTGGCCAGCCAGGCTCGGACCTTGCCCGCCGCCGCCTGATGCTCGGGCGAGGTCACGCGGGGGAAGACGCGGCTCAGGCTCGTCAGCGGGTCGATGGCCGGATAGTGGTTCGCCTGCGCCAGCTTGCGCGACAGATAGACGTGGCCGTCCAGGATGGAGCGGACCTCCTCGCCGATGGGGTCGCCGCCTTCCTCGTCCTCGATCAGCACGGTGTAGAAGGCGGTGATGGAGCCGCCCTCGATCGCGCCCGCCCGCTCGAACAGCCGGGGCAGTTCGGCGAAGACCGACGGCGGAAAGCCGCGCCGCACAGCCGGTTCGCCGACCGACAGGCCGATCTCGCGCAGCGCGCGGGCGAAGCGGGTGACGGAGTCCATCTGCAGCATGACGCGCAGGCCCTGGGCGCGGAAACCTTCGGCAATGGCGGTGGCGGCGTGGGCGGCGCGAACGCGCTCCATCGCCGGGCGGTCTGAGGTGGCCACCACCACGACCGAGCGGGCCAGACCTTCCGGCCCCAGGCTGTCGTCCAGAAACTCGCGCACCTCGCGCCCGCGCTCGCCGATCAGGGCGATGACGTTGACGTCGGCGGCGCAGTGGCGGGCGAACATCCCCATCAGGGTCGACTTGCCGCCGCCCGCCATGGCGAAGACGCCGACCCTCTGGCCCACGCCGACGCTCAGCAGCGTATCGACCGCGCGCACGCCGGTCGGGAACAGGGCGCTGATCGGCGGTCGGGCCAGCGGATTGGGCGCGTCGGCATAGACGTCGCGCAGGGCGACCGGCCCCGCGATGGGGCCCAGGCCGTCCAGCGGGCGGCCGAAGGCGTTGATGACCCGGCCCAGCAGACCGGGGCCGCTGGGGACTTCGGTCCGATCGTCGGCGGCGATGACCTCGGCTTCGGGGCCGAGGCCGTTCAGGCTGGTCAGGGGCGTCAGTATGGCCGCGCCGTCGCTCAGGCCCACGACCTCGGCCTTGACCACGGGACCGCCGGCGGGGTCGCGGATCTCGACCTGCTGGCCGATGCGGGCGTTCAGCCCGGTGGCGCGCACGGTGGTGCCGAAGGCCTGAACGACCCGACCGCGCCGGTCCAGGGTGCGGGCGCGGCGCAGGGCGTCGTGCAGGCGCAGTTCGACGGCGTCGTGGCTCATGCGGCGCGCTCCCGCTCAAAGGCGCGCTCTAGGGCGGCGAGCTGGACTTCAAGTCCGGCGTGGCTGCGTCCGGCGGCGGTTTCGATGACGCAGTCGCCGGGGGCCAGGGCGTCGTCAGGGCGCACCTCGATTGCCGCGCCGATGGGCCACAGCCGGGTCGAGACGGCGCCGACGCCGTCGGATGCGACGTGAACCACGACCGGCGCCTCGGGCAGGACATCCTTCACCGCCCGCTCGGCCAGGGCCGCCAACACGGCCTCGGGCGCCAGTTCGGCGGCGATGCGGCGCACTACGTCCAGCGCCAGACGGCCGGCGGTCTCACGCAGGCGCTCGCGTTCGGCCTCCATCTCGCGGTGCAGGCGGGCGGCGCGTTCGGCGACGTCGCGCGCGGCGGCGGTCAGCCCGGCCTCATAGCCGGCGGCGTAGCCGTCGGCGCGGCCCGCCTCGGCTTCAGCGGCGCGATGGGCCTCGACCTCGGCCAGCCGCGCCTGGGCCTGCGCCAGAAGTTCGACGGCCGTTTCGACGACGGCGCGCTCCTCGCGGCGAATGACGGGGCGGTCGGTCATCAGGGCTGCGTCGGGCGCGGCGGCGATCAGGTGAAAACTCATGCGGCGATCCCGCAAAGGGTCAGGGCCAGACGACGCGCGGCCTGGGCCTGGTCGGCGTCGAGGCGCAACAGGGGCGGGGCCAGGCCGTCGGCCAGCCGCCGGGCCGTCTCGCCCGACAGACCGGCCAGAAGGGCGGCGGCGCCCAGGCCTTCCAGCGCCTCGGCGTCCAGCGCGCCGACCGGCGGCGTCTCGGGCCGCTGGGCGGGCGGCAGAGCCAGGACTGCGTCCAGCGCGCCCTCGCCGATGCTGCGTCCGACGACGCCGAGCATCCGTCCGTCGATGCTGGCCGCCAGCCGCTCGGCCAGCAGCACGGCGCCGCAGGTGGCGGCCAGCCGGCGACGCTCGTTCAGCGGCAGGGCGGACCAGGCGGGCGCCTTCAGGATGGCGGCGTAGTCCACCGGCGCGCGCGGCGGCGTCAGTCGGCGAGCCAGGATGCGGGCGCGCGGCGAGCGCGCGACGTCACCCGCGCCGTCGAGGGCGCGGGCCCGGCGCCAGAGGGCGGCGCGTTCGGTCCTGGCGGCGTCCGGCGTCAAGCCTCGCCTCGCTTGGCGTCTGCCTTGGCGCGTGGCTTGGGTCGCCGATAGAGGCCGTAGATGCCCAGTCCCGCCGCGCCCAGGATCAGCACGCCCAACGGCAGGCTGAGCTGGGTGACGGCCGGCGCCTGCGGCTGGGTCAGGACTTCGGACGCCGGGAAGGCGACGACCGTGACCTTGTCGTAAGGCAGGCCCTCGATCGAGTTGACCACCAGGGCCTTGATCGAACCGGTCTGGGTCGAGATGTCGTAGTCGGGTCGATGTTTGATGAAGACCGAGGCGGAGGAGGGCGGCTTCTCCTGCGCCAGGGGATCGCTTTCCGGCACGGCGATGTGGACGCGCGCCTGCACCACCCCGTCGATGGAGGAGATGGTCTGGCCCAGCTCCTGCTGCAGCGCGTACATCATGCGCATGCGCTGCTCCATCGGCGAGGAGACGAAGCCCTCCTTCTGGAAGACCTCGCCCATGCTGGCGAAGTTCTGGCGCGGATAGCCCCGGTCGTGCAGCAGGGCGACGGCGCGGGAGAAGTCGCCGCGATCGGCCTTCAGCACCCAGTTGTCGCCGTCGCGGGTCTTGGAGGCGTCCAGCCCCTGAGCCTTGAGCACGGCGACCATCTCATTGGCGTCGCGTTCCGTCAGGCCGCCGTAAAGCTCCTGCTGGCCGCAGGCGGCGAGCAGAAGGGCCGCGCCCGCGAGGGCGGCGAGCGATCGGATTCGCATGACCGCCTCCCTCAGGACTGTTGCCGGAACAGCTGCTGCAGGCCGTCCGAGGTGCGGTTGGCCATGTTGGAGGTGAGCTGGCAGTTGAACATGAACTCGTGCGCGCGGACGGTCATCATGACCATCTCGCCCGGCGTCATGCCGCCGGCCTTGCCTTCGGCAGCCTGGGCCAGGGCGGCGAGGTCCGAGGCCTGACCGTTCACCTGCTCCAGGGCGCCCATCATGGTCTTCATGACGCCGTTGGGCTCGGTCGGGGCGGCCGGGGCCGACAGGGGCGTGACGTGCAGCAGGTTCTGGAACTGCACCGCCTGACTGAGGGTGGCGTTGTAGGCGACGTCGATCTGCTGCGTCTGGGGTTGCAGCATTTCGGGCGGCATGGCCGCTGCGGCGGCCGAGGCTTCGAAGGACATGGGCCCCTCCTGTTGGAATGAAGGGCTCAGTTCTTGCGAGCCATGGTCTCCAGCGCCTTGCCGACGGAGTCGGTCGAGGTGGAGGAGGAGTTGGCCATGAAGTTCATGCGCATCGACTCGGCGGTCAGCATGGCCATGGTCGAGGGCTTGTCCTCGCCGCCCGGTCCGATCTGCTCGGACAGTTCGACGATGCGGCCGGCCTGGGCGTCCAGGGTTTGACCCCACGAATGGGCCATGGCCTCGAACCAGGAGCCGGGGCGGGCCTTGTCGCGCTCGCTGTTCAGGCCGGGCGAGACGGCCAGCATGCCGAGGCCGTTCAGACTTTGGGATGACATGGGTATTCTCCTTTTGGGCTGGGGTCAGAAGTTGAGTTCGGAGCGGGAGCCGTTGCGCTCGACCAGGACGCGGGTGTCCTCGATCGAGACGATGCGGTGGCCGGTCGGCAGGACGGCGCCGGGGAAGTAGCGGGCGCCGTCGGCGGTGGTGACGTGGCCGCGCTCGCCGCCGATCACCGACACCACGCGCTTGCCGCCGCCCTGCTGAATGTCTTCGAAGCGGCCGCCCTCGTCGGCGCCGGGCAGCATGCTGACGTCGATGCGGCGCAGGCCCTTGATCTCGCCCATCGCCAGACGCTCCAGGCGGGCGGCCTCGTCCGGGTCGCTGCCGGTGACGTCCAGCCGCACCATGCCCGCGCCGACCGAGCGCGCGGCCGCCTTCACGCCGTTGGCGAGGTAGAGCTCCTCCACCTGACGGGCGATGCCGTCGTGGGTCTGAAGCTCCAGGCGGGGGCGCCATTCGCGGGCGGCCAGGATGCGTTGCAGACGCACGCGCTCGGCGTCCGAGGCCAGCATTCCCTCAATGCGCAGATCGCCCGCCTCGGTCTTGGTGACGACCAGCTTGTCGAAGCCTTCCTCCGACAGGACGGCCTGGACCTTGGCGGGCTTGGGCTGCGACTTGGGCCAGGCCGGGACGCCCGTGCTGACGGCGAACAGGGCCGAGACGGTGATGACGGCGATCAGCAAAACCGGAACGAACTTGGCCGAGCGCGACACCAGGGCGTTGGTGTTGTTCAGCAGATATTGCCAGTTGCGGCCGTCGCCAGCCGGGGCGTCGTCCTCTTCGCCGTCATCGTCCGGCAAGGGGCGGGCGGCGGCCAGGATGCGTTCGGCCTCGCTCCAGCGCGGGCTCTCGGCCTCGCCGATGGCGACGGCGTTGTCGCCGATCAGCAGCGGCAGATAGAGGGGCAGGATGGCCTGGGCCGGGGCGGTCAGCTCGTGCCCCAGCAAGGTCACGGCGCCGGACGTCAGCTCCAGATCGGCGGCGTCCGCTCGCGCCTTCAGCGTCAGCCGCACCCCCTCGGCGCTGGCGTCGCGCAGGACGATGTCGGCGTCGAGGTCATGGCCGACGGCGATGACGCGGCCGCGCTCCAACGGCGCCGAGGCGCCGCGCACGCGCCCGGCCAGGACGCGAAGGACCAGGCTTTCGATCTCGGGTGCGGCGACGGCGTCGGCAGGCATGGCGGATCAGTCCTTGGCCGGTTCATAGGGGGTGAAGCCGGGCGGCGGCGCTTCGCGCACGGCGACGATCGGCGTGGCGGCCGGGGCGGGCAGAGGGTCGTTCGGCGCCGACCCCTGATTGAAGCCCATGCGCGATCCGCCCTTGGGCAGGGCCGGGGCGGCGGGCAGGGGCTGGGTCTCGGGCGAGCCGGGAATGGCGCCGAAGTCCAGGCGCGGCGCAGGCGATTCCTCGCCGATGGAGGCCAGGCGCGGCGTGATCAGGAACAGGCGCTCGATCCGGCCCGTCGAACGCTCCGAACGGCGGAACAGCAGGCCCACCGCCGGGATGTCGCCCAGCACCGGCACCTTGGTCACGGCGTTGACGTCCTGCTGCACCACCATGCCGCCCAGCAGCAGGCTCTGGCCTTCCAGGATCATGGCCTGGGTGTTCAGGGCCGCGCGCTGCACGACCGGGATGTCGTCGACGTCGGCGTCGGTCAGGGAGCCGTCCTCGATCTGGATCTGCATCCGGATACGGGTCTGGTTCTGGTCGCGCAGGACGTGCGGCGTGACCTTCAGCGTGGTCCCGGCGGTGACATTGTAGAGGTCGACGTCCCGCTCGCCTTCCAGGCCGACGTAGAAGCTGCGGGTGTTCTCGAACAGGGCCTGGACGTTCGACAGGGTGACGATCTGCGGCCGCGAGACGATACGGGCGACGCCTTCATCCTCCATCGCCGTGATGCGCGAGACGAAGTAGTCGCCGTTGCCGATGATGGTCGAGATGGCCAGGCCGTTGTTGCGCGGGGTGATGTCCTGGCCCCGGCGCAGGCGGTCGTCGTTGCGCGTGCCGTCGCCGAACAGGATGCCGCCGCGACCGTCGTCGAAACGCCAGCTGATGCCCAGCTGACGCGCACGGGTCGTGTCGATGTCGATGATGGTGGCCTGGATTTCGAGGAGCTGAGGCTCCTTGTCCAGGGCGGCGATCAGCGCCTCATAGGCCCCCATGCGCTCGGCCGTGTCGCGCACGATGACGGCGTTCAGGCGCGTGTCGGCCTGGATGCGCGCATGCTGGACCGGCGCGCCGCCCGCCATCTGTTCGTCGGCCAGGGCCAGGCCCAGCGTGTCCGGCGTCGGGGTGAAGCCGCCGTCGACATAGCTGGCGTCCATCAGGCCGTTCTGCGCCGCGCCTTGCGACGCCAGGCCCTGACCGCGCAGGCCCCCGACGCGCGGCGAGCGGCGCGTTTCGATGCGCCGGGCGACGGCGCCGTTCGGGTCGTTGCTGACCATGGCGCGCAGGATGGAGGCGACGCCCGGAATGGTGACTTCGCTCTGGGCCGTCTCGAAGGTCACGTCATCGGCCCAGGCGTAGCGCAGGGTGAAGACGCGGTATTCATAGGTCGGCTGGGCGGCTTCGGCCCGAGCGCCGGGCCCGGCGCGGGCGATCTCGTCGATCTGCTGGATGAAACGGCGGGTGCCGTTGGCGACCAGCATCTGCCCGGCGGGCTGCAGGGTGTTGCGGCTGTCCAGCAGGCCCATTTCCTGCGCCGTGGCGCGCACGCGGCGCAGCATCTGCGGCGAGGCGGGGATGGACTGGCTGGTCAGTTCGGAGGTCTGATAGATGTAGACCGCCCCGCCGTCGTAATAGGCCACCAGGTCGAAGGCGTCCGCCACCTGGCTGAAGATGGTCGAGGCCGGGCCGCTGAAGGCGCCGTTCACCGTGCCGCGCAGGTTGGGGCTGATGATGACCGGCACGCCCAACTGGCCGAAGAAGCTCTGCAGGAACTGACCCACCGGCTGCTCGCGCGGGGCGATCTGCAGGGTCTGGTTGCCGATCGGCGGGTCGCCCGCCGCAGCGGGCGCGGACAGGCCGAGCAGCGTGGCCGCGGAGGCCATGGCCAGGAGGGCGGTCTTGAAGCTCTTGCGGGCGGTCGGCGTCTTGATCGTCATGCAGGGTCCGTCGTTTCAGGCCGCAGCGGCCGTGGAGGCGGGGGGAGCGGAGGGGGCGGGAACAGCCGCCGGCGTCGCCGCGTCGAGGTCGGGCAGGGCGACCCGGCCGACGATCTCGAGCTTCAGGCTGGGCAGCAGCTCGTGGAACGACAGGGCGGGCGTGTCGAACAGCTGGGGCTCGACCAGCTTGCGGATGTGACGGCGCAGGTCGATGGCGGCCAGCACGGCGTCGGCGTCAGTGTCGCGCACCGTCTTCTGCACGGCCTCGATGATCTGGCGGGCCATGTCCGGCTCCAGCGCCAGCTGCTGACCGGCGCCGCCGACGCGGATGGATTCGCGCAGGTGCTTCTCCAGCGCAGGCTCCAGCACGGCGGCCTTCAGCACGCCGTCGGGGGCGTAGCGGTGGCTGATCTGGCGACGCAGGGCCACGCGGGCGAACTCGGTCAGGGCCAGCGGATCCTTCTCGCGCTGACCGGCGTCGGCCAGGGATTCCAGGATGTCGCGCAGGTTGCGCAGCGGCACCTCTTCCTCGGCCAGGCGGCGCATGATCTCGGCGATGCGGGCCAGGGGCAGGGCGCGCGCCACCTCCTTGACCACCTCGGGATAGCTCTCGCCCGCGCGGTTCAGCAGGGTCGAGGCCTCCTGGATGCCGATGAACATCCCCGCGTTGCGGCGCAGCAGGCCGCGCACGCCGGCCAGGGTCGCCTCCAGCGCGTCCTCGGCCGGGCCGGGATCGCCCGCGCCCAGGGGCGCCTCGAACGCCATCAGCCGCCAGCGGTCCGTCGCCTCGGCCGGGCCGTAGCGCACCGTCACGCGCGGCAGGGCCACGCCCAGAGAGGCCTCGAACTCGTCCAGCAGGGTCTCCAGGGCGGCGGTCAGGCGCTCCGGATCGGTCGCGCGCAGGGCGCGGCCGTCGATCTCCAGCAGCAGAGGCGTCATGGCGGCGCCTTCGGTCGGCCGTGTCTGGGTCGAGGCGATCGGTCCTTCGGTCTCTGCGGACGAGCGGCCGGTCAGAGCCCTCACCTTGCGCCCGGCCGACTTGCGCCAGCGCGGCTCGATCATGATGGAGGCGGTCATGGCGACCGCGCCCAGCAGCAGGAAGACCACGGTCGGAAAGCCCGGCACCAGGGCCAGAAGCCAGCACATCCCGCCCGCGACCAGGAAGACCTTGGGCTGGGCCGACAGTTGGCGGTGCATCGAGGCGCCCAGGTGGGCGTCGGTCTCGGAATCGCCGCCGCGCGTCACCAGCAGGCCCGCCGACATGGCCGCCAGCAGGGCCGGGATCTGCATCACCATGCCGTCGCCGATGGTCAGGATGGAGTATTTCTGGACTGCCGCGCCGAAGTCCATGCCGTTCTGCAGCATGCCCACGGCCAGGCCGCCCAGCAGGTTGATCACCACGATGATGATCCCGGCGATGGCGTCGCCCTTCACGAACTTCATCGCGCCGTCGAGATTGCCGTTCAGCTTGCTCTCCATCTCGAGCAGGCGGCGGCGGCGCTTGGCCTCGTCCTTGTCGATCAGGCCCGAGCGCAGGTCGGAATCGATCGACAGCTGCTTGCCCGGCATGGCGTCCAGGCTGAAGCGGGCGGCGACCTCGGCCACCCGTTCGGCGCCCTTGGCGATGACGATGAACTGCACGACGGTGATGATCAGGAAGACCACCAGGCCGACGACCAGATTGCCGCCCGCCACCATGTTGCCGAAGGTGTTGATGATCGCCCCGGCGTGGCCTTCCAGCAGGATCATCCGCGTCGTCGCGATCGACAGCGCCAGCCGGAACAGGGTCGTGATCAGCAGCAGGCTGGGGAAGACCGAGATGTCGACGATCGAGGCGATGTAGATCGACACCAGCAGCATCACCACGCCCGCGCTGATGTTGATGGCCACCAGGGCGTCGATCGCCAGCGACGGCAGGGGCATGATCATCATGGCGATGATCGCCGCCACGCCCGCCACCAGGAACAGGTCCGAATAGCGGCCGACGCCTCCGCCGTTGTGGCGCAGGCCCAGCAGTTTCAGCGGGCTGGCGAAGGACATGGACGCGCCTTGTGGCTGCCGGCGGATCAGGCCGAGCGGGAGATCGGTGAGAACTATCGGAAGGAGGAACGGCGGGCGGTGAGGAGCTGGTCGTAGCGAGCCATGACCTTGCGGACGTAGTCCTGGGTCTCGCGATAGGGGGGGATGTTGCGGCCGTAACGCTGCACGGCGCCTTCGCCCGCGTTGTAGGCGGCCAGCACCAGGCGCAGGTCGTTGCCGAACAGGCCCTGAAGCGTCTTCAGGTAGCGCGAGGCGGCGCGAATGTTGGTTTCCGGCTCGTGCAGCCGCATCTCGTCGGCGACGCCGAAGCGGCGGCCGGTGGCGGGCATCACCTGCATCAGGCCGCGCGCGCCGACGGGCGAGCGGGCGTTGGGATTGTCGGCGGATTCCACGCTGATGATCGCCTGCAGCAGGGCGGGATCGATGTCGTGCTCGCGCGCCGCTGCTGCGATCAGATCGCCGTGCGGCGGCCTGCCGCGATCTGGTCCTGAGCCGGTCGTGGAACTTCGCGGTTTGTAAAAAACAACGGTTTCCGAGGAACTGATCACCTCGGTCGGCGACTCATTGTCGTAGATCAGCAGTTGCTGCGCCGCCCGCGTCTCTCGCTGGGCGTGTGCCGAGCAAGGCCCTGATCCGAGCGCTCCGCTTCCCAGAGCCAGGGAAAACTGGCTGACGGAAGCGGCTGAAGCGACCAACTGCGACGAGGTAGCGCTACAGTCTTCCGCAATTGCGTAATTATTCCATACAGTAATTATAAGTATTACTGTGCCTGTTGTCGAGCAAAATTGTCCCACTTCGTATTTCGCCCGAAGCTATGTGAATTTCGATCTTGTGTGACAGCGATATTATTGCTCATGAATGTTGTCAACGAGATCGGTAATGAAAATTTTTGCCAGTAGGGTTAACCCTAGCTTGCTTTTTTTCTGAAGCGGTCAGGGTGCTGATAAAGTGTAAGCTTGACCATAAGCTGTGCCGTTTCTGTATTCGGCAAAGCTTGTTTTTGATGTTTTTCATCCCTGTTCGATGAAGCGGAGCGCGCGTGGCGGAGAAGAACGACGGCGGCGACAAGACAGAGCGGCCGACACCGAAACGGCTTCAGGACGCGCGCAAGAAGGGCGACGTCGCTAAGAGCAAGGACGTCGGCTCCACCGCCGTGCTGCTGGCCTGGCTGCTGGTCGGCCTGATGCTGGCGGGGGCGGTGTTCGCGAATTTCGCCGCCCTGTTCGACGATGTGTTCCGCGTGATGGACCAGCCGTTCGGCGACGCCTTCGAACAGGTCGCCTGGTCGGCGGCGCGGCGGTTCGTCTATCTGACGGCGCTGCTGCTGTTGCCGGTGGCCCTGTTCGCGTCGCTGATGGAGTTCCTGCAGACCGGGCCGGTCTTCACGCTGGAGAAGATGACGCCCAAGCTGGACCACCTGAACCCCGGCGAGGGGCTGAAGCGGATGTTCAACACCGACAACCTGTTCGAGGTGGCGAAATCGCTGGTGAAGACAGTCCTGCTACTGGGGCTGGCGGCGCTGATCCTGTTCGGCCAGTTCGACCGCATCCTGCGTCTGCCCGCCGCCCAGCCGGGCGAGGTGCTGGGCGCGTTCGGCGCGGCGGGCTTTCACCTGCTGGGCTGGACCCTGGTGGTCTTCGTCTTCGTCGCCATCCTGGATTCGGCCTATCAGCGCTTCAGCTTCATGAAGCGGCTGCGGATGAGTCGTCGCGACATCCGTCAAGAAGCCAAGGACATGGAGGGCGATCCCACGGTCAAGGCGCGGCGCCGCGAACTGGCTCAGGAGTGGGCGCAGTCCAGCGCCGTCGGGTCCGTGCGCGGGGCCGCCGCCCTGGTGGTCAATCCGACCCACATCGCCGTGTCCCTGGCCTATGATCCCGGCGAGCACGTGGTGCCGGTGGTGGCGGGCAAGGGCGACGGCCTCATCGCCCGCGCCATGCGCGGCATGGCCGAGCGCGAAGGGGTGCCGATCATCCGCAACGTCCCTCTGGCCCGCGCCCTGCATGAACAGGTGCCGGTCGAAGCCGTGGTGCCCGAGGACATGTTCGCCGCCGTCGCCGAAGTGATCCTGACGGCGCGCCGCCTGCGCGACGAGGTTGCGCGAGGCGAAACGCTTGAACCGGTTGATCTGACAGCTGAAGGCGAAGGCCGAGGCGACGCCGCCGTGCCCGAAGCCGCAGCCGCGCGCCGAGCCCCGCTCTTTCCCGCCATGCCGGACGACGGCGTGGCTTCCCCCTCGGAGACGCAATGACGCCCTTCGCCCTGCTGATGGACTTCCTGACCGTTCTGGTCGCCCTGGCCCTGGTGCTGGGCCTAGCCTTCTTCTCGATCCGCATGTTGAAGAAGGTCCAGAGCGGCGCGCCCAGCGACGACGAGATCCGCTTCATCCGTTCGCTGCCGCTGGGAACACGCGAGCGGGCGACGGTGGTGGTCTGGCGCGACGAAGTGCTGCTGCTGGGCGTCACGGCGGGGGGGATCACCGTCCTGGACCGGCGCGCTCGCACGGCGGAAGAAATCGCCGAGGACGCGGCCCGCGCCGAGGCTGCGCGGGCTCAGGCGGCGGCCGTCTCCGCCCGCGTTCCGCCGCGCCTGCGCCGTTGGCTAGGGAAGTCCCTAGCTGGGGAACGGCCTGACTACCGAGGATAGGGGACGGGTGCTTTCGTGAGGTCGTCGGGGTTTCCGGGCGAGGCGCCTGGCCGGCGAACCGGAAACGCACACTTATTCGGAGAAAGATCATGTTCGGCATCGGCGGCGGCGGCTTCAACATCGGCAGCCTCATCAGCCAGGCGGCCCTGGCGGTCGCGACGGGCGGCACATCGGCGCTGGTTCAGGCGGCTCTGACCCAGGTCGTGTCGTCCATCGGCCAGCAGGTTCTGCAGCAGGTCGGTCAGGCTCTGGGCCTTCCGCAGTCGGTGATTGATCTGTCGATCGGCGCTTTCGCGGCGGCGACGGGCAATACGGCAGGCGCCTTCCAGAGCATCGGTGAATCCGCCGCGGGTCTGGCTCAGGCCACAGGCGGCGGCGCCTTCGAAGCCGGCGGCATCGAGCGCCAAATGAACGACATCGTTCAGGATCTGGTCGACAAGACCCTGGAGAAGGCCCGCACCGGCGGCCGCGATGAAGAAGGCAACGCCATCCCCGGCGGCCTGAACGGCAAGAGCTTCATGCTGCGTCTGGCCTTGGCGCTGGGCAGCGTCCTGGACGCCAAGATGGAGCGCATGGCCGAGATCGGCGAGAAGATCGATGCCGAAAGCCAGAAGAAGAAGCCCAAGATGGGCAGCCTGTCCGCCGAAATGACGGCTGTCGGCAAGGAGTTGGACTTCGTGTCCCAGGCGCTGAACAACGCGCTGAAGTCGATCGGCGAATCCGCTTCGACCCTGGCTCGCAAGCAAGGCTAGGACTGAACGGGCTGATTTGTGGAACGGCGGGCGAAACCATCGCCCGCCGTTGTGCTTTTGAGGAATGAGCGTTTTTGCAGTGGAGAGGCGGAGATGAGCGGCAAGCAGGTGTTTCTGGCGGGAGCGGTCGCAGCGGCGCTGCTCTGCGCGTCTCAGACACAGGCCCAGGACTACGCCTTCCAGGGCTTCGCGACGGCGGAAGCGATGAACCAGATGCACGCCGCCATGCGCGACAACATGATGGAGTCGTCGTCTGATGCTCGCTCTCCGTCGCGAGGCGGGGTCGCTGCGGGTGCGGCGGCATCGGAACGTCGCCCGGCCGCGACGGGCCGCACCACCTATCAGTCGTCGCCGGCGGTCACGCAGCGCGTCAAGCGCCAGTTCGCGGACTTCGTGCGTTCGACAGGCGGGGACGGCCCGGGGATTGCGGCGGCGATGGACCAGCAGGATTTCTTCGCCCGTTGGGGGCGACACGTCGCACAATACGGCCTGCGTCGCGGCGACGTCGCGGACGCTATGACCGCCTACTGGATGCTGAACTGGCAGATCGCCAACGACGTGCGAACTGTGAGCAGGACTCAGGTTCAGGGCGTGCAGGCTCAGGTTCGAAACATTATGGGCAGCAATCCTGCGTTCAGCGGACTCAACAACGCCCAGAAGCAGGAAATGGCTGAGGTATTGATCTTGAACTTCATTGCCCAGAGCGTCGCTTATGAGGACGCTATGCGGGACAATGATGTGGCGATGCAGCGTCGTCTGCAGAATGCGGCGACGACGCGGTTCCGTAATGAGATGAACGTGGATCTGCGCCAATTGCGGTTGGGCGGCAGCGGGTTTACAGCCGCCTCTTGAAAGGGGCAGGGCGACAGCCCGAAGGCCAATCCCGCGTCTGAAGTTTCGCATGATCCGTCGTCTTCGGGCTTTCTTGCCTATGGGGCGATTGGATTGGTGTTGGCAGGGTTGGCCGCCGCGGCCCTGGGGGCGGGGTTGCGTTTCAGGCGCCGAAACCGCTGATGAGAACCTCATGGTCTGATCGGCGCTGACCGTGAACGCTTGAAGTTCCGTCAAAAGGGACTGGTCAATCTGGCGTTGCAACGTTAGGCCGGAGGTGAAGCAAGAGGGGGCGTGATCGTGCGTGGCGAAGTTCTGACATTCGATCAGACGACTGGGATGGGGGCCATCCTGGGCGACGATACGACGCGTTACCTGTTCAACGTCACTCAGGTTCGGACGCCCTTGCCGCTGACGCGCGGTCAGAAGGTCGATTTCGTTCCCATGCCGGATTCGCAGGCGGCCGAGATTTTCGCCTTGCAGTCCTCCACGCCGGCGGCCTGGACATCGCAGGTCGTCAATCGGGGCGGTCAGTTCGACCTGGGGCGCGTGATCCAACGCACCTTCTCGACCATCCGTGATAACGCCGCGATCTTCTTCGGCGCGGCGGCGATTATGGTGGGTATTCCCAGCACTCTCATGGGAATTGGCCAGACGTCGTTCGTGACCGGCTATTCTCCGACCGGCCTATTGGCCATGGGCGCGGGCTGGGTGTTCTATCTGGTGGGCATGTTCATGCTTCAGGGCATGGTGGTGAAGGCGGCGGTCAACAGTTTCAACGGCAAGGCGACATCCTTCGGCCAGGCGTTCGACGTGGGCGTGAAGATGTTCCTGCCCCTGCTAGGCGTGGCCATTATCGCCGCTCTGGGCGCTGGGTTGGGCTATCTGGCCCTGATCGTGCCGGGCGTGATCATTTCCGTGATGTGGTCGGTCGCATCGTCCGCAGTGGTGGTCGAGAAGAGAGGCGTGCTCGAGAGTTTGCAGCGCAGCCGGGATCTGACGCGCGGCTATCGCTGGAACGTGTTCGGTCTGATGGTCATCTATGTAATTCTTTCGTGGATCATCGGGGCGGCGATCGGCGCGCTCGGACTGGCCACCGGAGGCAGCTTCCTGGACGGCAGCCCGAACCTTTGGGTCAACGTAGTCTCGGGCGTGCTGGTCAATATCCTGTCGTCCGTGGTCGCTTCGGCCGGCGTGGCGGCGCTCTATTACGAACTGCGGACCGTCAAGGAAGGAGCCGGGCCTGAGGCTCTGGCCGCCGTCTTCGACTGACCAGGACGGATCAGGCGGGGTCAGACGTCGTGCTTGTCCCTGCGTCGCACGCCCATCAGCAGCTTCTGTTCCAGTCGGCCTCGCAGGGCGGCGTAGTAGGCGCTGAGGAAGTCGCGATCCGTCTGATGCTGATCGCGAGCCCATCCGATCTTGGTCATGATGCGGTCGGCTACGGCGCGCATGGTCTTGCGCTCTCCGGTGCGAAGGACGGACTCCAGGACGTGCAACTCCTTGGCTCCATATGCATCCAGTTGAGCCAGGGTGAAGTCGTGGCCCGCCATCCGCTCGGATCTGTCGTCAGCCATGTCGCGGGTCAGTTTGCGGCGCGGCGTACGCACCACCCAGGTGCCGCCGACCAGGTCGCCCAGGCGCAGCCGATCCCGGTTGAACAGGGGGAAGAAGACGAAGATCGCCGCCCAGACGAAGGCCAGAAGATACATCCAGCTATCGACCCCGCCCTGGCCCGCCTGGGTCACCAGCAAGGACAGCGGCAGGAAGACCTCCAGCTCGCGCATGGCGTTGCGCGCGAACACCGATTCCGCCCGCAGACGTCCGCCGTCGCGTGAGGCGACGCGCAGCCCCATCACCCGCTTGCCGGGCGTGGCGGCTGCGGCCGACAGTTCGAAGGCGGTGAAGTAGAAGTTTCTGAGCAGGAAGAAGACCACCAGCCATAGCACGGCGATCAGTTCTGCGCCCGCTCGTCCGGCGGCGCCTATGGCGCCTACGCCGGTGAAGATCAGGGCCAAGGTGAAGGCGATCAGCACCCCCATGATGATCCCGGCGTCCAGCAGGAAGGCCGCCGCTCGCTGTCCGGCGTCGCCGATGTTCAGCCTCAGGTCCACGCCCTCGGGCGTGACGAAGGGGCGTTCGGTCTTGTCGACTTTTACGACCTCAGCGGACACGGGGGATCTCCCGTCTTGGGCCATAGAAGTAGAGCCCCCAGATCAATGCTGTTAGGCCCGCCACGGCGTAGCGCAGACCGGTGTCGGCGATCAGCTGCCGCCCGAAACCCTCCAGAAGCCCAGCCAGCAGCAGCATGACGACGACCCCGCCCATGACGACGCCGGCGGTCCGCCCGGCCTGGACGGCGGCGTCCAGGCGATGGGCCCGTCCGGGGAAGGCGACGGCCCAGCCGATCCTCAGACCCGCGGCGCCGGCCAGGATGACGGCGAACAGCTCCGTCACGCCGTGGATCAGCAACCAGCCGCCCAGTTCGAAGCCCAGGCCTCGGCTGGCGAACAGGGCGAAGAAGGCGCCCAGCGTCGCTCCGTTGTAGAGGATCAGCAATCCGGTCGGCAGGCACAGGGCGAATCCCAGAGCGAAGGCCAGCAAGGCGACCTGGGCGTTGTGGGTGAACAGGAAGGCCGCAAACACCGACAGGCCGTCGGCGTTGTCCGTCCCGTCCAGGGTGGCGCGCAAGGTGGCGGTCGATGCGCCCGGATCGCGCCCGCCGGCCAGATCGCCCGGCACGAAGGCGTAGAACCATTCGGGATCGTGCATGACCAACCAGCCGCCGACGACGGCGCCCAGCAGCATCAGGGCGGCGGACACCAGGGTCTCGCGCCACAAGCCCTTCACCGAGGCGGGCCAATCATGGCGGAAGAAGGCGGTCGTGCGGTCTCGCAACGTCGCTCGCGACCCATAGACGAAGAAGTAGGCCCGCGCCGACAGCGTCTCTAGATAGTCGATCAGCCCCTGATCCAGCGAGGTCTCGCGCGCCACCGACAGGGCCGACAGGGTCGAGCGGTACAGCACCGGCACGGCCAGGATCTCTTCATCAGTCAGTTTGGACGCCGAACCCTTTTCGGCCTTGTCCATCAACCGCTCCAGGCGGCGCCAGTCCTCTTCACGGGCCTGGCGGAAGCGTTGGCTTTTCAGCAGGGGGGCGTCAGTCACAGCAGATCCCTCCGCTTCAGGTCCAGATAGGCGTTGACCGCCTCGGGCCCGACCTGATCGGCGGGGGCGTCGACGATGTGGGCGCCCATGCGGCGCAGGCGGCTGATGACCGTTTCGCGCTCGCGCAGCAGGCTGGCGGCGACGACAGCGCGCGACACGTCCTCGGCCGTTTCCGGCGCGGCGGCGGCCAGGGCCTCCAACTCTTCGTCGCGCAGGACGACGAACAGCACCAGATGGCGTTTCAGCAACCGGCCCAGAGACTCGATCATCAGCTCGGCGGCGGTGGAATCGGTGAAGTCGGTGAAAACCACGATCAGGGATCGGCGCTGGAGCTGTCCTGACAGCGTGGCCAGGGCCAGGGTGTAGTTGGTCTCGTGGGTCGAATAATCGACGCGACCGGCGACCGTCTGCAGGGTTCGGAAGGCGTTCATGCCGCCGACGGCGCCGGTCGATAGGCGCGGGCGGGAATCGAAGGCGAACAGGCCCGCTCGATCGCCCGAACGTAGGCAGGCGTAGGACAGCAGCAGGGCCGCGTGAATGAAACGGTCGACACGCGGCATGCCGTCGACCGGCTCGCAGGCGGCGCGTCCGCAGTCCAGGGCCATGATGACGTTGTGGTTGCGCTCGGTGCGGAACTCCTTGGCCAGCAGGGCCGCGTGGCGGGCCGACTGCTTCCAGTCGATGGCGCGCCGATCCATGCCGGGTTGATAGTCGCGCAGGGCTTGGAATTCGGCGCCTTCGCCGATGTCCAGCTGGGCCTTGGCCCCGAACAGGGCGTCGCGGGCGAACAGGCGCACCGCCTGATCACGCACCCACTGCAGGTCGGTCAGCACCGGCGCCGACAGATCCAGGCGGAACGTCTTCTGCTTCCAGGCCAGACCCATCGGTCCGCGCCAGCGCACCCAAAGCTTATGCAGCGCCGCGTCGCCGCGTCGTTCGGGCGTGAAGGTGAAGGCGAGGGAGGCGACATGGCTACGCACCCCGGCCTGGCGCGGGGCGTTGTCCACGCCCAGTTTGGCCTCGCCCGACAGGGCGGCTTCGACCTGATGCGGCGCGCGGCCCTGCGCGGCGAAGCGCGCCGTCAGTCCGACCAGGCCCGGTCGTCCGACGGCGGCGCGCACCGGCTCGGGCGGGTCCAGCGTCAGGCTAGAGCGCGAGCCGCTCAGCAGGGCGTCCAGCGCGAACAGCAGCAGCACGCCGGCGATCCAGACCGGACCGGCCAGCCAGCCGACGGGCGTCAGCACGCCCGCCAGCAGGGCGACGGGCGCTCCCGCCGCCAGGACCGTCACCGCACGTCGGGTCGGATAGATCACCGGGGCGCCGCCACCTGGTCCACCAGGCCGGCCAGCACCTGCTCGACGCGACGGCCTTCGATCTCGGCCGCAGGCGACAGCACCAGACGGTGGCGCAGGGCCGGGATCGCCAGTTCCTTCACGTCATCGGGAATGACGTAGTCGCGACCGTCCAGGGCGGCGCGGGCGCGGGCGGCGACGGCCAGCATGGCCCCGGCGCGCGGCGAGGCGCCCGTCTCCACATCGGCGGAATCGCGCGTGGCCCGCACCAGGGCGGCGATATAGCCGACGACCTCGTCCGTCAGCCGCACCTGAGCCACGGCGTCCACGGCGGCGGCGATGGCGGCGCTTTCGGCCACGGTTTCGACGCCCAGGGCGACGGGGTCCATCTGGCCTGTGCGCGACCCGTGGGCGGCGATGATGGCGCGCTCCTGCTCCAGATCGGGATAGTCGAGGACGTGCTTGAACAGGAAGCGATCCAGCTGCGCCTCGGGCAGCGGATAGGTGCCCTGCTGCTCGATCGGGTTCTGGGTGGCGACCACGGTGAAACGCGGGCTCAGCGCATGAGTCTGGCCGTCGATGGTGATGCGGCGTTCCTGCATGGCTTCCAGCAGGGCGGCCTGGGTCTTGGGGGGAGTGCGGTTGATCTCGTCCGCCAGCAGCAGCTCGCAGAAGATCGGCCCGCGCGTCAGGGTGAAGCTGGACGTCTGGAAGTTGAACAAGTTCGATCCCAAGATGTCGCCCGGCATCAGGTCCGGCGTGAACTGGATGCGGCCGTAGTCCAGCCCGACCGAGCGGGCGAAGCTTTGCGCCAGCAGGGTCTTGGCTGTGCCGGGCGGTCCTTCCAGCAGGACGTGGCCGCCTGCAAACAGGGCGGTCAGCAGCAGATCAACGGCGCCGTCCTGGCCCACCATGGCCTTGGCGATCTCGGCGCGGATGCGCTCGGCGATCGTCTTCACCTCATTGACGTGCACGGGTCAGCTCCTGGTTCCAGCGATAGAGGGCGGCGGCGACCCGCATCAGGTCGCCTGGGGTCTTGGCCGCCCGAGCCTGATCGGCCAGGGCGGAATAGGTCGAGTGCGCGCCGGTGGTCCGGCTGACGCGGTCGAGGAAGGCGTCCAGTTCGGCCTCGCTCAGGCGACGCGGGGCGCCGATGGCGCGAGCGACGGCGGCGCGGGTCAGCAGGGCGTAGGGCGCGGCCATGTGATGCTCGCGCCGGGCCAGCCGCACCAGCCCCGCCGTATTGTCGGCCAGCCCGCGCTTGCCCAGGGCGATGGCGCGGCCGCTCTCGCGCGCCGGGCCGAAACGCACCACGGCCTGATAGCCTGCGAAGGCCGCCAGCGCCGCCAGCACCAGCGTCATACCCAGCAGCGGCGGCTCCAGCATCAACCGCAACAGGCTGCGCGTGCGCTGCATCCCGTGCAGCGTCAGATCGAAGATGACCGGCGCGTCCTTCGCCCGCACGACGTCTAGCAGGGCGATGGCCGTGCGCGCGCCGTTCAGCGTCTTCAGCCCGTGGGTGCTGAGCAGGTCGGCGTCGGCCAGCACATAGACTCGCGTGGTCGCGTGTCTGGCCAGAACGGGGCGATCCTGATCGTCCGTCACGACAGGAACCCAGTCAGGGCCGGACAGGGTCTTCAGCGCATCGACATCCACTGGCGCGCCGAGGGGCGTGCCGTCAGGGCGTTTCAAAGCAACGGTCACGCGGCCGTCGCGCGATTGCAAACGGGCGCCCTGACGCAAGTGTTCGCTCAGCGGCGCAAGTGAGGTCTGGGCAGGCAGCAAGCCCATTGTGCGAACCCATCCAGGGTGCTTGGGGTCGGGCGTCGCGTTCCACTTGGGCAGGACGATCAGAGTCGCGCCGGCATGGTTGATGTCGTCGATCTGCTCGGGTTGGGTGCTCGGTGTTGGCGTCAGGACCAGCAAGCTTTCGTCCGAGGACGGCGTCAGGCGGCCTCGGCTCATCGTCACCGGCACGCCGAGGTTTCGCAGCAGGGCCGGCATGGCGCCGAAGCCGGTCGAGCTGCGAGACAGGGCGTGGCCGCCGCCGTCATCGCCGGATTTCAGTTCAGGCGCATAGGCCGACAGCACGCCCAGCCCGGCCAGGGCGACGACGCTGACCAACAGCACGCTGATGATGACCACGGGCGAGAAGGCGTTCCCGACCGCCCTGGCGGACCGGCTCATGCGCGCCAGCCTTCGGGCAGGGCGAAGGCCTCATAAGCCTGACGACAGTCGGCGAAGTCCTGGGCGCCCACGGCGGCCCCGCCGAACAGGCTGCGCTCCACCACCTTGCCGATCCGCTCGAAAGCAGGTCGCGCCGCCTCGGGCAGGGCCTTCAACCGAGCGATCTCGCGCGAGGTCAGCGACACGCGCAGGGCGCGCGGCTGGTGCTTCTCGATGTCCTGAACGCTGCGCAGCAGCAGCAGGTGCGCCGCGTCGGCGTATTGCCCGCGCGCGGCCAGGGCGTCGGCCTCGGACAGCAGGTCGCGCGCCGCCTGAGCGTCGGGCCGCCAGTCAGTCTCAATCGGGACAACCGGCTTGACGGGCTTGGCGGCGGGTCTCCGCAGCCGCAGGATCTCGCGTACGATGGCGTAAAGGATCAGCCCCGCCAGCAGAGCCAGCCCGATCCAGAACACCCACTTCAGAACAGGCGCCAGGAACTCCAGGGCTTCACCGATCCAGCGTAGCCAGCCGGGCGTGGGCGGAGGGTCGAAATTGGCGCGATCGAACTGAAGCGATGAATCCTTCAGCAACGTCGCATGGGCCTGGGCGACCTTTTCGCCAGAAGCCGAAGCCTCCCCCTGCATCCCAACGTTCCTCGACCCCATGGCTCATGCCATAGAGGCGGAAAAGCTCAAGTCAACTGCGGATGGCTGCCCAGGGCTGAGGTTCCAACCTGTACGCATGATCCAGGCTCGCAGTCGATCGACCTGCTTCTGTAGGCGGCGGGCGATGTGTTCGGCCTGACTGAGAGGCGTGAAAGGCGTGGCCTGTGCGTCCTCCTGCCTAATCCCGACCTAAGCGCGGCCTTATGCGCGCCTTATGCGGCGACCGGCTTTCCGCATGGCCCCTTTACGCCCGTCAGAGGTCTTCTCCGGTTTTTAGTTGAGCTGGAGGTGTTCGGCATGGCCGATGTGATTTTTGTGGTGATCGGCGTTGGAGCCTTCGTGGCCTTCGCCGCCCTCGCCATTGTATTGAGGAGGTTGTGACTGTGTGGCTGAACGTCCTTTGGGGCGTCGGCGCCCTGGTCATCGCCGGCTATATGGTCGCGGCCCTGCTGCGGCCCGAGCGGTTCTGAACGGAGCCGCCTTCTCATGAACATTCAAGGATGGGCGGAGATCGCCCTGACCCTCGGCCTCGCCATCATGCTCGGCTGGCCGATCGGGGTCTATATGTCGCGCGTCTGGAACGGCGAGCGGACCTGGCTGGACCCGGTGCTGATGCCGGTCGAGGGCCTGTTTTATCGCGCTGCCGGGGTTGACCCCACGCGCAGCCAGGGTTGGCTGGGCTATGTCGGCGCTCTGCTGGCCTTCAACCTGGCGGGCTTCCTGCTGCTCTACGGCCTGCTGCGACTGCAGGGCGTTCTTCCGATGAATCCGCAGGGGTTTGACGGCCTCAGCCCGCACCTGGCCTTCAACACCGCCGTCAGCTTCGTCACCAACACCAACTGGCAGAGCTATGGCGGCGAAACGACCGTCTCGACCTTCACCCAGATGGTCGGCCTGACGGTGCAGAACTTCGTCTCGGCGGCCACGGGCGCGACGATCGCGGCGGCGCTGGCCCGCGCCTTCATCGCCAATCGCGGCGAGGGGCTGGGCAATTTCTGGGCCGACCTGACGCGCACCAGCCTTTATGTCCTGCTGCCCATCGCCTTCATCGTGGCCGTGGTTCTGGCCGGGCTGGGCGTGGTGCAGTCGCTGGCGGCTTCGGCCCAGGCGACGACGCTGGAGGGCGGTCAGCAGACGATCAGCCTGTTCCCGACCGCCAGCCAGCTGGCGATCAAGCAGTTGGGCATCAACGGCGGCGGCGTGTTCAACGTCAACTCGGCCCATCCACTGGAGAACCCCACGCCGCTGACCACTCTGATCACGGCGATCTGCATCAACGTCATGGGTTGGGCGGCCTTCTTCGCCTTCGGCCGCAGCGTCCTAGCCAAGAAGGACGTGCGCGCCCTGGTGGTCGCGGCGGTCCTGTTGCTGGGCGCGGCGGGTTCGGCCCTCTACGTCATTGAAAGCCAGCCGGCGCCTGCTCTGGTCGCGGCCGGTGTCGATACGTCCGCCGGAAACATGGAGGGCAAGGAGGTCCGCTTCGGCGTGCCGTCGTCCGTCGCCTGGGCGGCCCAGACGACCGGCGCCTCGAACGGCTCGGTCAACTCCATGCACGCCAGCTACATGCCGCTGGGCGGGGCGGTGACGATGTTCCTGATGCAGCTGGGCGAGATCCTGCCCGGCGGGATCGGGTCGGGGATCGCAGTCATGGTTCTGATGGCCATGCTGGCGGTCTTCGTGGCGGGCCTGATGGTTGGTCGCACGCCGGAATATCTGGGCAAGAAGATCGAGGCGCGTGAGATCCAATTCGCCATGCTGGCGGTGCTGGTCGTGCCCCTGTCGGTGCTGGGCTTCTCGGCCGTCGCCGCCGTCCTGCCCGAAGCCCTGGCCGGTCTGCTGAACAAGGGGCCGCACGGCCTGTCCGAGATTCTCTATGCCTATACCTCGGCGACGGGGAACAACGGCTCGGCCTTCGCGGGCCTGACCGCCAACGCGCCCTGGTGGAACACCACCCTGGGTCTGGCCATGCTGCTAGGCCGGTTCGTGCCCGCCGTCGCGGTTCTGGCCGTAGCCGGGGCGCTGGTCGCCAAGCCCCGCCTGGCGCCCTCGGTCGGCACCCTTCCCACGCACGGTCCGCTGTTCATCGGCCTGTTGATCGGGGTGATCCTGATCCTCGGCGGCCTGCAGTTCTTCCCCGCACTCTCCCTGGGACCGATCGTGGAGCATTTCGACATGCTCCAGGTCACGGCCCGGTTCTGATCGGATATCCGTCATGACCCAAGTCACGCTCGATCCGTCGAGCTCCCCATCCAACCAAAGAGTGTCTGCTGCGCCCATCGCGGGCGGGCTGACCGGGGCCATGCTCGGCCGGGCGCTCGGCGACGCCGTCGTCAAGCTGAACCCGACCAAGCTTCTCAACAACCCGGTGATCTTCGCCACCTGGATCGTCGCGGCCCTGGCCACCGTTTCGGCGGTCGCCGCCGTGGCGACGGGACAGGCGGCGAGCTTCGCCGTCCAACTGGCCCTGTGGCTGTGGGCCACGGTGCTGTTCGCCAATGTCGCCGAAAGCATCGCCGAGGGGCGCGGCAAGGCGGCGGCCGACAGCCTTCGCGCCTCTCGCGTCACCACCAAGGCCAAGCTGATCGTCGACCCCACGACGGGCACGGTCGTCCCGACCCCGGCGCATGAGCTGGAGATCGGCGCGATCGTCCTGGTCGAGGCCGGGGACGTCATCCCCTCGGACGGCGAAATCATCGAGGGCGTCGCCTCGGTCAACGAGGCCGCCATCACCGGCGAAAGCGCGCCCGTCATCCGCGAAAGCGGCGGCGACCGCTCGGCCGTCACGGGCGGCACCACGGTCGTCTCCGACTGGATCAAGGTGCGCATCACCTCGGCCCCCGGCGCGACCTTCCTCGACCGCATGATCGCCATGGTCGAGGGCGCGGACCGTCGCAAGACGCCGAACGAACTGGCCCTGTCGGTCCTGCTGGCCGGTCTGAGCCTGATCTTCCTGATCGCGGTCGCGGCCCTGCTGGGTCTGGGCGCCTATTCGGGCATCAAGCTGGACCCCATCGTCCTGGGCGCGCTCTTCATCACTCTGATCCCCACGACCATCGGGGGGCTGCTGTCCGCCGTCGGCATCGCCGGCATGGACCGGTTGCTGAAGGTGAACGTTCTGGCCACTTCGGGCCGCGCGGTGGAGGCGGCAGGCGACGTCGACACCCTGCTGCTCGACAAGACCGGCACCATCACCTTCGGCAACCGCATGGCGACCGAGGTCATCCCCGCGCCGGGCGTCCGTCCCGAAGCGGCGATGCGCGCGGCGGTCATGGCCTCATTGGCCGATGAGACGCCTGAGGGCCGATCCATCGTCGAGCTGGGCCGCAACGCTGGGGTGACGGGCGATATGCCCGCCGGGGCCAAGACCATTCCGTTCACCGCCGTGACCCGCCAGTCGGGCCTCGAAGCGGACGGCCGCTCGTGGCGCAAGGGGGCGGTGGACGCCGTGCTCAAAGCCCTGGGTCTGGCCGAGGCTGAGGCCCCCGCCGAGTTCCGCGCCGCCGTGGACCGCATCGCCCGCTCGGGCGGCACGCCCCTGGCCGTGGTCGAGAACGACGTCCTGGTCGGCGTCATCCACCTGAAAGACGTGGTCAAGCCGGGGGTCAAGGCGCGTTTCGCCGATCTGCGCCGCATGGGCCTGCGCACTGTCATGATCACCGGCGACAACCCGGTGACGGCGGCGGCTATCGCCTCTGAAGCCGGGGTCGACGACTTCCTGTCCGAGGCTACGCCCGAGGACAAGATGCGCCTGATCAAGGCGGAGCAGGCCAAGGGCCGTCTGGTCGCCATGTGCGGCGACGGGGCCAACGACGCGCCCGCCTTGGCTCAGGCCGACGTCGGCGTGGCCATGCAGACCGGCGCCCAGGCCGCGCGCGAGGCCGGCAACATGGTCGATCTCGACAGCGATCCGACCAAGGTCATCGAGATCGTCGAGGTCGGCAAGCAACTGCTGATCACGCGCGGCGCCCTGACGACCTTCTCGATCGCCAACGACGTGGCCAAGTATTTCGCCATCATTCCGGCGATGTTCGTGGTCGGCCTGCCGTCGCTGGCGGCGCTGAACGTGATGAAGCTGTCCAGCCCGGAAAGCGCCATCCTGTCGGCGGTCATCTTCAACGCCCTGGTCATCGTCGCCCTGATCCCGCTGGCGCTGCGCGGGGTGAAATACCGCGCCGTGGGGGCGGGCAAGCTGCTGGGCCGCAACCTGCTGATCTACGGACTGGGCGGCCTGATCGCGCCCTTCGCCGGCATCAAGCTCATCGACATCGTCATCTCCGCCCTCGGCCTGGCCTGAGGACTAAGGAAAAAACAGCATGCGTAAGCGCAAGAAACTCGACGGCTCGGACCTCAACAACGCCCTGCTGGGCGGGGCCTGTCTGGTCGCCGTCATCACCCTTGGCCTGTGCACGGCGCCCACGGACGCCAAGGCCCAGGACGTTGCGAAGGGCGCCCGCCCCGAGGTCGCCTTCAACGCCGCCATTGGATCTGACTACGTCTTCCGGGGCGTCAGCCAGAATGAAGGCGATCCGGCGATCTCGGCCGGGGTGGATGTGACGCAAGGCGTCTTCTACGCCGGGGCCTGGGCCGGAAACGTCTCCTTCGCCGGAGACGCCGACACCGACGCCGAGATCGACCTCTACGCAGGCGTCCGGCCCGCATTCGGCGGCTTCGACTGGGACTTCGGCGTGGTCAGCTACTTCTACGCCGGCCAGCCGAACGGCGCAGACTATGACTATGTCGAGCTGAAGGCCGCCGCTTCGCGCGCGGTCGGCCCGGCGACGCTGGGCGCGGCGATCTACTATTCGCCGGACTTCTTCGGCGCGTCCGAGGACGAGGCGACCTATGCCGAGGTCAATGCGGCGATCAGCCCGGCCGACAAGTGGATGCTCTCGGCGGCGTTGGGGCGTCAGTGGGTGTCGTCGGACTTCGACTACACGACCTGGAACCTGGGCGCGGCCTATCAGCTGACGCAGCGGCTGGGCCTGGACGTCCGCTATTTCGACACTGACGAGCATGGCTTCGGCACCGCCTATGACAGCCGCGTCGTCGCCAGCCTTAAGGCGAACTTCTGATGCTGAACCATATTCGCCCGGCGATCGTCATGATCGCCCTGTTCACCGGCGTTCTGGGCGTCGGCTATCCGTTGGCCGTGACGGGGGTTGCCCAGGCGGCCTTTTCAGATCAGGCGAACGGCAGCCTGGTTCGCGACAAGGCGGGGCAGGTGGTCGGCTCGGCCCTGGTCGGCCAGACGTTCGCCGCGCCGGGGTATCTGCATCCCCGGCCGTCGGCGGCGGGTGACGGTTATGACGCCGCCGCCTCGTCCGGCTCCAACCTCGGCCCGTTGAACCCCGATCTGATCGCGCGGGTGAAGACGAACGCCGACGCCTTGCGAAGCGAGACGGGCGCAAAGGCCATTCCGGCCGACGCCGTGACAGCCTCCGCATCGGGTCTCGACCCGCATATCTCTCCGGCCTACGCTGAGCTTCAGGCCGCCCGCATCGCCAAGGCGCGCGGCGTAGGGGAGGCGCAGGTGCGCGAAGTGATCCGACAGCATGTCGAGGGCCGCACGTTCGGCGTGCTGGGTCAGCCGCGGGTCAATGTTCTGCTGACCAATCGCGCGCTGGACGCCCGCTTCGGCCTTCTCACGACCGCGGGCGGATGACGCCTTCCGTTCCCACGACGGACCAGACCCCGGCCGCCCCGCGCAAGCGTGGGCGGCTGAAGGTCTTTCTGGGCATGTCGCCAGGCGTCGGCAAGACCTATGAGATGCTGCGCGCCGCTCGGAGACGAAAGGCCGAGGGCGAGGACGTCGTCGTCGGCGTGGTCGAGACCCACGGCCGCAAGGAGACGATGAGCCTGCTTCGCGGGCTGGAAGTCATGGCCCGCAGGCCCATCGCCTACCGCGAACGGACCCTGCTGGAGTTCGACATCGACGCGGCGATGGCGCGCCGCCCGGACCTGCTGCTGGTCGACGAATACGCCCACTCCAACGCGCCCGGTTCGCGCCATCCGAAGCGGTGGCAGGACGTGGAGGAGATTCTGGAGGCCGGGATCGACGTCTGGACCACGTTGAACGTCCAGCATCTGGAAAGCCTGTCGGACGTGGTGCTGCGCATCACGGGCGTGCGCCAACGCGAGAGCGTGCCCGATAGCGCCCTGTCGCGCGCCGACGACATCGAACTGGTGGACATCACCCCCGAGGAGCTGCGCAAGCGTCTGGCCGAGGGCAAGGTCTATGTGCCCGAGACGGCGCGGCTGGCCTCGGACAACTTCTTCAAGGTCGAGAACCTGACGGCCCTGCGCGAACTGGCGCTGCGCCGCGCAGCCCAGACGGTGGACGATCAGCTGACCGCCCGTCTGCGCGAACAGGGGGCGGCCGGGCCGTGGGCGGCGGGCGAGCGCATCCTGGTCCTGGTGGCCGGCGACGCCATGGCCGGCCCCTTGGTTCGGGCGGGGCGACGCATGTCCGACATGATGATGGACGCGCCCTGGACCGTGGCTCATGTCGATCGGCCGTCTGGCGCGCGCCACGGCGTCGGCTCGGCGGGCAAGCTGTCGGATGCGCTGAAACTGGCCGAGCAACTGGGCGGGCGCACCGTGGTTCTCAGCGGCGACGACGTGGTGCGCGCGGTGATGGATCACGCGCACAACAATCACGTCACCCAGATCGTCCTGGCCAAGGGTCGAGACAGCCGCCTTTCGGAGTGGCTGGGCCGGTCGCTGGCCGGCGAACTGTTGCGCCAGGCGCGCGGCGTCGCCATCCACGTCGTCACCGACGAGGTCGAGCCGCCGCCCAAGCCGCCGAAAGAGGCGCGCCTGAACCTGGCTGGAGGGTGGCGTGGTTACGCCGTCGGCGCGGCTTGCGTGGTCGCCGCCACGGCTCTGGCCCTCTTGCTGGACCGGACGTTTGAACGGGTGGACCTGGGCGTCATCTATCTGACGGCGGTTCTGGCGGCGGGCGCTCTTTATGGATTGCGGCCCGCCCTGGCGGCGGCGACCGTCGCCTTCCTGACCTACAACTTCCTGTTCCTGCAGCCGAAGTTCAGTTTCGCCATCGGGTCGCCGACGGACGTGCTGACCCTGATCGTCTTCTGGGGCGTTGCGCTGACGACTGGCGCGTTGGCGGGGCGGGTGCGAGAGCAGGCTAGGGCGGCTCAACGCCGCGCCTCGGCGGTGTCCGCTCTTCTGGCCGCCAGCCAGCGTCTGACCGGGATCGGTGATCGGAGCGAGGCTGCGCGCATCTTGGCCGAACAGACGGCGACCGCAGCAGGGACCGGGGCGGTCGTCCTGCTGCCCGTTGACGGCGAACTGATCCTGACCGCCGGAGCGCCCGGCAAGCCCGAACTGGACGCCGAAGCCATGGCCGCCGCGCGCTGGGCCTGGGAAAAAGGCGAACCCGCCGGCCACGGCACCGGCACCCTGCCTCAGGCGCGCTGGACCTTCCGGCTTCTGCAAGGCGTGCGCGACCGGGCGGGCGTGGCGGGGATCGAGGCCGCCGCCCTGTCGCCGGGTTCTGACGAAGAGAAGCTGGCCCTGGCCCTGCTGGATCAGGGCGCGGTGGCGGTCGAGCGCGCCGACCTGGCCGGCCAGGCGGTCGAGACCGAGACCCTGCGCCGTACCGACCGTTTCCGGGGCGCGCTGATGAACTCGGTCAGCCATGACTTGCGGACGCCGCTATCGACGGTCCTGGGCGCCTCGACCACCTTGATCGACCTCGGCGACAAGCTGACGCCCGCCGTGCGCGCCGATTTGTTGTTGTCGATCCGCGAGGAGGCCGAGCGTCTCAGCCGCTATGTCGGCGACCTCTTGGACATGACCCGACTGGAAGGCGGAGGCCTGAACATCCGCGCCGACTGGATCGATGTGCGCGACGTGCTGAACGCGGCGAGCAAGCGGGTGGCGCGGCGTCTGGGGCAGCGCAGGATGACCCGCGACTTCCCGGCCCAGCTCAGTCTGGTCATGGTCGATCAGGGCTTGCTGGAACAGGCGCTCGTGAACATCCTGGAAAACGCCATCGCCTACAGCCCCGACGGTTCGACGGTCGAACTGGCCGCCTATGAGGACCGGGGCGCAGTCGTGATCTCCATCGAGGACGAGGGCAAGGGCATCCCGACCGCTGAACTGGAGCGCGTCTTCGACAAGTTTCGCCGCATGGAGGAGCCGTCAGACCGGACCAAGGGCGCGGGTCTGGGGCTGGCCATCGCCAAGGGCTTCGTCGAGGCCATGAACGGGCGCATCGCCGCCGCCAGCCCCCTTCAGGATGGAAAGGGCACCCGCATCCTGATCAGTCTGCCCAAGGCCGTCGTCACTCACCCGAGCCTGCTCTAGAGTCCGCACCATGGCTGCCGTTCGTCCTCAGATTCTCGTCATCGACGACGAGCCCCAGATCCACCGCTTCCTTTCCCCGGCGCTGGACGCCGCCGGCTATGAGCCCCGTCGCGCCGACAGCGGACAGGAGGGCTTGCGCGGCATCGCCCTGTGGAACCCCGACGCCGTGGTGCTGGATCTCGGCCTGCCCGACATGGACGGCAAGGACGTACTGGCTCGCGCCCGCGAGTTCTACGCCGGGCCGATCATCGTCCTGTCGGCGCGGGACAGGGAGGCCGAGAAGATCGCGGCTCTTGACCTGGGCGCCCATGACTATGTTGAAAAGCCCTTCGGCGTTGGTGAACTGTTGGCTCGGCTGCGCGCCAATCTTCGTCAGACCGTGTCTCGCCCCGAAGCAACCGGACCTCTAACGGCAGGCGAAGTGATCATTGACCTGGAGCGCCGTCTGATCACCCGCGCGGCTGCGGCCGTGCGGTTGACGCCCAAGGAGTACGACGTCCTGGCGCATCTGGCGCGTAATGCGGGAAAGGTAGTCGGCCATCGAGATTTGCTGACCGCCGTCTGGGGAAAGGCCCATGCTGAGGACACCCAGTATCTGCGCGTCGTGGTCGGCCAGTTGCGTCAGAAGCTGGAGGCGGACCCGGCCCAGCCGCGCCTGATCGCGACCGAACCGGGCGTGGGGTATCGGTTGAGCGTCTGAAGTCCGCCAGCTGCGCCTTGTGATCTTTTCGTCGCGTCCATCGACTATAGACCCGCGCCTTGGGGGACGGCGTGTGACGAGACACGAACAGGAAGTCGGACGGGCGCTGGTGACGCACAACCGGGCGCTGCTGGCCTATGTGCGACGACGGCTGGCGGTCGCAGGCGACGCCGAGGACGTGGTCCAGGAGGCGATGATGCGCGTCCTAGCGCGGGCGCGCGAGACTCTGATCACCGATCCTTTGGCCTATGCGGTCCGTTCCGCTCGCAACATTCTGGTGGATCGAGCGCGACGGGCGCGCGCTGTGCCGATCGACGACCTGGACGCTGTTGAACATCCCATCGACAGCGCGGCGACGCCGTTGGAAGCGCTGGACATGAGCGAGCGGCTGAAGCTATGCCAGAAGGCGTTGGAGGCCATGCCCCCTCTGCGGCGCGAGGTCTTCATCCGTCGTCGCGCGGGTGAGGAATCCTATGAAGCCATCGCTCGCGATCTTAAGCTTTCGGTCGAGGCGGTCCAGAAACACTACAGTCGCGCGGCCCAGATGCTGCGCCGGACGGCGGAGGGCCGCCATGTCGACTAAGAAGGTCCGTTCAAAGGACGATCGGGCGGCCGCCCTGTGGGCCGACGCGCGACGGGATCGGTCCTGGTCGTCAGAGCGCCAGGTGGAGCTTGATCGCTGGCTGGAGGGGGGAAGGGATCGCGCCGCCCTGTTGCGCCTTCATGAGGAACTGCTGGAAGACGCCGCCGTAATCTGGGCGACGCAGCGAGCTGCTGGCGGGCGCGGCGCGACGAAACGTTCCAGTTTCGTGTGGAATTCGCGGCCCATGGCGCTTGCGGGCGTGACGGCGGCGCTGGCTTGTGTCGTGGCGGCAGGGGGTGTCTTGACCCCGCGCGGCGAGACGATTGTCGGCGTACATGGCGCGCCGCAGCCCGTCATTCTGGCGGACGGATCGGCCGTGCGTCTGAACGGCGAGAGTCGACTGCGAGTGGATCTGAGCGATCACGAGCGCCGTCTGCGTCTCAAGGGCGAGGGCTTCTTTGAGGTGTCGCCTGACAAGGACCGGCCCTTCTCGGTCGAGGTGGACGGCGTGCGTGTCACTGCTGTCGGCACCCGTTTCAATGTCGATCAGCGCCCAGACGCGGACGGGATTGCAGTTGAGGTGGTGGTGTTCGAAGGGCTCGTCGAGGTCCGTTCAAACCGAGGCATGTCCACGCTCGTTCATGCGGGCGAGCGGGCGACCGTGTCCGGGGGCGTGGTTCAGCGAGCGGCTTTGATGCGGCCTGAGGCAGAGACCGACATCCCTTCCTGGGCTAAGGGGTGGCTGGAATTCAACGAGGCCAGCCTGGCCAGCGTGCTTCAGGATCTGGAGCGCGCCAGCGGCGTCAAGGTGGAACTGGCCGACCCCGCTGCAGGGCGTGTCCTGGTCAGCGGCCGCTTCGCCTATGATCAACCCGAGAACGCCCTAGCCGCCATTGTGCGGCTGCATGGTCTGACGCTGACCCGGAAAGGGTCGGACCGCTTCGTCATTTCGAAAGCTTAGGCGACCGTCAGAGCAAGTTTTCATGACAGGTGTCAGGACTGCCGGGGCCGCCGTCTAACCCCGTATCGATCACGTTCGATCGCTGGGGATTCATCGAATGCGCATCCACAAGACAAGCCTTCTGACGGCGGCCGCCATCGCCGTTCTGGCCGCCGCCGCCGCGCCTGCCTACGCTTGGCAGTCGTCGCCCGCTATCGAGACGCGGACCGCCATTTCCATACCGGCCCAGGATCTGGGCCGCGCGCTTCAGACGCTGTCGCGTGAGACGGGGCTGCAGATCGTTTTCGATCCGGTCCTGACACGCGGCCGCATATCCAAGGCCGTGTCCGGCTCCATGACCCCGCGCGAGGCCCTGCGTCGCATGATCGCCGGGGCGGGCGTCGAGGCGCGCGAAGTGCGTGGCGTGTTGACCCTGACGCGTCAGACAGCCCAGGCGGAGGGGGGGGCCGAGGCTGTTTTCGAGGTCGAGCAGGTCGAGGTGGTCGGTTATGCGGCGGGCCTGCGTCGCTCGCTGGACGCCAAGCGCCGCGCCGACTTCATCTCGGACGTCATCAGCGCCGACGACATGGGCGACCTGCCGGCTAACAACGTAGCCGAATCCCTGTCGCGCCTGCCGGGCGTCAACGCCGTGCGCAATCATACGACGGGCGAGGGCGATCGCATCACTATCCGCGGCCTGTCGACCGAACTGAACAACTACACCATGAATGGCGTCCGCATGGGCGGGGCGGGTTCGCGTGACGACAACTTCTATCGCGGCGTCCGCCTCAGCTTTCTGCCGCCGGAAGGCATCGACTCGATCACCGTCATCAAGAGCCTGACGCCGGATCGGGACGGCGACGCCCTGGGCGGGACGATCGATATCCGTACGCCGACGGCTTTCGATCATGACCCGGTCTATGGCGTCCTGTCGGCCTCGGCCGGGATGCTGGACAAGTTCGACGACGAGAAGTCGGGCGAGATTTCAGGCTCGTTCGGTCGCCAGTTCAACGACAACTGGGGCCTGTTCGTCACCGGCAGCTGGTCGCGCCGCAAGTCGCAGTTCGAACAGAACGGCGTGGACGGCGATAACCAGCCCCCCGTCTGGTACGCTGACAGCGAGACCATGGGGTGGGACACCGACAGCTTCGTCATGCGGGGCATGAACCTGGGCTTCGGCGAGACCGAGGTGGAGCGACGCGGCCTGAACGCCAGCCTGGATTATCGCGGCGCGGATCATGAATTTCATCTGCGCGGCCAGTTCAACGAGTACACTCAGGACGAGTTCGGCAACCGCTTGAACTTCCGCAACGATACGGGGCGTAACTCGACCCGCCTGAGCCAGGTCGACAAGGCGATGACCGGCTTGGCCCGTCCCGAGGACATGATCGTCGGCACGGACGCCGCGCTGGGGAACATCTACGGCTATACGACAGCCCAGATCGTCGATCAGGACGGCGACGGCCGGATCACCGACAAGGATCGCAAGACGCGCTCCTATTATACGCTGGACGGCGCCTCGGGGGCCTGGGATCCGCAGGGCTTCCGCCTGCGCCGATTCTGGGAAGGCTCGCGCGAGACCGGGTCGCTGATGTCGGTCAACCTGGGCGGCGTCAGCCGACTGGGCGACTTCACCGTCGATTACGACCTGTCCTACGCCAAGTCCGAGGACAATATCGACGACAGCTATGAGATGGAGTTCCGCAGCGACAAGTACGGCTGGCTGGGCAACAAGGGCGTCGATGTCGTCAACTTCGGCGACAGCCGCTTCCCCAAATGGGTGCTGAACGACGCCGGGATGGCGGCGATTCACGACAACAGCCAATATGACTTCGCTGGTTTGTCGGGCGAGGTCGGCGGGGCTCAGGAAGAGCTGTGGCAGGGCCAGTTCAACGTCGAATGGCGCCCGGTCTCGACCTGGCTGGAAGCGATCAAGACGGGCGGCAAATACTACAGCTCCAAGCGCTCGACCTATAACGGCGAGTTCATGGATCTGGACGCCAGCGGCGCCCTGGCCGACTTCTCGCGCTTCTACGGCAAGGAGGTCGCCAGCCTGTTCGACGGCGAGTACTCCGGCCTCTATCGCCTGGGCACGGTGATCGACAACGAGGCCATGCTGGCCGAACTGCAGCGCGCCATGGCGGGCGACAGCGACTTCTTCGACGGCTTCGCCACCGACCCCGGCAACGCTGAGCTGAGCGGCGAGGACAGCTTCACCTTCAAGGAGGACATCTTCGCCGGCTACCTGATGGCGACGGCCCGTTTCGGCCAGGCCCAGATCATCGGTGGCGTCCGCGTCGAGAGCACCAACAACGAGATCGACGCCTATATCCTCGACGAGGTTCAGGGCGCGCACTTCGCTACGGACAAGAGCGACTTCGTCAATGTCCTGCCGTCTATCCATCTGAACTATGACCTGGACGATCGGACCCGAGTCCGCGCGGCCATCTGGACCAGCTTCGCCCGGCCCGACATCGCCCGCATGTCCTCGGCGCGCGAGTACGGCTACGACAGCGACCCGGATGGCGACGGCAAGCTGAACCCCAAGAACGAATGGGTGCTGGTCGCCGTCGAGCAGGGCAACCCGGACCTGAAGCCTATGAAGGCGATCAACTACGACCTGTCGGTCGAGCGTTACAACGGCGACACCGGCGCCTATTCGCTGGGCCTGTTCTACAAGGACATCGAGAACTTCCTGTACCGTTCCTCGTCCTCGAACATCCGTGACGGGACGGCGGGCGTGAACGTCGGCCCCGATGGCGTGACCGTCTCCATGCCCAACAACGGCAAGTGGGCGCGGGTCTATGGCGTCGAGATGAGCGCCCAGCAAATCTTCCACTGGCTGCCGGGGCCGCTGTCGGCGCTGGGCGCCAGCGTCAACCTGACGCTTCAGAATTCGGAAGCCGAGACCGGCATTTCCTGGCACCCGCAGGGCTATACCCTGCCGCTGATGGAGACGCCCGAGGCGGTCGCCAACATCCAGGTCTTCTGGGAACGAAACGGTTGGGAAGCCTACGCCGCCTACAGCTACCAGTCGGAATTCCTGGAAGGCATCCAGGACTTCGGCAACAATCCGTATGAGCAGGACTATGAGTTCGTGGACCTGAATGTCCGGCGCAAGCTGTGGAAGGGGGCGACCGCCTCGCTGCAGGTTCAGAACCTCTTCGACAACCACACCTACTGGTACACGGCCGGGGCGAGCACGGGCGCCAGCCGAGCCTACATCAAGAACGGTCGGTCGATCTCGCTCGGCCTGACCTACGTCTTTTGATCGAGGCAAGGACATGAAAGCGACTTTTGCCCTGATGCTCGGGGCCGCGCTTGCGGCCGTGGGCGGACAGACGATGGCGCAGACGGCCGAGCGTCCGCTGCGGCCTGAGCCCTTGCCGGCCCAGGCTTCGGATCGGTCGGTGGTCCCTCCGACCGAACAGCCGGAGCGGATCATCCTGAACCTGACCGCTGACCCGGCGCATGAGATGGCCGTAACCTGGCGCACTGCGCCCGGCGCTATCGGCTATGTCGAATACGCCGAGGCTCAGGACGGCCCGGACTTCGTCAAGGAAGCGGTGCGCGTGACCGCCGTCACCGACGATGCGACTATCACCGTGCGCGAGGCGTCCCAGTTCCACGCAGCCTATCACTCGACGGTGCTGAAGGGGCTGAAGCCGGACGCGGTTTACGCCTATCGGGTCGGCGACGGCATGCTGTGGTCGGAATGGCTGCAGTTCCGCACGGCGGCGGCGACGGCTGAGCCCTTCACCTTCCTCTATATGGGGGACATGCAGAACAACATCCTCAGCGAGGCGTCTCGCACCCTGAGGATGGCTTTCCGCAAGGCTGGGGACGCCGCCTTCGTCATCCATGCCGGCGACCTGATCAACCGTCACGACAGCGACAACGAGTGGGGCGAGTGGTTCGCCGCCGGCGGCTTCCTCTACGCTCAGACTCCGCAGATGCCGACGCCTGGCAATCATGAGTATGGCCGCGGCCCGGTGCTGAACCCTCAGTGGCGGCGACAATACACCCTGCCGGAAACCGGCCCGGCGGGCGTCGAGAAGCTGAAGGAGACGGCCTGGACCGTTGACTATCAGGGCCTGCGCCTGATCTCTGTCGACGCCCCCCTGTTCCACGGCGACGAGGCCATGCGCGCCGAGATGGTGCGCTGGCTGGACGGGCTTCTGGCCGACAATCCGAACCGCTGGACGGCGCTGTTCCTGCATTTCCCCCTGTTCTCGATTGACCCCGATCGGGACAACGCCAGGGTGCGCGACGCCCTGAAGCCGCTGATCGACAAATACGGCGTCGATCTGGTGCTGCAGGCCCACGACCACGGCTATGCGCGCGGCGCCATCGGGACGGGCCGCATGGGCAATCCGGGGCCTGACCATCCGTCCGACCAGGGTTCGACCTATGTCGTCTCGGTCGCCGGGCCGAAGATGTACCCGGTCGCCGATCTCGGCTGGGCCACGCACTCGGCCTCGCGCACCCAGACCTTTCAGACACTGGATGTTTCGCCGGAAGCCATTGTCTATCGGGCGTTCACCGCAACAGGCCGCGAAGTTGACGCCTTCCGTCTGACCAAAGGCGCAGGCGGCGTGGCGCGCGTCGAGACCCTCAGATAGGGAGCAGGGCGGTCCGTAATTGAAGAAGGGCTGAACTTGCGCTCGGCCCTTCCTGTCTTTGGTGGTTCAGCGATCAGAAGCTGAAGCGGAATCCGCCGTAGAAGCGACGTCCCAGACCGTCATAGACCTCCGGGAAGGTGGTCCAGCCGGTGGACTGGCCGATGTCGCCGTTGGTGCCCGCGACGAACATGTATTCGTCGAACAGGTTGTCGACGCCGGCATAGACGCTGATGCGCTCCGACACGTCATAGCGCACCTGGGCGTTGACGAAGGCTGCCTGACCGCCGCTCAGGGTGACGCCTTCGCAGGGGTCGCCGACTTGCGGGAAGGTCTGCGAGCCGGGATTGAACAGCTCATTGATGTTCGGGGCGCGCACGGCGACCGCGTACTGCGAGCGCAGCTTCAGCCACTCGGTCGGCAGATACTCGACCGAAGCAGCCCAGGCCGTGGTCGAACCGACGGTGCTGTAGTCGGACACGCGACCGGCTAGGTTCAGGTCCAGGGATTTCGCGAACGGCAGGTCCGCCAGCAGCGGGATGCGCAGTTCGGCGAAGGCTTCGACGACATCGAACGCGCCGCGGGTCTCGGGCGTGATGTTGCCGGTGGCCAGGCCCAGCTGGGTCAGCGGCTCGGGGGGCGAGCGGGCCGATTCCTCGCGGTATTCGGCGCCGACGACGAAGCCGATGTCGCCGGCCGGCAGAACGCTGGGGACATTGCCGCTGACGAAGCCGTTGACGATGTACTGCTCCTGATAGGCGTCCAGGCTGGCGGAAGCGGGAGGTCATGATGTCGCCGTTCGAACGTTGGTCGTAATCCGAACGACCGTAGTTCATGCTCAGCTCATAGTTCAGATTGGGCGTCAGTTTGCCCTCGAAACCGAGCACCTGGCGGGCCATCGCCCGCTCCGATTCATTGCCGCGGTTACCCACGTCGTTGATCCGGCGACGGAAACCGACCACCAGGTCGTCGTCGGCGATACCCGGATGCTGGGCGCGCACGGCGTTGGCCAGGGCCGTCGGCACGATGGCGCTGGTGATCGGCACGCCGTAGCGGCACTCGTTGTCGCCGTCGCCGTCGCCGTCGAAGTCGTGGCAGTCAGGCAGTTGGTCGATGCCGAACTGGTCCTGATAGATGGCCTCCGAGCCGACCGGGTTGCCCTCGATCTCGCTCGAGTTGCGGCCGTGGAAGATCGACATCTCCGAGAAGAAGCGGTGATTGTCGTTGATGTCGTAGGTCAGTTGGCCGTTGAAGCGGATCTGCTCTTCCGGCACGAAGAGCTGACGCTCGCCCGAGCGGTTATAGCCGAACCCGGCGTTGGTGTAGGGGACGACCGCGCCGGAGTCGTCGACCACGCGGGTCAGGTTGCCGGCGCTCACGCGCGGGACCAGGACCGTGCCGCGCGGGATGAAGGACGAGAAGACGCCCACATTGTGCTGGCGCGCCGTGGTCGCGGCGGCGTCGACGCGCATCTCGCGGTCACAGCGGTCGCGGCCATAGACCGAGCCCGTCCGCCGCCACCCCAGGGCGCCGACGAAGTTGCCGCGATCATCGGCGAAGTTGGAGCCGACCTTCAGGCCGATCTTGAAGTTCTCGTTGTCGTCGCCGCCATCTGAACGCGCATCGGAGCGCAGGGCGCTCATGCCTGCACCAGATTGGCGTCGAAGCGATAGCCCTGACCCCAGACGTTCTGGATCGGCAAGGCGACGCCGGCGTCGGCCATCACCTTGCGCTTCAGGCGGCTGATCGCAGTGCGGATATGGCCGCGCGGATAGTCCCGCTCCAGCAGCAGGCCGTCGGCGTTGTCTGTGAAGGCGTTCAGCAGCGCCTGGTCGCGCCCCGTCAGCTTGATCGCACAGCCCGAAGGCGTGATCAGCGCCCGCTGAGAGGGCTTGAGCGCCCAGTCATGCGCCGCCGTCGGGCGGGGCGCCGAATCCAGTTCCGGCCGCCGGCGGATCAGGCGATGCAGCCGCGCCAGCACTTCACGCGGTTCAGCCTCTCGCCCCACCAGATCGTCGGCCCCCATCTCAAGCACCAATACCCGCTCCATCGTTTCGCCTTCGAGCGCGACCACCAGCAAGGGCGGCGCGTCTGCGCGGTTCAACTGGCGAATGGCGGCCAGCGCCTCTGCGTCGGGCAGGCGTGCGGTCAGCACGACCGCCTCGAAAATCTCGGCCAGCGGTTCTTCATCATCATGCAGGCGGGCGGTCGAGCCGACCTCCATCACCTGGAAGCCTCGGCGTTCCAGATGGCCGCCCAGTTCGTGCGGTTCGTCGCCGTTCAGATCGATCAGCAGCAACGCGCGTGCGCGTCCTGTCCCGGCGGGCATGCTTGCGGTCGCGACATCAAGCAGTTCGTCTCGTCTTCCGGCGTTGATGTCCATGATTTCCCGCTCCCCAGGCGATGATGCTGAGTGGTGCGGATGGCTTCCCGATTCTGATGACTTCACAGGCCGCTCGCTTCCAGATGATGAAAGGGCCCTTGCAGCGATTGCAAGGGCCCTTCTTTCAACGCCGACTTCGGGTCAGCGCGCCTGCATCACCGTGCGGGACGGATGCGCAGCACGGAGTCGTTTCCGTCCGTGGTCCAGCCGGACTTGACCGCGACATAGACGTTGCCGCGTCCGTCGGTCGAGACATGGTTCGCCACCGGCGGGGCGGGCAGGTTGGCGACGATGCGGCCGTCGACGTCGGTCACCGTCACCGTGCCCGCGCCGAAGGTGCTGACGAAGGCGCGGCGCGACTTCGGCTCGAACACCACGTTCAGGGCGCCCGCGCCGACCGGGGTGTCGGCCACGACCGAACCGTCCGAACCGTTCAGCACCACCAGGTTGTCGGTGCCCTGGGCCGCGACGAAGATGCGGTCGGTCTGCGGATCGTGCGAGACGCCGATCACGCTGCGCGCGCCGGGCACGCGGAAGACGTTCAGCACGGTGTCGGCGGCGGCGTCGATGACCGCGACCTCATTGGTCGAGTTGGAGGCGACGTACAGGCGGCGCGCTTCGCGGTCATAGGAGACGCTGGCGGCCGAGAAGGTCTCGCCGCGCACGGTCGAGTCGATCTTGATGCGCTTGGCGACCGTCAGGGCGGCGGTGTCGAACACCACGACCTCGGGCTCGAAGGTGGCGCTGGCGTAGGCCTTGCCGTGCTTTTCGTCGATGACGACGTCGCGGGCGTGGTTGACCGTGCCGGGCTCGAACTGGCGCACCAGCGACAGGTCCGACTGGCGATAGACGGCGACCGTGTTCTGACGGCTGTTCGAGACCCAGACGGTGTCGTTGGCGTCATCGACGCCGACGCCGTAGACGGCGAAGACGCCGCCGTCCTGGGGCTGGCCGTCGCGGCCGGTGCGGCCCGGCGCGGCGGCCGGGGTGACGCGGGCTTCGACCGCCAGGGTGTCGGCGTTCAGGCGCAGCAGCTCCGACTGACGTACCGGCGGGCGGCCGACCGCCGAGGTGGCGAAGACGGCGTTGCGCTTGGCGCTATAGGCGGTCTGGTACAGGCCGCGCGTGGGCTGGATGCTGGTGATCCGATAGGCCGCCTCATTCGACAGCGGCACGTTCGGCGAGATCTTCAGATCGGCCAGGACGGCGTTGTAGGGCGACTGCGACACCGCCACGATCGGGTGGTTGCCGGGCTGGGCGTTCGCCGGCAGCGTCAGGCGCGCTTCGAAGCCGCCCTCGGCGTTGGCCGTGATCGGGCCGGTCGATAGCGGCGTCTGGCCGTACATCAGGACGATGCTCTGGCCCGGATGGAAGCCGCGGCCATTGGCCACGACCGGGCCGCCCGGCAGGACGGGCTTGCCGCGTTCGCCGGACGAGAAGCCGACCTGGCCGCCGTCCAGGCGCTCGGGCGCCGAGAACAGGGCCTGGGCCGAAGCCAGGGTCGGAACGGCGACGGCCGAAGCCGCCAGGAGCGCGCCGAGGGCGGCGCCGCGAAGGGATTTACGTAGGGTCGTCATGATCGCAGTTTCTCCGGATCAGAAGCGGGTGGTCAGGCCAACGAAGAAGCGGCGGCCGGGCGAGTAGTAGCCGTCGCCGGCGGTGCCGCTGACCTTCTCGTTGAAGAGGTTGGAGACCCCGGCGCGCAGCGTCACCGTGTCGGACGCCTCATAGGCGGTGGTCAGGTCGAACTCGGTGCGGGCGTTGGTCAGGGTCGAGCCGCCGCTCAGCTGTTCGCCGGTGTACTGGGCCGACAGCATGAGCCCCAGGCGGTCCGTCGCCCGCCAATCCAGCGAGGCGTAACCCGACCATTCCGGCGTGGTGATCAGGCTGGCGCCGGTGTCCAGGTTCTTGGCCTCGATCATCCAGGTGGCGTTGCCGCGCAGGGTCAGGTCGTAGGGCAGGGCCGCCGAACCGCTGAGCTCCAGACCCTTTGTGCGGGCGCGCTGGACGTTCTCGTTCTTGGTCCACCAGCGGCCTTCGAAATAGCCCAGCGGCGCGTACTGGATCTTGTTTTCGAAGTCGGTGTGGAAATAGGTGGCGGCGAAGCTGTAGGCGGCGCCGTCATAGGCGAAGCCGAACTCGTAGCTGGTGCTTTCCTCGGGCTTGAGGTTCGGATTGCCCGCCATCCAGCAGCCGCCTGAGGTGTAGACCAGCGGATTGCCGTTTCCGTCCAGGATCGGATTGCCGTTCTTGTCCTTGGCGGCCATGCCGATCAGGCCCCGGCAGCCGTTGCCGCCGGACTGGGTCGCGGCGCCGGCGCTGTTTTCCTTCAGGGACGGGGCGCGGAAGCCCTTGGAGACGCCGCCGCGCAGGGTCCAGGCCTCGGCCGGATGCCAGACCAGATAGGCGCGCGGGCTGAAGTGCTCGCCGTATTTGTCGTGGCTGTCCAGGCGACCGCCCAGCGTCAGCAGCAGGTTTTCGCGCAGGGTGATCTGGTCCTCGGCGAAGATGGCCGCCGTGTCGCCCTTCAGCGTGGCCCCGGTGATGACGTTGCCGTCATAGTCGATCGGCACCGTGCCGATGGTGTCGGTGTTGGTCAGCTCTTCCTGGCGATACTGGGCGCCGATGGCGAACTTGTGCAGCCAGACGAAATTCTTCTCGAAGTTCCACAGGCCGTCGACGATCCACTCCTCGAACTCGCCGGAACCGCCGTACTCCCCCATCGCCTTGTTCTCGAAGGCGTTGCGATAGACGTCCAGGCGCGTCTTGCCGAAGGACCATTCGCCCTCGTGGCTGGCGCGGAAGTTGGTGCGTTCGGTTTCCGAGCCGAAGGCGCCCTGCGGCGTCAGAACGCCGTTGCGGTTCGGCACCAGCAGCTTGGGCGCCAGGGGCTCCTCCACCCCGTAGTTGGCTTCGAACGAGAAGTTGTGATTCTCGACCGGCGCCCAGTTCAGCACGCCGTTCAGGCTCTTGTTGACGACGCCGCCCGTGCCGTTGGCGCCGGAGATGTTCACTTCATCCGGATTGGTGCGGGCGTAGGTCGCGCCCAGGCGCAGGCCCAGGTTTTCCGTGAGCGGACCCGCGACGTTGACGCCCAGCTGATAGGCGTCGCCGCGCTCGGAATCCTCGGACCAGGTGTAGCTGGTGTTGGCCGAGCCGCGCCACGTCGGGGCGATCTTGCGGGTGATGATGTTGATGACGCCGCCCATGGCGTCGGAGCCGTAGAGCGACGACATCGGCCCGCGCACCACTTCGATGCGCTCGATCATGTCGGGCGAGATCCAGTTCAGATCCTGTCGGCCCAGGTCGGGGCGATAGCTGATGTCGCGCGAGTTGCCGACGCGGCGCCCGTCGACCAGCACCAGGGTGTAGTTGTCCGGCAGGCCGCGAATGGTGATCTTGGACATGGCGCCGGTCGGGCTGACGCCGCCGGTCACGCCGGGCAGGCGGCCCAGCAGTTCGCCCAGGCTCTGGACCGGCTGACGCTCGATCTCGTCGCGGGTGATGACGCTGATCGAGGCAGGGGCGTCGCGCACGTCGACGGCCGAGCCCGAGGCGGTCACGACCACGTCGCTGACGGAGGTCGCTTGCGGATCGACGCTCGAGAGGTCGGACGGAATCGTTTCGGCCAGGACCGGCGATGTGGCGAGCAGGGTGGTGGTCATCAGGCCCAGCCCGATGCGGCGTTTCGATAGGTGCATCTGCGCCCCCAAAGGCGTGCGTTGGCGGGCGACAGGCGCCCAGGGAGGGGAGGAAAGCTCGACCGTGCGAGCGGCTCGCTCCTAATAATCATTCGCAATATTGTCTCAATGTCGGATTCGGCATGGGCGCCATTCGCTGGGGCGCATGAAGGCGCGGGCGCTGAGACGTCGTGCGCGTATGACGAAACGGCCTTGCGAACGTGTTGCAATTAAGAGGCGTTCTTAATACAGCCGGAGGCGGCGCGTCGGGCGTCACGCAGCGAGGCCTTATGTCGGGGCGACTTCCCCACCGCGTCGATTTCACCCTGCTTCAGCACCTTCAGGTGCTGATCGAGCAGCGCAGCGTCTCGCGCGCGGCCGAACGCCTGGGCATAGGCCAGCCGGCGATGAGCCGAATCCTGGCCCGGCTGCGCGATCAGTTCGACGACCCCCTGCTGGTGCGCGGCCCGCGCGGTATGATGCCGACGCCGCGCGCCGAGGCCCTGTCCGGCCCCTTGCGCGCCTGGCTGGACGCGGGCGAGGGCCTGCTGCGCGACCCCGGCCTGGACGTCGGGCGGATGAAGCGGGTGTTCCGCCTGGCCTCCACCGACTTCGGCCTGCTCAGCGTTCTGACGCCGGCCCTGGCCCGCATCGAGCATGAGGCGTCGGGGGTGGAGTTGGAAGTCGAGCCTCTGTCGGACGCTAGCCTGCGACGGCTGGAGGACGGGCGGCTGGATCTGGTGCTGACGGGCTGGAATCCCGAGGGCGCGGGGCTGAAGTCGCGCTGGCTGTACCGCGAGACTCATCTGGGCCTGGCGCGGCCGGATCACCCGGTGCATCAGGCGACGCCGACGCACGCCGAACTGCTGCGGTGGCCCCATGTCGTTCCATCGGCGGGGGACGGTTTCGGCGACTGGGTGGCGGACGATCTGCCGGACATGGCCGAGCGCCGCGTCCTGGTGCGGGCCGAGAGCTTCGTCCTGGTTCCCTATCTGTTGCAGACCAGCGAGGCGGTGGCCCTGCTGCCGCGCCGCGCTGCCGAGCCTTTCGCGGCGACGCACGGCCTTCGCGCCTTCCCGGCGCCGCAGGAGATGCGGCCCTTCGACTATCACCTGGTCTGGCACGAACGCTCGGATGGGGACGCCGGAACCCAGTGGTTGATCGACGCTCTCTTCGCTGAATTCGAGCCAGGCCCCGCACCGGTGGGGACTGACGGCGCAGACGGTTCAGGAGACGGTCGGCAGCGCCAGTTCCACGGCTAGTCCGGGCCGGTTGTCGTCCAGCCGCAGTTCGCCGCCGTGCGCCCGCGCCACGGCGGCCACCATGGCCAGGCCCAGGCCCGCGCCGGAGGTATGGCCGCTCCCGCCCTGACCAAGGCGGTAGAAGCGGCGCAGGATCTTGTCGCGCTCGGCTTCCGGCACGCCGGGGCCGTGGTCGGCGACGCGGATGACCGCCCGGTCGTTCTCGCGGGACGTCGAAACCTCGACCTGGCCGCCGCCGTGGAAGACGGCGTTCTCGATCAGGTTGGCCAGGGCCTGCTGGATCAGGACGGGGTCGGCCTCGACCGTTCCCGTGGGGGCGAGGGCGACGGTCAGGCGCCCGCCCGCCTCTTCGACGAAGGGGCTGTAGATGTCTGCCACCGTGGCGGCGAGGGCGACGAGATTCAGCCGTTCGGTCTGCAAGGCGGCGTCGCCGCTCTCGATCCGCGCCAGGGTCAGCAAGGCCTCGAACAGGGCGCTGACCTGGTCCGTCTCCTCCAGCGCGCGCTCGACGGCGGCCTCGCGCGCCTGGGCGTCGTCCAGATTGGCGGCCAGATCCTCCAGCCGATTGCGGACCCGGTTCAGCGGCGCGCGCAGTTCGTGGGCCACGCCCTCGGACAGGGTCTTCAGCGTCGTCAGCGCCGCCTCCTGCCGGTCCAGCATCCGGTTCAGATTGGCCGACAGCTCATTGAACTCCCGTCCCAGGCCGACGGCGGGCAGGCGGGTCGAATCCTGACCGGCGATGATGCGGCCGACCGCCTGATTGACCCCCTCGAGCCGCCGCAGGAACAGCCGGCCGGCGAACCAGCCCCCGGCCAGGGCCAGCAGGATCAGGGCGATCCCGCTCATCAGGGCATAGCGGCGGATGCCGCCGCGCAGTTCGTCCAGATGCTGGATGTCGCGCCCGACCGCCAGCAGGCCGCCGTCGGACGCCTGGGCGCTGAGCACCAGCATGTTCGGCGTCTGGTCGGGCCAGCGGGCGGGGCGCGCCTTGTTGGGCAGGTTGCGACGGAAGCCCGTCTCATTGACCGCCAGCCGCGTCAGGCCGTTGGAGAAGGTGCTGCCGTCCGGCGCTTCGACCAGCAACAGATAGCGGCGGGCGTCGCGGTTGCGGGCTTCGGCGTTCAGCTCCTGCACTAGCTGGGCCGTGCCGTGCCGGTCAGCGTCGGCGCGCATGACGTCCATCTGGTGGTTCAGCCCGTCGCGGACCTCGGCCTCGGCGAAGCGCATCAGGCCGTAGTCCACGCCCGCGATCATCACCGCCGCGCCCAGTCCGAACAGGGCCGAGAAGGCGGCGGCGTAGCGCAGGCTGGCCGTGGACCAGACGGACGGATGTTTCGGCTCAGTCCGGGGCCTTGAGGACATAGCCCACCCCCCGGATGGTGTGGATCAGCTCCTGATCGAAGCCGCGATCCACCTTGGCCCGCAGGCGGCTGATGTGGGCGTCGATCAGATTGGCGCGCGGGTCGAAGTGGAAGCCCCACAGGCTTTCCAGCAGCATGGTGCGCGTCACGGCGTGACCGGCGTTGCGGGCCAGCCGCTCCAGCAGTTTGAACTCATGCGGGGTCAGGTCCAGCGTCCGGCCCGCGCGGGTCGCCCGGTGGGCGGCCACGTCGACCTCCAGGTCGGCCACCCGATGCCGCGTCGTGGCCTCGGCCAGCGGCGGGCGTCGGACCAGCGCCTGAAGGCGCGCGCTCAGTTCGCTGAAGGCGAAGGGCTTGACCAGATAGTCGTCGGCGCCCGCGTTCAGCCCCGCCACCCGGTCGTCGACCGAGCCCAGCGCCGTCAGCATCAGCACCGGCGTCTTCAGCCCGCCCGCGCGCATGGCCTGCACCGCTTCCAGACCGGGCAGGCCGGGCATCATGCGGTCGGCGACGATGGCGTCATACTCGCCCTCCATCGCCATGTGCAGACCCGTCTCGCCGTCGTTCGCCTCATCGACCGTATGCCCTTGCTGGCGCAGGCCTTCGGCCACGAAGGCGCGGGTTCGGGCATCATCGTCAATGACAAGCATTCGCATGAGCGCCCTTCTAAACCTCTGCGGCGAAACGACCAGACCGGCTTGGAATTAATCTCGCCGCAAGACAACGCGAAGGTTGCTCCGCTATAGGCCGGTTGTTGCGAATGATATGCAACAGCTTGAGTGCGGCAGGGACCAGCATGGAGTCGAGAGTAGCGGAATTCTGGGGCGCGCCCGATCTGTCGGTTCAGATCGGCGGCGGCGCATCCGAACGCCATGACGCGGTGGCGCCCAAGGACGACATGGACTGGGCTTTTGGACTGACGACGCCGGAGCTGCGGCTCTTCACCACGGGCTTGAAGCAGCGCCTGACGCCGGGACCGGCGGCGACGCTGGGCGCGCGGGTGCGCCGTTTCTTCGCCGATCTGCCGGTCGCCCCGGAAACCGATGAGCCGTCGCCGCGCCTGCTGGTCGGCGCCCTGCCGTTCGACCGCTGCGCCGACGACTGCCTGTTCCTGCCCGAGCGCGCCGCCAACCGCATCTGGGACATGCCTTCGACGGCGTCGCGCCCTTCGATCCGCGCCCTGACGCCCGAGCCGTCGCGCGCGGTCTATGAGGCGGCGGTGACGCAGGCGCTTGCGGCCATGCGCGCTTCGCAAGGCGGCGCCGAGCCGGTCGACAAGGTGGTGCTGTCGCGCAGCCTGAAGGTTCAGGGCGATGGCGCGATCGACCCCTTCGCCCTGTGGCGCGACTTGAAGGCCGATCCGACCGCCGCGCGTTTTCTGACGCCGCTGGGTGAAGGGCAGGGCGGGGCCATGCGCCGTCTGGTCGGCGCCACGCCGGAACTGCTGGCGTCCAAGCGCGGCCCGGCCGTCTTCTCTCATCCTCTGGCCGGATCGGCCCGCCGGAGCACCGACGTGGTGCAGGACGAGGCGGCGGCGCAAGGCCTGCTGGCCTCCGACAAGGACCGCCGCGAACACGCCCTGGTGGTCGAGGCCATCATGGACCTGCTGGCGCCCTATTGCAGCGATCTGCGCGCGCCGCCCGGCCCGGCGCTCGTCTCGACCCGGACCATGTGGCACCTGGGCACCCGCATCGAGGGGCGGCTGCACCGCCCCGATGAAACCTCCGCCGCCGAACTGGCCGCCCTGCTGCATCCGACGCCAGCCGTCTGCGGCTCGCCGCGCGACCGGGCGGCCGAGATGATCCACGCGCTTGAAGGCTATGACCGGGGCTTCTATGCCGGGGCCGTGGGCTGGACCAACGCCTTTGGCGACGGCGCGTGGTACGTCTCGCTGCGCTGCGCCGAAACGTGCGGCGATCAGGCGCGTCTCTATGCCGGGGCGGGCATTGTCGAAGGCTCCGATCCCGCCGCCGAGGCGGACGAGACGTCGGGTAAGTTCCAGGCCGTCCTGCGCGCCCTGGGCGTGGATGAGGCGAGCGTATGATTCCCCTGCAACAGGTCTGGCCGGACGACATGGCGGCGCATTATCGGGCCAAGGGCTATTGGCGCGGCGAAACCTTCTCCCAACTGCTGCGCAGCCGGGCGGAGGCGCAAGGCGGCGCCGTCGCCGTGGTCGGCATGGACCAGCGCTGGACCTATGGCGAACTGCTGCAAAAGGCCGAGACGGCCGCCGCCGGTTTTCTGGCGCTAGGGCTGAAACCGGGCGACCGGGTGGTGGTGCAGCTGCCGAACCTGCCCGAGTTCCTCAGCGTGATCTTCGGCCTGTTCCGGGCCAGGCTGATCCCCGTCTATGCGCTGCCCGCGCACCGCTCGACCGAGATCGTTCACTTCCTGAAACGTTCGGAAGCCGCCGCCTATGTCGTGGCCGACCGGCATGAAGGCTTCGACTATCGCGCCCTGGCCCGCGCCGTTCAGGCGGAGGTTCCGGAGCTGCGCCATGTGGTCGTGGTCGGCGAGGCCGAGGAGTTCGCATCCTTCGACGGTTTCCGCGCCGATCCGGCCTCCCTGCCGACGGACGACGCCGATCCGTCCGACGTGGCCTTCCTGCAGATTTCGGGCGGCTCGACCGGCCTGTCCAAGCTGATCCCTCGCACCCACGACGACTACCTCTACAGCGTACGCGAAAGCGCCGACATCTCGGGGCTGGAGCCGGAGAGCGTCTATCTGACGGCCCTGCCGGCCGCGCATAACTTCCCGATGAGTTCGCCGGGCTACCTGGGCGCCCTCTATGTCGGGGCGACGGTGGTGATGGCGCCGTCGCCGTCGCCGGACGTCTGCTTCCCCCTGATCGAACGCGAGGGGGTGACGATCACCGGACTGGTGCCGCCTCTGGCCCTTTTGTGGATGCAGGCGGCGGCCAAGAAGACCCACGACCTGTCCAGTCTTCAGGTGCTGCTGGTCGGCGGCGCCAAGTTCCTGCCCGAGGCCGCGCGGCGCGTGCGCGCCGAACTGGGCTGCACCCTGCAGCAGGTGTTCGGCATGGCCGAGGGGCTGGTCAACTACACCCGGCTGGACGACCCCGAGAGCCTGATCGTCGAGACGCAGGGGCGACCGATCAGCCCCGATGACGAAATCCTGATCATCGACGACGCGGGCGCGCCCGTGGCCGAGGGCGAGCCGGGCAATCTGCTGACGCGCGGCCCCTATACGATCCGAGCCTATCACAACGAACCGGCGGCCAATGCGCGGTCCTTCACCGACGACGGCTTCTATCGCACCGGCGACGTGGTGCGCCGCACGCCCGAGGGCTACCTCGTGGTCATGGGCCGGGCCACCGACCACATCAACCGCGCGGGCGAGAAGATCTCGGCCGAGGAGGTCGAGGATCATCTGCTGGCCCACCCGGCCGTGTTCGACGCCGCCGTGGTGTCGGTGCCCGACGACTATCTGGGCGAGCGCATCTGCGCCTTCATCATCCCCAACGGCGCCGCGCCGCGCGGCGTCGAGCTGAAGGCCTGGATGCGCAAGCGCGACATCGCCGACTTCAAGGTGCCGGACCAGATCGTCTTCGTCGACGACTTCGCCGTGACCGCCGTGGGTAAGGTCAGCCGCCGCGAACTGCGCGCCGCGCTTCGCCAGCGCATTATGGAAGAAGAGGGCAAGGCGTGAGCGTCTCCAAAGGCCTGCCGACCGTCCCGGCCTACGCCTTGCCGACCGAGGCGGAGATCCCCGCCTCGCGCGCCCAGTGGACGCTGGAGCGTGATCGCGCCGCCCTGCTGGTCCATGACATGCAGCGCTATTTCATGCGTCCCTATGCGCCGGGCGCCGAGCCGCTGCCGGAACTGGTCGCCAACATCGCCCGCCTGATCGCGGCGGCGCGGGCGGCGGGCGTTCCGGTCTTCTACACCGCCCAGCACGGCGATCAGGATTGCCGCGACCGGGGCCTGCAGGCCGACCTGTGGGGACCGGGCATGAGCCGCGCGCCCGAGCATGAAGACATCCTGCCCGAACTGACCCCGGCGCCGGGCGACTTCCCTCTGGTCAAGCACCGCTACAGCGCCTTCCAGCGCAGCAACCTGGAGACGCTGATGCGCGTGCGGGGGCGGGATCAGCTGATCGTCTGCGGCGTCTACGCCCACATCGGCTGCCAGCTGACGGCGGCCGAGGCGTTTCAGCGCGATATCGAACCCTTCTTCGTCGCCGATGCGCTTGGCGACTTCTCGCGCGACAAGCATATGGGCGCGGTGGCCTGGGCCGCCGACACCTGCGCCGTGGCCCTTTCGACGGCGCGCGTTCTGGAACGACTGACATGACCAAGCTGACCCCGCAGGATCTGACGCTGGAGCGCATGCGCGCCGATGTCGCCGCCGTGCTGCACGAAACGCCGGACTCCATCCTGGACGACGACAATCTGATGGACCTGGGCGTCGACTCCTTGCGCGCCCTCAACCTGTCGCTGGCGTGGAGCGAGGCGGTGCCGCTGGAGTTCAGCGAACTGGCCGAGCACACCACGCTCGCGGGCTGGTGGAGCGTGGTTCAGGCGCGCCTGCGCGCCGCCGGTCACGACGCCTGACGCCTGTATCATGGACGACGGACGCATGGCGGCGGTGCTGGAATATCCGCTGACGGAAGCCCAATCCGGCCTGTGGTTCGCCCAGAGGCTGGACCCGGCCAACCCGATCTTCAACACGGCCCACTATCTCGATATCCGGGGCGATCTGGACGTTGAGGCCTTTCACGCCGCCGTCGATCAGACCGCCGCCGAGGCCGAGGCCCTGTCGCTGCGTTTCGCCGAACGAGACGGCGAAGTGTTCCAGACCCTCGACCCGGCCCATCGCCCGCTGCTTCAGATCGTCGACGTGTCCGCCGCCGCCGATCCGGTCGCCGAGGCCATGGCCGCCATGCGCCGCGATCATGAGACGCCGCTGGACCCGACGCGCGACCCGCTGGCCGCCAACATCCTGTTCTGCATGGGGCCGCAACGCTTCCTGTGGAGTCTGCGCGTTCACCATCTGGCCACCGACGGCTTCGGCATGGCTCTGCTGACCAACCGCGTGGCCGAGCTTTACAACGCTGCGCACGGCGGCCCGGCGCCCGGTCCGGTCTTCAACCCCATCGCCAGGGTGTGGGACGAGGACGCCGCCTATCGCGCCTCGGACAAGCGCACGGCCGACGCGGCCTACTGGCGCGAGATAATGGGCGACGCGCCCGAGGTCGCCTCTCTGGCGCCCGGCAAGGCGACGACCGCCCATCGCTTCCACCGCATCGAGCGCGCCCTGCCGCCTGAGGTCACGGCCCGCCTGCGCGCCCGCGCCGACGCCGGGCGCCTGTCCTGGCCCGACGTGCTGACCGCCATCGGCGCCGCCTATGTCCGCCGCTTCTCGGGCGCGGAAGAGGCCGTGATCGGCGTGCCGTGGATGGGCCGCATGGGCAGCGCCTCGGCGCGCACGCCCGCCATGATCATGAACGTCCCGCCGCTGCGTCTGACGCTGGACGAGGACGCCCCGCTGGACGAGCAGCTGATCCTCGCTTCCAAGGCCCTGATCAAGACCCGCCGCCACGGCCGTTACCGCAGCGAGCAGCTGCGGCGCGACCTGGGCCTGATCGGCGGGGCGCGGCGGCTGTACGGGCCGCTGGTCAACGTCCTGCCGTTTGACCTGCCGCCGCGCTTTGCGGGGCTGGGCACGACGCTGAAGGTGCTGGGCGCCGGGCCGGTGGACGACATCAGCTTCACCTTCCGCGGCGACGCCGCCCCGGCCCTGACGCTGGAGGTCGACGCCAACCCCGACCTCTACACGCTGGAGGAGGCCGCCGCCCACGCAGAGCGTCTGGCCGCCTTCCTGACCAATGCCCTCGATGCCGAGACGCTGGGCGAGGTTCCCATCGCCACGCCGGGCGAGGCCGCGCGCGAACTCGACGCCTTCAACGCCACCGCCCACCCGGTCCCCGACACGACGCTGACCGCCCTGCTGGAGGCGGCGATGAAGGCGACGCCGGACGCCCCGGCGCTGACCTTCGGCGATCAGACCCTGACCTACGCCGAGCTTGACCGCCGCACGGCGGCGCTGGCCTCGGCCCTGGCGGCGCGCGGCGTGGGGCGCGAGAGCCTCGTCGCCGTCGCCCTGCCGCGTTCGCTGGAACTGGTCATCGCGCTGGTTGCGACCTTACGCGCAGGCGGCGCCTATCTGCCGCTCGATCTGGAGCACCCGGCCGAGCGCATCGCCGCCATCGTCCGCGCCGCCGGACCGAGCGTCGTGCTGGCTCATGAAGATATCGGCGGCGCGATCGGCGAGGCCCTGCTGGCGCCCGCCGACTGGCCGCTGGACGGGGCGGCTCCTGCCGTGGCGCAAGGGGGCGAGGACGCCGCCTATGTCATCTACACCTCGGGGTCGACCGGCGATCCCAAGGGGGTGCTGGTCGAGCATCGGGCCATCGTCAACCGCCTGCTGTGGATGCAGGCCGAATACGGTATCGGCGCCCACACCCGCATCCTGCAGAAGACGCCCGCCACCTTCGACGTGTCGGTGTGGGAGTTCTTCCTGGCCCTGATTTCGGGCGGAGAACTGGTCGTGGCGCCGCCCGGCGCGCACCGCGATCCGGCGGCCATCGCCGGGCTGATCCGCCGCCATGCGATCACCGACCTGCACTTCGTCCCCTCCATGCTGTCGGCCTTTCTGGCCGATCCGGCGGCGAAGGGAATCGCGGTCGCCCACGTCTTCTGCAGCGGCGAGGAACTGCCCGCCGAACTCCGCGACCGTTTCCACCAGACGGTGAGCGCCGAGTTGCACAACCTCTACGGCCCGACCGAGGCGGCGGTGGACGTCAGCTATTGGGCCGCCGGGCCGGACGATACGTCCTGCCCCATGCCGATCGGCTGGCCGGTGTGGAACACGCGGCTGGTCATTCTGGACGAGCGGCTGCGCCCTGTGGCGCCCGGCATGGGCGGCCATCTGCATCTGGGCGGGGTCCAGCTGGCGCGCGGCTATCTGAACCGGCCCGACCTGACCGAGGACCGCTTCATCCCCGACCCGCACCATCCGGGCCAGAGGCTGTACCGCACCGGCGACGTGGCGCGCAGGCGGGCGGACGGCGCGGTCGTCTATCTGGGCCGCAGCGACCATCAGGTGAAGATCCGCGGCCTGCGCATCGAACTGGGCGAGATCGAAGCCGCCGTCATCGCCAGCGGTCTGGCGCGCGAGACGGTGGTGCTGGCCCGCGAGGATCGCCCCGGCGAGCGCCGTCTGGTCGCCTATCTGGTCCCGGCCGAGGGCTACGACCCCGCCGCCCTGAAGGCCAAGCTGGCCGCGCGCCTGCCCGACTACATGGTCCCCGCCGCCATCGTGGCGCTGGACGCCCTGCCGACGACTTCCAACGGCAAGCTGGACCGCAAGGCGCTGCCCGCACCCGTGTTCGAGGCTGCAGCGGGTCGGGCGGCCGAGACGCCGACCGAGAGAATCATCGCCGAACTGTTCGCCGAGACGCTGGGCAGGGCCGAAGCGGCGGGCGCCGACGACGATTTCTTCACTCTGGGCGGCGACTCCCTGCTGGCGGTGCACCTGATGATGCTGATCCGCGAGCGGCTGGGGCGCGATCCGGGGCTGGGCGCTCTGTTCGACCGGCCGCGCGTGGCTGAACTGGCCACCCTGATCGACGCCGAGGCGCTGGACTTCGACAATGGGCTGGGTGTGCTGATCCGTCTGGCCGAGGGCGATCCGGCCCTGCCGCCGCTGTTCCTGATCCACCCGGCGGGGGGGCTGTCGTGGGGCTATCGCACCCTGGCGCGCGCCCTGTCGCCGCGCCGCACGGTGTGGGGCATGCAGTCGCCCGCGCTGGACCCCGACAACGCCCTTCCGGACGGGATCGAGGCTCTGGCGTCGGTCTATGTCGATCACATTCTGGCCTTGGGCGCGCCCGGTCCGGTGCATATCGCAGGCTGGTCCGTGGGCGGCATCATCGCCCAGGCGGCGGCGGTCGAGCTGGAGCGGCGCGGGGTCAAGGTCGGGCTGATGGCCATGCTGGACTCCTATCCGGCCGAATGCTGGCGCGCCGAGCCGGACCCGGATCCGGTCGACGCCATGCGCGCCCTGCTGGCCATCGCCGGATATGACCCGACCCAGTATCCCGAGCTGCGTAGCCGCGCGGCCATTGTCGCCTTCCTGAAGGCGGGCGACAGCGCTCTGGGCGGCCTGCCCGAGGCTGCGCTGGACGGGGTGATCCGCGTGGTGCTCGACACCAACCGTCTGGTGCGGGAACATCATCACAAGCCCTTCGGCGGCCGCACCACCCACGTGCGCGCGGCGCTGGACCATCAGGAGCGCGACCTGACGCCGGGCCTGTGGCGCCCTTACGCCGCTGATCTGGATGTGGTCGAGGTTCCCTTCCTGCACCCGCAACTGACCGGCCCGGCGGCGACGGCCCTGATCGCTCCGGCGCTGGACGCCCGCATGACCGCCGCAGAGGATACGACACGATGAGAGACAGCGGACTGTCCGGCCGTCTGGCCCTGGTCACGGGCGCGGGCGGCGGCATCGGCGCCGCCGTGGTGCGCCTGCTGGTCGAGGAGGGCGCGCGCGTGGTCGCGACCGATCTGCCGTCCACCGCCCTGTCGGGTCTGGCCTTCCTGAACGGCGTGCGGGTCGAGCCGCTGGACGTGTCCGACGGCGCGGCGGTCGAGGCCCTGTTCGACCGCATCGAGGCCGAGGACGGCCCGATCGACTTGGTGGCCAGCGTCGCGGGCGTCCTGTCCAATGTGACGGTGGATCAGACCTCCGACGCTGAATGGCGCCGTGTCTTCGCGGTCAATGCGGACGGCGTCTTCCATCTGGGGCGCGCGGCGTCGCGCCGGATGGGCGAGCGGGGCGAGGGCGCCTTCGTCACCGTCAGCTCCAACGCGGCGGGCGTGCCGCGTCATGCGATGGCGGCCTATGCCGCGTCCAAGGCGGCGGCGACCATGTTCACCCGCTGTCTGGGGCTGGAGCTGGGGCCGAAGGGCGTCCGCTGCAACATCGTCGCCCCCGGCTCGACCCTGACGCCGATGCAGACCGGCATGTGGGCCGATGAGGACGGCGCCGCCCGCGTCATCGCCGGCTCGCCCGACACGTTCAAGGCGGGCATTCCGTTGCAGAAGCTGGCGACGCCCGAGGACATCGCCGAGGCGGTGGTCTTTCTGCTGTCCGATCGTGCCGCCCACATCACTATGACGGACCTCTACGTCGACGGCGGGGCCACGCTGCGCGCCTGATCTCTCTGGCTCAACGTCGTCCAGATGAGAGATGATTCGACAGGAACAGGGCGTTGATCAGCAGACGCTCCGTCCCCAGCCAGTATTTGCGGTGGGCCGGGTCGTCGGCGAACAGGACGACGTTGCCCGCCCCGATCGGGTTCACCTGCGCCCAGACCGAGCCCGCCGAGCGGGCGCGCAGGGCTTCGGGCAGGTAGCCGTTGACCTGCGGGCTGGTCTCGATCCGCACGACGTTGGCGAAGGGATCGGACACGGGCGCCAGAACCACGTCCGTCTCCTTGTTCACGAACAGGTCGCGGCGCGACAGGCCGAAGGCCAGCGGGTGGCTGATGTCGACGTCGGCCGACAGGGCGTTGCCCGCCGTGCGCTGTTCGCCCTGGATCGCGCTGCGGTCGGCGTAGTCGCGGCGCTCAACCTCGGCCTTCTTCTCGTCTTCGGAGGCGGTTTGCGGGGCCAGGCCGTTGGCGGCGGCCCAGCGTGCGGCGCTGCCGAACACCACCAGTGAGCCGCCCGCCCGCACCCAGGCCTTTAGGGCGTCGACCGTCGGCTGGCTCAGGTTGTCGTAGCGCCCGCCGGACAGGACGATGCTGTCATAGCTTCCTAGCGGCATGCGGCCCAACTGGGACGGGTCAAGCCGCGTCGCCGGATAGTTCAGCCGCTCGCTCAGGGCGAACCAGGTCGCGCCGATTTCGGTGGCGTTGACGCCCTCGCCCATGACTAGGGCGATGCGAGGGGCGCGCACGACTTTCACATTGTCGCTGCCCAGATCGACGCCCGCGACGCTTTGGCCGGTCGAGACGGCGTGGGCGACCACGCCCGCCTCGCGCGCGGCCGTGTCGACGTAGGCGCGCAGGGCGGCCGCGTCCAGCGATTGTCCCGCCGTGGTCACGACCAGGGAGCCGCGTCCGAAGGCGCTGTCGCCGGCCGCCGTCCTTGCGGTCAGCGGCTCGAACGCGGCGCGGACGCGCACGTCCTGACGCAGCAGGGCGGCCAGAACACGCGGCGCGTTCAGGTCGCGCCAGTCGATGACATAGGCATAGGCGTCCTGAGGCCCGCTGACGCCGCCGTTCGCGACGGGGGTCTCGGTCACAACGGACCCGTGGGCGGGGACGCGGCGCAGGCCGTCGCTTTTCAACCCATAGGCCAGGGCGACCGAATAGGAGGTGCTGCCATAGACGCTGCCCTTGGTCGGGGGCGTCCGGTCGAAGATGGAGTGCACCAGGCGGAACTGCGGCTGGGCCGAGGGCACGACATAGGCGCTGCCCGGCTCATAGGCGCGGCCGTTCTGCGTCACCCGCTCGGTCAGCGGATGGACCTGAATGTGGTGGGCCAGAAGCAGGTCCAGCGTCTGGCGCGTCAGGCCCGGATCGGCCGCATCGCCGAAGACGAAGGCCTGGCTGGAGTGGCGCCGCCCCTGTTCGACGGCCGAGCGGAAGAAGTCGCGCTGGAAGGCCTGCAACCCGGCGCGCTCGGCGACGGCGCCGCGGATGGTGGCCAGGCCGACGTTGGCCTGATTGCGGATGGTGAAGGGGAAGGTCAGCGGGCCGTTGGCCGTGTCCTGCACCAGGCCTCGCGAGCTGGCCTGTTCGACCGTCACCCCGACCCCGCCGTGGAAGTCGGGATAGGTCGAGCCGTAGACCGGCGAGAAGTTGTCGAAGACTTCGCGCGTGTAATAGAGCGAACCGAGGCTATCCAACGCCTGGGCGTGATACTTGGCCAGCGTCACGTTCCATTCGTAGCTGGCGCGCGGCAGCAGCGGGCTTTCCATGCTGGCGGGCGAGGGCTCGAAATAATAGGTGCTGCCCGCGCCCATTTCGTGGAAGTCGATCTGGATGTGGGGCCGCCAGCGGTGGAAGGCTTCCAGCTTGGCGCGCGTCTCTTTCTGCGTCACCGCCAACCAGTCGCGGTTCAGGTCGGTGAAATAGTGGTTGGTGCGACCGGCGGGCCAGGCCTCGACGTGCTCCTTGTCCAGCGGGTCGGCGACGGCGGGCTGGTTCTTCCAGGCGTTGTGCCAGTTGGCGGCGCGGTCGCGGCCGTCCGGGTTCTGGGACGGGTCGATGACGACCACGGCCTTGTCCAGCCAGTCCAGCACCTCGGGCGAGCGCCCGGCGGCCAGGTAGTAGGCGGTCAGCAGGGCCGCTTCGCCGCTGGAGGTTTCATTGCCGTGGACGCTGTAGAACAGGCCGACGACGACCGGGGCGTCGGCCGTGGCGGCCGGGCCGCCGGGATCGCCCGCGGCGATATGGGCGCGCTGGATCTGGTCGATCCGGCCCTGATTGGCGCCCGAGGTGATGACCACGGACAGCAGGGGCCGCTCTTCATAGCTACGGCCGATCTCCTCGACCGTGACCCGATCCGACAGGCGGGCCAGCTCGCGCAGATAGTCCACGATGCGATCGTGACGGGTGTAGTGCGTGCCGATCGGATAGCCGAGGAAGGCTTCGGGCGTCGGAATGGCGGGGTCGAAGTCCCCCGCCGCCGCCTGAGGGAAGAAATAGGCGCTCTGTGCGACGGCGGACGTCGGTACGGACAACGCAGTTGCACTGAACAGAACAGCCAGAGCGGCGCCTGCGGCCAGTTTGCGGCGGGTGAACAGGGAAGGGGCGGCTCTGGCGTTCATTGTAGTGGTCTCAATCAGAAGCGGACGTCGAAGCCGACGCGGAAATAGCGCCCGCGCAGATCGTACTGGCCAAAGTCGTAGGGGGCGCGGACGCCAGGGAAGGAGGCGTCGTGCGGCGGCGCTTCGTCCAGCAGGTTCTCGACCTTGGCGTAGAGCGTCACGCGCTCCAGCCCGGACCACGCCGCATACAGATCGAACTGGTGATAGGCGTCCACGCGCGATTGTCCCCCGACAACCGGCACCTGATCATAGCCGGAAGTATAATACCAGGTTAGGTTGGCGTCGAAGACGTCGCGGTTCCAGGCCAGCCGCGTCGTTGCCTTGTGCGCCGGCAGGGTCGCCCCTCGGTTCGAACCGGCGTAGTCCAGCAGCGGCCCGCCCGCCGCGTTCGGCCGCTTGTATTCCAGCAGGTGCGTATAGGCGCTGGAGACGGTGAACGTCCCCCAATCGCCCAAGCCCCAGTCCTCGGTGCGCCAGCGCTGGCTGAAGTCCACGTCGATGCCCGACGTCTCCAGCGCCGTCAGATTGCGATAGCGGTTGTAGACGGCCTGCAGCTTGCCGCGTTCGTCGCGGATGACGTCGGCGGGATCGTTGCCCTGGACGATGGCGGTGGCGTTGCCCGTGCCGATCAGGTTGTCGAGCTTGATCTGATACCAGTCGATGCTGAGCGCCGTGTCGCGCGTCGGGGTGAAGACGACGCCCAGATTGTAGGATCGGGTCTTTTCCGGCTCCAGATCGGTGTTGCCGACGGTGAAAAAGGTCGGGCTCTGGCGCGAGTTGGGCAGGTCGGGATCATAGGGGTCGATGACCGAGCCGTAGGAGATCATGGTCGAGGCCGAGTTCTCCGACAGCGACGGCGCGCGGAACCCGCGTGAGGCCGAAGCCCGCAGCGCCAGCCACTCCAGCGGCTTCCACCGCACGCCCGCCTTGGGCGAGAAGGCGCTGCCGAAGTCGCTGTATTCATCCGCCCGCGCGGCGACCTGGATGTCCAGATTGCTCAGGACGGGGATGTTGAATTCGGCATAGGCGGCCCAGACGTCGCGCTCGCCGTCCACGGCGGCGATGGCAGGGCGGATCTGCAGCCCGGCGTCGATCTGCCACGGATTGCGCGAGACCAGGCTCTCATGGCGGAACTCGACCCCGGCGGCGTAGCCGACCTGACCGGCGGGCAGGTTGAACAGTTCGCCCGAGATCTTGAAGTCGGCCCCATAGAGGCGCGACTCCGCCGGACGCAGGGTCGACAGGCGGATGCCGTCCAGCACGGCCTGCGGCGTGGCCCCCGGATCGTGCAGGTTCAGCGTACCGTTGGCCAGGGCGTCGGCCAGGTTCCAGCGATGGGCGAAGCCGCCCGACACCGTCTCGCGCTCGTCGCTGCCCGAGGCGAAGACGGCGGCCTCCCAGTCGAAGCGGTCATGGCGCCCGCGCACCCCAGCCAGGGCGCGATAGGACTTGGACTCATTGGTCTTCAGCGTCCGGCCCAGATCGAAGAAGGTGTATTCGATCGGCGTGGCGACGCCGTAGGGATTGTAGGGGTTGTTGGCGGGCAGCAGATTGGACACCGGCTCGGCCAGCCCGGTCTGGGCGTTCAGAGCGAACCGCCCGCCTTCCAGCGTGAAGAAGGGGCTGGAGCCGAACAGGGACGCCCCCTCGACATAGGAATACAGCACCTCGACGAAGGCCTCGATCTGCGGTGTCAGGCGCTTGGTCCCGAACAGATAGGCCTGATAGCGGTCGGTCGAGGGGATCAGCGTCGTGTGCGGCGCCAGGTTGATGGCGCAGGTGTCGCCGGCCAGACCGTCGATCGGGGGGCTGGCGGTCAGCACCATGCCTTCAGGGCACTGGCCCTGGGCGTCGAGGAAGGGCACGGACTTGCCGTCGACCAGGAAGCGCGCCCCCTTGGCCGACCAGCCGTTCCAGCGGCCGCCGGGCAGGTCGGTGTAGATGCCCGACCTGGTCAGGTCGCGCTGGTCCTGATCCAGCCGATTGCGGGTATAGGCTTCCAGCGACAGCAGGATGTTGTAGCCGTCCGTCTCCAGGTCGCCATGCCCGGCGACCAGTTTGGCGGTCGAGGTCTCCAGCCCGCCCTGACCGGCGACGCCATAGCTGGCGCCGAACTCCAGCCCCTGGAAGTTCTGGCGGGTGATGATGTTGGTGACGCCCGCCACCGCGTCCGAGCCATAGACGGCCGAAGCGCCGTCCTTCAGCACCTCCAGGCGCTGGGTCGCCACCATCGGCAGGGCGTTCAGGTTGACAAAGGTGTCCGACAGGCCGCCGCCGGGGAAGCCGTAGTTGGCCACGCGGCGCCCGTTCAGCAGCACCAGGGTGTTCTTCTGCGACAGGCCGCGCAGGCCGATGCCCGCCGCGCCGGACGACCAGCCGCTGTTCTGGGTCTCGTTCGAGCCGTTGCCGGTGTTGGCCGAGATCGAGCGCAGCAGGTCCGCCGTCGTCGACTTGCCTGAGCTTTCCAGCTCCTCGCGCCCGATCACCTGAACCGGGTTGAAGCCTTCGGTGTTGGCGCGCCGGATGTTGGAGCCGGTCACGATCACGTCTGCCACGGCGTGCGAAGTTTGAGTTTCCGTGGCGTTTTCCGCCGTTTGGGCGTGCGCCATGGTGCAGAGGCTCGTGCTCGAAAGAAGCGCCAGGACGGTCAAGGGGGGTTTAATCATGTTGTTGCGCTGCAAAAAGAGGCTAAAAACGGCGCGCAATAAGGCATGTTGATCACGCGGCCGTAATTTAGAAATCCTCAAGCTATTGATAGGGCGGCTATTTGGGCGACGCGGGTCTCCTCGCGCCCGCGTCGATCCGGCTTGCAACCAAGCGAGCGGCGCCCTGTTCTTGTGCGGCGGCGAACAGATGTATGGGCGCGGCCGGTCCAAGGGGGATGAGCTTTGTTCGAGTCACAGCCGACGGTTATCGATGAAGTGGTGGTCACAGCGGCGCGTTTGCCGCCCGCAGCGGGCGAGGCGGCCTTTTCTGTGATCCGGCTGGACGGTGCTGCGTTGGATCGTGCGGCGCGGCTGGACGAGGCTCTGGCTGGCGTTCCGGCGGTTTCCCTGTTCCGGCGTACGAGCAGTCTGGCGGCCAATCCGACGACACAGGGCGTTTCATTGCGAGCCATCGCCCCTTCGGGCGCCGGGCGCACGTTGGTTACGCTGGACGGCGTGCCGTTAAACGACCCCTTCGGCGGCTGGGTGTTGTGGTCGCAACTGCCGACAGAGGCGCTGGAAAGTCTCGACATTGTGCGCGGGGCGGGGGCCGGACCTTACGGCGCTGGAGCCCTGACCGGAGTGATCCAGCTGCGCGAGCGGGAACGAGGCGGCGTGTTGGACGCCTCAATCGCAGAGCGGGGCGGCGCGCGTCTGGCTGGCGCAGTCGGTGTTGACGCCGGGTCGCTGCGTCTGACCGGCTCAGCCCTTTATGAGACCAGCGACGGCTATGTTCCCGTACGCGGCGCGGCCGCTGGAAAGGCGGACACGCCTTTGGATATCGAGACCCGTGCAGCGGCGCTGCGACTGGATGCGCCGCTTGGCGCGGCCAGGCTGTCCCTGCGCGCTTCGGCCTATGACGAGGAGCGCGGCTCGGGTCTTCAGAGCGCGCGGTCCAGCGCCAGCGGCCACCTGCTGTCAGCCACGGCGGCGAAGCGGCCGCAGGAGGGCGCCTACGGATGGCGGCTGCAGGCCTGGCGGCGCGAAAGCGATTTCGCCAACAGTTCGGTCGCGGTGGCGGCGGACCGCAACTCGACCACGCCCGCAAATGATCAGTATGAAACGCCCGCGACCGGCTGGGGCGTCAACGCCGCCCTGCGTCGCGCCTCGCGCGACGTGGCGGGCGGGCGACTGGAATGGGAGCTGGGCGCCGACGCCCGCTTCAACGAGGGCGAGACCCGCGAACGCTTCCGCTACATGAACGGCGCCTTCACGCGCGACCGGATCGCGGGGGGCGAGACTTCGGTCGCCGGACTCTATGGCGAGGCGTCATGGCGCGACGATCTGTGGCTGGTTGCGGGCGGCCTGCGTCTGGACGGCTGGCGCAATGAGAACGGCCGCCGCCTGGAGCGTGATCGCGCGACCGGCGCGGCGACCCTCGACGAGGCCGACCCTGACCGCTCGGGCGAGGTGGTCAGCGCCCGCCTCGCGGCGCGGCGCATGATCGGCGGCGGTTGGGCGGCCCGGGCGGCGGCCTATTCGGGCTTCCGGCCCGCCACCCTGAACGAACTGCACCGCCCGTTCCGCGTCGGCAATGACCTGACGGAGGCGAACGCCGCCCTGGTCCCCGAGACGCTGCAGGGCGTGGAGGCGGGCCTGGCCTATGAGGGGCTCGTGGCGACTTTCGGCGCGACCTTGTTCTGGAACCGGATTGAGGACGCCATCGTCAATGTGACGATAGGCGAGGGGCCGGGAACTTTCCCGCGCGCGGGCTTTGTCCCCGCTGGCGGCGTGTTGCGTCAACGCCAGAACGCCGGGGCCATCGAGGCGACAGGTATTGAACTGACGGCGCGTCGCAGCCTAGGCGGCCGACTGACCCTGGACGGCGCTGTTTCCATCACCGACGCTCGCATGGACGGCGGTTCGGCGGCGCCGCAATTGACCGGTCTGCGTCCGGCCCAGGCGCCGATCTGGAGCGCGACGACGAGCCTGGACTGGCGCGCCAGCGACCGCCTGAACCTGGCCGTTCAGGCGCGCTATGAAAGCAAGCGGTTCGAGGACGATCTGAACAGTCGCGTCCTGGGCACCGCCGTCGCCGTGGACGCTCGTGCGGAATGGCGGATGACGCCCGCCGCCGTTGTTTGGGCCGCCGCCGACAACCTGTTCGACGAGGTTGTCGAGGTGTCCGAGACGGGAACCGAGGTCGAAGGCTACGGCCCGCCGCGCACCCTGCGCCTGGGCGTCCGCTGGACCTACTGAGCCTGCAGGTCCAGCGGCGGGATTGGCGTCAGCCCAGGCTGGTGTGAATCGGCACGCCGTTCTTGATCGCCAGCGTCACGGGCGTGCGTTCGGCCACGTCGGCCAAACGCGTGCGCTGGGCGTCATCCAGCGGACCGACAGGCGTCAGGACACGTTTGATCCGCGGCGGGCTTTCGCTTCCCAGGTACTCCAGACGGATGTCCAGTTCCTCCAACGGCCAGCCCTTCTTTTCAGCATACATCTTCAGCGTGATGGCGGTGCAGGCCCCCAGCGCCGAAATCAGCAGATCGAAGGGGGCAGGCCCCAGGTCGCCGCCGTTCAGCCGTTCCGGCTCATCGGCGGTCAGTACATGCTTCAGATCGCCGCCCGTCCGGATCGTGGTCCGGTAGCGGGCGGTTCCTATGCGGACTTGTGCGACGGCCATGTTGCGCGCTCCGCTCAGGACATGGCCGGCGCGGGCGGCGTCGGATCGGGCGGCAGGGGGATGAACTCCTGATCGTCCATGTCCGGCAGCTTCATGCGACCGGCGCGCCAGTCGGCCTTGGCCTGTTCGATGCGGTCCTGCGACGAGGAGACGAAGTTCCAGTCGATGAAGCGTTCGCCCACCGGCTCTCCGCCCAGCACCATGACGGTCGACGGCTCCAGCGCGCAGATGACCGAGGCGACGCCCTTCTCCAGCACCGCCATCTGGCCGTGGCCCAGGGGGCGGCCGTCATCGATCTCGACCAGGCCCTGTACGACATAGATTGCGCTTTCCGAATGGTCGGTTGGGGTCTGGAAACGCGCGCCGGGCTCCAGCTCAAGGTGCAGGTAGTGCAGGGGCGAGAAGGTGCTGACGCCGGCCTTCATGCCCATGGTCTCGCCGGCGGCCAGGCGGCCCTTGACCCCGCCTTCGATCCAGGTCGGCAGGTCGGCGGTGGTGACGTGCTGGAATGAAGGGTCGATCTCTTCCTGACCGTTCGGCAGGGCGACCCAGGCCTGGATGCCTTCCAGAAGGGCGCCCTCGCGGCGCGCGCGCTCAAAGCGTTCGGAGTGGGTGACGCCGCTGCCTGCCGTCATCCAGTTGACCTCGGCCGGGCGGATGTCCTGCTGGACGCCCAGGCTGTCGCGGTGGGTGATCTCGCCCGAGAATAGATAGGTCAGGGTCGAGATGCCGATGTGCGGGTGCGGACGCACGTCGACGGTCTTGGGGATGCCTGCGGGCATGTCGACCGGGCCCATGTGGTCGAAGAAGACGAAGGGACCGACCGTGCGGCGCTTGGCGTAGGGCAGGACGCGGCCGACTTCGAACCCTCCTAGGTCACGGCGGCGCTGTTCGATGATGAGTTCGATCATTGGGCTTTCTCCTGCTCCCAGATGGCGTTGAGTGTAACCTGCACTGTGTCAGAGCACAAAGCGTCCCGGCCCGGCGGCCATCAGGATCAGGAAGCCGCCGATGATGCTGATGTGCTCGAAGAAACCGTTCAGAGCGGCGGCGCGGGCCTCGCCCTTCACGCTCCAGAAGTCATAGAAGATCACAGCCGTGGCGAGGGTGAACAAGGCCATCAGGGCGGCGACGGGCGTGGTGAACCAGCCCGCGATCAGCAGGGCGCTGCCTGCGAGTTGCAGGACGATGGTGCCCAGCAGCGCCAGATGCGCGAAGGGGATTTTCTTGGCGCGCACCTCGCCCAACCCTTCCTGGAAGCGGATGGACTTGGTGATTCCGCTCTGAAGAAAAAGCAGGACCAGAAGGATGCGGCCGATCAGCAGATATTGGTCAGTCATGAGGCTTCGGCTTGATCCGCGACGGCTTCGAGGGTGATCTCGACCTTGATCTCATCGCTCACCATGGGCAGGGCGACGGTCAGGCCGAAGTCCGAACGCTTCAGGACGGCGGTGGCTGCAAAGCCGACCGCCGGCGTGCCGGTCATGGGGTGGGCGCCCGCGCCGTTGAGCACGGCGTCCAGGGTCACGGGACGGGTGACGCCGCGCACCGTCAGGTCGCCATGCACCTTGAACGCCCGTCCCAGGCCCACGCGCTCGACCGAACGGCTCTGGAATGTGATGTCGGGGTGGCGGGCCGCGTCGAAGAATTTGTCGGTCAGGAAGTCGGCGTCCAGTTGCGGCACGCCGGTGTCCACGCCGCTGACGGGAATGCGCACCGCGACGCTTGAGCGTTCGGGGGTCGCTTCATCGATGCGGACGACGCCCTCGACCGTTTCGAACACCGCGCCGGGGTTCGACAGGCCCAGGTGGTTCCAACTCATGCGGACCTGGGCGTGGGTCGGGTCGATCTTGTAGGCGCCGGAGGCAGGCAGGGCGGTCGCGGAGACGGCGGCCTGGGGCGGCTGCATCGGCGCGGCGACGGCAGGCGCGGCGGCGCCCAGCAGTTGCAGAGCCAGGGCGGCGACGGCGACGTTTCGAGAAATCATGGCGGCCTCGGCGTGGGTCATGAAAAGAGGCGAAGAGTCAGGCGACGCGGGTCAGGCGGTGGAGGAACTCCATCTTCTCGACATCGACCGCGCCGTTGGCCTGGAAATGCTGGATGTGCGGCCCGTGGTTGTGGTGCTGCGATTGGGCTTCCTCGGACGCCCAGTGCTCGAAGAAGACGAACAGGCCCGGCTGGTCGCTGTCCTCGAACAGTTCGTAGCGCAGGGCGCCGTCTTCGGTCTGGGAGGTCTGGGTGACGGCGACGAGATCCTGCCTCAGGGCGTCTTCCTTGCCGGTCTTGGCCCGCAGACCGACGGTGATGAACAGCTCGGCCATGGCCGGTCTCCTTGGGGGAAAGAAAAGGGGCGGCCCGCGTCGGGGGAGACGGGCCGCCCCAGAGGGATCAGTCTCGGTCGTAGGAGAACTGAATCCCGGCCGTGCCGCCGGTTTCGATGAACAGGTTCATGAAGGCGGGGACGGTTTCCGAACGCTTCCAGTCGCGCTGCAGTTCGCAGAACAGCTGCGGGACGGAGATCATCTTGCCGCCGGCCTGTTCGATGCGGCGCAGGGCCATCTCGTGGGCGGCGACCGAGGTGCCGCCGACGGCGTCGGCCACGACATAGACCTCATAGCCGTCGCGCAGGGCGTCCAGGGCCGGGAAGGTCAGGCAGGCCTCGGTCCACAGGGCCGTCATGATCAGCTTCTTGCGGCCGGTCGCTTCGACCGCCTTGCGGAATTCCACGTCTTCCCAGGAGTTGATCGTGGTGCGGTCATAGGTCGGATAGTCTTTCAGCACCTTGCGGAGCTGGCCGATCGGCGGCTGGTTCAAGCCGGTCTCGACGTTGACGGTCGAGTGGATGATCGGCAGGCCGTAGGCGACGGCGGCCTTGGCCGTGCCGACGATGTTGTTCACCAGCAGTTGGCGGTCCATCGAGGCGATGGAGTTCACCTGCACCGGCTGGTAGTCGATGATGACGAAGGCCGAGTTTTCGGGGGTCAGAAGGTGATCCGACTTCGGATCGCGGATCGGTTCGCTGGCCATTGAGTGGCTCCTTTCCGGGGGGATTGCGTCTTGGCGAGGCGCGCGCATGACGCCGGCTCCGCCCCGTCTGAAGGGGCGAGGCGAAGCCGACGCGCATCGGTCAGTCGCGTTGCGAGTCGAGGGTCTCGTGGTCGGTCGCGACCTGCTGAGCCTTGCCGTAGCTTTCGATCAGCAGTTGGTAGGGGGGGAAGATCTGGGTGTAGATCTCGGCCCACTGGGCGGCGTCTTCACGGTGCCAGGTCTTCTGCAGTTCCGAGGCGACGGCGGCCATGTCCATCGGCACGACGCCGGCCTGGACCACGCGAGCCAGGGTGATCTCCTGGGCCATCTTGGAATAGGTGCCCGAGGCGTCGACCACGGCGAAGACCTTGTAGCCCTCATAGGCGGCGCTGATGGCGGGGAAGGCCATGCAGACGCTGGTGATGGTGCCGGCGATGATCAGGGTCTTGCGGCCGGTCGCCTTCACGGCGGCGACGAAGTCGGGGTTGTCCCAGGCGTTGATCTCGCCCTTGCGCGCCACATACTGGGCGTGGGGGGCGTTGGCGTGGATTTCCGGGATCAGCGGGCCGTTCGGGCCCTGGGGCACCGAGGCGGTGGTGATGACCGGCAGCTTGGCCAGGGTGGCCATGGAGGCCAGGGCGGCGGCGTGACGGCGCAGGGTGGTCATCGGCATGTCGGCCACGGTCTGGAACAGGCCGCTCTGGTGGTCGATCAGCAGCATGACGGCGTCATTGGGGTCGATGACCGGACGCTGGCCGTTGAAGTTGGCGGGCAGGGTGGAAGCGGACATGGAAGTCTTTCCTTTCAGGCAGGGGGCCGCGCTCGGACGAATGTCCGGCTAAGGCTGGGGGTTGCGGCCCGGTCCGAAGACCGGGCCTTAAGTTTTCGTGAGAGGGATCAGGCGGCCGGGATGTCGCCGAAGCGGCCGCTGTTGAAGTCCGTGATGGCGGTGCGGATCTCGTCCTCGCTGTTCATCACGAACGGGCCGTAGCCGACGATGGGCTCGTCGATCGGCTCGCCGGTCAGGATCAGCAAAGTCGCATCCGCATCGGCATGCAGGGTCACGCTGTCGCCCTTGCGGTCCAGCAGCAGGGCCTCGGCGGCGCCGGCCGGCTGGTCGCCGTTGACGGTGACGCGGCCCGACAGAACCACCACGATGGCCGTGTGGCCTTCCGGCAGGTTCAACGTCGTCTCGGCGTCCCGGTTCAGCCGCACGTCCCACACATTGATGGGGGTGAAGGTGCTGGCCGGGCCTTTCGAGCCCTCCATCGCGCCGGCGATGATCCGCGCGGTCCCCGCATTGTCAGGCAGGGCGACGGACGGAATGTCGGCGTTCAGGATCGACTGGTAGCCGGGACGGGTCATCTTGTCCTTGGCGGGCAGGTTGACCCACAGCTGCACCATGCGGAAGGGGCCGCCGGTCCGCGCAAAGGCGGGCGAGTGGAACTCTTCGTGCAGGATGCCGCCGCCGGCCGTCATCCACTGGACGTCGCCGGGGCCGATAACGCCGCCCTGGCCGGTCGAGTCGCGGTGCTCGACCTCGCCGTCATAGACGATGGTCACGGTCTCGAAGCCGCGGTGCGGATGCTGGCCGACGCCGCGACGTTTGTCGGTCGGCTCGAAGTTGTGCGGACCGGCGTAGTCGAGCAGCAGGAAGGGGCTGACCTGCTTGCCGACGCTGTCATAGGAAAACAGCGAGCGAACCGGGAAGCCGTCGCCGACCCAGTGGCCGCGATCATTGCCGTAACGTCCGAGAACCTTCTTCATGGTGTTGTCTCCTGTGGCGACCGGGCCTCGCCGATCGCGTTGGAGGCTTTATGACGGTGAAACGCAGCCCTGGGCAGATTGCGAAATCGCCTCGCTGCGTCCTATCAATAGAACGATGAGAGACCTCAACGACCTCTATTACTTCGTCCAGGTGGTGGACCACGGCGGGTTCGCGCCCGCCGCGCGGGCCCTGGGCATGCAGAAGTCCAAGCTCAGCCGACGTATCGCCTTTCTGGAGGACCAGCTGGGCACGCGCCTGATCCAGCGGTCGTCGCGCAAGTTCTCGGTCACGGAGGTCGGGCAGGAATACTACCGCCACTGCCTGGCCATGCTGGTCGAGGCTGAAGCCGCTCAGGCGGTGATCGACAATGTCGCCGCCCAGCCGCGCGGGGTGATCCGCGTCGCCTGCGTGCCGGGGCTGCTGACCTATCAGATGGGCGGGCTGATCGCGCGCTTCATGACTGTTTATCCCGAGGTCGAGGTGCATCTGCACAGCACCAGCCGCCGGGTCGACGTCATCGGCGAGGGCTTCGACCTGGCCATCCGCGTGCGCGAGCCGCCGCTGGAGGTGACCGACCTGGTCATGCGCAAGCTGGACGAGAGCGTGCACCGCCTGGTGGCCTCGCCCGATCTGATCGCGCGGTTCGCGCCGCCTTCCGGCCCGGCCGACCTGGCGGGCTGGCCTAGTCTGGATTTCGGTCCGGCGCACCGTGACCACGTCTGGGCCCTGCACCACAAGGACGGGATGACGGCCTCAGTCCGCCATGCGCCCCGTCTGGTCACGGACGACCTGCATATGCTGCACGAGGGCGCGGTGCGGGGGCTGGGCGTCGCCCTGCTGCCGACGGTGGCGGTCGTGCGCGACCTGGACGCCGGACGGCTGGTGGACATCCTGCCCGACTGGCGCCCGAAACGCTGGATCGTCCATGCGGTCTTCCCCTCGCGTCGCGGGCTGTTGCCGTCGGTGCGACTGTTGCTGGATTTTCTGGTTCAGGGTTGCGCCGAACAGCAAATTCACGGCGAAACGCCGACGCCGTTCGTTGCGGCGGAACTAGCGGAGACGAAGGACTGATGCGTCTGGTCGGACTGTCGGGCAGCCTGCGGGCGGCCTCCTACAACAGCGCCCTGCTGCGCGCGGCCCAGGAGACGGCGCCGCCTGACGTGGAACTGATCGCCGCGACCATCCACGGCATCCCTCTTTATGACGGCGACCTGGAGGCCGAGCAGGGTCTGCCCGAAGCCGTGGTCGCGCTGAAGGATCTGATCGCCGGTTGCGACGGCCTGCTGCTGTTCACGCCGGAATACAACAACTCGATCCCCGGCCCGTTCAAGAACGCCATCGACTGGCTGAGCCGACCCAGTTCGGACATCGGACGCGTGTTCGGCGGGCGGCCGGTGGCGGTGCTGGGCGCCTCGCCCGGACCGTTCGGGACGCTGATGAGCCAGGCGGCCTGGCTGCCGGTGCTGCGCACCCTGGGTGCGTCGCCCTGGTTCGGGGCCAAGCTGATGGTCACGCGAGCGGGCGACGCCTTCGACGCCGAGGGCCGCCTGATCGACGCGGATGCGCGCCGTCGCCTGACCGCCTTCGTTGCCGGTTTTGCGGATCACTGCCGGGGGCTGTCGGCATGAGCGGCGAAGCTTTCGCCATCGTCGCCTATCGGCCGGAGCATCGCGAGGCTTGGCGGGCTCTGAACGAGGCTTGGCTGGCCGAGGGCGGCTTCGCCGTCGAGGCCAAGGATCGAAAGGTGCTGAACGATCCCGAGGGGCAGGTTTTGGCGCCCGGTGGACGCATCTTCTTTGTCGAACAGGCGGGACAGGTCGTCGGCTGCTGCGCCCTGATGGCGATGGATGACGGCGGCTATGAGGTCGCCAAGATGACGATCTCGCCCTCCGCGCGCGGCCAGGGTCTGTCGCGGCGCCTGCTTGAGGTCTGCGAAGCGGCGGCCCGTGATGCGGGCGCGCGCCGCCTCTATCTGGAGACCAGTTCGACGCTTGGCCCGGCGCTGGCCCTCTATGACAGCTTCGGCTTCGTACGCCTGCCGCCGCGCGAGACGCCTTATGTCCGCGCCGATGTCTTCATGGAGAAGACGCTGGGTTTCTCCTCCCCATGACATGGGGAGGAAAGATGCTACTCCTTCGATAGGTCCTGTCGCTGGAACCACGCCAGGGCCAGAAGGAAGGGGCCGAAGCTCCATAGCGCCAGGCCCGCGATGGCGCGCCACGCGGCGTCTGCGGGTAGGATGGCGGCTGTCATCCCCCCCTGGATCAGAGCCTTGAGCACTTCATAGGCCTCGCCGGGAAACAGCAGCATGGTGGGCCAGTCCCCTAGTTGCCAACCGGCGAAAAGGCTGGCCTTGGCGAGGAAGCTTTGCGCCACGCCGACCACCAGGGGGATGAAGAGCGCTGCGACCAGTGAACGCGTGACGGTGGCCGCCAGCAGGGCCAACAACAGGAACTGCACCACACGGACATAGGCCAGAAAGCACAAGAGACCGAAGCTCTTGGCCGCCTCCGCGCCGAAGTGGAAGACGAGCCGGTTGTCGAAGATCACACCCTTGGCGACGGCGGCTATGAAGGCGGAGGCCAGCATAAGGGCCAGCCCAAGCAGGACCATCAGCTTCAGCGCGCCCGCCTTGCCCATGATCAGATTCCGGCGGCTGTTGCGCGCGGTGATCAGCCGCCAGGTCTCCCAGCGGTAATCGGTGGCGAAGACGGTCGCTGCGCCGATCAGCAGGAAGGCCAGAACGACGGGGTTGGCCAAGTTTGCGGCCGCCTCAAGCAGGGCTTGGCCGAGGTCGAGGGTTCCTCGCTCCAGACGCAACTCGGACGGCAGATCGCTGACCGCCGACATTTTATTGTCGAGGAACAGATTGGTGCCGACGCTCGCCGCCAGTCCCGCGATCGGCACGAAGAGGATGCTCCACATCAGGACGGTGCGGTTCTGCAGCAGGCGCCAGGTTTCGGCGCGGATGGCGTCGGCCAGCATCATGGGCGGCCTCCCTCGGCGGAAGAGGTTTCAGTCATGAAGACGCTTTCCAGATCGGCGCCGACCCAGCGGGCCTCGTCGATGTCGACGCCCTGTTCGATCAAGGCGCGCAGCAGGGCAGGGGCCTCGGCGCGCGGCACGGCGGCCATGACGGCGTCGTCCTGAACGCTGCCGCGCTCGCCCAGAACCGCCATCACCTTGGCCAGCGGCGTGGCGGCCAGCCGCAGCCGCTCGCCCGAGGCGGTTAGGTCGCTGACTTTGCCTTCCGCAGCCAGCTTGCCCCGGTTGAGGATGGCGACGCGGTCGCAGACGCGCTGGACCTCCAGAAGCTGGTGGCTGGCCAGAACGACGGTGACGCCGTCGTCGTCGGCCAGGCTGCGGATCAGGGCGCGCATTTCCTGAATGCCGGGCGGGTCCATGCCGCTGGTCGGTTCGTCGAGGATGACCAGATCGGGCCGGGTCATCAGGGCGGCGGCGACGCCCAGCCGTTGCATCATGCCGACCGAGAAGCCGCGCACCTTGCGATCCGCCGCCTCGGTCAGGCCGACGCGCGCCAGCCATCGGTCGGTCTCAGCCTCGGCGCCCATCCCATGCGCCAGCGCCAGCCAGCGCAACGCCTGGCTTGCGGTCAGATAGGGCGGATAGCGCGGCGTCTCGATCATGGAGCCCATGCGTCGGGTGACGGCTGGATCGCCGGTGTGCTGGCCCATCACCCGCACCTCGCCCGCCGTGGGCCGGATCAGGCCCAGCAGGATGCGGAACAGGGTCGACTTGCCCGCGCCGTTCGGCCCCAGCACGCCATAGACCCCCCCGCGCGGTATGCTGAGACTGAGGCCGTCCAGGGCGCGCACAGCGCCATAGGTCTTGGTCAGGCCGTTCGTTTCGATAACGCTGGTCATGAATCGCAGCGTGGCCCGGTGGTGAAAAACCGGCAAGCCGTCTTCTGTCTGTCGCGGATTAAGCTTAGGCAATGTTCCCGAAAGTCGATTTCGGGAGTCCCACATGTTTGATCGTCTGTTCGGGCTGGCGCGCGCCGCCGCCCTGACGCTGGCCGTCGCCGCCTGCGCCACCACGCCGACTGCGCCGCCGGTCGAGACGGTTCAGGCGCCGAACGTCATTCTGATCTCCATCGACGGCTTCCGTGCGGACTATCTGGCGCGCGGCGCGACGCCGGTGCTGGCGCAACTGGCGGCCGAGGGGGCGTCGGGGCCGATGAAGCCGTCCTTCCCCAGCGTGACCTTCCCCAACCACTACACCCTGGTCACGGGCCTGCATCCCGATCATCACGGCATCGTCGGCAACAACATGGTCGATGCCGAACTGGGCCGCTTCTCCCTGGGCAACAAGCAGGCCGTCACCGATCGCCGCTGGTGGGATCAGGGCGAGCCGATCTGGGTCTCGGCCGAGCGGCAGGGCGTGAAGACGGCCACCATGTTCTGGCCGGGGTCAGAGGCCGACATCCGCGGCGTGCGGCCCAGCTACTGGACGCCCTTCGACCAGTCGATGCCGGGCGACGCCCGTGTGGATCAGGTGCTGACCTGGCTGGATCTGCCCGTCGCCCAGCGCCCGGCGCTGACCACCCTCTATTTCGACATCGTCGACACCATGGGCCACCACCACGGGCCGGACGCGCCTCAGACGCTGGAGGCCATGGCTTCTGTCGACGCCTCCGTCGGCCGCCTGGTTGAGGGGCTGAAGGCGCGGGGTCTGTATGAGAACACCGTCCTGATCGTGGTGTCCGATCACGGCATGGCGGCGACCTCGCCCGACCGAGTGACTGTGCTGGACGACATCATCGATCCGGAGGCGGTGCAGATCGTCTACGGCGGCCCCGTCACCTTCCTGAACCCTGTCGCCGGTCGCGAGGCCGAGGTGGAGCAGGCGCTGCTGGGCTCGCGTCCGCATCTGGACTGCTGGCGCAAGAGCGAGATTCCGGCGCGTCTGGTTCTGGGCTCCAACCCGCGCGTCTCGGCCATTGTCTGCGCCTCCGAGCCGGGCTGGCTGCTGGCGACTCGTGCACGTCCGGTGACCAAGCCGGGCGGCGCCCACGGCTATGACAACGCCGCGCCGGAGATGCAGGCCATCTTCATCGCCCACGGCCCCGGCGTCATCGCCGGACGGCGGCTGCAGAACCTGGACAGCGTCGACGTGCAGCCCTTCCTGGCCCGCCTGCTGGGCGTGACGGCGCCGCGCGGGGATGGCCGACCGGAGGACACGCTGGCGGTGACGCAGCGCTGAGCCGGTCACTAGCGCTGGTCACTCTCGGGCTGCTCCCGAGGGTGACGCGTTGAGGAAAATGATCGCGCGGCCACTCGGCGCCCTCTAAAACGACGCTCCACCTACGCGAGCCCTCATGTCCCTGCACCAGCCCAAGGTCCGCCGCGCTGCGATCGCCTTCATCCTCGTGACTGCGGTGCTGGACATCGTGGCCATGGGGATCGTCATTCCGGTCCTGCCGCACCTGATCGAGGAGTTCGTCGGATCGAACGCGCGCGCGGGCCTGCTGAACGGAGTGTTCGTGGCTCTGTGGGCGGGGATGCAGTTCCTGGCCTCGCCCGTGATCGGCTCGCTGTCGGACCAGTATGGGCGACGCCCGGTCATCCTGATCAGCTGCGCCGGGCTGGCGGCGGACTATGTGTTGATGGCGCTGGCGCCGAACCTGTGGTGGCTGGCGGTCGGGCGGCTGGTGGCGGGCGTCACCTCGTCCAGCTTCACCACAATCTACGCCTATATGGCCGACATCACCGAGCCCGAGAAACGCGCCCGCGCCTATGGCCTGATCGGCGCCGCCTTCTCGGGTGGTTTCGTGCTGGGGCCGGTTTTGGGCGGTTTCCTGGGCGAGTTCGGGCCGCGCGTGCCCTTCTGGGTGGCGGGCGCCTTGTCGGGCGTGGCCTTCCTGTACGGCCTGTTCATCCTGCCGGAGAGTCTGCCGCTGGAGAAGCGGATGCCCTTCAGCTGGCGGCGCGCCAATCCGGTCGGGGCCATGATCCTGCTGAAGCGCCACGCCGAGCTGGCGGGCCTCGCGGTCGTGAACTTCCTGCTCTACTTCGCCCACCACGTGTTTTCGGCGGTCTTCGTCCTCTACGCCGGGCTCCGCTACGGCTGGGGGCCGTGGCAGGTCGGGGCCTTGCTGGCCATGGTCGGGGTGCTGGACATGATCGTTCAGGGCGTGCTGGTCGGACCGGCGTCCAAGCGGTTCGGGGATCGGGCGACCATGATCTTCGGCCTGTGCGGCGGGGCGGTGGGCATCGCCCTGATGGGCTGGGCGCCGACGGGCGTCGCCTTCATCGTCGCCATGTTCCCCAACGCCCTGTGGGGGCTGGCCATGCCGACGCTTCAGTCCCTGATGACCCGCCGTGTCGGCGAGAGCGAGCAGGGCCAGCTGCAGGGCGCCAACATGAGCGTCGCCTCCATCGCCGGGGTGGCCTCGCCCCTGTTCTTCGGCTGGATCTATTCGGTTTCGGTGGGCGAGGGCGGCGGGCGGGCGGCGGCCTGGTTGTCGGATCACGGGCTGCCCGCGGTGTCCGCTGCGGCCGACGCCTTGCTGTCCGAGCCGGGGCTGGCCTTCTATCTGGCCTCCGTCGTGCTGGCGCTGGGTGCTCTGATCGGCTTCCTGACCGCGCGCCGGGCGGAACGGGACGAGCTCACGTCCGTTTGATCGCCGCCGCGCCCCGGACTGAAAGACGGCCTTGATCCTGTCGAAAAGCCGAGGCGGAATGGATACAACGCCCAAGCTTGTAGAACCGGGACGAGATGAAGACTTCCAGACTGGCCATCGCCGCCGCCCTGATCCTGTCCGCCTGCGGCCAGCCGCAGCCCTCCAAGGCGCAGGAAGGCGTCTTCGCCGAACAGCCCCGCGTCGCTCCGCGCGACGCCGGATCGTTGAAGACCAGCTTCGCCCCCGTGGTGCGCGAGGCCGCGCCCGCTGTGGTGAATATTTCCGCGCGCGGCGTCCAGCGCGTGCGCGATCCTTTCTTCGAACTGTTCGGCGGCGGGCCGCAGTCGCGCGTGACCGGCTCCATCGGTTCGGGCGTCATCGTGCGCCCGGACGGCATCGTGGTGACGAACAACCACGTCATCCAGAACATGCAGGAAATCCGCGTCACCCTGAACGACCGGCGTGAATACCCGGCCAAGGTGCTGCTGGCCGATGAGCGGTCCGACATCGCGGTGCTGCAGCTCGAGAACCTGGACGGCGATCTGCCGGTTCTGCGCATCGACGATCAGGAGCAGCAGCAGGTCGGCGATCTGGTCCTGGCCATCGGCAACCCGTTCGGCGTCGGCCAGACTGTGACCAACGGCATCATCTCGGCCCTGAACCGCACCGAGACGGGCATCAGCGATTCCGGCTCCTTCATCCAGACCGACGCGCCGATCAATCCCGGTAACTCGGGCGGCGCCCTGGTCGACATGGACGGCGATCTGATCGGCATCAATACAGCCATCTTCTCGCGCACCGGCTCTTCGACGGGTGTGGGCTTCGCCGTGCCGGCGACTATGGTCAAGCGGGTGGTGGATTCCGCCGTCGGCGGCGCAAAGTCGGTCGAACGCGCCTGGCTGGGCGTCAAGGGCGACACGGTCAGTTCCGACATGGCCCGCAGCCTGGGGCTGGATCGGCCGCAAGGGCTGATGGTTACTGACGTCTACGCCGGCGGCCCCGCCGCCCGCGCGGGTATCGAGCAGGGCGACGTCATCACCGCCATCGACGGCGCCGAGGTCAACGATCAGGGCGGCCTGAACTTCCGCGTCGGCACGCGCTCGCCGAACGACACCGTGGCCGTGACCGTCCTGCGCGACGGCCGGACGCAGACGCTGAACGCGCGCGTTTCGACCTTGCCGGGCGACGCCGATCCGGGGCAGGGCTCGGTCGTGGGGCAGGGCGCCCTGGCCGGGCTTCAGGGCGTGGCGCTGAACCCGGCGCTGGCCGATCGCTTGGGCGGAGATCCCTTCACCAGCGGCGTGGTGGTCACGGGCCTGCAACGCAACAGCATCCCGGCCCGTATCGGCCTGCGCCCCAACGACCTGGTGGTGCAGATCGACGGCCGCGCCGTCACCACGGTCGCCGCCCTGGGCCGGGCTCAACGCGGCTCGGAGCTGACCATCGTCCGCAACGGCCGTCGCCTGACGGGGCGCCTGCCCTAAGGCGCGGCGCCCCCGCCGCAGAGGGGCGGTCAGCCCTTCTGCGGTCCCCCGATGCTCCACAGGTGGCCGAACGGATCGCGCAGCTGGCCGTAGCGGTCGCCCCAGAACTGGTTCTCCAGCGGCATGACCGGAATGGCGCCGTTGACCAGGGCGCGGCCCCACCATTCGTCGGCGTCGTCGACCTGAAGATGCAGGCTGACGCCGACGGGCTTGATGTCGGCCTCGCCGGTCCATTCGGGGAATTCGTCGGCCAGCATGACGCTGCCGCCGTTGATGCGCAGATGGGCGTGCAACAGGCGCTCGCCGTCCTCGGCCGGCATCCGCATGACTTCCTCGGCCCCGAAGGCGCGGGCGTAGAATTCGATCGCTGCGGCGGCCCCGCGCGAGGGAATGGTCAGGTGGGGCGTCACCCCGCCGCGCGGTCCCTGGTCAGGCTTGGCTTCAGTCATGCGATTCCTCCTCAACGAGGCGTTGTAGCGGGTGCAGTCGCCCGAACGAACGCCTATCTAGAGCGTTCCATGACTGATTTGTTCGAAGCCTCCGGCATCCATCCTCCCGACGCGCCCCTGGCCGACCGTCTGCGCCCGCAGGCGCTGGACCAGGTGGTGGGTCAGGATCATCTGTTGGGCGAGGGCGGGCCGATCCGCCGGATGATCGAGGCCGGGCGTCTGGGCTCCATGATCCTGTGGGGGCCGCCGGGCACGGGCAAGACGACGATCGCCCGCCTGCTGGCCAAGGCGGCGGGCTATGAATACCAGTCGATCAGCGCCGTCTTCTCGGGCGTCGCAGACCTGAAGAAGGCGTTCGAGGCCGCGCGGATGCGCCGGGCGGCGGGGCAGCAGACCCTGCTGTTCGTGGACGAGATCCACCGCTTCAACCGCGCCCAGCAGGACGGCTTCCTGCCCTTCGTGGAGGAGGGGATCGTTACCCTGGTCGGCGCCACGACCGAGAATCCCAGCTTCGAGCTGAACGGCGCCCTGCTGTCACGGTCGCAGGTCTATGTGCTGAAGCGGCTGGACGACGCTTCGCTGGACCTGCTGCTGGATCGGGCCGAGGCGCTGATGGGCAAGCCCCTGCCGCTGACGCCTGAGGCGCGTCAGGCCATGCTGGCCCTAGCCGACGGCGACGGCCGTTATCTGCTGACCATGTCCGAGGTGCTGTTCGACCTGACGGACGTGGAGCCGCTGGATGTGCAGGCGCTGGCGGGCGTGCTTCAGAAACGCGCCCCCGCCTACGACAAGTCGCGGGAAGAGCACTACAACCTCATCTCGGCCCTGCATAAGTCGGTGCGGGGATCGGACCCGGATGCGGCGCTCTACTGGCTGGCGCGGATGCTGAACGGGGGCGAAGACCCGCTGTATCTGGCGCGCCGCATCGTGCGCATGGCGGTCGAGGACGTCGGTCAGGCCGACCCCCTGTCCATCCTGGTCGCCAACGCGGCCAAGGACACCTACGACTTCCTCGGCTCGCCGGAAGGGGAGTTGGCGCTGGCTCAGGCCGTGGTCCATCTGGCCACTGCGCCCAAGTCGGTCGGCGTCTATGAAGCCTTCAAGGCGGCGAAGAAGGCGGCGCACGAGACCGGCTCCCTGATGCCGCCCGCCCATATCCGCAACGCTCCGACCAAGCTGATGAAGTCGCTGGGCTACGGCAAGGGCTATCAATACGATCCCGACACGCCCGAGGGTTTCTCCGGCGCGAACTTCTTCCCCGACGAGATGGAGCGCCGCACCTTCTACAAGCCCAAGGGCGAGGGGCATGAGGCGAAGGTCAAGGCGCGCCTGGAGCGCTGGGCGGCGATGCGGGCGCGGGTGAGCGAGGAATAAGGCGCTGACCGCCGTCATCCTCGGGCTTGACCCGAGGATGACGGAGAGAGTGGAAGATCGGTGAACGATGTTCATTGTCGTAGCGGCCCGTCGGGCGTAGGCTGAGCCAGCAAACTGCGGAGGCGGCGATGGTCGATGTTCTGCGGCGTATGTCGACGCCCTGGCACCTGTGGCTGGCCGGCGTGTTGTCCTTTCTGTGGAACGCCCTTTTCGTCTGGCAGTGGACGCTGCAGGTGACGGGCGATCCGGCCTATTGGAGCAGTCTGAGCCCCGCCGAGGCGGCCTATCTGCGCGCCGTGCCCTTATGGACCGATGTCGCGGTCGGCGTCGCTTTCTGGGGTGGGCTGCTGGCGGCGGTGCTGCTGCTGTTTCGGCGGCGTCAGGCGACGATGGCGTTCGCCGTCGCCCTGATCGCCATGCTGGCGGACACGGCCTACATCCACTTCATGAGCGATGGGCGCGAGATCATGGGGCCGGTCGGCGTGGCGTTCGGCCTGGTCATCATCGCCGTCCTGGTCGTTCAGACCGCCTATTGCGCCTGGATGGGCAGACGCGGCGTGATCGTCTGAGGGGCGGGCGGAAGCCCTTGTTACATCGGTCTATTTCGGCGTAGTTTTCGGTTCTCAAGGCCCTGGGGGGAAGAATGATGGTCGATATTTCGAAGCGTCCGGCGGCGCCGTGGCACCTGTGGGCCATCGCCGCAGCCTCGGTGGTCTGGAACGGCGTCGGCGTCTGGCAATGGTACCAGAAGGTGACGGGAGCCGCCGCCTACTGGAGCGCGCTGACGATGGAGCAGGTGGCCTATCTGCGCGGCGCGCCGATGTGGACCGATGTGGCCTTCGGCGTGGCGGTGTGGTGCGGCCTGCTGGGCGCGCTGATGCTGCTGCTTCGGCGGAAGCTGGCGTTCAACGCTTTCGTCGCGGGTCTGATCGCCATGTTGGCGCACGCCGTCTATGTGCTGGCGCTCAGCAACGGGCGTGAAGTCATCGGTGCGGGCGGCGTGGCTTTCACCCTGGTCGTCACCCTGATCTTCGTCATCCAGATCGCCTATGCCCACTGGGCGCGCCGCAAGGGCCTGATCCGCTGATCGCCAAGGCCTGATGGGCATGGCGAAGCGGGGCGCGCTCGGCTAAAGGCTCGGCGGGTGAAAACCCGCCAGCCCGTATCCCTGACCGAAGATGAAATCGCCGCCGTCCGTTCCTGGGTGGTGCATGCAGACGCGCATCTGATCGCCTTCAACAAGCCGTCGGGCCTGTCCAGCCAGGGCGGCCGCATCCAGGCCAACACCCTGGACGACCTGCTGTGGGCCTTCGCCCGGTCGAACGGCAAGCGCCCGGAACTGGTGCATCGGCTCGACCGCGACACCTCGGGCGTCATCCTGGCCGCCAAGACCAAGCCCGCCGCCGGTTTCTTCGGCAAGGCGATGCAGATGCGCAAGTTCCAGAAGACCTATCTGGCGCTGGTCGCGGCCGCGCCGGAGCCCAGGTCCGGCCGGATCACCTCGGCCCTGCGGCGCGAAGAGATCGGCCGCGAAAGCTATATGCGCGTCGTGGATTTCGATGCGCCGGGCGCGCAAGGCGCCGCCAGCGGCTATCGCACCCTGGCTTCTAGTGAAGACGGGGCGGTGGTCGAGTTGTCGCCTGAGACGGGGCGGATGCACCAGCTTCGGGTCCATATGGCCTCCATCGGTCGCCCGCTGGTCGGCGATGTCCGCTATGGCGGCGCCCTGACCTTCGCCGGACGGGCGGCGCCGCGCCTGATGCTGCACGCGGCGAAACTCAGCTTTCCTCATCCCGACGGCGGCCGCGTGACGGTCGAAGCGCCGGAGCCGGAGGATTTCGCGGCCCTGCGTGCGGCGGCGGGGCTGTAGGGGCTTCATCCCCTGTTCAGCTTCACAGCGGAACAATCCGGCTCGCCCGTGCGCTGTTCGGGCGTGGGAGATACGCGCATGAAACGCCTCGCCATCGTCACGATCGCCGCCTCGGCCCTGGCCCTTACGGCCTGCGCCAGCCTGGCGCCCTACGGTCGTCAGATGGGGCCGAACGGGCAGGGCTACTCCGAACAGCAGATCGAGCGCGACCGTTTCCGCGTCAGCTACAACGGCGTCGGCGCGCCCGGTCCTGTGGCGGACATGGCCCTGTTCCGTGCGGCTCAACTGACGACCGAGCAGGGCTATGACTGGTTCGAGGTGACGCAGCGCTGGATCGACGGACGCCCCGACAGCGCGGGCGGCGTGCGGCCCAGCGTCTCCATCGGCGCCGGCACGGGCCGTTACGGCGGCTGGTCGTCATCGGGCGTCGGCGTCGGGCTGGGCTTCGACCTCAGCGGGCCGCAGCCGACCTCGACCACGCTGGAGATCGTCATGGGGCGCGGCCAGCGCCCGGATCGCCCGGGGGCCTATGACGCGCGCGGGGTTCAGGACGCCATCCGCCCGCGCCTGTAGGGCCTAGAACGGCCAGCGCGCCATCGCCGCCGCGAAGGCCAGCAGCGGAGCCAGCAGCAGAATCTCAAGCCCTACCGCGCGCCGCGCCGCAGTCAGCTCGGCCTGCGGCGGGACATAGCCGGGCGCGGCCTGCGCCGCCTTGCGCCACTTCAGGATCGCCAGCGTCGGCCGGATCGAGATCAGGCCGATCAGGGCGAAAGTCGCGATCTTGGCCCAGAAGAAGGGGTTGGCTTCATAGAAGGCCCAGCCCTTGCCGCCCATCACCCGTCCGACACCGACCAGAATGATCATCAGGGCCGTGACCCCATAGCCCGCGTCCAGTCCGGCCAGTCGCTTCACCGGCGGTTCCGGCGTCCGCAGCAGCGCCAGTTCCGACGCCAGCATGACGATCAGGCCCAGGAACAGCAGGTGATGCAGGATGGCGAGGACAAGGTCGTGCATGGCGGCCTTCGCAAATGAGGTCGGAACAGTATATGCCGCCAGCATGACACGTTTCTTGCTGGTTGCGATCGGCGGCGGCCTGGGGGCGATGGCGCGCTATGGGCTCGGGCTGGCCGTGGGTCGCCTGGCGCCGGGCGCGGCCTGGCCGTGGGCGACCCTGACCGCCAATGTGGCGGGCGGCCTTCTGATGGGCCTGCTGGTCGGCTGGCTGGCGTTGAGGGCGGGCGCGGGACAGGAGAGCATCCGCTTGTTCGCCGCCGTCGGCGTCCTGGGCGGCTTCACGACCTTTTCGGCCTTTTCACTGGAAGCGGCCCTGATGATCGAACGCCGTGAAATCGTCTCGGCTTTCGTTTATGCGGCGGGTTCGGTGGTTCTCGCCATCGCCGCTCTGTTCGTCGGCCTGATGATCGCGCGCAAACTGTTTACCGGAGTGGGCGCATGAGCCGCGAAGTCCAGACCCTCTATGTCGCCGAGGATGAAGACGACATCCGCCTGGATCGCTGGTTCAAGCGCCGCTGGCCGCACCTGACCCACATCCAGGTCGAGAAGATGGCTCGCAGCGGCCAGATCCGCGTCGACGGCTCGCGCGTCAAGCCGCAGGACCGCCTGACCGCCGGCGCCGCCGTGCGCGTGCCGCCGCTGCCGGACGCCAATCCGCGCAAGCCCGGCGACCTGCACGAACTGAGCGAGCGCGACATCGCCTACGCCAAGTCGCTGGTGCTGTACGAAGACCACATGGTCATCGCCCTGAACAAGCCGCACGGCCTGGCCGTGCAGGGCGGGACCAAGACGACCAAGCACGTCGACCGCCTGTTGTCAGCCTGGGGCGAGGGGATGGACCGGCCGCGTCTGGTTCACCGTCTGGACCGTGACACCTCAGGCGTGCTGCTGCTGGGCAAGGGACCGGAGGCGGCCAAGCGTCTGGCCGGCGCCTTCGCCCGCCGCCAGGCCAAGAAGACCTATTGGGCCATCGTCATCGGCAATCCCAAACCTTCGGCCGGTCAGATCGACATGGCGCTGAAGAAGACCGGCATCAACGATTTCGAGATGATGCGCCCGGCCGAGCCCAAGGATCCCAAGGGCGAACCGGCCGAGACCGCCTTCGCCACCATCAGCCGCGCCGCCCACCGGGCTGCCTGGATGGCGCTGCGCCCCTTCACCGGCCGCACGCACCAGTTGCGCGCCCACATGGCCGCCATCGGCCACCCCATCCTGGGCGATCCAAAATACGGCGACGACAAATCGCGCGAACTGTCCGGCCCGCTGAAGTTGCAGCTTCACGCGCGCCGCATCGAGCTGGACCACCCCGGCGGCGGCAAGCTGATCGTCGAGGCCCCCCTCAGCCCTGAAATGAAAGCCGGCTTCAACCATTTCGGCTTCTCCGAGGACGAGGCTGACGAAGATCCCTTCGAGGGCGTGCGGCGGATGCGATGAGGCCGCTCGCCGTTTTCGATATCGACGGCACGCTGGTCGACAGCCGCGCCTCCATCCATCGCGCGGCCTGCGAGGCGGCCCACGTCCTGGGCTTGCCCGAGCCTGACTACGAGCGGCTGCGCCAGATCGTCGGCCTGAGCCTGCATCACGCCCTGCATGTGCTGGAGCCGTCGCTGACGGACGCTGAGCTGGCGGACTTCGTCGCCGCCTTTCAGGCCAGCTTTCGCGCCATGTATGAGGCGGGGCATGAGGAGCCGCTCTATCCCGGCGTCATGCAGACCCTGCGGCGGCTGAAGCGCGACGGCTGGCGGCTGTCGCTGGCGACGGGTCAGAACCGGCGCGGCGTCGCCCGCAACCTGGCGCGGCCCGAGTGGAGCGACCTTTTCCTGTCCAGCCACTGCGCCGAGGACGGGCCGGGCAAGCCGGACCCGGCCATGTTGCGGGCCGCCATGACCGCCTGCGGGGCCGATATCGCCTCGACCGTCATGATCGGCGACACCAGCCACGACATCACGATGGCCGTGGCGGCGGGGGTGCATCCGCTGGGCGTCGGCTGGGGCTTCCATACGGTGGAGGAGCAGGCGGCTGCGGGCGCGTTGCACATCGCCGCCGATCTTCCTGATCTGGAGGCGGCGCTCGACCGTTTCGCCTCGACCAAGCTTTTCGCCTAGAAGTCCGCCATGTCTCACATTCCTTCGCTTGATCCCAACGTCGCCGCCCAGAAGGGCTTTCGTGAATCCGAGGAGCGTATCAAGCGCTTCTGGAAGAGCGCCGACGCCGAGGCCCGCGACGGCGGCTGGATCGTCCTGCTGGACGGCCGCGCGCCCAAGACGCCCGCCGGAAACGCCATCGTCCTGCCGACCGAGGCCGCCGCGCGGCTGGTGGCGGAGGAATGGAACGCACAGGGCGAGCATCTGATGCCGGGGACCATGCCCGCCACCCGTCTGGCCTCGACCGCCATCGACCGGGTCAGCCAGACGCGCGGGCCTGTGGCCGAAGAGATCGCCCGCTACGCTGGATCGGACGTGCTCTGTTATCTGGCCGAGACGCCGTCGGGCCTGATCGAACGCCAGCAGGCGCAATGGGGGCCGTGGCGCGACTGGGCGGCGCGCGAACTGGGCGTCGAACTGCACACGGTCGAGGGGATCATCCACCGACCGCAGGCGCCGGAGGCTCTGGCGCGGGTCGAGGCGCTGGCGCTGGAGATGGACGACTTCGCCCTGACCGGGCTGGCGACGGCGGTTCCACTGTTCGGCTCGGCGGTGCTGGGGCTGGCGGTGCAGCGCGGGGCGTTGGCGGGCGAGGCGGCGCTGGACCTGTCGCGTCTGGACGAAGCCTTTACCGAGGAGCGTTGGGGCGTGGACGAGGAGGCGGCTGCCCGCACCGAGGCCCACCGCGCCGAAGCGGCATTGCTGCAGCGCTGGTTCGAGGCGCTCAGGTAACTTTCCGATCTGGAAAGTTATGACTTGACGGAGTGGAAAGTCGTTGTCATTTTCCGTTCTGGAAAGTGAGGGATGTCCCATGTCAGATACGCACGACGCGAAGGCCGCTCTGGAGCAGATACGCCAGACGCGCGAACAGGCGCTCGGGAAGATGAACTATTGGCCCTGGTGGTATGACGCCGGCTACGCCCTGGCGTGCGGGCTTCTGGTGGCGGGGCAGGGCTTTTCCACCATGATCGGCATGGCCTGCGTCGTGGTGGCGATCGCGATTCTGGTGACGATCATGCGGGTCTGGCAGGATCGCACAGGGGTGTGGGTGAACGGGTATGCTCCGCGTCGCGCCCGCTGGGCAGCCTTTGGCCTGGCGGCGATCCTGATGGGGTTGATGGGCCTCAGCATTTGGTTCGGGCGGGTGCAGGGCGTCGCCTGGGTTCCCTTCGCTAATGGTTTGGCGGCGGCGGTTCTGGGCGTCGTCGGCATGAGGGTCTGGATGCGCCTGTACCGCATCGACGTGCGGAGCCTGTCGTGAAGCCGCCGGTTTTCGATCCTGTGATCCATGCGCCGGGCAGGCTGCAGATATGCGCCATCCTGTCCGCCGCCGAAGCCGAGTTCGCGGTGGTGCGCGACGCCATTCAGGTGTCTGACTCCGTCCTGTCGAAACACGTGAAGACGCTGGAGGAGGCCGGCTATCTCGCTGTCCGCAAGGCGGCGCAGGGCGGCCGCCAGCGCACCTGGCTCAGCCTCACCAATGCCGGAAAGGCGGCCTTCGCCTCCCATGTCGCCGAACTGAGCCGTCTGGCGGCCATGACGGCGCCGGTCAGCCCTTGATCAGCGCCGCGCGCTCGTCGGCCGTCAGCATCCGCCAGCGGCCTTCCGGCAGGTCGCCCAGCTTCACCGGGCCGATGCGGATGCGATAGAGGTCGACGACCTCCAGCCCGACCAGTTCGCACATGCGGCGGATCTGGCGGTTGCGGCCTTCGCGCAGGATGAAACGCAGGCGCTGGGGCTCCATCTGGGTGACGCGGGCGGGCTTCAGCTGGCGGCCGTCCAGCTCCAGACCGTGGCGTAGTTTGGTCAGCTTGGCCTCGGTCACGGCGCCGGCGACGCGGACTAGGTATTCCTTGTCCAGATCGGACTGCGGCCCGATCACCGCCTTGGCTACCACGCCGTCTGACGACAGCATCAGCAGGCCGCGCGAATCCTCGTCCAGTCGCCCGACTGGGGGCAGGGAGGCGTCGCGCGCGGGCGTCTCGCCCTCGCCGATCTTGTTGGCCGTGGTCAGCAGGCGTACGGCCGGAACCTTGCCCGGCTCGGGCTGGCCCGAGACATAGCCGACCGGCTTGTGCAGCAGGATGGCGACGCCCGCCGCCAGCGCCGCCTCGCCCGTGTCGTTCAGGGTCAGGGTCTGGCCCGGCTCGATCTTGCGACCCGCGTCGCGCACCACTTCACCGTCGATGCTGACCAGCCCCTCGGCGATCAGGCCCTCGGCCTCGCGGCGCGAACAGACGCCGGTCTGGCCCAGCCACTTGTTGATGCGGACGGGTTCGTCGCCGTCGTAGGTGCGGGTGAAGGCCATGGCCGGACTGACTCTCTGCGATGCGATCGGCTGTGTAGGGCGGGGGCGCGCCCTCAGGCAAGGTCGTCGTTGGGCGTCCGCGTTCAGATTTTCTGCGGTGGCGGGTCAGGTCACGTTTTCATCGTCAAGTTGACCTTCAGCATCATAAGCCTATATCAGCAGTCACCCTGATGATTTTGATGCGTCCGTTTCCGATCGATTCGGATTGCGACGTTTGCCGTGTCTGATCGGACTTCGGCGTGCAGGGCGGGACGATAACTTTAAATCGTCTACGAATATTGATCGATAACCTTCGAAGGAGACGTTTTGTACGCTCAAAGCAAGTCTGCGACCGCCCCCCGTTCTCGCCAATACGGCAACCGCCCCACGCCAACCCGCCTGCGCTTCGGTCTGATCATGCGCAAGGGCATGGATTTCGGCGAACTGGGCGACATGGAAACCGCCCTGCGGTTTGAAGGCGTTTCCCTGGCCCCGATCTCGACGGGCGAGGGCAGCCTGATGTCCGGCGGGCTGACGGTTCTGGCGACGGCGACGGCTGACGACATCAGCGGCGGCCGTGTTCAGGGCGTGGTGGTTCCGGGCGGCGTGTCGGACGAAGCCGGCCTGGTGCAGGTCAAGGCGCTGGTGAACCTGGCCAAGGCGCAGGGCCTGCCGGTTCTGGCCTTCGCCGACGGCGTGGCCGTGGCGTCTGAAATCTTCGGCGAAGCGGCGGATGCGCCGGGCGCGGCTTTCCGCGACGGCAAGGTCGCCCTGTTGAAGGATCGCGCCGCACTGACGGCGGTGGTCGCCGCCATCTAAACCCGGCGGAAGATCAGGCTCAGGTTGTTGGCGGGCATGGCCCGTCGCAGCGTCAGGGCCAGGCCGTGCGACCGGGCGAGCGTTTCAACCTCGTCCCGGTCGCGCAGGCCCCATGCGGGATCGCGCGCCTTCAGGCTGTCGTCAAAGGCGGCGTTGGACGGGGCCAGCGCAACCTCTGCCTCGCGATAGGGGCCGTAGAGATACAGCAGGCCGCCGGGACGCGTTAGAGACCGTTCCGCCAGCCGCATCAGGCCTTGGGCCGCCGACCACGGGCTGATGTGGATCATGTTGATACAGACGATGGCGTCCAGCGGCTCTGACGGCCAACTGGCGTCATCCAGCATGTCGACCGCCTGTGCGGGGCGCAGGTTCGCCGCGCCCGCCTTCATCCGCCACGCCTCGATGCTGGCCCGCGCCTCCGCGCTGGGATCGCTGGGCGTCCAGTCCAGGCCGGGCAGGGCGGTTGCGAAGGCGACGGCGTGCTGGCCCGATCCGGCGGCGATCTCAAGCACCCGGCCGCGCGCAGGCAGATGGGCGCGCAGCACCTCCAGTATGGCCGCGCTGTTGCGTTCAGCCGCAGGCGAGATCAGGGCGCTCGGGAAGCCGTCCGGCGTCGACTTTACAGAATCCATCTGACGTGCCCCTGAGAATTTCCTCCACGCGGAGCTAGAGTCCGGCCCTTGAATGATCCGCCCCCGTTTTCTGGAGCATCCGAGGCTGGAGTTTTCCGGCCCGAGTCAGGGTGACAGGCTGGCTATGTC
>NZ_RHWX01000011.1 GCF_003938605.1 Brevundimonas sp. 357 | reverse complement strand
GCGTCGTGCGCCGACGCCCGCCGCCAACCGCCCCGCTGCGCGACCGGCGGCCCAACCCGCCGCCCAGCCTGCGGCCAAGGCGCCGGCGCCCGCCGAGACCGGCCCGCGCCCCTACGCCCCGGCCCCTGCCGACGCCCCGGCGGCCGCGCGTCAGTCGGTGCAATAGGCGACGGTTGTCGCAAAGGCCTTGCGCGGCTATTCAGCCCGCTTCGATTTTTCGCGAGACCCTTCCATGTCCGACGTCCTGCCTGACCGCCTCTCGGTCGATCCCGACAGCCCCTTCCACAACGCCGAACTGCTGGCGCGCGGCGTGGGCATCCGCTTCAAGGGCGAGGAAAAGACCAACGTCGAGGAATACTGCGTCTCGGAAGGTTGGGTCCGCCTGGCCGTCGGCAACCGCGTCGACCGTCGCGGCAAGGCCCTGACCGTCAAGCTGCAAGGCCCGGTCGAGCCCTTCATCAAGGGCGAGTGATTTTGGGGCTGAGGGGAGGCGCGCCGCTTCTCCTCAGCCGTCATCCTCGAGCTTGTCCCGAGAATGACGGAGGAAGGATGGATCGGCGAAGCTGAGACTTTCGGTCGCAATCTTCGCCCGCTAGGGTCCGCGCCTGTCGTTTGAGTCTGGGAGGCGTTCTTGTCGTTCACTATCCGTCTGATGGCCGCCAGCGCTGTGGCGCTCGGCCTTGTCGCCACGCCGGTTCTGGCGCAGGACGCCCGCGCCATCCGCGCCGCCGAACAGGTGCGGGATCAGGCGCTGAAGGGCAATATCGCCCTCGACTACGTCACCCAGATCACCACCCGCTTCGGCCCGCGCCCGGCGGGCTCGCGCGCCGAGCAGGACGCCTCCGCCTGGGCCGCCGACTACATGCGCGCCCATGGCTTCCAGAACGTCCGCATCGAGCAGTTCCCCCTGATCGGCTGGGAGCGGGGCGAGGAAAGCGCTGAAATTCTGGGCGCACGCCCGCAGAAGCTGGTCGCCGCCGCGCTTGGTCATTCTATCGCCACCCCGGCCGAAGGCGTCGAGGCCGAGGTCGTCTTCTTCGATGGTCTGGACGCCCTGTTGGCGGCTCCTGCCGGGTCGCTGACCGGCAAGATCGCCGTGGTCGACGGCGGCCAGATGGTGCGGATGCAGGACGGCTCAGGTTACGGTCCTCTGTCGCGCATTCGCGGCGTCGGCCCGACCGAGGCGGCCAAGCGCGGGGCGGTCGCCTTCGTCATGCGCTCGGCGGGCTCGGACGAACACCGGATGCCGCACACCGGCACGACCCGCTATGTCGAGGGCAAGGTGCCGCTGCCCGCCTTTGCGCTCAGCGCGCCGGACGCCGATCAGATCGCGCGGCTGGTGGGCATGGGCGAGACGGTGCGCCTGCGCCTGAAGTCCACCGCCCACACCTATGAGACCCACAGCCAGAACGTGATGGGCGACATCGTCGGGGCCTCGCGCCCCCACGAGGTCATCGTCCTGGGCTCGCACATGGACAGCTGGGATCTGGGCACTGGCGCCATCGACGACGCCGCAGGCGGCGCCATCACCCTGGCCGCGGCCAAGCTGATCGCCGAGCAGGGCCGACCGTCGCGCACGATCCGCGTGGTGCTGTACGGCTCGGAAGAGGTCGCCCAGCCGACCGACCACGGCAACGGCGGCGGCGCCTATGTCCGCAACATCGGCGCGGACGTCGAGAAGCACGTCATCGCCGGCGAGAGCGACTTCGGCGCCGATCGCGTCTACGCCCTGGGCCTGCCGCCCGGCTCTCAGAACACCGACTTCGCCAAGATCGCGGAGGGCGTCCTGCGTCCGCTGGGCGTGCTGCCGGGCGAGGCCGAGCTGTTCGGCGGGGTCGATATCGGTCCCCTGGCGCGCGCGGGCGTTCCGGTCTTCGGCCTGCGCCAGGACGGTACGCGCTATTTCGACCTGCACCACACCGCCGACGACACCCTGGACAAGATCGACCCGGCCCAGATGACCCAGAACGTCGCCGCCTGGACGGCCCTGGTGCGTCTGATCGCCGATTCAGATGTGGACTTCCGGGCCGCCCGTGCGGCACAGGAGGCGAAGCGCTGAGGCGCGCGCCGCGAGCGTGGCGAAACTGGTAGACGCAGCAGACTTAAAATCTGCCGACCTTGGTCTTGCGGGTTCGACCCCCGCCGCTCGCACCATCTTCGGCCGGATCTGATTCGGCTGACGCCCTTAAGGGATTTGGTCCTGTGAGGCCGTTTCCACGCCTGCGTTCCTGAACGCAGGCGTTTTTTGCGTCTGCGGCCAAATGCTGTCCGGGCTCAGAGCCTTTGGCGCGCGCGTCCTTGTCGCTGCCGCATCCCTGCGTTCCGAAGTGTGATGTCGATGAATGCAGTTTTCATATTGGTACGATTTATGTATCGGAGATAGGTAATCGCTGACTATAAAGTATATTGTTATGAATATCATTTCAGTCGATTTTCTTCGCTATCAATATCGTATGTGATAATTGAGAGTCGAACTTCTCTCTTTTGACTGAAATTGATCTGAATGGCGTCGTCGTCATCGCCGGGGGCGTGCTGTTGTATACGCTGTGGTCGGGGTTCCGGGCCTCGGTGTTGACCGACTTCATTCAGGTCTGCGCCATGCTGGGCGCCGTGGTCGTGGTCATTCCGGCCATCTTCTTCGCTATGGGCGGGCCCAGTGTCTTCGTCGAGGGCGCATCCAACCTGACGCCGCAGCAGACCAGCTTCTTCTCGTCCGATGCCTTCCTGAACCAGGGGGCGCCCTATATCGCCGCCGTCCTGGCCTACGCCATCGGCAACCAGACCATCGCCCAGCATCTGTTCGCCGTGCGCGAAGACCTGATCAAGCCGACCTTCATCACCGCCACCGTCGGCCCTGTCGTCGATCATGATGGCCGACATCTATGGCCGGGCGGGCAAGCGCAAGGCCGATCCGCGCCTGATGCTGACCATCGGGCGGGCCACCATGGTCATCGCCACCGGGGCGGCTCTCTATTTCGCCGGGGCGCGGATGAACATCCTGGACCTGCTGGTCCTGGTCGGCGCCATCTGGGGCGCGCTGGTCTTCCCCGTCATCGCCAGCTTCTATTGGGAGAAGGTGACCAACAAGGCCTTCACCGTCTCGGTTCTGGCGGCGCTGGCGATCTTCTTCCCGGTGCGGTTCGGCTGGATTTCGATGGACGGCGCCGTCGGCTACGTTTTCGACGCCGTCGCCGTCGCCGTCGCCGTCGCCGTCGCCGTCGCCGCACCCGCCTTGGCCCGGACAGGCTCGCAACTTCCTCAATCCCGCTGACCGGAGATCGCCATGACCACCTTCTGGCTTACCGTCTATGTCCTGATGTGGCCCGTCATCGTCGCGGGCGTGCTGGCCTTCATCGCCCGCGCCTTCTTCCGGGAGTGGCTGGACGCGCATCGACGCGGCGAGCCGATGATCTGACGTCGGAGGGCGCTGCGGCCTCCTTTTCATAGCGGCGCTGTCTTGGCCCCGTCATGGCGGCGGCGTAGGGATTTGACGACTTTCTGCTTCGCTTGGTGTTCCCGATGATCCGCAGCCGCCTTCTCGCCTCCGCCCTGGGCCTGACCCTGGGCCTCGTCGCCCTGAGCGGAGCCGCGCAGGCGGCGGAGGCGACGGCCCCCGCAGCGGCGCCCGCGGCCGAACGGGCCTCGCCCTCGCTGATCGTCACCGTGGTGGTCGACCAGTTGAGCGCCAATCTGTTCAACCAGTACCGCAGCCAGTTCACCGGCGGGCTGAAGACCCTGGCCGATCAGGGCATGGTCTCGATCAACGGCTATCAGACCCATGGCGTGACCGTGACCTGCGCCGGTCACTCGACCGTCCTGACCGGCGCCCATCCGGCGCGCAGCGGCATCCCGGCCAACGACTGGATCGACACGGCGACGGGCCAGGAGACCTATTGCCTGGCCGCGCCGCAGAACACCCTGGCTCACGGCAAGAACACCGACAACGGCCCGGTCGGCCCCGAACAGCTGAGCGCCTCGACCCTGGGCGACTGGCTGAAGGCCGTCAGCCCTGAAAGCCGCGTCTACGGCGTGTCGGGCAAGGATCGCGGCGCCATCAACCTGGCCGGGCACAAGGGCGACGGCGCCTTCTGGCTGACCGACAACTTCGGCTTCACCACCTATGTCGAGCCGGGCCAGTCGGCCGAGGCGCGTCTGGCCCCGGTGGCGGCCCTGAACGCCCGGATGATCGACCGCTTCACCCGCCAGGCGCCCAGCTGGACCTATTCCAACGCCGCCTGCCGCCGTCTGGAAGGGCAGTGGACCATCGCGGGCCAGACCTTCGACTCCAAGGTGCCGCCGGCCAACTTCCGCCTCGATAACTCGCCGATCCTGGACGAGCTGACCATCGAAGGCGCGATCGAGCTGATGGACAGCCGGCAGTTGGGCCGTCGCGGCGTCACGGACATGCTGGGCGTCAGCCTGTCGGCCACGGACCGCATCGGCCACAGCTACGGCACCCAGGGGCCCGAGATGTGCGAGCAGATGCTGCGCCTCGATGCGGCCTTGGGCGCCTTCCTGGACAAGCTGTCGACCGTTCCGGGCGGCGCCATCGTGGTGCTGACGGCCGATCACGGCGGCTCGGACTTCCCCGAGCGCTCGGCCGTCGAGGGCTATCCCCATGCGGGCCGGGTGGATCGCGCCCTGCAGCCGCGTGTCAACGCCGCGCTGAAGGCCCGCTTCGGTCTGGACGCCGATCCCGTGGTGTCGTCGGCGGGCGGCTTCGTCATCGTCGACAAGGACCGCAAGTCCCTGCCCGAGCCGCTGCGTTCGCAGGTGCTGGCCGCCGCCCTGGAACTGCTGAACGCCGAGCCGCAGGTGGCGCTGGCGGTGTCGCGCGACGAACTTCTGGCCGAGCCTGTGCCGAACTCGATCAATCCCGAAGACCTGAGCGTGCGCGAGCGCCTGCGCCTGTCGGCGGTGGCGGGCCGTTCGCCTGACATCCTGCGCGCCTGGCAGCCGGGACTGACCGGCCAGGGCCGTGTCGGCGGCGCCATCTCCAGCCACGGCTCGCCCTGGGATTACGACCGCCGCGTGCCGATCGTCTTCTGGTGGCCGGGCGCCGAGGGCCAGGAGCGCTTCCTGCCCATGCGCACCATCGACATCGCCCCGACGCTGGCCAATCTGATCGGCGTCACGCCGGACGCGCCGATCGACGGCCGCTGCATGGACTTGCCGCAGTTCGCCAAGGGCCGCTGCGAGACGAAATAAGACGACCGGCCGCCATAACTTCGTGTTTCGCGGCCATAAACTCGTGTTTCCATGCCGGGAGGCGGTCTTACGTCTCCCGCATTTCATTGGCACAAGAGACTGAGAAGCGCTTCTGAGGGGAGGCGCCGGCCGTCAGAGCCACCAGAGGAAACCCGTTCATGCAAAGAGCCCGCCGCGCGCGCATCGTCGCGACACTCGGACCCGCCAGCCGTGCGCCGGGAACGGTCAAGGCGCTGGCGCAGGCCGGGGTGGACGTCTTTCGCCTGAACTTCAGCCATGGCTCGCACGACGACCACGCCGCCGCCCTCAAGGCCGTGCGCGGGGCCGAAATGGCGCTGAAGCGGCCGCTGGGCGTATTGGCCGACCTGCAGGGGCCCAAGCTGAGGCTGGGCCGCTTCGCTGATGTCGAGATCGAGGTGAAGCCGGGCCACCAGATGCGCTTCGACCTGAACCCGGCGCTGGGCGACGAGACGCGGGTGCAGATGCCGCATCCGGAAATCTTCAAGGCGCTGCGGCCGGGCATGCTGCTGCTGCTGGACGACGGCCGGGTGCGCCTGCGCGTGGGCGAGCGCACCGATGAATGGTGCGACGTGACGGTCGAGAGCGGCTCCAAGCTGTCGGACCGCAAGGGGGTGGCGGTGCCCGAGGCGGTCATTCCGGTCTCGGCCCTGACGCCCAAGGACCGCGAGGATCTGGCCTTCGCGCTTCGCCTCGGCGTCGACTGGGTGGCCCTCAGTTTCGTGCAGAAGGCCGAGGACATGGCCGAGCTGAAGAGCATCGTGAACGGTCAGGCTGCCTGCCTGGCCAAGATCGAAAAGCCTCAGGCCCTGAACGACCTCGAGAGCATCCTCGACTACTGCGACGGCGTCATGGTCGCGCGCGGCGATCTGGGGGTCGAGATGGACCCGGAGGAAGTGCCGGTCGCCCAGAAGAAGATCCTGCGCGCCGCCCGCCAGCGCGGCGTCCCCGCCATCGTCGCGACGCAGATGCTGGAATCGATGACCAGCGCCCCGGCCCCGACCCGCGCCGAGGCGTCCGACGTGGCCAACGCCGTCTATGAGGGCGCCGACGCCCTGATGCTGTCGGCCGAGACGGCGGCGGGCGACTATCCGCTGGAAGCCGTCGCCATCATGAACCGCATCATGGAGCGGGTGGAGCGCGACCCCCTGTGGCCGGGCCTGATGGACGCCGAACACGCGGGCATGGACATCGACGACGTCGACGCCCTGGTCGCGGCGGCGAGGAAGGCGGCCGAGGCGTCCTCGACCGCCTGCATGGTGGTGTTCACCACCCTGGGCGGCACGGCGCGGCGGATGTCGCGCGAGCGGCCGCTGCAACCGGTCCTGGCGCTGACGCCCAAGCCCGAGACGGCGCGTCGCCTGGCCCTGGTCTGGGGGCTGGAGCCGCGTCTGGGCGAACAGCCGACCTCGCTGGAAGGCCTGACCGACGATGCGGTCGAGGCCGCCATGCTCTACGGCCTGGCCGAGCCGGGGCAGCGCATCCTGATCCTGGCCGGAACGCCCTTCGGCGCGCCGGGGGCCGCGAATCTGTTGCGTCTGGCCCATGCTCCGGCCCATGCTGCCCCCCGGCAACACGGGGCGAAGCGCGCCCGCAAAACCTGACGGGGCGGAATGATCAAATACATCGGCTCAAAGCGCGCGCTTCTGGGCCAGGTGATCGGCGCGGTGCGGGCGGCTCAGCCGCAGGGCGGGACGGTCTGCGACCTGTTCTCCGGCACCGCGCGCGTGGGCCACGCGCTGAAGCGCGAAGGCTATCGCGTCTGGTCCAATGATCACAACGCCTATGCCCATGCGCTCGCCACCGCCTATGTCCAGGCCGACCGCGAGGTCTGGGCCGAACGGGCTGAGGCGGTGCTGGCGGAACTGCGCGCCGTGGCGCCCGCGCCGGGCTGGTTCACCCGCACCTATTGTGAGGAAGCCCGCTTCTTCCACCCCGACAACGGCGCCCGCATCGACGCCATGCGCGAGCGGATCGAGGTCATGGGGCTGGAGCCGGAGCTGAAGGCGGTCGTCCTGGTCGCCCTGATGGAGGCGGCCGATCGGGTGGATTCCACGGCGGGCCTGCAGATGGCCTTCATGAAGCAGTGGGCGCCGCGCGCGTTGAAGCCGCTGGAGCTGCGCCTGCCGGACCTGCTGCCGGGCGTGGCGGCGGGCTCGTGCGTGGCGACGCACGGCGATGCGGTCGAGATCGCCGCCGAGGTCGAGGCCGACCTCGTCTATCTGGACCCGCCCTATAACCAGCACTCCTACCTCGGCAACTATCACTGCTGGGAAAGCCTGGTGCTGTGGGACAAGCCGGAAACCTATGGCGTGGCGCGCAAGCGGGTGGACGTGAAGACGCGCAAGTCCGCCTTCAACAGCCGGCCCGGCATCGGCCCGGCCCTGCAGACCGTCATCGAGCGGCTGAGGGCGCCGAACCTGATCGTCAGCTTCAACGACGAGGGCTATCTGAGCCGCGACGAGCTGACGGCCATGCTGTCGGCGCGCGGCCATGTGCAGGTGGTCGAGATCCCGCGCCCCCGCTACGTCGGCGCCCGCATCGGCATCCACAATCTGAAGGGTCAGAAGGTCGGCTCCATCGGGCGGCTGAGGAATGTGGAATATCTGTTCGTGGTCACGGATCGGCCGATCGAACTGCCGGTCGCCGCCTGACGGGAACGAAAGCCGGGCGCACGCCGTTTGTGCCGTATGCGTACGCTTTCCAGCCTTCCTCCCCCTGCTTCCCGCTTTGACGCTCATGGTTTTGACGCTGCGCGTTTCGACGCCCAGCGTCAGGCCGCGCGTCCGGCCCGTCCGTCGTTGCGGCGCGGGCGCGGGTTGGACAGTTGGACCATCCTGCTGATCGGCGCGATCGCGGCGGGTCTGATGGGAATGCTGCTGGGCGGCGCCCTGTCCGTCTGATTTTCGCTTAGGCGGCGTCCAGCAGGGCCTTGATCGGCGCCCAGCTGCGCCGGTGTTCGGGGCAGGGGCCCAGCGTCTGCAGGGCCTTCTGGTGGATGGGGGCGTTATAGCCCTTGTGGCTGGCGAAGCCGTAGCCCGGATAGGTCGCATCCATCTCGATCATCAGCCGATCGCGCGCCGTCTTGGCCAGGATCGACGCCGCCGCGATCGACAGCGACCGGCTGTCCCCCTTGACCACGGGCGTCACCGCGCACGGCAGCTTGAAGCGATAGTTGCCGTCCACCAGGGCGTGAACCGGCGGATGGGCCAGGGCCTCGACCGCCCGACGCATGGCCAGGCCCGTGGCGTGCAGTATGTTCAGCTCGTCGATCTCCTCCACCGAGGCGAAACCGACGCCCCAGGCCAGGGCGCGCGTCTTGATGAGCGGCTCCAGCGCCGCGCGGCGCTTCTCCGTCAACGCCTTGGAGTCGTCGATGCCCGGCGGCAGATCGTCCGGGTTCAGGATCACCGCCGCCGCCGACACCGGCCCGGCCCAGGGACCGCGTCCGGCTTCATCGACTCCGCAGACATGACCGTTCCACGTCGCGCGCGCCTCAAGCTCCAGCATCAGGGTGGGGAAGGGGCGGTCGGTCTTGGCGGTAGCGGTGCGGGCGAGCATCAGGCGTCAGTGCCACGAACCGGGGCATGGGGGAAGGCTGCCGCCTGGTCTACTTGTGTTGCGAGAAGCGGCTGTGCCGAGTTGCTGCTGAGGGTGGGAAGCGGGCGCGCGGTATCCCAAACCTGGTTCTTACTGAACCTCCCACCGCGCAATGGCATAGTACTGGTCGCCCGGCATCGGCTCCTCTCCTTTGGTTACAAGCGTTGCGGTCAAATGAGCTCTGATCGCCCACGCGCCGAACCGCGATCCGGGGGCAGATTCATCGGTCAGCTCGCACGCGGTCGTCACCTTGCCTTCGCCAACATCGCAACGAAGAAGAGCCCAGCCTTTGCCTTTTCCATCGGCAGGGAAGCTTGCATAGACATTATTCGGCAGTCGTTTTCCCAGCTCCCCAGGACACCACAACCGCTTTTCCGTCGTCGCATCCCTGACAGACCGTTGACAGGTTGCTGGCTCCGGCAGATCTGACCCCGGAGCCCAGCCCCCAGTCTGCAGAACCGTAGATATCATCGCCGCAATAATCATGGTCGATCCCCTGCCGTACTTGCTCCTAGTGGATTGGCGGCGAGGTCCGCAATGGGTCGTGAAGCGAAGTTCTTTTAAGGGTGGTTAGCGGCTCCCCCATCCCGTTGGGGCGCCACAGCTCTGTAGAGCTGATTCTCTTGTCCAAAGATGACGCTGATACTGCGGGGGCCGCCTCGTTCGCTGCAGTCGAGCACTACGGCACGCTCACCAACCCACAGCGCTCGACCTTTGCAAGAAGGGATCGAGGGCTGAAGATAGAGCTGGGCGTCGGCGGAATAGCCGCGCGCCTCATATCTCTTCACGGTGTAGGCGACTGTCTGGCCCAAGGTGACGGCGGCGAGAATAGCGGCGGCGATGGCTGCGATGCCGGCGCGCAGGCTCCTTTCTCTATGAAAACGCAGAGCGGGTTGACCGAGCAGACCAACCAGCACGAAACCGCTCGAGGACACCGCAGCCGCTGCGCCTTGGTCGGCTTCGCCTTGGGATAACCCCCAGAGGCCCAGGGCGAAAACAAGGGCGGCGATGATGAGCGCAATCCGGCCAAACCAGCGCAACCGCCCTCTAAAACCTCCGATGACCCAAGCGGTCAGCAGCGCCATTGCCAAGGGAATGGCAAAGAAGAGAAGCGATAGACCCGACATTACGACGTCAGTGACCGTTGCGAGTTGGAGGAAGTTCAGACCCCAACGATCAAATACCGCCTGGTTTGCGGATATTGACACGGCAAACGATGCGGCGGTGACGACGGAGAAAAACTCAGTCAGCCGTTTGGCAAGCTGAAATCCCCCTGAACGAATAACCGGGACGCTGGTCGGCGCTGCGGGCTTCCTGACGTCAGATGCTACTTCCCTGCCTTGCTGCAACTGGTCCGTCATGATTTCCCCGATCAATGAGGAATGGTAGCCGAAACTGCGGCGCTATGAGAAGCGGGATCGACCGGTTCATAAGTGGCGACGGGTCTGACGACACTCGGTTTATTACAACGTCAAGCCATCCCGATGAGCCGCTCGACGAAGTGGTGGCTTTTGCCACGGTGTAGTGGGCCAACGCCGACGGCGCCGCCGACATCATCCGAATGAGAAGTCCGCAACGGGTCGTGAACCGAAGTTCGCTTAAGGGTGGAAAGCTGAGACGGACAATGCTCAGTTTAGGCATGGTCAATGCAACTCTCTCTCGCAGTCGGACGTCACTCAGGGCTGGGTGCGCGCTAGCCATGCTGGCCTTAGTGAGTTGCGCAGACGAGGGCGACCACGGATTGCCCGGCCACTGGTTCCCCACGGAGATCAACGGCCAGGACGTCACCGGGTCTAGCGTGGAGCTTTGGCTCGACAACATCGAGACAACCGATCTCATGCTCACCACTTACGAACTACGCCTTGGCTGCGCAGATGCGGGGCGATGGGATTCGAAACAGGAACTCTTAGTCAGCGACGCCACATACGCGGGCCGGGCGCCGCAGGATCAATGCCAAGCTGCGGACGCGCCCCGTCTGGACGCCTTGCGTCGCATGACCCACGAAGGGGTCACGATTGGGGTGGATGCCGAGACCTACGAGGTCAGCTTTTCGACCGCATCAGGACAATCGGCTCGCTTCACCTACTTTCCTTCCCTGTTGTCGACTAGCTGTCTGTGACCCTACGGCGCGTAGACGTACGCCGCGAAGGTCCGAATGGGTCGTGGGTCTGAAATCAGCCGTTGGCGGCGCCCATTTCACCCACCTCCCCATGCCGGAAGCACGTCGTCTGATGGTCGTTGACCATGCCGACCGCCTGCATGAAGGCATAGGTGATCACCGGGCCGCAGAACTTGAAACCGCGCGCCTTCAGGGCCTTGGCCATGGCGAGGCTTTCGGCGGTCTGGGTCGGGGCCTCGCGGAAATGCTCCCACTCGTTCACCAGCGGCTGGCCGCCGACGAAGGACCACAGCCAGGCTGAGAAATCCTCGCCGCTATCCCTCATGTCCAGCCAGATGCGGGCGCCGTTGATGGCCGCGTCGATCTTGGCGCCGGAGCGGATGATGCGCGGGTCGGCCAGCAGACGCGCGCGGTCCGCCTCGCCGTAGCGGGCGACGATCTCGGGGTCGAAGCCGCCGAAGGCCTCGCGCATCCCCTCGCGCTTTCTCAGGATGGTGATCCAGGCCAGCCCGGCCTGGAAGCCGTCCAGCACCAGCTTCTCCCACAGGGCGCGGGCGTCGTACTCGGGCACGCCCCATTCCCTGTCATGATAGGCGATGTAGAGCGGGTCCGTCGTCCCGCACCAGCCGCAGCGCCCTTCAGCCTTTTCGGATTCGGTCATGGCGCGATGTTGCTGGAATGTTCTGGCGGCGCAAGCGAAAAGGCCCGACGTTTCCGCCGGGCCTTCATGGGGTTGTGCGGGGCGTCCTACAGTCGCTCGACCGTGAAGCCGCGCGCGGTCAGCATGTCGATGACGCTGTCCTGATCCATCAGGTGAGCGGCGCCGACGGCGACGAAGGCCGTGCCTGAATCCTTCATCATCGCCTCGATCTGGCGGGTCCAGTCGCTGTTGCGGTCGATCAGGGCGGCGCGGTGGATGTCTTCATGCACGTCGCGGGTGTTGGCGCGGTTCAGGCGGCCCGTTTCGGCGATGTCGCCTTTCAGCCAGGCGGCCACGGTTTCATCCAGGTTGGCGACGATGCGGTCGGTGTTGCGGACAAAGTGGTTCAGATAGGCGACCTGGACCTCTTCGCTCATGCCTGCGATCAGGCGCACCTGGATGTCGGCGGTCTCGAAGCCGTGCAGCGCCTTGCCTTCGGAGCGGGCGCGATCCATCAGCGTCTTGTCGACGCCCGCTTCAGATCGATAGCCGGCCTCGGTCGGGCCGGACATGGAGATCATGAAGGCCGCCAGCCAGGGGCGGTAGGCGTCCAGGGCGGCCGCGCTGGCGCCGTTCGCCTGGGCGACCTTGTCGAAGGCGGCGAAGTCCTCGGCCGACAGGACCGACGACAGGGGGCGGGACGGATCGACGCCGTGCTGCTGGATCACAGGCATGACTACGGCCTGATCGTCCTGATCGGCGATCTCGACCCAGATGTCCGAGGCGCTGGCGAAGGCGGCGTCCACCTTGTCCGAGCCCCAGGCCGTGCCGGGTCGCAACAGATGGACCGTGCCGAACAGATAGACGGTGGAGTCCGCGTCCTTGACCACCCACAGCGGCGGGCCGGCGCCCTCGGCGCGGGGGATGGGAGCGACGGCGGGGGCGGGCGCAGCCGGTTCGGCGTGAGCGGCGCCGGGCGCGGCGGCTAGGGCGGCGGAGGCGGCCAGCGCCGCCAGAAGGCCGGCGGCGAAGCGCGAGACATGGTTGGCCGATTGGCCCATGCGGCGTGCGAGGGTCATTGCAGTGTCCTTGGATTGTAGGGGGTTTCAGGCGTCGCCGAGCTCAGATGCGGGCGACGGAAGGCTCGTCAGCACAGGGGCTGGGAGCGGGAAGGCGAGGCGTGAAGAGGGATCAGCGGGCGACGATCTGGGCGACGGCGGCCGCCGGGGTTTCGGCGGAGCGGCCGAAGGTCGGCACGGCCTGGACGGCCAGGCTGATCAGCAGGGCGCCGCAGACGCCCATGGCGAAGCCCGAGAAACGGTCGGCGGCGGTCGAGAACAGGTTGAACATGATGACGGTCCTTTGGATTTCGATGTGTCGATTGAGATGAGTAGGGCAGGCGGGGTCAGGCGATGAAGATGGCTTCGATCGGCTGGCCGAAGAGGCGGGCGATGCGGAAGGCCAGCGGCAGGGACGGGTCGTAGCGGCCCTTCTCCAGCGCCTGGACGGTCTGGCGCGAGACGCCGAGGCGTTCGGCCAGATCGGCCTGGGTCCAGTCGCGCTCGGCGCGGAAGACCTTGAGGCGGTTGATGAAGGCGCTGGTCATCGGCGGGCGATCCACCAGCCGCACCAGGCGATCCCGTAACCGACGGCCTGGGCGGCGAAGGCGGCGACGACGCCCAGGGCGATCAGGGCCGCATCGGTGTGCGGCGCGGCGGCGGGCAGCAGGTTCACCCCTGCGAGGGCGGCGATGACGACGGCCGCGCCGCCGACGATGAAGCCCAGATTGCCGCCCCACCACCAGGCCCATTTGTGGGCTTCCTTGGCGGCCTCATCCAGCGCGCGCCACCAGTAGAGGGTGTGCAGGGCCAGAAAGACGGCCAGCCCGGCGGCCAGGACGACGACGCCGATCGACGGCGCGCGGCCCCAGGCTTCGGGCCAGAACGGCGTGGCGGAGGCGGCGCTGACCCCGACCACGGTCAGGGCGCACAGGGCGACGGTCAGGTCATCCAGCTTCCTCTTGTCGGCGGCGACGGCGCCGGCGGCGGTGGTGATTTCGGTGTTCATGACAAGCTCCCCTGTCGTGTTGACAAGTGAGCTTTACCAACGAGGCCGCGTTTACGTCAAGCGACTTTTACATCACGACAAGCATATTTTCCGTCTTGCCGGATTCCGCCTTACAAATCAGGGATCCAGTCGGGCTTCTCGACCCGCACGGGGCGGCCCTCGACGGTCAGATCGCCGTCCATGCGGTCCAGCCGCATCAGGGCGATGGCCCGTCCCTCGGCGCCGGTCATGACTTCGCCGGCCCGCAGTTCGCCCTTCAGCACCTCGGCGCCGCGTTCGGGGGCGGGGCCGTCGAAGGCGATGGCCATCATGCGGTTCTTGATCGTGCCGCGCCGCTTCATGCGCGAGGTCGTCTCCTGGCCGATGAAGCAGCCCTTGTGGAAGTCGATGCCGTTCAGCAGGTCGAAGTCCGCCTCGATCGGATAGGTCTTGTCCATCAGGGCGTCCTGGGTCGGATCGGGCACGCCCAGGGCCAGGCGATGCGCCTGCCAGTCGGCCTCGACCGCGTCGGTCTCGCTCTGATCGCCCCAGCGGCGGCCGCCCAGGCCGGGCAGGCGCGGGTCGGCGACGAAGCCGTCGGGAACATCCGCGCCCCAGGCGACGAAGACCGCGTCGGGGATGGGCATGACCTCGACCTGGGCGCGCAGCTTGTAGAGGCTCAGCCGCTGGACCAGGGCGTCGCGCCGTTCGGCCGCGACGTCCAGGACGACACCGTCCTCCTCGCCCCAGATGAACAGGTCGAACAGCAGCCGTCCCGGCGGCGACAGCAGGGCGCCGAACCGAAGCTCGCCCGGTTGCAACGTCTCCACATCCTGGGTCAGAAGATTGTGCAGGAAGGGGCGGGCGTCGGGGCCGCTGACGCGGATCAGGGCGCGACTGTCGAGACGAGCGATGGACATAAGGCCAAGATAGGCAGGACTGATCGCTTCCTCCAGTGCGTCAGGCTGCGTCGTCGCCGCACTGGACGATACATCCTCTCACGGATTGTTACGCCTCCAGCCTCGCCTTCGCAGGTGCAGCGCGCTAGTGAGGGCCCCCGTAAGGCGGGACTCATATATAACCCGCACACTTCTACATATGCGGGGCTGCGACTCGCAGTCAGACCACGGTTCAGGAACTACGAAATGACCAAGTGGGTGTATGGCTTCGGCGGCGGATCCGCTGACGGCGACGCTTCGATGAAGAACCTTCTCGGCGGCAAGGGCGCGAACCTGGCCGAGATGTCGTCCCTCGGCCTGCCGGTGCCTCCCGGCTTCACCATCACCACCGAGGTCTGCACCTGGTACTACGCCAATGGCGAAACCTATCCGTCCGACCTGACGGATCAGGTCAAGGCGGCGCTGGCCCATGTCGAGGGCGTGGTGGGCAAGACCTTCGGCGACGCCGCCAACCCCCTGCTGGTGTCGGTGCGCTCGGGCGCCCGCGCCTCCATGCCGGGCATGATGGACACCGTCCTGAATCTGGGTCTGAACGACCAGACGGTCGAGGGCCTGGCCAAGTTGTCGGGCGATCGCCGCTTCGCCTTCGATTCCTATCGCCGCTTCATCACCATGTACTCCAACGTGGTGCTGGGCCTGGGCCACGACTATTTTGAAGAGGTGCTGGACGACCACAAGGATCGTCTGGGCGTCTCGGTCGACACCGAACTGACCGCCGAGAACTGGGAGAAGGTGGTCGCGGACTACAAGGCCCTGGTCGAGCGCGAACTGGGCAAGCCCTTCCCGCAGGATCCCCAGGCCCAGCTGTGGGGCGCCGTCGGCGCCGTGTTCGAAAGCTGGATGAACGACCGGGCGAAATTCTATCGCCGCATGCACGACATCCCCGAAAGCTGGGGCACGGCCGTCAACGTCCAGTCGATGGTGTTCGGCAATATGGGCGAGACCTCGGCCACCGGCGTCGCCTTCACCCGCAACCCCTCGACCGGCGAGAACCGCCTCTATGGCGAGTTCCTGATCAACGCCCAGGGCGAGGACGTGGTGGCGGGCATCCGCACGCCGCAGTCCCTGACCAAGGCGGGTCGCGAGGAGATGGGCGAGACGGCGCTGTCGATGGAAGAGGCGATGCCGCAGGTGTTCGCCCAGTTCGTCGACGTGGTGGGGCGGCTGGAAAGCCACTACCGCGACATGCAGGACATCGAGTTCACGGTCGAGCAGGGCCGCCTGTGGATGCTGCAGACCCGCAACGGCAAGCGCACGGCCAAGTCGGCGCTGAAGATCGCCGTCGATCTGGCCTCCGAGGGCGTCATCTCTCAGGACGAGGCCGTCAGCCGCGTCGAACCGGCCGCGCTGGACCAACTGCTGCACCCGACGCTGGACCCCAAGGCGGCGCGCACTGTCGTCGCGGCGGGCCTGCCCGCCTCGCCGGGCGCGGCGACCGGCAAGATCGTCTTCGACGCCGATGAGGCCGAGCGTTTGGGCCAGCAGGGCGACGCCGTCATCCTGGTCCGCGACGAGACCAGCCCCGAAGACATCCACGGCATGCACGCGGCGCGCGGCATCGTCACGGCGCGCGGCGGCATGACCAGCCACGCGGCGGTCGTGGCGCGCGGCATGGGGCGCCCCTGCGTCTCGGGCGCGGGCGAGATCGCCATCAATGAGAAGGCCGGAACCTTCACCGCGCGCGGCCGCACCTTCAAGGCGGGCGAGGTCATCACCATCGACGGCGGCAAGGGCGAGGTGCTGGACGGCGCCGTGGCCATGATCGAGCCGGAGCTGACGGGCGACTTCCAGACCCTGATGGGCTGGGCCGACGGCATTCGCCGCCTGAAGGTCCGCGCCAACGCCGAGACCCCGCTGGACGCCAAGACCGCGCGCGGTTTCGGCGCCGAGGGCATCGGCCTGTCGCGCACCGAGCATATGTTCTTCGACGAGGCCCGCATCGCCGCCGTGCGCGAGATGATCCTGGCCGACGACGAGGCGGGCCGCCGCGTGGCCCTGGCCAAGATCGCCCCGTTCCAGAAGGCCGACTTCGTCGAGTTGTTCACCATCATGAGCGGCCTGCCGGTGACGGTGCGTCTGTTGGACCCGCCGCTGCACGAGTTCATCCCGCACACCGACGCCGACATCGACGCCCTGGCGGCGACGCAGGGGCTGGACGCCGCCAAGCTGAAGCGCCGCGCCCGCGAACTGCATGAGACCAACCCCATGCTGGGCCACCGCGGCTGTCGCCTGGGCGTGGCCTATCCGGAAATCTACGAGATGCAGGTCCGCGCCATCCTGGAGGCGGCGCTGCAGGTGAAGGCGGCCTCGGGCGTCGCCCCGATCCCGGAGATCATGCACCCGCTGGTCGCCCTGGGTCTGGAGATGAAGTATCTGCGCGAACTGACCGACCGCACGGCCAAGGCCGTCTTTGCGGACGCCGGGGACAACGTGGACTACCTGGTCGGCACCATGGTCGAGTTGCCCCGCGCGGCCCTGCGCGCCGCCGATCTGGCCGAGCACGCCGAGTTCTTCAGCTTCGGCACCAACGACCTGACCCAGACGACCTTCGGCATCAGCCGCGACGATTCCGGCCACTTCCTGCAGGCCTATCTGGACAAGGGCATCTTCGAGACTGATCCCTTCGTCCGTCTGGACCAGAACGGCGTGGGCGACCTGATCCGCATCGCCGAGGAGCGGGGCCGTTCGGTCAAGCCCGGCATGAAGATGGGTATCTGCGGCGAACACGGCGGCGACCCGTCGTCGATCGCCTTCTGCGAGACGGTCGGCCTCGACTACGTCTCCTGTTCGCCCTATCGGGTGCCGATCGCCCGGCTGGCGGCGGCGCAGGCCGCGCTGAGCGCACGCTCGGGCGAGGAGCGCGAAAAGGACCGCTGAGGCCCTTTCAATCGACGACAAGAGAAGGGCGATCCGAAAGGGTCGCCTTTTTCATGCCGCGAAATAGTCATCCTTGGCGGAACGCGGTGTGTGCTTCTGTTCGCACAGTCATAGATTGCTTCATCAAGCATAGGGAACGGTGCTGTGCGCTTGAGATTTGTTTCTCCGCAAGGTGGTCAGGCCAGGCCTGCTCATCACAATAAGGAGTGATTGAAGCTCATGCGTAACGTTATTCTCTCCGCCGCCGCCCTTTCTGTATTCGCCCTGCCGGCTGCGGCCCAGGTCGTACAGCCGGGCGGCCCCACCTACTACGGCACGCTCGGCTATTCGCAGCTGGACCATTCGGATGGGAACCTGGGCGCCGTCACCGGCCGTCTGGGCGCCAAGTTCAACCCCTATTTCGGCGTCGAGGGCGAAGGCTCGATCGGGGTGAAGGATGACGACTTCACCATCGCCGGCGCCAAGGGCAAGATCGAGCACGACTATGATCTGGCCGCCTATGCGGTCGGCACCCTGCCGGTCACGCCGAACTTCGAACTGTTCGCACGCGGCGGCTACGGCACCACGCAGATGAAGGCCGAACTGGCCGGCGTCGAGCGCAAGGCCGACGGCGAAAGCTGGAACTACGGCGTCGGCGCCAACTACTACTTCGACGGCCAGAACGGCCTGCGCGGCGACTGGACCCGTCGCGACTTCACCGACGACGGCGGCGAAGTGGATGTCTATTCGGTCAACTACGTCCGTCGTTTCTGATCCGATTCCCGGCGGATCGGTTGGGCGCGCTTCCCGGCGGAGCGCGCCCTTTCTTTTGCGTCATTTAGGTAACGACGTATGTGTCTTTTGCGTAACTAATGTTGTGTTTGGCCGCTTCGCCTATGGAACGAGTGTGATGGCGCAACCATTTAAGCTTCGTTGGATGGGGCATGTGACCACAGAAGTCACATCATCTAAGGAGTATGAAATAATGCGTAACGTTTTTCTCGCCGCAGCCGCTATCTCTGTTCTCGCCGCTCCGGCGTTTGCTCAATCGAACCCTGAACCGCGTGGCTATGGTTCGCTGGGTTACACGCACATGGAAGGCGATGCGGCCCAGACCGGCGCCGTGTCCGGCCGCCTGGGCGTTAACCTGAACCGCTACCTGGCCGTGGAGACCGAGGTCGGCGTAGGGGTCAAGGACAAGGACATCACGGTCGCCGGCGTCGACGGTCAGATCAAGCACGAGTGGGACGCCGCCGGCTATGTCGTGGGCAAGTATCCCGTCAGCGACAAGCTGGAGCTGTTCGCCCGCGGCGGCTACGGCCACACCGAGCTGAAGCAGGAGCTGGCCGGCTCTGAGAGCAAGGTCGGCGGCGACAGCTGGAACTACGGCGTCGGCGCCAACTACTACCTGGACGGCGTCAACGGCGTCCGCGCCGACTGGACCCGCCGCGACTTCCGCGATGATCGCGGCGAGGCTGACGCCTATTCGGTCAGCTACATCCGCCGCTTCTAAGCGCGGATGGTCTGAAATGACGAAGGCCCGCTCCAGTCGGAGCGGGCCTTTTTCGTTGTTCGGCCTTTAAATGGTCAGGCGACGCCCGGCGCCAGGGCCCAGCGCATCGACCCCTCGCCGAAGGGGCGGATGAAGAAGTCGCGATAGCGCTCGAACACCTCGATGATCTTCATCTTGAGGTCTTGAGTCACCGACTCGCCGCGTTGGCGTTTCAGCGCCGCGACGCAGTTGATCACCATATCCTGATGGGCCGAACCGCCCATGCGTTGCAACACCGTGGCCACGTCGTGCGCCAGCGGATCACTGAGTTTTTCAGCCCAAGGCAAAGCCGTCTGAGTCATTCGGGCGCCGTCCCCCCTGCTTCTCGACGCGATACGGTTTGCAAAAATTTCCGAACAGTGCAAGCGCCGCCGGAAATAATGATTCCTGTTCGGCGGGTTTATGGGCGCTTTTGCACAAAAACCGTGCCCGCCGAATAGCCTGCGCCGAAACTGCAGATCAGGCCCGTCTCGCCCGGCGCAAAGCCGTCATTGTGCAGGTGGAAGGCGATGATCGACCCCGCCGAGGAGGTGTTGGCGTAGTCGTCCAGGATGATGACGTTCTCCTCGGGCTCGGGATCGCGGCCCAGCACCTTCTTGCCGATCAGGGTGTTCATGTTGATGTTGGCCTGGTGCAGCCAAAGGCGCTTGAGCCCCTGCGTGTCCAGGTTCAGCTCGGCGGCGTGATCCAGGATCATGGTCGACACCATCGGCACCACCTCCTTGAACACCTTGCGACCCTGCTGGACGAACATCTTGTCCGTGAGGCCGTCGGACGAAACCGGCTCGTTCGCGTCGGTCGGCAGGGCGGCGCGGTTCAGGAAGCCGAAGTTGTTGCGGATGTTGTTCGAGAAGCTGGTCTGAAGCTTCGTGCCCAGAATGTCCCAACCGCCGGGTCCAGCCTGGTCCTCGGCCTCGATGATGACGGCGGTGGCGACGTCGCCGAAGATGAAGTGGCTGTCGCGATCCTTGAAGTTCAGGTGCGCCGAGCAGATTTCCGGGTTCACCATCAGCACGGCCTTGACCGAGCCGGAGGCCACGAAGTCCGCCGCCGTCTTGATGCCGAAGGTGGCCGAGGAGCAGGCCACGTTCATGTCGAAGGCGAAGCCCTCGATCCCCAGCGCCTGCTGCACCTCGATGGCCATCGCGGGGTAGGGGCGCTGCATGTTCGACGCGGCGCAGATGACGGCGCCGATCTCGCTGACCGGCTTGCCCCAGGCCCTGATGGCGTCCTGGGCGGCCTTCACCGCCATCTCGGCCAGGATCGACAGCTCGTCGTCGCCGCGCGCCGCCAGGTGCGGCAACATCCGCTCGGGATCGATGATCCCCGACTTGTCCATGACATAGCGCGCCTTGATACCCGAGGCCTTTTCGATGAAGGCTTCGGACGAGGGCGTCTTGGCCTCGATCTCTCCGGCGGCGATGGCCGCGGCGTTGGCGGCGTTCCAGCCTTCGGCCCAGGCGTTGTAGGCGCCGACCAGTTCCTCGTTCGAGATCGACTGTTCGGGCGTGAACAGGCCGGTGGCGGAGATGACGGCTTTTTGCACTGTGTAGTTCCCTGACGCTCGGCGCGCGGCGCTTGGCTGCATGAGAGAACATGGAGTCCCCGGCGCTCGACAAGTCTTATGTCGGCGCCTCGCGGCGAAGTTCGGGCGCCTCGCGGGCCGGACTCAGTCCGTTGCGATGACGAACGTCCTCAATAGGCCGGGGGAAGGCTGCGGTCGAGACTGGCCTTGATGCCGCGCCACCAGCGATTGATGCGGCCGCGCGGCGGGGCGGGCAGGGGATGGTCGCGCGCGGCGATCAGGGCCTCGACCAGATCCTCGGCCTCGCAGGGCCAGCCGTCCGGCGTGACATAGACCGGATAGCCGATCAGGGCGGCGTGGATCAGGCTCTGCAGACTGGCGCGGCGCGTGCGGCGATCAAACGCCAGCCGGTCGTCGGTCAGGCCCCATCCGGCATAGAAGGGACGGCCATAGACGCTGACCGGCTTGCCCCGCATCAGGGCCTCGAACCCGGTCAGGGAGGTCAGGGTGGCCAGCCGGTCGCAGGCGTTCAGGCAGTCCACGATGTCCAGATCGTCGGCCGAGGCGTCGACCTCCTCCATCGCCGCATGATCCAGCAGGCCGGGCCGGTTGCCCGCCGTCACGTCGGGGTGGTTGCGATAGATCAGGAAGGCGTCGGGATGATCCGCCCGCGCCGCCTTCACCAGCCCGGAGTTGGTGCGCAGATCCGGCCCGCATCCCATCAGGATCGAGCGGTCGTTTTCGACCTGACCCACGACCAGCAGGATCGGCCTGTCTTTCGGCCAGTGGGCAGGGACGCCCGCCCCCTTCAGATTGTATTTCGACAGGCCCGCCTCGACCACGCGGACGCGAAGGGCTTCGACGCGCGCGGCCTGATCCGGCGAGGGCTCGCCCGCCTCGATCAGGCTCTCCAGAAGGCTGGGCCGGGTCGGGTCGTAATAGACGCCCTGATCGTCCAGCGCGACCGACAGGGCGCCGAAGAAGTCGGAGCCCAGGCCGCGCGAGCGGATGAAGCCGTCCTCCATCCGCACGACCGGCCCTTCGAAGGCGTCGGCGGCGGCGCGGATCTGCGGCGTCTCCTTGCCGGCCCACCAGATCAGCTTGCCGTCGGTCGCCCGCGCATGGGCGACGGCGGCGGATGACCGCCAGAAGTAGCGGACGCGGCCCTTGGGGCTGTTCAGCAGACGGCGCACCGGCGGCCGCTTGGCCGGGGCGAAGCCGACGGCGGCCCAGTCGCCCGCCAGCCGGGCGGCCCGGTCGCGCAGGGCGATCAGCCGCTCCAGCGCCTGTTCGGCCTCGCATCGCTGACCGGTGACGGGATCGACGTAGCGGGTGTAGGCGATCAGCGCCGCAGCCGCGACCTGCTCCAGATCGCGTGCTGCGCCGCGCCGTTCAGTGTGCACGGCGTCCGTCGTCAGCCCCCAGCCCGAATAGAAGGGGGCGCCGAAGCAGCGCACCGGCAGGCCGCGCAACAGGGCCTCGAACCCCAGGGCCGAAGTCACGACATAGACCGCATCCACCGTCGCCAGCAGGTCGGCGGGGCGTACATCGGTGTCGATCAGGGTGACGCCCTGAAGCTGATCTGCCGGGATGCAGCCCTGTTTGCGCCCCGCCGCCACCGCCGGGTGACGCTTGACGATCAGTTGGGCGTCCGGCTCGTCGCGCCGCGCGGTCGCCAGCATCTCGGAGAAGCTGGCCTCGGTCGCCAGCCCATAGCCGATGGAGGCGTCGCCGAAGGTCTGGTCCACGATCAGCACCCGGCGGCAGGGCTTCAGCAGGCTTGCGTCCAGCGGCCCGCCCATATTGGTCTTGGATACGCCCGAGGCGACGATGCGGTCGATCAGACCCCGCGCGCGGGCCTTCATGGCGGCGTCGCACCAGTCGGGGGCTGTGTCGATCAGTTGCTCCAGTCGACTGGGCCGGGTGGCGTCGTAATAGACGCCCAGATCATCGACGATCAGGCTGAGGCTGGTCGCCCCGCTCTCGCCGATGCCGACCGAGCGCAGGAAGCCGTCCTCCAGCGCCACATAGGGTTTGCCGTGCTTCGCCGCCCAGCGTCGGCCCGCCTCCGCCGTCGGCTTCATGCCCCAGCCGAGGACGGCCTCGATCGACGATCCGGGCAGGGCGGACAGCTCGTAATCCGGCAGGAAGGCGGACAGGAACGGAACTTTTAGCACCCCCGGCGCACAGACCCAGGCGCGGGTTTTCGACGAGGGCGGAAGCGGTGCGGTCATGGGATGGTGTCTACGGTTTGTAGAGTCAGGGCGCCACCCCCACTACCGCTCATCCCGGCGGACGCCGGGACCCAGTGAGAGCAACGCGCTCCGCATCCAGCCATAAGGGGGCGCTGGATCAAACCTATGCGTTTGAAGCCAAAGCGCTGGGTCCCGGCCTCCGCCGGGATGAGCGGATAGTTAGAGGTCGGCCAGAAGCGTTTCGGCGGCGTGCAGATGCAGCCGCTCCACCATCTCGCCCTCGACGCGGATGACGCCCAGACCGGCGGCCTCGGGTGCGGCGAAGGCGGCGACGACCTTGCGTGCCCATTCGATCTCGTCAGGCGAAGGGCCGAATGCCGTGTTCGCCCCCTCGATCTGCGAGGGGTGGATCAGGCTCTTGCCGTCGAAGCCGTATAGCCGCCCCTGCGCGCATTCGGCGGCGAAACCCGCCTCGTCCCTGATGCGGTTGAACACGCCGTCGATGACGCTCAGGCCGTTGGCGCGGGCGTGGGCCACGACGGCCGCCAGCCACGGCTTCAGCGGTTCGCGGTCAGACGCGGCGCCGGTCTTCAAGTCCTTGGCCAGATCGTTGACGCCCAGCATCAGGCCGCTCAAGGCCCCGTCCGCCCCGGCGATATCGCGCAGGTCCACCAAGGCGCGCGGCGTCTCGATCATGGCCCACAGATCGACGCCGGGGCGCAGCGCCGCCGACAGGGCGTGAACCATGGCCGCGCTCTCGACCTTGGGGGCGACGATCAGGTCGACGGGGGCGTCACGCAGGGCCTTCAGGTCGTCGGCGCCCCACGGCGTGTCCAGACCGTTGATCCGCACGCCGAGGCGCGGACCGAAGCCGCCTTCCTGCGCCGCGGCGACGGCGGTCGCGCGGGCCTCGGCCTTCATTTCACGCGCGACGGCGTCCTCAAGGTCCAGCACCGCCACGTCGCAGGGCAGGGCGCGGGCCTTCTCGACAGCTCGCGCATTCGAGGCGGGCAGGTAGAGGACGCTGCGCGCGCGCATCAGACCTTGCCCGTGACGGGGATCAGGGCGCCCGTCACCGCCCGCGCCTCGGGCGAGGCCAGGAACAGGATGACGGCGGCCAGGTCGACGGGCGCGACCCATTTGGCCGGATCGGCGTCCGGCATGTCGGCGCGGTTGGCCGCCGTGTCGATGATGGAGGGCAGGACGGCGTTGACTGTCACTGCGGTCGACTTCAGCTCTTCGGCCAGGGCCTCGGTCAGGCGGTGGACCCCGGCCTTGGAGGCGGCGTAGGCGCCCATGCCGTGTCCGGCCTTGACCGCGCCGTTGGCGCCGATGTTGACGATGCGGCCTTCGCTTGAGGCCTTCAGATGGGGCAGGGCGGCGCGGCTGGCGTTCAGCGTCGTCTTGACGTTGAGCGCGTGCATCCGGTCCCACTCCTCGCCGTCGCCCTCGACAGGGCTCCAGACGAAGCCGCCGGCGATGTTCAGCAGGACGTCCAGACGGCCGAATCGGGCGACGACGGTCTCGATCGCGGCCTTGGCTTGAGCGGGGTCGGTCAGATCGACGCCGCCGACCTCAAGCACGCCTTCGGGGACGGCGTGGCCGTTGGCGTGGTCGATGACGGCGACGGTCCAGCCGGCGGCCTGCGCGGCCTCGACCACCGCCCGACCCAGAGCGCCGTGCCCGCCGGTGATTGCTGCAACCCGTTCGCCCATCGTCTCGCTCCTGAATGGTTCGGCGCGGACCATAGCGACGCGCGTCGCGGGATCAATCGGCGATCAGGCGTCCCACAGCCGCGCGGCGCCGCGCACGCCCGAGGAATCGCCCCACTTCGCCGGGACGATCCGTCCATCCCAGTGGTCGGAGAAGACATGGCGCGCCACGATCTGCGGCAGGCGGTCGTAGAGCTCGCCCACGTTCGACATGCCGCCGCCCAGTACGACGACCTCCGGGTCGGCCAGATTGACCACCATGGCCAGACCGCGCCCCAGCCGGTCGATATAGCGGTCGAGGGCGGCGACAGCCTGCGCATCGCCTGCGCGGGCGGCGTCGACGATGGCCTGCGCCTTCCAAGTCCGCCCGGTTGTCGCCTGATGGTCGCGCTGGAAGCCCGTGCCGGAAATCCATGTCTCCAGACAGCCGTTCAGGCCGCACCAGCAGGCGGGGCCGGGCGCCTCTTCCGCCGAGGGCCAGGGCAGGGAGATGTGGCCGATCTCGGCGGCGACGGCGTGCGCGCCCTCGACCAGCTGGCCGTCGATGACCAGTCCGCCGCCGCAGCCGGTGCCCAGGATGACGCCGAACAGGCTGGCGGCGCCCGCGCCCGCGCCGTCGGCGACCTCGGACAGGGCCAGGCAGTTGGCGTCGTTGGCCAGCCGCACCGGGCGGTTCAGCGCGGCTTCGAGATCGTCGGCCAGAGGACGGTCGTTCAGATATGTCGAGTTGGCGTTGCGGATCAGCCCGGTGCGCGGCGAGGGCGAGCCGGGAATGGCCAGACCGACCGATTGCGCGGGGCCGACCTCGGCCTCGACCCGCGCGATCAAGTCGGCGACGAGGTTGAGGGCTGAGTCATAGGTTCCGGGGTTCGGTTGCCGGATGCGCGCGGCGAAGGCCCCGGACGCATCCAGCGCCGCCGCCTCGATCTTGGTGCCGCCGAAGTCGATTCCGATCCGCATGGGGCGGGAGGTAGCACGGGCGGGGGCGGGCGTCCTGTGCGGACCCCTCTCATGACCCGATGCGTGTAGGCCGACCTAATTCGACCTAATCCGACCTAATTCGCCGTCATCCTCGGGCTTGACCCGAGGATCCAGCCGTCCGCGCCCTGAGCCTCAACCATGAGAGGCGCGACAGCGGCGCATCTTAGTCAGCTGGCCGCTCGCGCCACACTGGATCCTCGGGTCAAGCCCGAGGATGGCGGCAGGGGGGGCGGTGAGCGAGGCGGCGAAGGGACGAAGAGGTGGGAAGGCGTCCTCACCCCGCGCCGAACACCTTGGTCATCAGCCGTTCCAGCGCCGCCGCGTCCACGGCGTCGAAGGCGGCCGTCTCGGTCGCATCCACGTCCAGCACGGCGATCAACCCGCCCGAGGGGGCCAGCACCGGGACCACGATCTCGCTGGCCGAGCGGCTGTCGCAGGCGATGTGGCCGGGGAAGGCGTGGACGTCCTCGACCACCTGAGTCTCTCGCGTCTTCGCCGCCGCGCCGCAGACGCCGCGTCCGAACGGAATGCGCAGGCAGCCCGGCGTGCCCTGATACGGGCCGACCACCAGTTCATCGCCCTTGTCCGCGTCCACGACGTAGAAGCCGGTCCAGAAGAAGACGGGGAAGGCGTCCGCCAGCATCGACGCCACCGTCGCCATGCGCGCCGTCAGGTTCGGCTCGCCGTCCAGCACGGCCAGGATCTCGGCTTCGACCTCGGCGTAGCGTTCGGCCTTGTCGGCGGGGCGGTCGTCACGGGCGACGTAGGACATCAGGCAAGGCTCAACGCAGTCTAGGGAACGGTATAGTCGCCGCAGTCAGGCAACGGCGCGTCGGGAACATAGGCCTTCGTCGCCGGATCGAAAGTGAAGACGCGGCGCACGCTGCATTCGGCGTCGACGGCCTTGACCAGATCCTTGGGCGTCAATGGCGGCTTGGCGAGCGAGTCCTCATTGCGCGACACCCGGCCGGGGAAGGTGGTCGCGGTGGAGGCGTAGGTCAGGCGTGGCGGGAAGGCGTCGCCCTCGGCCTTCAGCTCGGCGGCGAACTCATATTCGTCATGACAGGCCCCGGCGCGCTGTTTCATGTCCTCTTCGCCGAAGCAGGCGCGGATCATCAGCGACCCGGACAGGGGAACCGTCAGGATCTCCTGCGGCGCCGCGCCCGGCGTGAACCGCACCAGCGTCCGATAGGACGACATGCCCCCGCCCCCCGAATACATGGCCTGCAGCTCCATGTCGGCGCCGAGGATGACGTCGTCGCTTCCGGCGCGGCGCAGGATGGCGCCCGGTCTCCAGAAGCCTTCCGAGTTCTCGCTCTCGATGAGGTGGGAGGCTGCGGGCGCCCGCTCGCCGGGCAGGCCGTCATAGAGGCGCAGCACCTGACGCGCCTGGGTCTCGTCCGTCTCGATCAGGGCGCACCAGCGGCGATCGACGGTGCAAGCGGGGATGGCCTCGCCCTGAGCGGCGGCCGGAATCGGCTCCAGCGTCTCGAAGTCGGGCGTCTGGACGATGGCGGCCAGGATGGCGCTGAGCAGAGGGGGGGGCATGAAACGGAACTCGGCGTCGAATGATCCCGGCGATGGTAAACCAGACCGCCGGTTGATGGCGAGCGATCGCCGATGATCAATCAAAACATGCGCGGCTATGAGTGCTTTTGGGGTTCAGCAGCTGAGCTAGCCGGCTTGATGCGCGATATCCGCAATCTATTCAGTAACTCGCCTAAAACCTTCGTCGTCTCTGACGGCAATTGCGACGTGGACCGTGCCAGTGGTCCGGTCCAATCACCGACGACGTACACAGCCTTTATCGGTCACGCTAGACGATCCGCTGTCGCCGGGCGTGGAGGATCCTATTATTGTCGCCTTTGCAGTTCGACCGGGTACGAGATACACGTCAACAAATGCAAGCGGCAGTAGTGTTACGTTCACGTTGACCGCACCTGCGCGAGTGACCGTATCAATCCCACTTATGAGTCGGCAGACGGCGGTTTTGGGTACAGGAACATCCTTTAGGGGTGTCGATCGGAACCGTAATGGTATTCCAGATCTCCTTGAAGGCAGGGAGATCGTTATCAGTCCCTTGCAAGGCCAGGGCAATTGAAGAAAATTAATATCACAAGTTGGCGGCCTTCAATCGCTTCTGCGTCGTTTTTGGCTGGAGCAATTTTAATTTTATTGAGCGTTATTCTGTGTGTTGTTGTCCGGCATTTTTTCTACGACTATTGGTTTTCTTTTTTCATTCTAGGAAAGCTTGGTTTGCTTTCTAGTTTGTCATATATTTCTATTGTTTTTATGTTTGTTGGCGTCTTTCTTGTTTTTTGTGCAGGCTTTCTTAAATTTGTGCATAGGTAATTCTCAAATTGTATTTGAGAATTTTTGATTTTGATGTGATTTTTCGATTGGTAGGCCCGGAGGGACTCGAACCCCCAACCAGACCGTTATGAGCGGTCGGCTCTAACCATTGAGCTACGGGCCCCCGAAGCACTGCAGCGCGTGCCTAGCAGGCGGGGCGTCGGCTGCAAAGCCGCCTTGGACCTGTCGTGCTTTTCACGCCGATGAACGGAACCTGCACAGGGGGCTTTTGCGTTCGTTCAGCTTGAAACGGTCAAGTTAGGCCGTGGCTGGCGAACACGTCCGCCCAAACAAATTCGACGGAGACCTCGTAATGACCCGCACCGCACGCGCCCTGATGCTGGGCACGGCCCTGATGACCTTGGCGGCGCCGGCCGTCGCGTCTGCCGCTTCTGGCGCCCAATCCCAGCCCGGCGGCGCTTCCCCGATGCAGGTGCACGCTATGGCTCAACAACCCGCCCTGAACCTGTCGGCCTATGGCGAGGTCAAGGTCGCGCCGGATCAGGCGACGATCAACTTCGGCGTGGTGACCGAGGCCCCGACAGCCCAGGAGGCCATGGCACAGAACGCCCAGCAGATGACCCGCGTGGTCGCCGCCCTGCGCCGCGCCGGGATCGCCGAGCGCGACATCCAGACCTCGGGCCTGAACCTGTCGGCGCAATATGACTATCAGCAGAACGAACCGCCCAAGCTGCGCGGCTACCAGGCGTCGAACCGCGTCACGGTGACGATCCAGGATCTGACCAAGGTCGGCACGACCGCCGACGCCGTGGTCGCAGCGGGCGTCAATCAGATCGACGGCATCGGCTTCGGTCTGAAGGATCCGAAGGCGGCCGAGGATCAGGCCCGCGTGTTGGCCGTGCGCGCCCTGCAGGACAAGGCGCGTCTGTACGCCCAGACCCTGGGCGTCGACCTGGGGCCGGTGCGCTCCCTGACCGAGGGCGGCGGCTATGCCCCCGAGGTGCGGCCGCAGGCCATGTACGCCCGCGTCGCCATGGACGCCGGCGGCGCCTCGACCCCGGTCTCGGCCGGCGAGCTGACGGTCCGCATCGACATCAGCGGAACCTACGACATCGGCCGCTGATCGCGACCTTGCGATGAATGAGAAGGGCTCGCCGGCGACGGCGGGCCCTTTTTGATGGGTTTATTACCGTCCGTTCATTTGACGCGTCGGGTGCGGCCTCTATCCTCACGCTTGGCCGCCTCTGGCCGCGATCCTGGACGTCCGCCTTTCCATGAAGCAGTTCTTCCTCACCATGCTGGGCGTTTTCGCCGGGCTTGTGGCCTTTTTCGTCGTTTTGCCTGTGGTGGCGCTGATCTTCTTCGCCATGGCGGCCGGGGCCTCCAAGCCTTCGACGCCCGCGCACACGGTGCTGGAACTGGACCTGCGCAGCGGTCTGACGGATCAGACGCCGGTCAATCCCTTCGCGGCCTTCAGCGGGCCCAGCCTGTCGGTGGTTCAGGTCGTGGACGTGCTGGCTCAGGCGACGGCGGACGACAACGTCAAGGTTCTGTTGGTGCGCGCGCCGGAAGCCGGCATGACGCCCGCCTCGGCCGATGAAGTGCGTCAGGCGATCGCCCGCTTCCGGGCCTCGGGCAAGACGGTGATCGCGCACAGCCAGGGCTTCATGCCTGTGGGCGCCGTCATGTCCAGCTATATGGTCGCCGCCAGCGCTGATCAGCTGTGGTTGCAGAACACGGCGAACTTCCAGGCCGTGGGTCTGGCGGCGGACAGCGTCTTCCTGGGCCGCGCCTTCCAGAAGTATGGCGTCAAGGCCGACTTCGAACAGCGCTATGAGTATAAGAACGCCGTCAACGAATATACGCAGAGCGACTTCACCGCCCCGCACCGCGAAGCCATGCTGGCTTGGATGGGCTCCATCTACGACAGCGCCGTCGCCAGCATCGCCCGCGATCGCAAGACCACGCCTGAGGCCATGAAGGCCATCGTCGAGGCCGGTCCCTATACGGCCGATCAGGCCCTGTCGCTGAAGCTGGTCGACAAGATCGGCCAGGTCGAGGAAGCCGAGGCCGCCGCCAAGACCAAGGCGGGCAAGAACGCCAAGATCGTGAAATTCGGCGACTACGCCTCGCTGAAGGGGACGCGCACGACCTCGGGTTCGGGCTCGGCCAAGTCGGCCATCGCCATCGTCGGCGGCGAGGGCGCCATCATGACCGGCCGCGGATCCAATGACTCGCCCTTCGGCGGCGGAACCAGCATCCGTTCGGACGACACGGCCAAGGCCATCTATGAGGCCATCGAGGACAAGGACGTGAAGGCCATCGTCTTCCGCGTTTCTTCGCCGGGCGGTTCGCCGGAAGCGTCGGAACAGGTTCTGGCCGCCGTGCGCGCGGCCAAGGCGGCGGGCAAGCCGGTGGTGGTGTCGATGGGCGCCTATGCCGCGTCCGGCGGTTACTGGATCAGTTCGGAAGCCGACTGGATCGTGGCCCAGCCCTCGACCCTGACCGGCTCGATCGGCGTGTTCGGCGGCAAGTTCGTGCTGGCCGATGCGCTGGGCCGTTTCGGCGTCGACATGCGCGGCCTGTCGGTCGGCGGCGACTACGCCGACGCCTTCTCGCCGACGCAGGGCTTCGATCAGGGCCAGCGCGCGGCCTTCGCCGCCTCGATGGACCGCATCTACGAAGAGTTCGTCGCCCGCGTTGCCAAGGGTCGCAAGCTGCCGGTCGAGCGCGTGCGCGAGATCGCCAAGGGCCGCGTCTGGACCGGCGCCCAGGCGCACGGCCTGGGACTGGTCGATCAGCTTGGCGGTCTGGAAGAGGCCGTGGCCAAGGCGCGCCAGCTGGCCAAGATCCCGTCGTCCGAGACCGTTCGCTTCAAGCGCTTCCCGCAGCCGCAGACGCCTTGGGAGGCCCTGGCGACCGCCTTCGGCGCCTCGGGCCAGGCGGCTGAGGCCATGGTCAAGGTCGGTCAGGTGATGGGCGATCCCGCCGCCCAGGCCATGCTGAACCGCGTCGAGACCGACCGGATGCGCAGTCGCGGTTCGGTGGTCCTGGCGGATCAGCCGGCCTTCTGAAGTTTCGCCGGGACAACAAATGTGACTGGTGCGTGATGTCGCAGTGCATTGACCGTTCAGGTCGATGGACCGACATTGCGCCTCAGGCGTTCATCAGGACGCTGAGAGAGGCTTTGAGTTCATGATCAACTCCGACCCGATGGGCCAGCTGGGTTTCAATGCGCGCCGTCGGCCCGGTTCCGGCCTGCTGGCGCCCTTCGTCTGGGTCGCGGGCCTGATCGCCACCGCCCTGGCCGTCACGGTCGGCGCGCTTCTGGCCGTCTTCACCGCCGCCGCCGTGGCCATGATCGCCGTGGTGGCGGGCGTGCTGGTCTTCTTCGCCGGTTTCGCTTTGCGCGCCCGTCGCGCCATGACGGCGCGCCGTCGCCGCGACGACGGCGTCATTGACGCCAAGAAGGTGGGCGACACCTGGGTGGCCTACGGCTGGGAAAAGGACGGGCGTTGATCGCCCGCCTCATGAGCCTTCGGCCATGACCGTCTACCCCGACGCGCCGTCCCCGAACTTCGACGCCCGGCGCGGCCCGCCGGACATGCTGGTGCTGCACTATACCGGCATGGAGACGGCTGAGGCGGCGATCGCCCGCTTGCGCGACCCAGAGGCCAAGGTTTCGGCCCACTACGTCGTCGATGAGGACGGCTCCATCCTGCGTCTGGTGCCGGAAGAGCGCCGGGCCTGGCACGCCGGTCGCGGCGCCTGGCAGGGCGAGACCGACGTCAACGCCGCCTCCATCGGCATTGAGATCGTCAATCCGGGCCATGAGTTCGGCTATCGCCTGTTCCCCGAGCCGCAGATCGAGGCGGTGATCGCCCTGACGGCGGATATCCGCACCCGCTGGTCCATCCCCGACGCCCGCATCATCGGCCACTCGGACATGGCGCCTGAGCGCAAGCAGGATCCTGGCGAGCTGTTCCCGTGGAAGCGATTGGCCGAGGCGGGACACGGCCTGTGGTTCGATCCGGCGCCGGAACGCATCGGCGCCCTGGGCGCGCCCCTGTCGCCGGGCGACGAGGGGTTGGGCGTCATCGTCCTGCGCTCGGGCCTGCACCGGCTGGGCTATGGGGTGCAGCCGGGCGGCGCCTATGACGACGAGACCCGCCTGACGGTCGAGGCCTTCCAGCGCCACTGGCGGCCGGATCGGGTGGACGGCGTGGCCGACGGCGAGACGCGGGCGCGTCTGGTCGGCCTGCTGCAACTGGCCTCGGTCGAGAGCGTGACGGGCGTTCTGGATTGACGCGGCGCCCTATCGCGCGCATCTAGCGCTCGCCAGACGGCCGGGCGGTCGCGGCGGGGGCTTGCTCCTGTCGAGGAAAGTCCGGGCTCCACGGTGAAAAGGCGGCGGGTAACGCCCGCCCGGGGCGACCCGAGGGATAGCGCCACAGAAAGCAAACCGCCTGGGCTTCGGCTCAGGGAAGGGTGAAAGGGTGGGGTAAGAGCCCACCGCGTCGGCGGCAACGTCGACGGCATGGCAAGCCCCGCCTGGAGCAAGACCAAATAGGGACATCGCGCGGGGCTCGCCCCGCAGGGTTCACCGCCCCAGATGTCCGGGTAGGTCGCGAGAGCCGTCCAGCAATGGGCGGCCCAGAGGAATGATCGTCGCCGCTTTCGGGCGGAACAGAACCCGGCTTACAGGCCGTCTGGCGTTTTCTTTAAAGGCCCTAACGGCCATCCTTACTCTTTGACGCCGTCATCCTCGGGCTTGACCCGAGGATCCAGCTGTCCGTCTGCGCGTCGGTGGATGGTGGGAGTGCTCGGTTCACTCGATCCTCGGGTCAAGCCCGAGGATGACGGCGTGAAGATAGGCGCAGGTCGCCATTATCGGCTTGGCCGTTAACCATTCCGTTGAAATCAAGGCGTTAGAACCCGTCCACAGGCTGTGAATACTCATTTTGTTCTGTGTATGTTCTGATTTTACAGTCCTGACGACGCTGATCGAACCGCAAATTAGGTTAAAGGGCGTCAACTAATCCCATTGAGACCCATTCTGTCCCATGCTATCCCACTGGTTCATGAGTAGGGGCTGAAAGCCCGACGCGTGGGTTTTCTTCAACGGATTTCAGGGACGGGCCGCAGGGTTCGATTGGGCAGGGCGTGTTTCTCTCGACCTACGAGAAGCAGCTGGACGGCAAGCGCCGTCTCCTGATCCCCCAGGAATTCCGCACGGCTGAAAACGGCGCTGAGCACGGCGTCTTCTGCTTTCCCTCCATCGAAGCCGATTGCCTGGAAGCGGGCGGCGACAAGCTGTTCGCCGAATACCGCGCGGTGATCGAAAGCCTGCCCTTCGGCGATCCCTACCGCTCGGCGCTGGAAGCCTCGATCTTCGGCGAGCAGAAGCCGCTGGCCTATGACTCTGGCGGGCGCATCACTCTGCCGGAACATCTGTGCGCCGAGGTCGACCTGTCGGACACGGTCGTCATCTATGGCGTCGGCGAGCGCTTCCAGATCTGGAATAAGGACAAGTGGGCCGCGCACCGCGCCGAGCAGCGCCGCATGGCGCGCGAGGGCCTGAAGCAGTTCGGCGAGATGCGGCGTCAGGCCCAAGGTCAGGCGATGGCGGCGAAGACGGGAGGGGCGGCATGACCTCTCCGCACGCGCCCGTTCTGCTGGCCGAGGTGATCGAGGCGCTGGTGCCCAAGGCGGGCGATGTCGTCATCGACGCCACCTTCGGCGCGGGCGGCTATACCCGCGCCATTCTGGAGCGCGGCGCGGATGTGGTGGCGTTGGACCGCGATCCGACGGTGCAGCCGTTCGCCGAGGCCGTGGCGCGCGACTTCCCTGATCGCTTCCAACTGATCCGCACGCCGTTCTCGGGCCTGGCCGAGGCGTTTGAGGAGAGCGGCAAGGCCAAGCTGGACGGCGCCGTCTTCGACATCGGCGTCTCGTCCATGCAGCTGGATCAGGCCGAGCGCGGCTTTTCCTTCATGCGCGACGGGCCGCTGGACATGCGCATGTCGGATGAGGGCGAAACCGCCGCCGACATTGTCAACACCTGGGACCACGGGCCGCTGGCCCATATCTTCAAACTGTACGGCGACGAGCGCCAGTCGGGCCGGGTCGCCACCGCCATCCTGCGCCGCCGGGTCGAGCAGCCGTTCACCCGCACCCTCGATCTGGCCGAGGTGGTGGAGAAGGCTCTGGGCGGACGTCGCGGCGCCGCCATCCACCCGGCCACGCGCGTGTTTCAGGCCCTGCGCATCGCCGTCAACGACGAACTGGGCGAGCTGGAGCGCGGGCTGGAGGCGGCCGAGGCGACGCTGGCGCCCGGCGGGCGGTTGGTGGTCGTCACCTTCCATTCGCTGGAAGACCGCATCGTCAAGGCCTTCATGACCGAGCGCACGGGCAATGCGCCGGGCGGATCGCGCCATGCGCCGGTCACGGTCGAGACGCGCAAGCCCAGCTTCGACCTGTTGTTCAAGGGCGCGCGCGAGGCGGGCGAGGCCGAACTGGACGCCAACCCCCGCGCTCGCTCGGCCAAGCTGCGCGCAGGCGTTCGCACCAGCGCGCCGGCCTGGGGCGCGGTGAAGGGGAGGGGCGCATGATGGCCGTGCCCGCCCCCGTCAAGCGCCTGTTCGAGTGGAAGGTGCGCGGCGTGCGCTGCGTCGAGATCATCGGCGTGGCCTGCGTCCTGGCCCTGGTCTTCTCGGTCTATATCGCCAAGGCGGCCGCCGCCCGCGAAAGCGCCGAGATCAGCAGCCTGGAGCGCGACATCCGCGAGAACCGCGAGCGGGTGCGCCTGCTGCGCGCCGAGGTCACGCGCCTGGAGCAGCCCGCGCGGCTGGAGGCCCTGTCGCGCGAGATCGGCCTGGGTCCGGTCGATGTGAAGAAGCAGGCGGGCGAGGCGGCCCTGCCCGCCATCGCGCCGCCGCCGGCTGAAAAGCCTGCCGCCGCATCTGCGGCCCCTGCTGCGGAGGCCGTGCAATGAGCGTGCATGACCATCACGGCATGGGCTATCGCGGTCGTCCGCAGGCGACCTTCGGCGGCGCGGTCTCGGCCTGGGGGCGCTGGGTCGCCTCCCTGGTGTGGAACCTGGAGCATTCGTTCGAGCGCGCCCGCGCCGATGCGCGCCCGGAAGAAGACACCCGCGTCCGCATCTTCCTGATCATGGCGGCCTTCTGCGTCGTCTTCTCCTGCCTGGCTCTGGGCGCGACGCACGCCGCCCTGCTGACGCCGCGCGGCGGAGCGGGGGCGGGCTTCAATCCCGGCGCCCTGACGCGCGCCGATCTGGTGGATCGCAACGGCCAGCTGCTGGCGACCAACATCACCCACTACGGCCTCTATATCGACCCGCGCGAGGTCTGGGACATTCCGGCCGCCAAGGCCCAGCTGCGCCGCGCCCTGCCGCGCATTTCGGCTGCGCGTCTGGACCGGGTGCTGAGCGGCGAGCGTCGTCTGATCGCCCTGAACGGCCTGACGCCGGCCGAGCGCCGGGCGGTCCACGCCCTGGCCCTGGGCGGGGTGACGTTCGAACCGGAAGACCGCCGCGTCTATCCGCTGGGCAGCTCGGCCGTGCACCTGATCGGTCGTTCGGACACGGGCGGGCAGGGCGTGGCCGGCGCCGAGCTGGCCTTCGACCAGGAGATCCGCGCAGCGGGCGCCGCCAGCGAGGACTTCCCCCTGTCGATCGACCTGCGGGTCCAGGGCGTGGTCGAGAACGAACTGGCCATCGCCGCCGAGGAGCATAAGGCCAAGGGCGCCGTCGCCGTCGTCGCCGACGTGCAGACCGGCGAGATCCTGGCCATGGCCTCATGGCCGACCTATGACGCCAACCGCCGCAACGCCGCGCCGGAAGAGGCCACGCTGAACCGCGTCGTCTCGGCCCACTATGAGATGGGCTCGGTGTTCAAGAGCTTCACCGTCGCCGCCGGCATCGACACCGGCCGGGCCGACATGAACACCCTGTTCGACGCCTCTCAGGCCCTGCAGATCGGCAAGCGCCGCATCACCGACTTCCACGCCACCAACAAGGTGCTGACGTTGGAGGAGGTCTATCTGCATTCGTCCAACATCGGCACCTCGCGACTGGCGGTCGAGATGGGCGGCGATGTGATGCGCGACTACTTCCGCCGTCTGGGCCTGCTGGACGCCGCCCCGATCGAGCTGAAGGAATCGGCGGCCCCGCCCAAGGTGCGCAAGTGGGACGACAGCACCCTGGCGTCGCTGTCCTTCGGCTACGGCATCATGGTCACGCCGATCCAGTATGTGTCGGCCTATGGCGCGCTGGTGAACGGCGGTCGCTATGTGCCGCCGACGCTGCGCAAGGGCGGCCGTCCCAACGCCCAGACGCATCAGGTCATTTCGCCGGAAACCTCGGCCAATATGATTGATCTGATGCGCCGCAACGTCACGCGCGGTTCGGGCCGGTTCGCCGATGCGCCGGGTCTGCGCATGGGCGGCAAGACGGGCTCGGCCAATAAACTGGTCAACGGCCGCTACAACCCGGCGGTGGCCGTCGGCTCCTTCGCCGGGGTCTTCCCCGCCGACGGACCTGTGGACGCCAAGCGCTACACCGTCTTCGTCCTGATGGACGAGCCGGGCGTCTATCCGCGCACCGGCGGCTATGTCGCCGCGCCCGCCGTGGGCCGCATCGCCGCCCGCATCGCTGGCTTCCTGGGCGTCGAGCGCAAGGCCGACCGCTGGTCCACCGCGCTGGGCGAAAAGATCCCCGAGTTCCAGGACGTGGAGGGCGACGGCCGATGAGCCAACTGCGCCTTTCCGAACTGCTGCGCCGCGACGTGGCCTCGGATCCTGAGATCACCGCCGTCACCGCCGACAGCCGTCAGGTGGTGCCCGGCGCCCTGTTCGTCGCCCTGCCGGGGACGCAGGCCGACGGCCGCGCCTTCATTCCGCAGGCGCTGGCCAAGGGCGCGGCCGCCGTGCTGGCGCCGTCCGATACGCCTGAGGGCGCAGCGCCGGTTCTGGTCGGGTCGGGCGACGTGCACCGGGCTTACGCCATCGCCGCGCGCGCCTTCTACGGCGCCCAGCCGCGCACCTGCGTCGCCGTGACCGGCACCAACGGCAAGACCTCGGTCGCCAACTTCTGCCGCCAGATCTGGGCAGGGCTCGGCCTGAAGTCGGCCAGCATGGGCACTCTGGGCGTCGTCGGCCAGAAGGGCGACAAAACCTACGCCCTGACCGGTCCCGGCCTGACCAGCCCCGACGCCGCCGAGGCCGCCCGCCTGCTGGCCGAACTGGCCCGCAAGGAGGTGACGCACCTGGCGCTGGAGGCGTCGTCCCACGGCATCGACCAGCGGCGTCTGGACGGGGTGGCGATCAAGGCGGCGGGCTTCACCAATCTGACGCAGGACCACCTCGACTATCACGGCACGATGGAGGACTATCGCGCCGCCAAGATGCGCCTGTTCGAGGCCCTGCTGCCGCGCGGACGCACGGCGGTTCTGAACGCGGATTCCGACGCCTATTCGGCCTTCGCCTCGGCCTCGATCATGGCGGGTCTGGGCGTGATGGGCGTGGGCGAGCGCGGGCGCGATCTGACCCTGCTGGCGCGCCGGGCGACGCCGGAAGGCCAGCGCCTGACCCTCGACGTGCGCGGGCGGGTGCATGACGTCCTGCTGCCGCTGGCGGGGGCGTTTCAGGCGTCCAACGCCCTGGTCGCAGCCGGCCTGTGCATCGCGGGCGGCGAAGACCCCGACCGCGTGATCCCGGCGCTGGAGCTGATTCAGGGTGCGCAGGGCCGCCTGCAACGCATTCCCGGCGGGGCGCGCGGCGGCGAGGTCTATGTCGACTACGCCCACACGCCGGACGGGCTGGAGACGGTGCTGAACGCCCTGCGTCCACACGCGACGGGCAAGCTGATCGTCGTCTTCGGCGCGGGCGGCGACCGCGACCGGGCCAAGCGTCCGCTGATGGGCGAGATCGCCGGGCGTCTGGCCGATACGGCCATCGTCACCGACGACAATCCGCGTTCCGAAGACGCCGCCGCCATCCGCGCCCAGGTGCGCGCAGGCTGCCCCGACGCGCTGGAGATCGGCGACCGCCGCGAGGCCATCCGTCACGCCGTCTCCCTGATGCGTGAAGGAGATGTGGTCGTGATCGCCGGAAAAGGGCATGAACAGGGACAGATCGTCGGCGGGGTGGTGCATCCCTTCGACGACGCCGCCGAAGCGACCGAAGCCCTGAAAGATCATGCCTGACGCACACACGCCGCTCTGGACCGCCGAAGCCATCGCCTCGGCCACCGGGGGACGGCTTCATGGACCCGACGCATCAGTTTCGGGCCTGACCTACAACAGCCGCGAGATCCAGCCGGGCGACCTGTTCCTGGCCCTGCACGGCGCGCGCGACGGACATGAGTTCGCCGCGGCCGCCTTTGCGGCGGGCGCGACGGTGGCGCTGGTCGACCGGCCGGTCGAGGGCGGGCCCTATGTGCTGGTGCCCGACACCCTGAAGGGGCTGGAGGCGCTGGGCGTCGCCGCGCGCGATCGCGCCCGTCTGCGCGGCGCCGTCACCGGCAGCGTCGGCAAGACCAGCGTGACCCAGGCGATCAAGGCGGGCCTCGATCTGGCGGGATCAAGCCACGCCTCGATCAAGAGCTACAACAACCATATCGGCGTGCCGCTGACGCTGGCGCGGATGCCGCAGGGCACGGACCGCGCCGTGTTCGAGATCGGCATGAACCATCCGGGCGAGATCGGGCCGTTGTCGGCCTTCGTGCGCCCGCACGCGGCCTGCGTCACCACAGTCGGGCCGGTGCATATCGAAGCCTTCGCTGACGGCGAGGCGGGCGTGGCGCGCGAAAAGGCGTCCATCTTCGAGGGGCTGGCGCCGGGCGGGATCGCCGTAGTCAACGCCGCCGACGCCCATGCCGACATCGTGCGTCAGGGCGCGGAAAAGGCCGGGGCCGTGGTGCGGACCTTCGGCCATGCGGCGGGCTGCGACGCGCGCCTGCTGGACTTCGTCGCCGATAGCGAAGGCGCGACCGTCACGGCTGAACTGGACGGACAGCGCATCGAATATCGCCTGGCCCAGTCGGGCGTGCACTGGGGGCTGAACAGCCTGTGCGTCATCCTGATGCTGCAAGCGCTGGACGTGTCGCTGGAGACGGCCTTGCAGGCGCTGGCAGGCTTCCAGCCTCTGGCCGGGCGCGGGCAGATGAAGGCTGTCAAAGTTCCTGGCGGGACGTTCACCCTGATCGACGAGAGCTACAACGCCAATCCGCTGTCGATGAAGGCGGGCTTCGTCAGCCTGGGCGCCAAGCCGGTGGGGCAGGGCGGCCGCCGCGTCGTGGTGCTGACCGACATGCTGGAGCTGGGCGAACACAGCCGCACCCTGCACGAAGGGCTGGCTCCCGCCATCGTCGCCGCCGGGCTGGACCTGGTGCATACGGCCGGGCCGCAGATGCGCCTGCTGCATGAGGCCCTGCCGCCTGCGCTGCGCGGAGAATGGCGCCAGACGGCCGCCGAACTGGCCGCCGAGGCCGCCCTGCTGGCGCAGCCGGGCGATGTGGTCATGGTCAAGGGCTCGAACGGCTCGAAGGCCTCGCTGGTCGCGGCCGCGCTTGCAAATCTCGGCGTGGCCGAACAAGGCAACAATCCCTCAAGCAGCGGCGCGCCGCGCGCGACGCGATAGGGTCACTCAAGAATGTTCTATCTGCTCTATCTCTATTACGCGGACATCGCCCAGGAATATCCGCTGCTGCACCTGATCCAGTATCAGACGGTGCGCGTGGCCCTGGCCATGGCCACGGCCATGATCGTGGCGGTCGCCATGGGCAGCCGCTTCATCAACTGGATCCGCGCCAAGCAGGGCCGGGGCCAGCCGATCCGCGACGACGGCCCGGTGTCCCACCTGTCCAAGGTCGGCACTCCGACCATGGGCGGGCTGATGATCCTGGCGGGCATCGGCGTGGCCGTTCTGCTGTGGGGCGATCTGACCAACCCCTATATCTGGATCGTCTCGGGCGTGACGGCGGCCTTCGGCGTGCTGGGCTTCATCGACGACTACGCCAAGGTGACGAAGCAGACCTCGGCCGGGCTGACGTCCAAGCAGAAGCTGCTGGCCCAGACCGTCGTGGCGGTGATCGCCGGCGTGCTGACCGTGCTGTGGATGACCCAGTCGCCCACCTCGCCGGGGCTTGAGACCTCGATCGCCTTCCCCTTCCTGAAGGCGGTGCTGCTGAACATCGGCTGGTTCTATGTGGCGTTTGCGGCCTTCACCATCATCGGCTTCTCGAACGCGGTGAACCTGACGGACGGGCTGGACGGCCTGGCCATCGTGCCGGTGATGATGGCGGCGGGCGCCTTCGGCATCATCTCCTACCTGGTCGGCAACTTCCTGTTCGCCGATTATCTGCAGGTCCACCACGTGCCCGGCGCGGGCGAGCTGGCCATCTTCTGCGCCGCCATCATCGGCGGGGGCATGGGCTTCCTGTGGTACAACGCCCCGCCGGCCAAGATCTTCATGGGCGACACCGGCTCGCTGGCCCTGGGCGGCGCGCTGGGCTCGATGGCCGTGGCGACCAAGCACGAACTGGTGCTGGGCATCGTCGGGGGCCTATTCGTGGTCGAGGCGGCCTCGGTCATGATCCAGGTCGGTTATTTCAAGCTGACGGGCAAGCGCATCTTCCTGATGGCGCCGATCCACCACCATTTCGAAAAGATGGGCTGGCCGGAATCGACCGTCGTCATCCGTTTCTGGATCGTCGCCGCCATGCTGGCGCTGCTCGGTCTGGCCACGCTGAAGCTGCGATGAAAGCGGCCGCCCTTTCCGCGTCATCCTCGCCCCTGTGGCGAGGATCCAGACCCTCGACGTTCGGCGTTGGAGCGGGTCGGTTGGCGTCGGCGTGTCTGGATCCTCGGGTCAAGCCCGAGGATGACGGAGTGCGGGAATGATCCCCGTTCCCGACTTCGAGGGGCGTCGTGTCGCGGTCTTCGGCCTGGGGCGGTCGGGGATCACGGCGGCGCGCGCGCTTCAGGCCGGGGGCGCGATCCCCGTGCTGTGGGACGACGGCGTCTCGGGCCGCATGCAGGCCGAGGCCGAAGGCTTCCTGGTCGAGGATCTGACCCGCGCCGACTGGTCCGGGTTCGCCGCCCTTGTGCTGTCGCCGGGCGCGCCGCTGACCCATCCCAGGCCGCACTGGAGCGTCGAACGCGCCCATGAGGCGGGCGTGCCGGTCATCGGCGACGTGGAGCTGTTCGCGCGGGCGCTGGCCGCCTTGCCGCCGGGGGAGCGTCCCCGTGTCGTCGCCATCACCGGCACCAACGGCAAGTCGACGACCACGGCCCTGATCGGCTGGGTGCTGAAGCAGGCGGGCCTCGGCGTCCACATCGGCGGCAATATCGGCATCGGGGTGCTGGCCCTGCCGGAGCCGACGGCGGATGCGGTCTATGTGATCGAGGTGTCGTCCTATCAGCTGGACCTGACGACGAGCTTCGCGCCGGACGTGGCGATCCTGACCAATGTTTCGCCGGACCATCTGGACCGCCACGGCGGGATGGAGGGCTATGTCGCCGCCAAGCGCCGGGTTTTCCAGGCGCAGGATGGTGAGGCGCTGGCGTTGATCGGGGTGGATGAAGAATGGGGCCGGAAGGCTGCGGCGGAGCTGCGCGCGCAGGGGCGGCGGGTCGAGACGGTCGTATCTCTTCCTTCTCCCACAAGGGGAGAAGGGTATGGGGCGGCGGCGGGCATGTTGACGACGGGCGGCGAAGTGCTGGCCGATCTGACCGCCGCGCGGTCCTTGCCCGGCCGTCACAACGCCCAGAACGCAGCCTTCGCCTATGCGACCGCGCGGGCGCTCGGCGTGTCGCATGAGGCGGCGGTCGAGGGCCTGCTGACCTTCCCCGGCCTGTCGCACCGGATGGAGGCTGTCGGGCGGCTGGGCGCCGTGCGCTTCATCAATGACTCCAAGGCCACCAACGCCGACGCCGCGCGGCAGGCGCTGGCCTCATACCCGGCTGTCTTCTGGATTGCGGGGGGCAAGGCCAAGGACGGCGGCATCGAAACCTTGCACGACCTCTTCCCGCGCGTGACCAAGGCCTATCTGATCGGAGAGGCGGCGGACGCCTTCGCCGTGACCCTGGCCGACACGCCGCACGTCGTGGCGCATACGATGGAGCGCGCCGTCGAACTGGCCGCCGCCGACGCGGCCGCAGCCGGGGGCGAGCAGGTGGTGCTGCTGTCGCCCGCCTGCGCCAGCTTCGATCAGTTCCCCGATTTCGAGGTCCGGGGCGAGGCGTTCCGCGCCGCCGTCCTGAGCCTGGGCGCACGGCCGGAGCCCGCCGCATGACCCACAACAGCTACAGCCATCCCTTTTCGCGCAATGATCAGAGCCTGATCGCGCGCTGGTTCTGGACGGTGGATCGCGGCCTGCTGGGCGCGGCGCTGACGCTGGTGGCCCTGGGCGTGGCGTTGAGCTTCGCCTCCAGCCCGGCGGCGATCCTGGCGGATGAATCGATCAGCGATCCCTTCCACTATTCGTGGCGGATGATGGTCTTCTCGACCATGGGGCTGATCGCCATGCTGAGCGCCTCGCTGCTGTCGCCGCGCGGGGTGCGGCGGATCGCGGTGCTGGCCCTGTTCTGCGCCATCGTGGTCATGGCGGCCCTGCCCTTCATCGGCGATACGGTGAAGGGGGCGGCGCGCTGGATCAATCTGGGGCCGTTCAGCCTGCAGCCGTCCGAGTTCGCCAAGCCCGGCCTGATCGTCTTCGCCGCCTGGATGTTCGCCGAGGCCCAGAAGGGCGAGGGCGTGCCCGGCGTCAGCATCGCCTTCGGCCTGTGGGCGCTGACGGTCGGCCTGTTGCTGATCCAGCCGGACATCGGCCAGACCCTGTTGATCACCACGACCTTCATGGCCGTCTTCTTCATGGCCGGGGTGCCGCTGAAATGGGTGGCGGCGCTGGCGGCGGTCGGCGCGGGCGGGGTGGTGTCGCTGTATTTCATGTTCAGCCACATGCGTGACCGCCTGAGCCGCTTCCTGTCGCCCGAGACGACCGACACCCACCAGATCGACCGCGCCTCCGAAGCGATCCGCGCCGGGGGCCTGGTCGGGCGCGGCATCGGCGAGGGGGTGATGAAGCGCCACGTCCCCGACCTGCACACCGACTTCATCTATTCCGTCGGGGCCGAGGAGTTCGGCCTGGTGCTGTCGCTGATCATGATCGGGCTTTACGCCTTCATCGTCATTCGCGGGATGAGGAAGGCGATGAAGCTGAACGACTCCTTCGAACAGACGGCGGCGGCGGGGCTGTTCATGCTGATCGGCCTGCAGGCCTGCATCAACATCGCGGTGAACCTGAACCTGATCCCGACCAAGGGGATGACGCTGCCCTTCATCAGCTACGGCGGGTCGTCCATGATGGCCATGGGGCTGACGCTGGGGTTCGCACTGGCCCTGACCCGGCGCCGTCCGGGCGCCTATGAACTGGGGTCGAACGTCAACCCGCGTCGTCGCCTGCTGCCGTGAGACTCGTTTTTTCTTCGTCATCCTCGGGCTTGTCCCGAGGATCCAGAGACGCGACCTCGCCGAGCAGCCGCGCCGGTGTTCTCACTTTCAACGCTGGTGTTTATGGATTCTCGGCACAAGGCCGAGAATGACGGATGAAATTGACTGAGCCCATGAATTCCCCATCCAAGGTCTGCGTCGTCGCCGCCGGGGGCACCGGCGGCCATATGTTCCCCGCCGAGGCGCTGGCCCGCGAGATGGCGGCGCGCGGCTGGCGCGTGGTGCTGGCCACCGACAGGCGCGGCGAGCAGTACGCCCACGCCTTTCCGGCCGAAGAGCGGCTGGCGCTGGATGCGGCGACCGGGCGCGGTCCCATCGGCCTGATGAAGGCCGGGCTGGCGATCCTGAAGGGCGTCGGTCAGGCCAAGGCGGCGTTCCAGCGCACGGGCGCGGACGTGGTGGTGGGCTTCGGCGGCTATCCGTCGGCGCCGGCCCTGCTGGCGGCGGTGACGACACGGCGCCCGACCGTCATCCATGAGCAGAACGCCGTGCTGGGCCGCACCAACCGCTATCTGGCGCCCAGCGTGGGCGTGATCGCAGCGGCCTTCCCCACGCTGGGCCGGGCGCCGGACAAGGGGAGGGATCGCGTCCAGCTGGTCGGCAATCCGGTGCGGCCGGACATCCGCGCCCTGTTCGAGCGGGCCTATGCCGCGCCGACGGACGGCGGGCCGATCCATGTGCTGGTGACGGGCGGCAGCCAGGGCGCCCGCATCCTGTCCGAAACCACGCCGCGCGCGCTGGCGGCCCTGCCCGAGGCCATCCGCAACCGTCTGAAGGTGCAGCAGCAGTCGCGGCCCGAGACGCTGGAGGCCGCGCGCCAGATCTACCTCGACGCCGGGATCGAGGCCGAGGTCGCCCCCTTCTTCCGCGACATGGCGGATCGGCTGTCGAAGGCGCATCTGGTGATCGGGCGGGCGGGGGCCTCGACCTGTTCGGAGCTGGCGGTGGCGGCCCTGCCGTCGGTGCTGATCCCGCTGAAGATCGCCATGGACGACCATCAGACCCTGAACGCGCGGGCGCTGTCCGAGGCGGGCGCGGCGAAGGTGATCGCCGAGGACGACCTGACGGTCGAGAGCCTGACGGCGGCGCTGACCGCCATCCTGTCCGATCCGGCGGGGCTGGCGGCCATGTCGGCGGCTGCGCGCTCGGTGGCGATCCCGGATGCGGCGCAGAGGCTGGCGGATCTGGTGGAGCAGGCGGCGTCCTGAACCCTCTCCCGGCGGGAGAGGGATGCGGGATGACGTGGCTGTTTGCGCCGTCTAACCTCCCCCCATGCCTCAGTTCGTCACCAATCTGACCAACACCATCTTTGCGCTCTGGCGTCAGTTCCACTGGCTGCCGGAATGGGCGGTGGTGTCGATCATCACCGTGGTCTTCGTCTTCATCGGCTGGGCGGCCAACCAGGTGGTGTTCGCCCTGCTGAAGCTGGCGGTGCGCAACCGCGACGACTTCTGGAAGGGGATGCTGAAGCGCGCCCGACTGAAGGTGCGGATCGCGGTCATGATCATCGCCCTGGCCCTGGCCGTCACCGTGTCGCCGCTGGACCCCGAACCGTCGCTGTTCATCCGGCGCAGCCTGCTGTTCGGCTTCATCCTGGTGTGCGGCTGGATGTTGGCGGGCGCGGTGGACATGGGCGCCATCGTCCACCTGAAGAAGTTCAATATGGAGGCGGAGGACAACCTCTACGCCCGCAAGCACGTCACCCAGACGCGCATCCTGCAACGGGTGGCGGCCATACTGATCGGCCTGATCACCCTGGGGCTGGCGCTGCTGACCATTCCCGGCGTCAAGCAATGGGGCCTGTCGCTGCTGGCCTCGGCGGGCGTGGTCGGCATCGTCGCCGGTCTGGCGCTGCAACCCTTCCTGACCAATCTGATCGCGGGCATCCAGATCGCCACCGCCCAGCCGATCCGCCTGGACGACGCCGTCATCGTCGAGGGTGAGTGGGGCCGGGTCGAGGAGATCACCTCGACCTATGTGGTGGTCAAGCTGTGGGACTGGCGGCGCATGGTGCTGCCGCTGACCTATTTCATCCAGAAGCCGTTCCAGAACTGGACGCGCGAGGATTCGCGCCTGATCGGCGTGTCCTTCCTCTATGTGGATTACGAGGCGCCGATCGACCGGCTGCGGATCAAGCTGGAGCAGATCGCCCACGCCTCGCCCCACTGGGACGGCGATGTGGTGGCGTTGCAGGTTACGGATGTCACCGAGCGGACGGCCCAGGTGCGCTGCCTGACCAGCGCGCGCAACGCCTCGGTCGCCTTCGACCTGCGGGCCGAGGTGCGCGAGAAGATGCTGGCCTTCATGCGCGACGAATGCCCCGAGGCCCTGCCGCGCGACCGGATGGATTTCGACCGCGACGCGCGACGCGGTTTGCGCCTCAAGACTGAAGAGGCCTGATCGGTCAGGGCTTCAGCCTGGCGCGGCCGATCCACACCGCCGCTCTGGCCGAGGTCGCCTCCACCGCAGGGAAGGCCTCGCCGCAGGCCGTGGCGGCCAAGGCCGAGGCGTCCTGGCTTGGGGCTATGACGGCCGGCGGCGAGCGTTCGGGCGTGACAGGGCCTTCGGTCCCATCGGCGCGCAGGGAGGCGAAGTCCAGCCGGTCCGCTGTCCAGGCCGCGCAGTCGAAACGCCACCAGGACCAGCCGCCGACGTAGGCGACGCTGCCGATCAGCATGTCCTCGCGGCTGACCTGCAACGACCTCATTCTGACCGTGTGCGCGCTCTGCTCAGGCTCCGTCGTGATAGAGGCGATGTCGGCGAAGACGGCGAACCGGCTGCTGCCGGTAAACGCCAGTTGCGGAGAAGCCGGTGCAACCTCCACGACGGGCGCGGGCACGGGAATGATCAGCATGGTCGCTCCAGATGCGCAGGGCGTTTGTTTGGATTAACCCTGTCCGCATACCCGACGTTGAAACGGCCACGCTAGACAGCTTGCATGCATCACGCGCCTTCCGATCCGGATTCCGCCCGTTTGTCGCCTGATCGGCGGCGCGCCCCGCGCCGATCTTTTCGTCAGGCGCGCCGGACGGAGGAGCGCATCCGCCTGCTGGGCGAACCGGTCGACCTGGTTCGTCCTGAAGAGGTGCTGCTGCACGTCGAACGCAGCGTAGAGGCGGGCGCGCAGAGGGTCGTCGCCAACCACAATCTGCATAGTCTCTATCTGATCCGGCGCACGCCGGGGATGCGGCGCCTGTACGATGCGGCCGATCTGATCGAGCTGGACTCCACGCCGCTGATCCATTTCGCTCGCCTGCTGGGCCATCCGGCGCGTCCGCAGCACCGCTGCACCTATCTGGACTGGCGCGATCATTTCTGGAGCCTGGCCGACCGCAAGGGCTGGCGCGTCCTCTATGTCGGCGGCGAGGACGGCGTGGCCGAAGAGGCGGCGCGGCGACTGACGACCCGCTATCCGGGCGCGATGGTGAAGGGGCTCAGCGGCTATTTCGACGCCACGCCGGGGTCGTTGGGCAATACGGCGGTTCTGGCGGCGATCAAGGACTTCGCCCCGCACGTGCTGTTCGTCGGCATGGGCATGCCGCGCCAGGAGCTGTGGATCGCGGACAATCTGGCCTCTCTGCCGCTGGTTCCGATCCTGCCGGTCGGCGCCGCTTTCGACTATGAGGCCGGGGTGCAGAAGGCCGCGCCGCGCTGGATGGGACGGCTGGGCGTCGAATGGCTGTTCCGCCTGTTCGCCGATCCGAAGCGGTTGTTCGCGCGCTACTGCATCGAGCCGTGGTTCCTGATCGGCCCGGCGCTGGCGGATGTGCGAGAGGCCATGCAGCGCAGGAAACACTGAACCGCGCCCCTTGTCAGCCATCGCAATGACGCTGATCGAGGCATTGAATTCTCGAGGTCTTTTCTTGACTGGACGGGATCGACCGGCCGTCCTCTAGCCAGACCGCATACTCCTCAGCGCGCCGACGACGGCGCGGGCTGACAAGGAGACGACCGCGCCGATTTCAGACGATTCAGACGAATTGGACTCTGTTTTTTCTGTCCAAGTCGACCACGCGCCTCAGATCACGCCGTGACGATCTCTTCGGCCTGTTGCAGATCGACGCTGACCAGTTGGCTCATGCCGCGCTCGGGCATGGTGACGCCGTAGAGACGGTCCATCCGGCTCATGGTCACCGGGTTGTGGGTGATGACGATGAAGCGGGTGTCGGTGCGGCTGCGCATCTCGTGCAGCATCCGGCAGAAGCGGTCGACGTTGGCGTCGTCCAGCGGGGCGTCCACCTCATCCAGCACGCAGACCGGCGCCGGATTGGCCAGGAAGACGCCGAAGATCAGCGCCGCCGCCGTCAGAGCCTGCTCGCCGCCGCTCATCAGGCTCATCACCGACAGCCGCTTGCCGGGCGGGCAGGCGTAGATTTCAAGCCCCGCCTCCAGCGGATCGTCGCTCTCGACCAGCTTCAACTCGGCCTGGCCGCCGCCGAACAGGGCCTCGAACAGGGTCTTGAAGTTGGTGTTGATGACGTCGAAGGCGGCGATCAGCCGCTCGCGCCCCTCGGCGTTCAGTTCGTCGATGCCGTCCCTGAGCTTCGCAATCGCCTGCGTCAGGTCGATGCGCTCGGTCTTCATGGCGCTGAGCCGGTCGCCGTATTCGGCCGCCTCTTCCTCGGCGCGCAGGTTGACGGCGCCCAGCGCCTCGCGCTCGCGCTCAAGGCCATACAGCAGGCTCTCGGCCCCCGCGGCATCGGGCGGGCGGGCGATGGCGTCGTCGGTCAGCTTGCGGCCCAGTTCCTCGGGCGACATCTGCGCCGTTTCGCGGATGTTGGCGGCGCTCTCGGCCAGCTTCTCGGCGGCGGCCTCGGCGCGGGCGGACAGGCCCGCCCGGCTCTCGCGAGCCTGAGAGGCGGCCGTTTCGGCGGCGCGGGCGGCGCGGTCGGCCTCCTGGGCGCCCGCCTCGGCGACGGCGACGGCGTCGGTCGCCGCCTGTTTGCGCTTCTCGGCCTCGGCCAGAGAGTCCATCAGGGCGTTGCGCTGCTCGGCGAAGCCGGCGGGCGCGGCCTCGGCCTTCGTCAGGGCCGTTTGCGCCTTCTCGGCGTCGCGCTCCAGCGTCTTGAGGCGGGCGGCGCTGTCGCCGGATCGCGTGACCCAGCCCTCGCGGGCGCGGGTCAGACTGCCGAGCCGTTGCTCGCGCATGGCGCGGTCGCGGGCCTCCTCGTCGCGGGTCGAGCGCGCGGCTTGCGCCGCCAGCCGGGCGCGTTCGGCCCCGCCGCGCGCCTCGGTCAACTCTTGGCGCAGGCCGACTACCACGTCGGACGAAGATTCGACCGAACTGGTCTCGGCGAAGGCGGCCTCGGCCTCCTGCACCTCGCCGTCCAGCCGGGCGACGGTCTCGTCCAGCGACTGGGCGCGGGCCTCCTTGCGGGCCTGATCGCGCATCAGGGATTCCAGCCGGTCGCGCGCGGAGACGACCTGTTTGTCCAGCGTGAAGGGGCGCAGGCGCGCGGCCTTCACCTCTTCCTCGGCGGCGCGGAAGGCCTCGCCCGCCGCCTTCAGCGCGCCTTGCGCCGTTTCCAGCGCAGGCTTGCCGAGGTCGATGTCGGCTTCCAGTTCCGACAGGCGGGTACGCTGGGCCAGACGCACGGCGGCGGGGCGCGGCGCCTCGGCGCGGCTGACGAAGCCGTCCCAGCGATAGAGGTCGCCCTCGACCGTGGTCAGGCGCGCGCCGCGCGGCAGGGCGCGGGCCAGTTCGGCGATTCGCTCGCGCGGGGCCACGCCGCAGAAGGCCAGACGCGCGGCCAGCTGATCCGGCGCTGTCACATGGTCGGACAGAGGCTCGACGCCCTGCGGCCAGTCTGGCGGCGCCGCGTCAGCGCCCGCCCAGTGCGCCGGCGCGCGGGCGTCCAGCGCTGCGTCCAGATCATCGCCCAGCGCCGCCGCCAGCGCGGCCTCATACCCTTTGGCCGCCGATACCTTGTCCAGCGCCGGAGGGTGCTCGCGCTTGCCCGTGACCAGCAGTTGGGCCAGCCCGCGCGCCTCGGTCTGCAGGCGGCCCAGCCGGTCCTCAGCGGCGCGGGCGGCGGTGCGCGCCTCCTGCTCGGCGCGGGCGATGTCGCTGCGTTTGGCCTCGGCGGCCTCAACGGCCTCGCGCGCGGCGGCGAGGTCGGTCTGGGCGGTCTCCAGAGCCGCCCTGGCCGTCTCGATCTCGGGCGTCTCCAGCGGGCCGAGCGCCTCGCGTTCGCGGCGGGCCTGTTCGTGCTGGCCCTTCACGCGCGCCAGCCGGGCCTCGGCGTCGCGCTTTCTCGCGCTTTCAGCGTTGGCGCGGGCTTCGACGGCGGCCAGCGTCCCGGCCAGCCGTTCGACCTCGGCGTCGGCGGCCTTGCGGGCGTCCTCGGCTTCCAGCAGGGCGCGTTCCAGCTCGGGGCCGCGCTCGGGGGCGGCGGCGATTTCGGCCTTCAGCTTCTCAAGCTCGCGGTCCAGCCGTTCCAGTTCGCGCCCGGCGTCGGCGGCCATACCGTCCTCGCGCACGCGATCGGCCTCGATGCGGGCGACCTCGGCCTTCAGGCGGTCGACCTCGGCGCGGGCGGCCTGTTCGGCCATGTCCAGCCGGTCGCGCTCGATGATGGCCCGGTTCAGCAGGGCGGTGGCGACCGCGTCTTCTTCCCGCGCAGGCTTCAGGCCCTCCTGAGCGTTCAGGGCCGCCGTCTGGGACGCCGCCGCCGCCGTGGTCGTTTCGGCCACCAGCCGGTCGGCTTCGCGCAGTTCGGCCGCCGCCGTCTCGGCCGCCGTCTTGGCGTCGGTCCAGCGGACGTAGAGCAGGGCCGCCTGAAGGGCGCGGATCTCGGCCGAGATCTTCTTGTACTTCTCTGCCTGACGCGCCTCGCGCTTCAGCCGGTTCAGCGTCGACTCCAGCTCCTTGCCGATGTCGTCGAGGCGGTCGAGGTTGGTCTCGGCCGCCCGCAGCCGCAACTCAGCCTCATGGCGCCGAGTGTGCAGGCCCGCCACGCCCCCGGCCTCTTCAAGGATGCGGCGGCGGTTCTGCGGCTTGGCGGCGATCAGTTCGCTGATCTGGCCCTGACGCACCAGGGCCGGGCTGTTGGCGCCGGTCGAGGCGTCGGCGAACAGCAGCTGAACGTCGCGCGCCCGCACCTCCTTGCCGTTGATGCGATAGGTCGAGCCGCGCCCGCGCTCGATCCGGCGCGACACCTCCAGCATGGGGCTGTCGGTAAAGGGCTGGGGCGCGCGCTTCTGGGCGTTGTCGATGGTCAGCTGGACTTCGGCGTGGTTGCGCGGCGGACGGCCCGCGGCGCCCGCGAAGATCACGTCCTCCATGCCCTGGCCGCGCATGGCCTTGGCCGAGTTGGCGCCCATGACCCAGCGCAGGCTTTCCAGCACGTTCGACTTGCCGCAGCCGTTCGGCCCGACAATGCCGGTCAGCCCAGCCTCGATCTGCACCTCGGCCGGGTCGACGAAGGATTTGAAGCCGACGAGCCGGAGGCGCTGGAACTGCATCGCGTCTCGATCAGCGCGCCCGGATCAGCGGGTCGATGGCCGCCGACAGGGCCTCCAGCGAATGGTCGCTGACCCTCCTGCCGTTGACGAAGAAGGACGGCGTGCCCGTCACCCCTGCCGCCACGGCACCGTCGACCTCGGCCTGCAGGGCCTGGCTGGTCGCCGGGTCTTTCATGCAGGCTTCGATCTGTTCCTGACTGCGGCCGCTGGAGGCGATGGCGGCGACGAACCAGTCGCGGGCGTCGCCTTTTTCAAAGGCGGCGGCCTGACCGCTCATCAGGCTGTGGGCCACGTCAAAGAAGCGGTTCGGGGCGGCGCAGCGCGCGATGCCCGCCGCCGTCGCCGCGATCTGGGCCGGAGGCGTGGGCATGTCGCGGAACACCAGCCGCACCTTGCCCGTGTCGATATAGCGGGCCTGGAACTGCGGCAGGACGTCGTTGGTCCAATGGGCGCAGTGGCTGCAGGTGAATGAGGCGTACTCGATCACCGTCACCGGCGCATCGGCCCGGCCCATCACGCGGTCCGCCGCCGTGACAGCGGGCACGGCCGCCGTCGCGGAGGCGCGCGTCACGGCTGGGTCGAGCGCCGCCGAGGGGCTGGCGACGGCGACCGCCGCCAGGGCGGCTGCGCCTAACAGGGCTTTGAATGTCAGGCGCGACCGCAGCATCGGCTTACTTCGCCAGTTCGGCGTCGATGACTTCGGACAGGCCCGACAGCGAGTTGTCCGCCACCTTCACGCCGTTGACGGTGAAGTAGGGTGTACCGGTCACGCCGGCGCTGATGCCGGCTTGGATGCGCTTCTCCATGGCCTCGATGGCGGCCTTGTCGCGGATGCAGTCGTTGATCTGCTGCTCGCTGAGGCCCGCCGCCTGGCCGGCGCGGAACAGGGTGGTGCGCGGCGCGACGCCCGCCTGCCATTCCTTCTGGCTGGCCATGATGTCGCTGACGACGTCGAAATACTTGTCCGGACCGGCGCAGCGCGCGATCAGGAAGCCGGCGACGGCGATGTCCTGGGGCGGGGTCGGGAATTCGCGGAAGACGAAGCGGACCTTGTTGTTGTCGACGTACTTCGTCTTGAACTCGGGCCAGACCTCTTCATTCCACACGGCGCAGTGGCCGCAGGTGACCGAGGCGTACTCCACGACCGTGACCTTGGCGCCCTCGGGCGCGCCCTTGGCCATGTCGCCTTCGACCTCGCCGCCCGCGCCGCCGGCCGAGCAGCCCGCCAGCACGGCCATCGAGGCCAGGGCGGCGGCGGACAGGGCCGCGCGGCGGCTCATGGCGGCGTATTTGAAGATCGGGGCCATCGGCTGGTCCTTGTCAGAAATGAGATTCAGAAACGTCGCGCGATTCGTGCGCGCTGGCGAAATCGTCTGAATGTCGAGAACGCCGATGGCGAAGGTTTGTCAACGCTCCTCGTCGCGCGGGGGCTGCGACAGCACGGCGCGGCCCAGCTTGCCCAAGGCCGCTTTCAAGCTGTCAGGCGCCGCTTCGACCGAGGCGTTCAGCGCAGCTTCCGTCGCGGCGGGCAGGGGCGGCAGGACGGCGCGGCCGCGCGGGCGGGGCTTGGCGCCTGAAGCGGGCAGAGGCTTCACCGGCCCCTGGGCGATGCGCAGTTTCTCGACCGAGCCTGCGCCCAGGAACAGGTTCACGCGCTGAATGATGTCGGCCGACTGGTGCTGGACCAACAGGGCGGCGGGCCCGGCGACGCGCAGCTCCAGCGTTCCGCCCGCATTGCCGCGCCCCTTGGTCAGCTTCTGCGGACGGGTGACGCGGGCCAGCCGTTCGCCCACGATCTCGACCCAGCGCGGCTCCAGCGCCGAGGCGCCGCGCCCGAACTGGGCGTCCAGCTTCTTGATCAGCGGCGCCAGCGACCGGCCCGCCGGGGGCGGCGGGCGCAACGGCGGGCGCGTCCGGCGGCGGGCCAGGATTTCGCGCGCTTCGCTTTCGGTGGGCAGGGGACGACGCATTCGTCCTATATAGCCTGACCCATGCTCGACGTCCCCTCTCTTCGCGCCGCCCTGCTCGATTGGTATGACGCCCATGCGCGCAGCCTGCCGTGGCGCGCGCCGCCGGGTGCGACGGCGAAGACCGACCCCTATCGCGTCTGGCTGTCCGAGGTGATGCTGCAGCAGACGACGGTGCCCCACGCGGCGCCCTATTTCGAGCGGTTCACCACGCGCTGGCCGACGGTGGGCGACCTGGCCGCCGTCGAAGACGCCGAGTTGATGGCCGCCTGGGCGGGGTTGGGCTACTACGCCAGGGCGCGTAATTTGCTGGCCTGCGCCCGCGCCGTGACGGCGGATCACGGCGGGGCCTTCCCGCAGACCGAGGCCGAGCTGCTGGCCCTGCCGGGGGTGGGCGCCTACACCGCCGCCGCCGTGGCCGCCATCGCCTTCGATCGACCCGCCAACGTCGTCGACGGCAATGTCGAACGGGTGATGAGCCGCCTGTTCGCGGTCGAGACTCCGCTGCCCGCCGCGCGGCCCGAGCTGCGCCGCCTGGCCGCCCTGTTCGTCGACGACCACCGACCCGGCGACTGGGCGCAAGCGCTGATGGATCTCGGCTCGGGCGTCTGTCGTCCCCGGTCGCCGCTGTGCGACCAGTGTCCTCTGACTTTCGGTTGCGAAGCGCTGAAGACGGGGGCGCCCGAACGCTATCCGTTGAAGACGAAGAAGGCCGAGCGGCCGCATCGGCGCGGCCACGTCTATGTGCTGACCGATGACGCGGGGCGCGTCGCCCTGGTGCGGCGACCGGACAAGGGGCTGCTGGGCGGCATGGCGGGCCTGCCGACCTCGGACTGGGGCGCGGCGCCGGAGTTCGCGCCGCCGATGGAGGGTGACTGGCGGGCGGCTGGATCGGTCGAGCACGTCTTCACCCACTTCAGCCTGACGCTTGAGGTGCATGTGGCCGAGGGGCAGGGCGACTTCCTATGGACCACAGCGGCCGAGGCGGCGAAGGCCCTGCCGACCGTCTTCAGGAAGGCGCTGGAGCGCGGGTTGGGCGCGGCCTAACCCGTCGCCCTCAGGTTCACCGCGCCGCTACGTTCGCGCGGCATGACCACGACGTGGCCGTTCAGACGCTGGAAATGCAGGTCGATCACCCCGTCGCCGACCTTCAGCCGCGTGATCGACAGCCGGTCCAGCCCGGCGGGCAGGGCGGGATTGTTGACCTCGACCAGCCCCTCGGCGGCGTCGATGCTCAGGCCCAGCACCGACTGCATCATCAGGAAGACCGACCCCGCCGCCCAGGCCTGGGGCAGGCAGGCGACCGGATAGGCGATCGGCGGCTCGCCGGTCTCGCGCACGAAGCCGCAGAACAATTCCGGCAGGCGCATCTGGAAATGGGCGGCGGAGCCGTAGATCTCGCCCAGCAGCATGGCGACGGCCCGCCGTTCGCCGTAGCGGGCCATGCCCGCCGCCGCCAGGGCCGTGTCGTGCGGCCAGACCGAGCCGTTGTGATAGCTCATCGGATTGAAACGGGCCTGTCCCTTGGCCAGGGTTCGCAGGCCCCAGCCCGAACGGAATTCCGCCGTCAGCATCCGCCGCGTCACCCGCCGCGCCCGCTCGTGCGAGGGCAGGCCCATGAACAGCAGGTGCCCTGCGTTGGAGGCGACGGCGCGGCATTGCTCCCCGTCGCCGTCCAGGGCGATGGCGTAGAAGCCCTCGTCCTCCATCCAGTAGCGGTCCTCGACCAGGGCGCGCAGCGCCTCGGCCCGCGCCGCCCATTCTAGGGCGCGGCCTTCGCCCAGCACCGCGCCCATCTCGGCCAGGGCCTTCCAGGCGGCGAAGGCGTAGCCCTGGACCTCCAGCAGGGCGACCGGGCCCTTGGGAAAGCGGCCGTCGGCGTGAAAGATGGAGTCTTCGGAGTCCTTCCAGCCCTGGTTCGACAGGCCGGTGTCGGCCGCGCGGGCGTAGTCGATCAGGCCGTCGCCGTTGCTGTCGCCGTAGTCGCTCATCCAGCCCGCCGCCGCGATCAGATGGGGCCACAGGGCGCGGATGGTTCCATAGTCGTTGGTGCGTTTGGCGTAGGCGCCGGCCAGGGCGATGAACAGGCAGGTGGTGTCGACCCCGCCGTAGTAGAGGCCGAAGGGCACCTCGCCCAGCACGCTCATCTCGCCGCCGCGCGTCTCGTGCATGATCTTGCCGGGGGCGGAGTCCATGAAGGCGTTGGTCTCGGTCGCCTGACGCGAGGCCAGATAGGTCAGCACCCCCTTGGCCAGACCGGGGTCTATCCACAGCATCTGCCAGGCGGTGATGATGCCGTCGCGCCCGAACGGGGTCGAGAACCAGGGCGTCCCCGCATAGGGATAGGGGCCCGTCGGCAGGTCGGTGACGAGCAGGGCGATGTCGGCCCTCGACTGCCGCAGCCAGTCGTTGAAGCCCTGGTTGCGGCCGCCCTCGACGATGGCGCCGCGCCGCAGCCGTCGTCGCATGGCCAGCCGCGCCAGAATGGCGTGCCAGCGCCAGCGCGCCTCGTCCGGCTGTTCGCAGGCGTCCAGGCCGCACTCGACGAACAGGTCCAGACTGCGGCCGCGCGGCAGGCTGAACATGAACTCGGCCCGGCTGGCGCTGAGGCGGGCGGGCGGCTCGGAAAAGGCCAGGCAGCTGGTGCGCGTCACCCTGTCCAGCCCGGTGTAGCTGAAGGTCACGCGCCGTCCGTCGATCACAGGCGGATGGATTTCGCCGTGCCGGGGCCGCACCGTGCCGCGCACCTGGAAGATGTCGGCGAAGTCCGCGTCGAACTCGAACGTCAGCGGCAGCAGGATGTCCTCGACGCCGTGGTTGACCATCCGCACCCGCTCGAACAGCCGCCGGTCCCACAGGAAGCGCCGCCGCTCCAGATGCAGCACGCCCGCCGGGGCGGAGCGCCCGCCCATCGGCGGCAGGGGCCGGTTGGTGGAATGGCAGGTGAAGAAAACGTTGTCCTTGGTCACGCCCGAACTGAGCCGTGACGGCCGCGCGCGCCCGACCGTCAGGACGAAGCGGGACAGCAGCCGCGTGTCCCGCTCGAACAGGCCGTCTGCGCCCGCCTTCACGTCTCCCCAGTGATCGGCGACGAGGAAGGCGTCGCCGTCCTTCAGCGCCATCAGGGTCTCGAGACCGTCCTGATCATTGGTGTCGGCGGCCGTGGCCTGGACAGAATAGGCGTCGTCCATAAGCGTCTCCGCTTGCGGTTCGTCCCCCTACTGAAGTCACAAGCGAACGGCCGGGGAGGCGGTTCAGTTCAGATGAAAACGGCGTTCGTCGTCAGGCTCGGCTGTTCAGGCGGAGAGGTCAGGCCAGGGCGGCGAAGCTGCGTTCTTCCTCGATGCTCCGCATCGGCGCCGCGAACGGCCGCCGCGCCAGGATGTCGCCGTAGACGTCCAGATACCGCCGCGCCATGGCTGTGGCCGAGAAGCGCAGGTCGAACCGCGCGCGGATGGCCTCCCGGTCCAGCCGGTGCGCCTGGGCGGCGGCGGCGACCGCCTCCTCCATGGTCGCGACCAGGAAGCCGGTGGCCCCGTCCTCGATGATCTCGGGCGTCGAGCCGCAGGCGAAGGCGAAGACGGGCGTGCCGCAGGCCATGGCCTCGATCATCACCAGGCCGAACGGCTCGGGCCAGTCGATGGGGAAGAGCAGGGCCTCGGCCCCGCCCAGGAAGGCGGACTTCTCCGCATCACCGATCTCGCCGACGAACTCGACCAGGGGATTGCCGCGCACCAGAGGTTCGATTTTTGTCTCCCAATAGGCGTGGTCGGCGGCGTCGATCTTGGCGGCGATCTTCAGCGGTTTGTTCAGCCGGGTCGCGATCTCGATGGCGCGGTCGGGCCGCTTTTCTGGCGAAATGCGGCCCAGGAAGGCGAGATAGCCCTCCGATCGCGGCGAGAAGCGATAGAGGTCGCCCGGCATGCCGTGATGCACGGTCGCCCGCCAGTTGGCGTGGGGCAGGGGGCGGCGCTGATCGTCGGAGATCGACACCAGGCCGTACTCCGTCCAGCGCGCGTAGATCGGGGCCAGATCCTTCAGGTCCAACCGCCCGTGCAGGGTCGTCACCGTCTTGTCGGCCCAGCCCTCGAAGAAGGGGAAGTGGATCATGTCGGTGTGGAAATGGATGACGTCGAAACGGTCGGCGCGGTCCAGCACCTCGGCCAACTGGGCCATGTGGGCCGCTAGATCGGACTTCAACGCGGCGGGGTCCAGACGGATGGCCTGATCGCGAACCGGGATCAGGCGGGCGCGGGTGCGCGCCTCGGCGCTGGCGAACAGGGTGACGTCGTGACCCAGCTCGACCAGGGCGTCGGTCAGGTGAGCGACCACGCGCTCCGTGCCGCCGTAAAGCCGGGGCGGCACGGCCTCGTACAAGGGCGTGACTTGGGCGATTTTCATGGCAGGCTCCTGCGTCGCGTGAAGACGCGACGCCGAAACCTCAATCCGCCCAGGATCGCCGGGTTCCAGCGTTGCTGGAACGATATTCTTCAATGCCGCCTGTAGGTTATGCGGCGGTGAGAAGCCGCTGCCTTACTGCATCCCGGCGCGGATTTCGGCGCGCAGGGCGTCGATGGGGCGCAGCCCCGTATCCGTCTTGAAGCGCCAGTAGGTCCAGCCGTTGCAGGCCGGGGCGTTCTCCAGCAGGGCGCCCAGCTTGTGGATCGAGCCGGTCAGGGCGCCGGACACCAGCGAGCCGTCGGCCCGCACCCGCGCCTCGCGCTCGCCCTTGGGGCAGTACAGCTTGTCGCCCGGCGCCAGCAGCCCGGCTTCGACCAGGGCACCGAACGGCACCTTGGGCTCGGCCTTCTTGGAGCCGGTGACGACCAGGTCTTCCGGCGCGGCCGGAATGACGGCCTTGATGCGCTTCTCGGCCAGTTTGGCGTAGGTCTCGTCGCGTTCGATGCCGATGAAGTGGCGGCCCAGACGCTTGGCCGCCGCCCCCGTGGTGCCGGTGCCGAAGAAGGGGTCCAGAACCACGTCGCCGACGCGGCTGGCCGACAGCAGGACGCGGTGCAGCAGGGCCTCGGGCTTCTGGGTCGGATGGGCCTTGTCGCCGTTCTCGTCCTTCAGCCGCTCGCCGCCGGTGCACAGGGCCAGGGTCCAGTCCGAGCGCATCTGGGTGTCTTCGTTGAAGGCCTTCAGCGCATCGTAGTTGAAGGTATAGCGCTTCTGCTCGCGCGACTTGGCGGCCCAGATCAGGGTTTCATGGGCGTTGGTGAAGCGCGTGCCCTTGAAGTTCGGCATCGGGTTGGACTTGCGCCAGATGATGTCGTTCAGCACCCAGAAGCCCAGGTCCTGCATCGCCGCGCCCAGGCGGAAGATGTTGTGATAGCTGCCGATGACCCACAGGCTGCCCTCGTCCTTCAGCACCCGACGGCACTCGCCGAGCCAGGCGCGGGTGAAGGCGTCATAGGCGGCGAAGCTGTCGAACTTGTCCCAGTCGTCATCGACCGCGTCGACCTTGGAGTTGTCCGGCCGCAGCAGGTCGCCGCCTAACTGCAGGTTATAGGGCGGGTCGGCGAAGACCATGTCCACCGACTTGTCCGGCAGGCCCTTCAGCACCTCGATGCAGTCGCCACGCAGGATGACGTCGGTCTTCAACTCGGACATGGAAAAGCGGCCCCGGACAGATGAGACGCTTATGGTGAATCCTTACGGTTAAGGCGGAGTAACCAAGATTCACGCGGCGGCGATTGCGTGGATTGCGTTGCGACGAAACGGGGCCATAATCGCCACATGGAAATGGCGGTCAGACCCTTCTGATAGCGTCCGTGCGGGCTTGACGCCCCCGAGCGGCGCACCCTGTGCGACCCGGTCTCGCCCGGCGCATCAAGGCTGCGCGCTTCATACCCTCCAGTAAAAATTCCAAGGCCGCCCGGCGCTGACCGGGTGCGGCCGCGCACATAGAGATTTCCATGACTCAGGTTTTCGAAAGCCCGTTCAAGGGCCGACTGCTGTCCGATCTGGTGACCAACCCCAACATCATCGTCGGGCGTTACAGCTATTATTCCGGCTGGTATCACGGCCACGGCTTTGACGACTGCGCCCGCTATCTGATGACCGAGCCGGGCGTGGACCGGCTGATCATCGGCGACTTCTGCTCGATCGGCAGCGGCGCCGCCTTCATCATGGCCGGCAACCAGGGGCACCGGAACGACTGGGCCAGCTCCTTCCCCTTCTTCTACATGCCCGAGGTTCCGCATCTCGCCGGGGCGGTCGACGCCTTCCGACCGGCGGGCGACACGGTCATCGGCAACGACGTCTGGATCGGTAGCGAGGCCATCATCATGCCCGGCGTGAAGATCGGCGACGGCGCCGTGATCGGCACGCGGGCGCTGGTGACGCGCGATGTCGAGCCCTACGCCATCATCGGCGGCAATCCGGCCCGGGTCATCCGCAAGCGGTTCGACGACGACAGCGTCGCCATGCTGCTGGAGATGAAGTGGTGGGATTGGGACGACGCGCGTCTGGGCCAAGCCATGCCCATGCTGTGCAGCGGCGACATCGCCGCCCTGTACGCCTTCTGGCGCGAATGGGCGGAGGTCCAGGCGGTATAAACCCGCTCATCCCGGCGAAGGCATGGTGCAAATCGCATCCTGTTTGAGCTATGGGGCGAAGATGATCCGTCGTCTTCGCCCCGTTCCGTTCGCCCTCGGGCCTGTCCACTTCGTCGGCATCGGCGGCATCGGCATGAGCGGCATCGCCGAGATCATGCTGAAGATCGGCTATCAGGTGCAGGGCTCGGACGCCAAGGCCAGCGCCAATACCGAGCGTCTGGAGAAGCTGGGCGCCCGCATCTACATCGGCCACGACGCCGCCCATGTGACCGAGGGCGTCTCGGCGGTGGTCTATTCCACGGCGGTCAAGCCGACCAACCCCGAGCTGGCGGTGGCGCGCGAACGCCGCATTCCTCTGGTGCGCCGCGCCGAGATGCTGGCCGAGCTGATGCGGCTGCAGTTCTCGATCGGCGTCGGCGGCACGCACGGCAAGACGACGACGACCTCGATGGTCGCGGCCCTGCTGGACGCCGGATCGCTGGACCCGACGGTGGTCAACGGCGGCATCATCAACGCCTATGGCACCAACGCCAAGGTCGGCGAGGGCGACTGGATGGTGGTCGAGGCGGATGAGAGCGACGGCTCCTTCCTGCGCCTCAAATGCACGGTGGCGATCATCACCAACATCGACCCGGAGCACCTGGACCACTACGGCGACTTCGACGCGGTGAAGAAGGCGTTCGGCGACTTCATCGAGGACATTCCCTTCTACGGCTTTGGCGTGGTCTGCCTGGATCACCCCGAGGTGCAGAAGCTGGCGGCCCAGATCGACAACCGCCGTCTGGTCACCTACGGCCTGAACCCTCAGGCCATGGTCCGCGCCGACAATGTGCGCATGGATCCGGACGGCTCGCGCTTCGACGTGGTGATCCAGGGGCAGGGCATGGCCGCTCTGGGCGAGCCTGCGCGTATCGAGAACCTGCACCTGCCGATGGCGGGCTGGCACAACGTTTCCAACGCCCTGGCCGCCATCGCCGTGGCGCGCGAGATCGGGGTGGACGAGGACGCCATCCGCGCTGGCCTGGCCGGCTTCGGCGGGGTCAAGCGCCGCTTCACCACCACGGGCGTGGCCCACGGCGTGCGCGTGATCGACGACTATGGCCACCACCCGGTCGAGATCGCCGCCGTGCTGAAGGCCGCGCGCCAGGTGGTGCAGAACGCCGACAACACCGGCCGCGTCATCGCCGTGGTCCAGCCGCACCGCTACACCCGCCTGCGCGATCTGATGGAGGACTTCTCCACCTGCTTCTCGGACGCCGACAGCGTGCTGGTCGCCGACGTCTATCCGGCGGGCGAGCAGCCGATCGAGGGCGTGGACAAGCACGCCCTGGTCGAGGGCGTCCGCCGCTACGGCCACCGCCACGTCGCGGCGCTGGAGAACGCGGCCGTCCTGCCGCGCGTCATCAAGGATGAGGCCAAGCCCGGCGATCTGGTGGTCCTGCTGGGCGCCGGCGACATCACCAGCTGGGCCTACGCCCTGCCGGCGCAGCTGGAGGCGTTGGCTTAATCTCATGCTCCCGCTCATCCCGGCGGACGCCGGGATCCAGCGAGAGCTTCACGACGAAGCCTTGCCGCCCTACATCGGATCAACGTCAAACGGCTGGATGCAGCCAAAGCACTGGATCCCGGCGTCCGCCGGGATGAGCGGATTTATCGGATGGCCTGGACTGACAACCTCCCCGCCGTGCGCGGCAAGCTGCTGCTGAACGAGCCGCTGGGGCCCTACACCTGGTTCCGCGTGGGCGGGGCGGCGGACGCCCTGTTCATTCCGGCGGACGTCGATGATCTGGCCGACTTCCTCAAGGCCCTGCCCGAGGACGTGCCGGTGACGGCGATCGGCGTCGGCTCCAACCTGATCGTGCGCGACGGCGGGGTCGAAGGCGTGGTGATCCGTCTGGCGGGCCGCGCCTGGGGGCAGGTGACGACCGACGGCGTCACGGTCACGGCGGGCGCGGGCGCGCTGGACAGCATGGTGGCGCGCGCCTCTGCCAAGGCGGGCATCGCCGGGCTGGAGTTCTATGCGGGCATCCCCGGCTCGATCGGCGGCGCTCTGACGATGAACGCGGGCTGCTACGGCTCGGAGACGAAAGACGTGCTGGTGACCGCCTGGGGCCTGAACCGCAAGGGCGAGCGGGTCGAACTGGCCCTGGCCGACTTCGGGTACACCTACCGTCACTCGAACGCTCCAGCGGGCATCATCTGGATCGAGGCGACCTATCGCGGCACGCCCGACGCGCCCGAGGCTGTCGCCGCCCGGATCAACGAGATCACTGAGCGCCGCGAGAAGACCCAACCGATCCGCGAGAAGACCGGCGGCTCGACCTTCAAGAACCCTGACGGCCATTCCTCGTGGAAGCTGGTCGACGAGGCGGGCTGGCGCGGCAAGCTGCACGCGGTCACAGGCGGCGGGGCCAAGTTCAGCGAACTGCACTCCAACTTCATGATCAACCCCGGCGAGGCGACGGCCGCCGATATCGAGGGTCTGGGCGAAGCGGTGCGTGCTGACGTGCTGGCCAAGACCGGCGTGCATCTGAACTGGGAAATCAAGCGGATCGGGCGCCCGTAATCCTTCTCCCTCAAGGGGAGAAGGAAGAAGGTGACGAATTTCCTTCCACGCCCCCGTATCGTTTCCAACCGGTTAACCGTATTCAGGGCATAGGGGTGGGCTAGTCTTCGGATGTCGCCATGCGTACGCCCCTGAACACCCTCCATGTCGCTGTCCTGATGGGCGGTCTGTCGTCGGAACGCGAGGTCTCCCTGTCCTCGGGGCGCGGCTGCGCGGACGCCCTGGAAGGGCAGGTCGCCAAGGTCACGCGCGTCGACGCCGGGCGCGATCTGGCTCAGGTGCTGACGGCGTTGAAACCCGACGTCGTCTTCAACGCCCTGCACGGAAAATGGGGCGAGGACGGCTGCGTTCAGGGCATCCTTGAGACGCTGAAAATTCCCTACACGCACTCTGGCGTCCTGGCCTCGGCCCTGGCGATGGACAAGGACAAGTCCAAGGCCGTGCTGCAGGCGGCGGGCGTCATCGTGCCTGGCGGCGGCCTGTTCGACCGGCACGAGGTGGCCAGCCGCCACGTCATAGACCCGCCCTATGTGGTCAAGCCGAACGCCGAAGGCTCGTCCGTCGGCGTCTTCCTGGTGCGCGAGGGCGCCAACCGCCCGGTGGCCGAGGTCGGCGCCGAGGACTGGGCCTATGGCGATCAGGTCATGGTCGAGCCCTTCATTCCCGGCAAGGAACTGGCGGTCAGCGTGATCGGCGAGGCGACCGGCCCGCGCGCTCTGACCATCACCGACATCACCCCGACCAAGGGCTTCTACGACTACGAAGCCAAATACGCGCCCGGCGGCTCGCGCCACGTCCTGCCCGCCGAGCTGCCCGCGCACGTTTTTGACAAGGCTTTACGTCAGGCTGAGCTGGCCCACGCGGCCATGGGGTGCCGAGGCGTCTCCCGCGCCGACTTCCGTTATGACGATGTTAACGACGTTCTCGTTCTGTTGGAGGTGAACACCCAGCCCGGCATGACCCCGACCTCGCTTGTCCCCGAGCAGGCGGCCTTTGTCGGTATGGATTATCGCGAACTGGTTCGTTGGATGGTGGAGGACGCCTCATGCCCGCGGTAGTGCGCGGCGGTCGGCGACAGTCTTCGGGCAAGGGCGGCGCGCGCGGCGCTCCGTCCGGCCGCGCGGCCGAGATCGGCCGTCTGGACATGTCGCCGCGCGTCGTGGCGGCGACCCTGGTGGTCGGCGTCGGCATACTGGCGGCCGTGCTGGCCACCGGCGCGCGGGCCGAGCGTATCTCGACGGCCGTCACCGAACGCTTTGACGCCATGACGACCGGCATGGGTCTGAAGGTGCGTCAGGTTCACGTCACCGGCGCCTCGCCCGAGGCCGCCGCCGCCGTGCGCGCCGCCGTCGGCGTCCATGCCGACCAGCCTATCGTCAGCCTGGACCTGGCCGCCGTGCGCGACCGGGTGCAGTCGGTCGGCTGGGTCAAGGAGGCGCGCGTGGTGCGCCTGCTGCCCGACACCCTGATCGTCGACGTCAAGGAGCACGACCGCCTCGCCGTCTGGCAGGTAGGCGGCAAGGCCCACGTCATCGACGCGCAAGGAATCGTCATTCCGGGAGCCGACGCGGGCCGCTATCCGCGCCTGCCGCTGGTGGTGGGCAAGGGCGCCGATCAGGCTGCGTCCGACGTCCTGCCCCTGCTGGCCCAGCGCCCGCGCCTGATGGCCAAGGTGGACGCCCTGGTCCGCGTGGACGAGCGCCGCTGGGACTTGCGCCTCAAGGACGGCGCCCTGATCCAGCTGCCCGCCGTGGATCAGGAATCCGCCCTTATCCGCCTCGACGCCCTGGACCAGCGCGAACGCCTGCTGGACCTGGGCTTCGCCCGCATCGACCTTCGCACGCCGGAAGAAGTGGCCGTTCGCCCTTCCGAAGGCGCCGTTTGACCCTCTGACTTCCTAGGACACGACCCCATGGTTGGACGCAACCGAGACATCAAGCCGGAACAGGGCAGGGGCGCGCCGCGCGCGCCGGTCGTGGCCGCGCTCGATCTCGGCCAGGCCAAGGTCGCCTGCTTCATCATGAAGCCCGACGGCGTGCGCCACGCCGACCGCACCATCCGCGTCGCCGGGGCCGGCCACGTCCAGTCGCGCGGCGTCAAGGGCGGGGCCATCGTCAACATGGACGAGACGGCCCAGGCCATCGGCCACGCCGTCGAACGCGCCGAACGCGCGGCGGGCGCCCCCGTCTCCGGCGTCGTCGTCACCACGGCCATCGGCCAGATGGCCAGCCACCGGGTGCAGGCGCGCGTCTCGCTGGGCTCCCACCCGATCAGCGACGCCGATCTGGCGCGCGCCATCGGCATGGCCCTGGCCCAGATCCGTCTGCCGAACCGACGCCCGATCCACGTCCTGCCCATCGCCTGGTCGGTGGATGGCGCGCGCGGCGTTCATGATCCGCGCTCGATGCGCGGCGGCTCGTTGGGGCTGGACCTGCTGGTGGTCTCCATGTCCGAGGGCTCGTTCAACGCCCTCAGCCACTGCCTCGAACTGGCGCATCTGGATCTTCAGGGCGTGGCCGCGGCGCCGGTCGTCTCCTCCCTCGCCGCGCTGGAAGAAGATGAGATGGAGCTAGGCGCCCTGTGCATCGACATGGGCGGCGGCTCGACCTCGGCGGCGGTCTGGGGCGGGCGCTCCTTGCTGCACATCGAAAGCCTGAACGTCGGCGGCGACCATGTCACCGCCGACATCGCGCGCGGCCTGTCCACCTCGCGCGTCGGCGCTGAGCGGCTGAAGACCCTGCACGGCTCGGCCATGGCCAGCGCCAACGAAGACCGCGAAATGCTGGAGGCCCCGCCGCGCGGCGAGGACGCCTCGGCCGGTCCCGTCATCGTCCCGCGCGCCATGCTGAAGACCGTCATCGCCCCGCGCGTCGAAGAGACGCTGGAGTTGCTGCGCGATCGCCTGAAGCACGCCGGCATGGGCCTGGAGCCCGGCGCGGGCCTCGTCCTGACCGGCGGCGCCAGCCAGTTGAACGGCGTGCGCGAACTGGCCGTGCGCGTCTTCGACCGCCCGGTGCGCCTGGGCCGCCCGCAACGCGCGCCCCACCTGGCCGACGCCGCCGCCGGCCCGGCCTTCTGCTCGGCCGCCGGCGTCCTGCTCCGCGCCGCCTACGGCCCGCGCGAGGCTGTCTCGGCCCGCAAGCTGATGTCCCGCCAGATCACGGCGGCGGATGCGCCTAAGGTGCATCGCGGCGGTATGGTGGCCCGCGCGGCGGGCTGGCTGCGGGATAACCTGTAGCCGTCTGCGCGGTTTATATTCTAAATAACGTCGCTTTTCGGCCCTATTTCTCTCTGACTGCGATTAGAGAGAATGCTGATGTTCGCGTATATCCGAAAAATTTTTCTGATTTTGAACAGTTTCAAAAAATTTCCGTCCAAGAATAACAACGTTGTTGGGTATGTGTCTTTGCTGTGGCGGGATTGTTACATTACCGACGCTCAATAGCCCGATTTAGGTCACAATGGTTGTCCTTCCGTCATTTTCCGTTAGATGTGGTCATTAGGCATGCGCGTCGTTTCGGATGCGTGCGTTCGCTGATCATAGCTTTTCGGGGGCAACTATTATGAGTTTGAAGCGCAAATACCTGTTTGGGACGACTGTCTTGGCGGGTGTGGTTGCGGTCGCTGCGCCTGCCATGGCGCAGACCCAGACGCCGCCAGTGTCGGAAGAATCGACGCAGGTCGAAGAAATCGTCGTCACCGGTTCACGTATTCGTCGTGATCCGACGACTGTGGCCGCTCCGATCATTCAGATCGACGGTGCGGCGCTGCTCGAGACGGGCATGCCCACGGTTATCGACTACCTTGCGACCATTCCGGCGCTGTCCAACTCGCTGGTTCCGTCGGATACGACGGGCTCGGGCCTGAATGACGGCGGTCTGGAATTCGCCAACCTGCGCTCCCTCGGGTCGGGCCGTACGCTGACGCTGATTGACGGCCGCCGCCATGTCGGATCCTCGGCCGGCGTTCTGTCGGTCGATGTGTCGACGATCCCGCGCCTGTTGATCCAGAACATCGAGATCATCACCGGCGGCGCTTCGTCGGTTTACGGCGCCGACGCCGTGTCGGGTGTCGTCAACTACACGCTGCGCAAAGACTACGAAGGCCTTGAGGTCGACGCTAACTACGGTCAGTTGGTCAAGGGCGGCGACGCCGTTACCCGTCGCGTGTCGGCCCTGGGCGGCATCAACCTGTTTGACGATCGTCTGAACGTCTATGCTCACGCTGAATGGGAAAAGGCCGACGAGCTTCGTTCGAACCAGATCGGTTGGCTGCGTCGGGGTCGTGTCGGGCTGGGCATTGACGCCGACCCGACCAACCTGGCCATCGGCCCGGCGGCTGATGGTTTTATAGATACCGGCGAGTTCTTCAACGCTCGCCGCCTTGATCGTCCGCTCTGGGGTACGACGACCCTGGCCAACATGCAGCGCCCCAGCCCGTTCGGTGATCCGGACGTTCCGGTGGCGGCGTGCCGCAGCTTCTCGACCTCGTCCAACTGCTTCAACGTAGATCCGGCCTATACTTACTGGTTTGACGGCGCCACCGCTCGTCTGGCGGATTTCGGGCAGCGCATCGGCAACACCGGCGCCAACCGTCCGTGGAATATCGGCGGTGACGGCGAACTGGCTAACATGACGGCCTTTGACGCCTGGACCCGTTTCCCTGAACAAGAATCGCAACGTTACCAGGTCGGCGCCAACCTGCAGGTCAGCGACAACATTCGCGCGACGTTTGAAGCGAAATACACGACCGAGGACGCCTTCGATCAGGGCCAGTTCTCGTTCTGGGATATCTTCATCGTCGACGCCGGCCTGTCGTGCGGCGGCACGCCGTTTGGCGGCGCGGCTCGGACCTGCAACAACGGGAATACTCCGGGCTTGATCGGCGGCACCAGTTCGTTCGCCACGCGGACGGACAACGCCTTCCTGCCGGCCAATCTCGTTACGGCAATCCGCAACAACACCTTCATTCCCTATTCTGATCCGACCAACACGACGCCGGGCGCGCCGGGTACGGCCGTGACCGCCCCGATCGCCTTGCACCGCGGGTTCGGCATTCCGCGTGATCAGACCAACAATCGTGAGGTCCAGCGTTACGTCGCGGCGTTCGAAGGCGATTACGATCGTATCGGCTTCATCAACAACGCCAACTGGAGCCTGTCGTACACCTACGGCGAAATGAACAATAAGAACCGTGAGACGGGACCGGATGCGATTCGCTTCGGCCACGCCATGGACTCCATCGTCGATACGGCCGGCATTGTGAACGGCAAGCCAGGCGAGATCGTCTGCCGGGTCCAGCACCTGGCGGCGCGCGGCATTGCGGTTCAGGAGCAGAACCCCAACACGACGACGACGAGCTACACCGATGCGGCCACCAACCCGGAAATCGCGGGTTGTAAGCCGCTGAACGTCTTCGGCATGGGTAACCAATCGGCTGAAGCTCTCGAGTACATTTCGGCCAGCGTAACGGTGAATGAGAAGAACGTGCAGGAAAGCGCGGTCGCGACCTTCGGTGGTCAGGTTGGCGACTTCTGGGGCGCTGGTCAGATCGGCTTCTCGGTGGGCGCCGAATACCGCCGTGAGTATACTGAGGGCGTCGGCCGTAGCCGCGACACGAACAACCGCCTGCTGCAGTTGAATACAGGCGCTGATTTCCTGGGTGTCGAATACGAGACCACGGAATTCTTCGCAGAATTGGCTATTCCGCTGTTCCGTGACAGCTGGTTGGGCGAGTATGCTGAGTTCAACGGCTCGTACCGCACGTTTGATTATACGACTGCGGGCACGGGCGACGTCTATGGCCTTAGCCTGGTCTATCGTCCGATCCAGGACATCATGTTCAAGACCAGCTTCAATACGTCTTTCCGGGCTCCGAACCTGTCCGAAAACTACCGTCCTTACGGCCAGACGTTCGTGAACAGCTTCTCCGATCCATGCGACACGCGTGTCATTGCTTCCTTGAGCGGCAATAATGCGGCGGAAATCCGGACCAATCGTATCGCCAACTGTACGGCTCTGGCTGCACAGAAGGGTCTGGCTTATGACTTCGGTCAGGCGACGGTCGGTATCGGAGACGACTATCGTCCCGCCTATTCGGCCGGTGTCGCCAGTGTTCTGGCTGGCAACCCGGATCTGCGTCCTGAAACGTCGGAATCCTTCACCTTCTCGACGATCCTGCGCCCGCGGTTCATCCCGAACTTCAGCCTGGTGCTGGATTATTATGAGATCACGATCGACGACGTGATCGTCACGCCGTCGGGCCAGCAGATCGCCAACCAGTGCGTCAATGGCGCTCAACTGGACGCCGTGGCCTGCGCCCTGATCCGCCGCGAGAACCCGAATAACAACGCTGATCCGTTCAACGTCTTCAAGGTTGGCGCTCCCGTTGGCGATCCGATCGGCGGCTTCATCCTGCAGACGCTGAACTTTGCTAAGCTGGAAACTCGCGGTCTGGACATCACGGCCACCTACAGCGTCGATACCGAAGAAGTCTTCGGTAAGAACTTCGGCCGCTTTAATTACTCCTTCGGCGCGCTGTGGTTGATCGAGCAGAAGCAGTACACTAGCCTTACGAACCGTGACTTCTTCGACGATCTAACCACCAACGTCTTCTACCCGAGGCTAGAGGGCACCTCGCGCCTGAGCTGGACTTCGCCCAACAATAAACTGAGCGTGAGCTGGCTGGCCGACTGGATGGCTTCGCAGGACTTGGTCAAGAAGCGCGACGCCATCGCGTCGGGCAACGTCGATCAGTCCCCGACCGATTGGTGGACTACGGGCAACTTCGTCCGCCACGACGTGAGCTTCAACTATAAGGTCACGGATGATGTCACCGTGCGCGCCGGCGTGACCAACCTGACGGACGTCGAACCGCCGCTCTACCTGGGCTTCGCATCGACCTTCGACCCATATGGGCGTCGCTTCTTCGTTGGCCTGAACTACAAGCTGTTCTAGGTCGAACAACTCTTTCGAAACGGAGAGGGCGGCTCGAGAGAGCCGCCCTTTTCACATTCGCGGCGAACCAAGACCGAAGAAAGTTCACGAAATCTGCGGTCAAGCTGTTCGCAGCGACTATCATTCCGCCCGACTCACGCTATCGAGGTAACCCTTCGTTAACGCAGTCAGGGTTTTCCTTAACGCGCTCATAACCAATGCGATTCGGCGGGGAGTTCGCATCGGGGACGAAGGGCAGGGTTCTTAGGTCGGAATAATACAATGTCTCTCTCGCTGGTCAGGCCGGAAGCCACGGAATTGAAGCCCCGCATCGTCGTCTTCGGCGTAGGCGGAGCGGGCGGCAACGCCGTCAACAACATGATCGACTCCGGCCTTGAGGGCGTGGAGTTCGTCGTCGCCAACACCGACGCCCAGCATCTGAGCTTCGCCAAGACCGACCGCCGTATCCAACTGGGCGAGACCATCACGCAAGGGTTGGGCGCGGGCGCCCACCCTGAGGTCGGCATGAACGCCGCCGAGGAGAGCGCGGACGAGATCCATGCGCACCTGGAAGGCGCGCACATGGTCTTCATCACCTGCGGCATGGGCGGCGGCACCGGCACCGGCGCGGCGCCGGTCATCGCCAAATGCGCGCGTGATCGCGGCATCCTGACCGTCGGCGTTGTGACCAAGCCCTTCACCTTCGAAGGCCGTCACCGGATGCGCCTGGCCGACGCCGGCGTGGCCGAGCTGCAGCGCTACGTCGACACCCTGATCGTCATCCCGAACCAGAACCTGTTCCGCGTCGCCAACGAACGCACCACCTTCTCCGACGCCTTCGGCATGGCCGACCAGGTGCTGCACTCGGGCGTCCGCTCGATCACCGACCTGATGATCCTGCCGGGCCTGATCAACCTCGACTTCGCCGACGTCCGCGCCGTGATGAGCGAGATGGGCAAGGCCATGATGGGCACGGGCGAGGCCACGGGCGACGACCGCGCCCTGCTGGCGGCCCAGAACGCCATCGCCAACCCGCTGCTGGACGAGACCAGCCTGAAGGGCGCCAAGGCCGTGCTGGTGAACATCACCGGCGGCATGGACATGACCCTGCTGGAAGTCGACGAGGCCGCCAACGCCATCGCCGGCGAAGTGGACGGCGACGCCAACATCATCTTCGGCGCGGCCTTTGACCCGGCGCTGGACGGCAAGATCCGCGTCTCGGTCGTCGCGACCGGCATGGATGAAGCCGTCATCCAGCAGATCGAGCCGCAGGGCCAGAGCTTCGGCCGCACGGGCGGCTTGCCGAACGCGGCGCCGCGCCAGCCGGAAGTCCGCATCGACCCGGTGCGCGAAGCCGCGCCGCAGCCGGCGCCCGCTCCGGTTTATGAAGCCCCGGCCGCTCGCGCGCCTGAGCCGAAAATCGAAGCCAAGCCCGAGCCGGTCATCCGTGATGCGCCGCGGAACTTGGAGCCGATCGTCGATCCGTGGGTCGAGGAGTATGAGCAGGGCGCCGGTCGCGCCCAGCCGGCGGCTTCGTCGGAACAGGGCGACCTCTATTTCGATCGCGCCCCGCAGCGTCAGCAACCGGCGCCGCAGCAACCGGCCCAGCGTCCGGCCGCCCGTCATGAAGAGCCGGCCGAGGAGCCCTTCTACGACGAGCGCGACCACCGCCGCAGCGGTTGGAGTCTGTTCGGCCGCAAGCGCCAGCAGCCGCAGCAGCAGCAGTCCTATGCGCCGCCGCCGTCGTCGAACCGCACGACCCAGCAACTGCGTCAGACGCAGGCGATGCAGCCCCAGCAGCAAGACCCGCAGGTGGGCCAGTCCGAGGATGACGACCTGGAGATCCCGTCCTTTCTCCGCCGCCTCGCGAACTGATCGACCCAAAAAGTCCTGATAACGAAGCGCCCCGGAGCCGACCTTCGGGGCGTTTTCACGTGTGGGCGCCGAGGCTGGAATGTGTCGTCGAACCGAAACAATCCGAAACCCGACTTTCATTTCGGGCTTGAGCCCCGAGGCGTAAACGACAGGTGAGGCGAAGACCGTCCCGTTGGGGCGGGTCGCGCAACAGAGAGTTTCCGAGTGACGGTCCGCAACGACCAGTACGAACAGACCATCGTCGCCCCGGCCATCTGCGCCGGCGTCGGCGTGCACACCGGCCGCCGCGTGCGTCTGGTCGTGCGCCCGGCTGCGCCTGGCCACGGCATCGTCTTCGTGCGCACGGACGTCACCGACCGCGACAATCGCATCCCCGTCTCGGGCGAGGCGGTCGTAGACGCGCGCCTGAACACCATGATCGAGAACGCGGCGGGCGTGCGCCTGTCGACGATCGAGCACCTGATGGCCGCGCTGGCCGCCTTGGGCGTCTCCAACGCCGTGATCGAGGTGGACGGGCCGGAACTGCCGATCCTGGACGGCTCGGCGCTGCAGTTCGTGCAACTGCTGGACCGCGCGGGTTTCCGCCGCCAGGAAGCGCCCCAGACCTATATCGAGATCCTGAAGCCGATCCGGGTGGAGGAGGGCGACAAGTCCGCCGTCCTTAAGCCCTGCGACCGCTATGAGATGCGCTTCGAGATCGACTTCCCGACGCCGGTCATCGGCAATCAGGTGGTGGATTTCGTCGTCGACGAAGCGACCTTCCGCTCGGACATCATGGCGGCCCGCACCTTCGGCTTCGCCCATGAGGTCGAGGCCCTGCGTCAGGCCGGTCTGGCCCGCGGCGGCTCGCTGGAGAACGCCGTGGTCATCGACGGCGACCAGATCCTGAACCCCGGCGGCCTGCGCATGGAGCGCGAGTTCGTGCGCCACAAGGCGCTGGACGCCATCGGCGACCTGTATGTCCTCGGCGCGCCCCTGCTGGGCCGCTACGAAGGCGTCAAGGCGGGCCACGCCCTGAACAACAAGCTGGTCCGCGCCCTGCTGGCTCAACCGGACGCCTGGCGCGAAACGGTTCGCGTGCCCGACATGGCGATGGCGGGCTGAATTCGTCCTTCTCCCCTTGTGGGAGAAGGTGGCAGGCGGAGCCTGACGGATGAGGGGTGTAATCGCCCTGGTATCTGGATGGGCGCGCCGCTTGCCGTGGTTGATTTCCGAATGTCGCGCTGGCCCCCCTCATCCGAGCGCCTCCGGCGCCCACCTTCTCCCTCAAGGGGAGAAGGGTCAGGAGAGGGCAATCGCGCTGATCAACCGGCCGAAGTCCGGCTCTCCCGCCAGATAGGCGCGGCGGTTGGAGTAGAAGCGTGCCGCGTCCGCGCGCGTGTCGTCGCCGGTCCAGGCGGCCTCGCCGACGCCCGCCTGCTCCAGCCGCCACAGGACGAAGCCGGGCAGGTCGAACTGGCGTTTGTCTTCGATGGCGCCGGGGGCGAAGAAGCGTTCGCTGCCGGGGTCGTGGTGGGCGAAGCGGTCCTGGTAGTCAGCGCCGACTTCGTAGGAGGCCTGGGCGATGCAGGGGCCGACGACGGCGACGATGCGCGACGGCTCGGCGCCCAGGGCCTGCATGGCCGCGACGGTCGAGTGGATGACCCCGTCAAGAGCGCCCTTCCAGCCCGCGTGGGCGGCGCCGACCACGCCCGCCTCGGCGTCGGCGAACAGCACGGGGGCGCAGTCGGCGGTCAGGACGGTCAGCACCGGCCCCTTCACTCCCGCGACCACGGCGTCGCCTTCGGGGCGTTCGCCGGCCCAGCCGCTTTCGGCCACGCGGGCGACGGCGGAGTGGACCTGATAGCAGCCGCACAGGTCGTCGGCGGCGCCGCCCATCCATTCGGCGACGCGGCGGCGGTTCTCGGCGACGTGGGCCGGGTCGTCCTTGGAGCCGACGCCGGCGTTCAGTCCGGCGTAGATGCCGTCCGATACGCCGCCCGCGCGAGTGAAGAAGCCGTGGCGCACCCCGGCCCTGGTCAGCAGCGGATGGGTGATCGTGTTCAGGCTCATGCGGCGGCCTCCAGTTCGAAACGGGCGGCGTCGATGGCGGCCTGAACGGCCTTGCGCGCCTGGGGGCTGTTCTTCCAGCAGGTCGAGCCGACGCTGGCGGCGGCTCCGGCGCAGACGACGGCCGCATCGGCCTGGGCCAGGCGGGCGAAGCCGCCGACGCCCAGTTCTTCCAGCCGTTCGATAACCTTGGGGCCGACGCCCTTGGTCGCCAGCAGAATTTGGCGCTCGTGCTCGGTGAAGGTCATGGCCGCATCAGTCTCCATCATCGGGCGGGCCGCCTCAGAAGCCCGGCAGCGCCAGCGAGCGCGGCGAGAAGATCGCCGCCGCCTTGAACAGTTCGCCCATCTGGTCCGGTGCGGTCAGGCGGTCCAGCTGGCGCTGGATGACCGGGGCGGCTTCGGGGCATCCCTGCATCAACCGCTGGGCGCGGGCTTCGATCCCCAGCGCCTTGAGGAAGGCGCCCTGGCCGACGCAGCCGGTCACGTCGGCGCCGCCCCGTACGGCGGCCTCCAGCACCAGGGGGAAGTCGGCCCATTGCGTCAGGTCGGCCTCACCCGGTGTCGACAGGGGATCGACCTTCTGGTGCCGCCGCAGGGCCTGCAGCGTATCGCCCGCCTCGGGTTTACTGCGGCCGTAGTCGATCAGCAGGGCGGCGCCCGAGGCGGCGCGGATTAGGCTGGCCAGATCGCGGCCGAAGGCGGCTTGCTGTTCGGAAATCTCCATGATCTGACCCGGTTCGACCTCAAAGCCGGGCGTCTCGAAGCCGTCGGCGATGGCGGTCAGGCCGAAGGTCAGTTCATTGTCGTCAGTGACGCCGATGCGGCGCTCGGCCCAGCCGCCTTCGGTCTTGATGAACTGGCGCGCGGGCAGGCAGTCCAGCACCTCATTGGCGATCAGGATGACCGGGGCGTCCGTCTCGACCTTGTTCAGGGCGCTGAGCCAGCGCGGATGCACGTCAGCGTCCGCCAGTCGACGAGCCTGCTCGGCGCGCAGCGGCGCGCTGGGTTCGATCAGGATCAGATCGACCGCCTGCAGGAAGCCGGGCACCAGCCGCGCCGCGCGCAGCACGTCGGACATCAGCGTGCCGTCGCCCGGCCCGACCTCGACCAGCCGCACGCGCTCGGGCGCGCCCAGGCGGGTCCAGGTCTCGATCGCCCACAGGCCGATGAGTTCGCCGAACATCTGGCTGATCAGCGGGGCGGTGATGAAGTCGCCGCCTTCGCCCAGCGCGGGGCGAGTGGCGTAATAGCCGCCCCTGGGGTCGTGCAGGCAGCGGGTGACGTAGTCCGCCACCGTCATCGGCCCGGTCAGCACGATCTCGCGGACCAGCCGGTCCTTGAGGGTCTGCGAGATGGGGGACGGTGCGGAATGGATCATGCCGTGCTGTTCTCTCAATCCGTCATCCTCGGGCTTGTCCCGAGGATCCAGAGACTCAAGGCCTGACATAGGAACTCGCGAGCCTGAAACCGACCGTCGCGTGTCTGGATTCTCGGGACAAGCCCGAGAATGACGAGAAAAATCAATCTACCGAGGCCGCGACTTCGGGCTTCTTCAGCGCCCGCCAGATCAGCCAGGCGCCGACCAGCATCATCGGGATCGACAGGATCATGCCCATGGTCAGGCCCAGCGGCAGGTTCTCCAGCCCGGCGTCAGGCTGGCGCACGTTCTCCAGCGCGGCGCGGCAGACGCCGTAACCCAGCAGGAACAGGCCGGTGACGAAGCCCGGGCGCTTCAGCATCCGCCATTTCCAGATCGCCAGCGACAGGACGACGAACAGCAGCAGGCCCTCCAGCCCCGCCTCATACAGCTGGCTGGGGTGGCGCGGCTCGTTGCCGGCGGGGCAGAAGCCGTACATCTGCTGGATGCGCTCGTTGCAGAAGCGGATGGCCCAGGGGACCGTCGTCTCGCGGCCCCATAGTTCGCCGTTGATGAAGTTGGCGATGCGGCCGAAGAACAGACCCAGCGGCGCGACCGGGGCGATCAGGTCGCCCAGGCTGAGCGGGTTCACCTGTTGGCGCCGGGCGTAGAGGGCGATGGCGATGACCACGCCCAGGAAGCCGCCGTGGAAGCTCATCCCGCCGGTCCATAGCTGCAGCAGTTCCAGTCGCTCGCCCCAGCTGTCGCCGGTGAACAACTGGGCGAACATTGCCGGCTTGTAGAAGAGGGCGTAGCCGAAACGGCCGCCCAGGATGACGCCGAGCGTGATCCACAGCACCAGGTCGTCCAGTTGCTGTCCGCCGACCGGCGACTTGCCCGGCGCCCACAGGCGCTCCGTCTTGGCCAGGCGCGAGGCGTACCACCAGCCCAGGACGATGCCGGCGATATAGGCCAGCGCGTACCAGCGGATGGGCAAGGGGCCGAGCTGGATCAGTACGGGGTCGAATTCGGGAAAGGGCACGGGGCCTCCTGCACCTTCAGAAGTTGTCCCTCGTCTAGCAAGCGGGACTGCATTCGTCGCGCGCTTTTCCCGCGAAGCAGTCTATAGGCCGCAGGCAGGTAAGGTTTGGTTTACCCAAATCAATGCACCGTTAACCACGTTTCGGACCGATGGTCCGGGAGTTCTCAAGAGGCCGCCATGCAGACGCGCAATCCCCTCCTTGATGAGTTCGCCAAGCTGACGACCGGCGCCATGGGTCTGGCCCAGGCCGCAGGTGAAGAGGCCAAGGCCGCCTGGCGCGCCCAGGCTGACCGCTTCGTCGCTGAAATGGATCTGGTCCGTCGCGACGAGTTCGACGTGCTGAAGGACGAGATCGCCGCCCTGCGCGCCGAGATCGCGGCGCTGAAGGCTGCGGCTCCGGCTCCGAAGAAGGCCGCCAAGGGATCGTCCACAGACGCGGCTTCGAGCCCGGATTCAGCCGGTTGAGCCGAATCTGCGAACACGCCTACCGTTCTCGAAAGCGCTCATTTGAGTCGCTGCCGCTGCTGAAGAAGTTGAACGCCTGATGGATGCTGTGAGACCCGAAGAGGTCGACCTGCCCTTTGATCCGCTGGATGTGGTTGAACACGTCCTGACGGCGGAGAACCTGCCGTTCGACCGCACGGACGAGGGCGATCTGGCCTTCGCCCTGGCCGGCGACTGGAAGGACTATGAGCTGTGGTTCGCCTGGCGGCCCGAGGGGGACTGCCTTCAGCTGTGCCTGGCGTTGGACCTGCGGGTGGCCAAGACGCGCCGCGCGGCGGCCTATGAACTGGTGTCGATGATCAATCAGCGCACCTGGCTGGGCCATTTCGAGATCTGGCCGGACGAGGGCGAGATCGTCTTCCGCCACGCCCTGGCCCTGCCGCACACTGAACGCCCGACCCTGGCCCAGGCCGCGTCCATGATCGACGCGGCGGTCGAGGCGGCCGACCGTTATTATCCCGCCTTCGACTTCATGGTGCGCGGCTCCAAGAAGCCGAAGGAGGCGATCGACGCCTGCCTGTTCGAGACCGTGGGCAACGCCTGATGAGCGGTTCTGGACATCCGGTCGTGCTTCAGGGCGTCGGACGCCTGGGCTCGGCCATTCTGGAAGGCTGGCTGGCGACGGGCGCCGTCGACCCGGCCGATCTGATCATCCTGACGCCGTCTGAAAAGCCGGTCGCCGAGGCGGCGCGGACCAAGGGCGCGCGGATCAATCCGCCACTGGAGGCGCTGGCCAACGCCCGCGCCTTCGTCATCGGGGTGAAGCCCGCCAAATGGCTGGAGGCGGCGCAGGCGGTGTTGCCGCATCTGGCGCCAGACGCCGTGATCGTTTCGGTCATGGCCGGGGTGCGCGGCGAGACGATCTCTGACGGCTATGACGACCGCCCGGTCGTGCGCGTCATGCCGACGACCGGCGTGGCCCAGGCGCGCGGGGTGGCGACGCTGTGGTCTGCTGACGCCGGCGCCCTGAAGGTCGGGCGCGAACTGTTCGAGCCGATCGCCGAGACGGTCCTGCTGGATGACGAAACGCTGATGCACGCGGCGACGGCGGTGTCCGGCTGTGGCCCGGCCTATTTCTTCGCCTTCACCCGCGCCCTGGCCGAGGCTGGAGAGGCGGAAGGCCTGTCGCCCGAGGCCGCCGCCCGTCTGGCGCGCGCCACCCTGCGTTCGGCTGCGGCGGGGGTGGAGGGCGACGAGGCTCTGAACGCCCTGATCGACCGCGTGGCCTCGCCCGGCGGCGTGACGCAGGCCGGTCTGATCGCCCTCAATGAAAACGGCGCCCTCGACCATTCTGTCGAAAGCGCCGTGAAGGCGGCGGTCGCCAAGTCCACTGAACTCAGCGGCTGATCGTCAGGCGCTTCAGCGCTTGACGAAGCGACCCTCGGCCAGGTTGCGAGCCAGGCGGTCATAGGCGCGCTGGGCGTCGGTCCATGTGGTCGAACCGCGCGCATCGGCCAGGGTCGGGGTGTAGTAGTCGAACTTGACCGGCTGGACCTCGCCCGAGGCCATGGTCACGGACCCTTCCACCGCCGCACCGCCGATCGACAGGCTGCGCATGCCGTCCAGACCGGGCTTGTCGCCCAGTTGCTGCATGGTCGGACGATTGGGCTTCAGGTCTGTGATGACCAGTTCCACGCGAGCGCCGTCCAGGGCGTGACGATCCGTCAGCACGCGCTCGACGGTGCGGGTCAGGTCGCTCACCTGTTGTTGGACATCGCGTTCGCCCAGTTCTTGGGCGGTCTTGGCGAAGTCGGGGCTGACCGTCACGACGACGGCCGAGGGTTGAGCCGCGGCTGTGCCGGAGACGACGAGGGCGGCGGCGAGCGGCGCAAGGAAAGCAATACGACGCATAGTACGGACTCCTGATTCCAGGCCCCCCTGGAACACAGGACAAGATGGCGACGATTTTACGGTTTCGCTAGAGGCGCCGGCAAAAGATCTAGGCGGCGCGACGATCCGCCGGCAGCCGGATGGACGCCTTCAGCCCGCCCATTTCGCTGCGGCCCAGGATGATGTCGCCGCCGTGGCCGCGCGCCACGTCCCGCGCCACGGCCAGGCCCAGGCCCACCCCCTTGCGGTTCTGATTGCGCGAGGCGTCCAGGCGCGAGAAGGGGCGGAAGGCTTCTTCGTGCATGTCGTCCGGAATGCCGGGGCCGTCGTCCTCGACCACGATCTCCAGTCCGCCGGAGGGCAGGGGGCGAGCCGACAGCCGCACCTTTTCCCCGTGGGAGGCGGCGTTGCCGACCAGGTTGTTGATCGCCCGGCGGAAGGCCAGGGGGCGGGCCAGCATGTTGAGATCGTCGGGCGTCTCGACTTCGGCCACGGCGCCGGAGCGACCGGCGTCCTCGGCGGCGCGGCGCAGCATTTCGGGCACGGAGATCGTCTGCATCGCCTCGCCCGCCTCGCCGCGCGCGAAGGCGAGGTATTCGTCGATCATATGCTCCATCTCGTCCAGATCGCCCTTCATCGCCTCGGCGCGCTTGAACGGCGGGGCCAGGGCCAGTTCGAGGCGCAGCCGGGTCAGGGGCGTGCGCAGGTCGTGGCTGACCGAGGCCAGCAGGGCGGTGCGCTGATCGATGTGGCGCTGGATGCGGGCGCGCATGTCCAGGAAGGCGGTGGCGGCGGCCCGCACCTCGCGCGCGCCGTGCGGCTTGAAGCGCGGCACGCTCTCGCCTCGGCCGAAAGCCTCGGCGGCGGAGGCCAGGCGCTCGATGGCGCGCACCTGGTTGCGGATGAACAGCACCGCCACGCCGAGCAGCAGGATGGTGGCGATCATCAGCCACAGGACGAAGATGTGGGCCTGGGTCGCCACGGCCCGTTCACGCGGGGCGATGACGCGCAGCACGCCGCCCGCCTCCTGCACCCGGATGTCGACATAGGCGGGGTAGCGGGTGGTGTCGAACCAGAAGGGCTGGTCCAGTCGCGAGGCCAGGGCCTTCTCCAGCGTTCGGTCGACCAGACCCAGGGCGCCGCGCCGTTCTTCCTGCGGAAGAGACGCTTCGGGCTGGAAGGCGATGGACAACTGCATCGACCGTTCGGCGCGCTCGGAGATCAGGGCCAGGTTCTGGGGCGAAGGATCGTCGCGATAGCTTTCGGCCGCCCAGGCCACGTCGCCGGCAAGACCCTCGGACAGACGCGCCGTCACCGCCTGCCAGTGGGCGTCGAAGAAGGCCCAGGTCACCGCCGCCTGCATGATCAAAACCGGCAGGACGATGATCAGCAGCGACCGGCCCCACAGAGAGGTCGGCACCCGGCGCTTGATCCATCGCGTCCAGACGTTGAACGGCATCAGCCGCATGGGCGATATTCCGATCCCAGTCTCAGTCCGGGGCCAGCATATAGCCGACGCCGCGCACAGTCTGCAGATAGCGCGGGTTCTTCGGATCGGCTTCCAGCTTGCGGCGCAGGCGCGTCACCTGCACATCCACGGCGCGGCCGGTCACATCGGCCGTGTCGGGCGACAGGGTCATGCGCTCGACCGGCGAATGGGCGTGGATGGCCAGGGTCTTGAGCAACTGCGCTTCGGCCTCGGTCAGACGCTGCAGCACGCCGTCACGCGTCAGCTCCAGCCGCTCCATGTCAAAGACCGCCGGACCCATATGGATCTCTTTCGGCGTCATCAGCTTGCCGCCCGTGCGACGCAGGATGGCGTCGACGCGCAGCGCCAATTCACGCGGGTCGAAGGGCTTGGACATATAGTCGTCGGCGCCGCGCGACAGACCCTCGATCCGATCGTCGGGGTCGCCCTTGGCGGTCAGCAGCAGCACGGGCGTCTTGGACAGGGCCGCCTGGCTGCGGATCCAGGTGGTCAGGTCGAATCCGCTCTCGCCCGGCATCATCACGTCCAGCACGATCAGGTCGAATTCGATCAACTCGATCATTCGACGCGCGGCGCCCGCATGGGCGGCTCCGGTGACGCGATAGCCCTCGCGGCTCAGGAATTCCTTGAGCAGTTCGCGGATACGGTCGTCGTCATCGACGACCAGAAGGTGCCGTCCGCTGCCCGCCGGAGCGATGGGGCCCGAGCGGCCGTTGGGGCGCGGATCGATCATGCTCACTGCGAATCTCCTCGCGAGACGCCGTTGACGCGGACGCGCGACGGGCGTCTAAATAAATATCTTGCGCAGGAGACGTTCTTCAATGGCCTTCGTTCCTTTCGACGATCGTGACGGATGGATCTGGTTTGATGGAGAATTCGTTCCCTGGCGGGAGGCGAAAACGCACGTTCTGACCCATGGCCTTCACTACGGCTCGTCGGTGTTCGAGGGTGAGCGTATGTATGGCGGTGAAATCTTCAAGCTGACCGCGCACAGCGAACGCCTGAAGCGCTCCGCCGAGCTGCTCGACTTCGAGATTCCCTATAGCGTGGCCGAGATCGACGCCGCCTGCAAGGAAACCTGCGCGCGCAACGGCCTGATCGACTGCTATATCCGCCCCGTCGCCTATCTGGGGCCGGAACAGCTCAGCGTCACCGCCAAGAACAGCAAGGTCCACCTGGCGATCGCCGCCTGGGAATGGCCCAGCTATTTCGACCCCGAGGTCAAGAAGAAGGGCATCGCCCTGGAGTGGGCCAAGTGGCGCCGCCCCGATCCGGCGACGGCGCCGTCGACGGCCAAGGCGGCCGGCCTCTACATGATCTGCACCATGTCCAAGACGGCGGCCGAGAAGCGCGGCTTCGCCGACGCCCTGATGCTGGACTGGCGCGGCTATGTGGCCGAGGCGACCGGCGCCAACGTCTTCTTCGTCCGGAACGGCGCCCTGCACACGCCGCGTGTCGATCACATCCTGAACGGCATCACCCGCCAGACCGTCATCGAAATGGCCCAGGCGCGCGGGATCGAGGTCATTGTCCGCGACATCCTGCCGGAAGAGCTGGGCGATTTCTCCGAATGCTTCCTGACCGGCTCGGCCGCCGAGGTGACGCCGGTCGGTCAGGTCGGCGACTATCGCTTCACGCCGGGCGCGCTGTCGCTGAGCCTGATGGACGACTACGGCAAGCTGGTGCGCGGGACGCTCTAATCTCCCTCTCCCAGCGGGAGAGGGTTTTTCATTGCCCCCTTGCCAGCGGCGTTCTGCTGTCGTTGATGCGCACTGAAGAAGCCGGCTCCCATAGCGCCGGTCGCGGAGCCGCCTTTCCATGTTCAGCCTCCTGAACCTCCAGAGCCTGTTCGGCCTGGTCGTCATCGTCGCCGTCTGCTGGGCGATCTCCGAGAACCGCCGCGCCTTTCCGTGGCGGCTGGCGATCGGGGCGGTGCTGGTGCAGGCGGCTCTGGTGCTGGCGACCTTCGCCATTCCCGGCTCACAGGTGGTGCTGGACGGCATCAACAATGCGGTGAAGGGGCTGGAGCTGGCGACTGCGGAGGGGACGCGCTTCGTCTTCGGCTACCTGGCGGGCGGGGATCAGCCCTACGCCGTGGCCAATGAAGGCGCCCTGTTCACCTTCGCCTTCAATGTGCTGCCGCTGATCCTGGTGATCTCGGCCCTGTCGGCCCTGCTGTGGCACTGGAAGATCCTGAAGTGGATCACGCTCGGCTTCGGCTTCCTGTTCCAGCGGACCATGGGGCTGGGCGGCGCCTCGGCCCTGGCGGTCGCGGCCAATGTCTTCCTGGGCATGATCGAAAGCCCGATCGTCATCCGCGCCTATCTGGACAAGCTGAGCCGGTCCGAGGTCTTCCTGATGATGGTGGTCGGTCTGGCCACGGTCGCCGGTTCGACCATGGTGGCCTATGCGACCATTCTGTCGCCGGTGCTGACCAATGCGGCGGGCCACGTCCTGGTGGCCTCCATCGTCTCGGCGCCCGCCGGCATCCTGCTGGCCCGCGTCATCATTCCGGAAAAGCCGGGCGAGGGCGGGGCGGTCGCCGACTATAACTCGGCGCTGAAGTACGACAGCGCCGTCGACGCCATCGTGAAAGGCACGTCCGACGGCCTGATGGTGGTGCTGAACATCTCGGCCGTGCTGATCGTCTTCGTGGCCCTGGTGGCGCTGGCCAACGTCATCCTGGGCGGCTTCGTCATCGCCGGAGAGCCGCTGACGATCGAGCGCATCCTGGGCGTGCTCTTCGCTCCCGTGGCCTGGCTGACCGGCGTGGAATGGGCCGACGCCCAGAAGGCGGGCTGGCTGCTGGGCGTCAAGCTGACCCTGACCGAGTTCGTCGCCTTCATCGAACTGGGCAAGGTGCCCGCCGCCGAGATGAGCGAGCGCACGCGGATGCTGATGACCTACGCCCTGTGCGGCTTCGCCAACATCGGCTCGGTCGGCATCACCGTCACCGGCCTGTCGGTGCTGATGCCCGAACGCCGCGAGGAGGTGCTGGGCATGGTGTGGAAGGCGCTGCTGGCGGGCTTTCTGGCCACGCTGATGACGGCCTGCATCGTCGGGGCCTTGCCCGCCGCCGTCTTCGCTTAGTAGCGTTCCGAGGGCAGCCGAAGGGAACCCTCTGATGAAGCTTTATGAAAGCCGTCGCGCGCCCAATCCGCGCCGCGTCCGCTGGGTCATGGCGGAAAAGGGCGTGACCGACGTCGAGCGGGTCGAGATCGAGCTTCTGGCGGGCGAGCACCGCACGCCGGCCTATCGCGCCAAGTTCGGCGTGCCGCACGTTCCTGCGCTGGAACTGGACGACGGGACCTGCCTGACCGAATCCATCGCCATCTGCCGCTATCTGGAGGCCCTGCACCCCGAGCCGAACCTGTTCGGCCGCGATCCGAAGGAGCAGGCCATCATCGAGATGTGGATGCGTCGGTGCGAGATGTATCTGGCCAATCCGATGATGCTGAACGTGCGCTTCACCCATCCGGCCCTGGCCGCGCTTGAGGCGCCCCAGCCTCAGGTCGCCGAATACAACCGTCTGGGCGCCGAACGCTTCATGAAGACGCTGGACCGGCACTTGGCGGATCATGAGTTCATCGCCGCCGACCGCTTCACCATCGCCGATATCGTCGGGGCCGTGGGGCTGGATTTCGCCCGGCTGGTCAAATACCGCCCGCCGGAGGAACTGACCCATCTGGCCCGCTGGCTGGAGGCGTGCCGCGCCCGTCCGGCGGCGGCGGCGGGGATGTGAGCCTGCCTTGCGCACTCTGACGCGGTCGGATCGCTGGCTGGCTCTGATGCTGGCGGCGCTGGCGGGCTATGTCGACAGTCTGGGCTTCCTGCACCTGGGCGGAGTGTTCGTCTCCTTCATGAGCGGCAACAGCACCCGGCTGGCCGTCAGTCTGGCCGAGGGGCGGTGGCAGGCGGCGGGCGCGGTGGCCGGTGTGCTGGCGCTGTTCGTGCTGGGCGCCATGCTCGGCGCCCTGGTTGCAGGCGGCGAGGGCGCGCGGTCGCGCAGCCGGGTGCTGGCGGTCGAGGCCTTCCTGCTGGGCGGAGCCGCCGTGGCGGCGGGGGCGGGCATCGCGCCTGTGGCCATCGGCCTGATGGTCATGGCGATGGCCGTCGAGAACTCGGTCTTCCTGCGCGACGGCGAGGTCGGGGTCAGCCTGACCTATATGACCGGAACGCTCGTCAAGACCGGCCACGCCCTGGCGGCGGCGGTGCGGGGCGGCGATCCGTGGGCGTTCCGGCCCTATATGGTGCTGTGGGCCGGGCTGGTCGGCGGCGCGCTGCTGGGCGCCGTGGTCTATGGCCGCCTGGGACTGGACGCCCTGTGGCCGGCGGCGGCCGCCGCGATGGGGCTGGCGCTGAGCGTGCGGTTCAGTCGCGCGGCGTGAACTTTCGGATCACGCCCGAGAAGGTCATCAGCAGCCTCTCGCCCGTGACGATCTGGCCGCGCACGAAGATCAGGCTCTTGCCCGCCTTGGTCACCTGGCCAGTCGCCTCGATCAGTTCGCCGACGTAAGCGCCGTCGATGAAGGTGGAATCCAGCTGCACCGTCACGCCCGAGGCGCCTTCCATCTCCTGATAGGCGATCTGGAACATGGCAATGTCGGCGAAGGTCATCAGGCAGCCGCCATGCATCCGCCCGCCTGCGTTCATATGCTTCTGCTCGGCGCGGAAGGCGCAGCGCATATGCCCGTCGGGATCGGGCTTGCCATAGAAGGGGCCGACGACCACGTCGAAGGTGTCGCGCAGATTATAGGTCTTCCAGCCGGCGAACTCGCCTTCGGTGACGGTGATTATCTCGGCCATGTCGGTTTTGCCTTCTTTCCGATCTCGCGGTGCAGCATATAGCGCCTATGAGCGATCCAATCGAAGCAGCCATTTTTGAAAAACTGGCCAAGGCCGATCCGAAGAACGTCGGCGGCAAGAGCATTGAACCGGCCGACGTGGCCAAGGAGCTGCAACCCGAGCAGTGGCAGCGGATGCTGCCCAAGGTGAAGGCCACGGCGCTGGGCCTGATGCGTCAGGGCAGGCTGACCATCACCAAGAAAGGCAAGGTCGTCGACCCTAACAACTTCCGCGGCGTGATCCGCCTGCGCCTGCCGACCGAGGCCGAGACGGCTGCGGCCCAAGAAGCGGAGAACAGGGCGGCCCTGCCGCCGGTCGAAGCGTCGGATGACGACTTCGACTGATCCGGAATCCGGCCTGGATGAACTCCTGGCCGAGATCCGCGCCTGTCGGGCGTGTCTGGGCCTGTTGCCGCATACGCCGCGCCCGGTGGTCATGGTCGCGCCCGAGACCCGCCTGCTGATCTGCGGCCAGGCGCCGGGGCGACGGGTGCATGAGAGCGGCCTGCCGTTCACCGACCCGTCCGGCGTTCGCCTGCGCGACTGGATGGGGGTGGATGAAGCGACCTTCTACGGCGATCCGCGCCTCGGCGTGGCGGCGCAGGCCTTCTGCTTCCCCGGCACCGATCCCAAGGGCGGCGACTACCCCCCGCCGCGCCGCTGCGCCGAGCTGTGGCGGCCGCGCCTGCTGGCCGAACTGCCGAAGGTCGAACTGACTCTGCTGGTCGGCGGCTACGCCCAGGCCTGGGCTCTGGGCGCGGCGGCCAAGGCCAACATGACCGAGACGGTCCGCGCGTGGCGCGACTACGCCCCTGCTGTCCTGCCCCTGCCGCACCCGTCGTGGCGCAATACGGCCTGGCTGAAGAAAAACCCGTGGTTTGAGGCGGAGATTCTGCCCTACCTTCGGCAACGGGTGAAGGAGATGCTGGCGTGACACATCGATTTTTCCTTCTCCCCTTGAGGGAGAAGGTGGCTCGCGGAGCGAGACGGATGAGGGGGCTGCCTGCTTCGCCCTCATCATCGGCCGTTCTGCCCGCTGATACAGCCCCCTCATCCGAGCGCCTTCGGCGCCCACCTTCTCCCTCAAGGGGAGAAGGAAGAGGTGTGATCGCCGCCGCGTTCCTCTCTCTCGCCCTGTCCGCCTGCGCTACGCCGCATGTCCAGCCGCCGCTGACGCCGCCCAACGGGTTCAACGGGCCGCGCATCGAGGCGGGAACCCTGGGACGCGGCGCCTTTGTGGTGCAGGACGGGGCGCGGCTGCCCTATCTGCGCTGGAGCCCTGAAGGGCAGGCGCCTTGGGCCGTCATCGTCGCCCTGCACGGCTTCAACGACCACTACGCCTCCTTCCGCTTCGCCGGGCCGTGGTGGGCGCAGCGGGGCATTGAGACCTGGGCCTATGACCAGCGCGGCTTCGGCCTGGCCCCCAACCGGGGGGAGTTCGCCGCCGAAAGCCTGACCAGTCAGGATCTGCGCACCATCGTCGCGCTGGTTCGCGCCGAGCGGCCGAACGCCCTGATCGTGGTGGCGGGCGAGAGCATGGGCGGCTCCTCGACCATCGCCGCCTTCGGTTCGGAGACGCCGCCGGACGCTGATCGGGTGGTGCTGCTGGCGCCCGGCGTCTGGGGCTGGTCCAGCCAGAGCGCCTTCAATAGCGCGGGCCTGTGGACCGCCGCGCGCCTGATGGGCGCCAAGCGGGTCGAGCCGCCCTCCTTCGCCGTGCGCGACATCCGCGCCTCGGACAATACGCTGGAGCTGATCCGCAACGGCCGCGACCCCCTGTCGATCCTGTCGACGCGGTTCGATTCCCTGTACGGCCTGGTCGATCTGATGGAGACGGCGACCCAGCGTCTGGGCCGGGTCGAAAAACCGACCCTGCTGCTGTACGGCGCCCATGATCAGATCATCACCAAACGCCCCATGCGCCGCGCGCTGGAGCAGGCGGGCGAGCGGTCGAACCTGACGACGGGCTACTATGCGGACGGCTGGCACATCCTGAACCGCGACCTTCAGGCCGAGATCGTCTTCGCCGACGTCGAGGCCTGGCTGCGCGACTCGACTCGGCCCCTGCCGTCCGGCGCGCCGGCGGTCCTGCCCGCGTTGCAGGCTGATCCCAAGGCGCGCTGAACGCAAAACCTGCGGAAAGCGGAGGCGTTTTCCGCATGTTTCCTAGAACCCTGGCGCGACTGCATGGTGATGCTTGCCGTTTGGTCAGGCTGCGCGTATGTCCTTCCGCACAAAAAAGTACCCCAGGAAAGGCCTGTCATGGGCAAGACGCTGTTTGATTCTCCTTCTTTCTCGAACCATGAAGGCGTCCACGCCTTCTATGACGAGAAAACCGGCCTGAAGGCGATTGTTGCGGTGCACTCGACCGCGCGCGGTCCGGCCGTCGGCGGCACCCGCATGTGGAACTACGCCACCGCCGCTGAAGCACTGGAAGACGTGCTGCGCCTGTCCAAGGGCATGAGCTACAAGAACGCCGTCGCGGATCTGGAAATGGGCGGCGGCAAGTCGGTCATTATCGGCGACAGCCGCACCCAGAAGTCGCCTGAGCTGTTCCACGCCTTCGGTCGCTATCTGAACGGTCTGGGCGGTCACTACTACGCCGCCGAAGACGTCGGCACCTCGGTCGAGGACATCGCCGAAGCCCGCAAGGTCACCGAATTCGTTTTGGGCCTGAAGGACGGCCCGGAAGCTTCTGGCGATCCCAGCCCGGTCACGGCCCAGGGCGTGTTCCGCTCGAACCTGGTCGTCGCGCGTCGCCTGTTCAACCAGAACGACATGACCGGCTTGACCGTCGCCCTGCAGGGCGTGGGTCACGTCGGCGCTTATCTGGCCGACATGCTGCACAAGGCCGGCGCTAAGCTGATCATCACCGACGTCAACCAGGCCAACCTGGAAGCCGTCGCCGCCAAGACCGGCGCGGAGATCGTCGCCCCGGACGCCATCTATGACGTCGCCGCCGACATCTACGCCCCGTGCGCCCTGGGCGCGACCCTGAACCCGCAGACGCTGGACCGCCTGAAGGTCAAGGCCGTCTGCGGCGCCGCCAACAACCAGCTGGCCACGGCCGACATCGGCGACGAGCTGTTCAAGCGCGGCATCCTGTATGCGCCGGATTACGTCATCAACGGCGGCGGCATCATCAACGTCGCCTCGGAAATGAACGCCCGTCAAACCGGCGGCGCCTATGACGCCTCGTGGGTCGAAGGCAAGCTGTCGCGCCTGATGGAGACCTTCGAGGAAATCCTCGAGCGTTCGGTCTCCGAGAACAAGCCGACCCATTTGATTGCCGACGCCATCGCCGAGGCCCGTATCCAGGCCGCCGCCGACAAGAAGGCCGCGGCCCTAAAAATCTAAAGTCTGAAGGTCTGATCGACCTTTGACCAGCTAGCCTGCCTCTCTCGGGAGGCGGGCGGGCGCCGGGGGGCGCCGAAGGGGGTGCGGGACGCGATGGTCCCGCAGCCCCTTTTTTCTTTTGCGGTGTGCATGATCCCTCTCCCGGCGGGAGAGGGCAGGATTCCCATCTCTTTAACGCCTCTTAACGCCGCATTTACCATCCAGGCGGCAGTTTCTGCCTAGCGGGTTCGGTTCGTCCCGCGTGTGCAGGGGCGATGGCGCGTGGGCGGCTTCACGGAAGCTTTGAAAAGGTTCGGCATCGGACGCCTGGCCGCCATCCTGGGCGTGGCTGCGGGCGTGGCCGCCGTGCTGGTCGCCGTCATGCTGCGCGTGGGCCAGGCGCCGGACGCCTTGCTCTATTCCAACCTCGACCTGCGCGAAGCCTCCGAAATCAGCGCCGCCCTGGACCAGGCGGGCATCAAATATTCCTCCAAGGGCGACGGCTCGACCATCTTCGTCAGCCGCGACGAGGTGGGCACGGCGCGCCTGATGCTGGCGGGCAAGGGGCTCGTGACCTCGGGCAGCGTCGGCTACGAGATATTCGACAACCAGTCGGTGCTGGGCCAGACCGAGTTCCAGCAGAACCTGAACGAACAGCGCGCCCTGCAGGGCGAACTGGCGCGCACCATCATGTCGATGCGCGGCATCTCTTCCGCCCGCGTCCACATCACCATGCCGCGTCGTGAGATGTTCCAGGCCGCCGCCATCGACCCGACCGCCGCCGTGGTGGTGGGTCTGTCGGGCCGCGACCTGTCGGCCGATCAGGTGCGGGCCATCCGCAACGTCGTCGCCTCGTCCGTGCCGAACCTGAAGCCGGACAAGGTCACGGTGACGGACCAGGCCAACCGCACCCTGGCGGCCGGGTCTGAGGACACGGGCTTCACCTCGGCCACCGCCGAGGCGTCCAAGGCCTCGACCGAGGCCCAGATGCAGGCCCGCATCAAGGACATTGTCGAGGGCGTCGTCGGCGCGGGCGCCGCTCGCGTGCAGGTGACGGCCGACATCGACCACAGCCGCTCGACCACCCAGGAGCAGAAGTTCGATCCGGACGGGCAGGTCGTTCGCTCGACCTCGACCAACGGCAGCCAGTCGCAAGACACGACCGGCCAGCAGGACGGCGGCGTCACCGCCACCAACAACATTCCCGGCGGCGAGGCCCCGAACACCACGCCGATCGGCTCCACCAACTCGGAAAACACCGAGACGACCAACTACGAAATCTCCAACACCACCACCACGACGGTGAAGGAGCCGGGCGAGGTCAAGAAGCTGTCGGTCTCGGTCGCGGTCGACGGCAAATACACACCCGCCGCCGACGGCAAGGGCGAGCCCGCCTACGCCGCCCGCACGGCCGAGGAAGTGCAGCAGATCAAGGCCCTGGTCGCCGCCGCCGTCGGCATCGACGAGACGCGCGGCGACAAGCTGGAGGTCGTCAACGTCCGCTTCAACCGCGAGCCGTCGGCTGCGCCGGGCGCCGAGGAAGGCTCCTCGATGTTCGCCTTCGACAAGAATGACATCATGCGCGGGGTCGAGCTGCTGATCCTGGCTGTCACGGGCTTCGTGCTGGTCTTCTTCGTCCTGCGTCCGCTGCTGAAAGCGGCGACGGGTTCTGGCGGCGCGCCCGCCCTGGCCGGCGCCGGCGGCATTCCCGTAACCGCCCTGGACACCCAGATCGTCGGCGGAACCCTGCCGGGCGGCGCGCCCATGCTCGCAGGCCCCAGCGACATGGAGCAGCGCATCGACATCGCTCGCATCGAGGGCCAGGTGAAGGCCTCCTCCATCAAGAAGGTCGCCGATTTCGTCGACAGCCACCCAGAGGAATCCACGGCGATCCTGCGCTCGTGGATGCATGAAAGCTGATGGCGGCGCGGCTGGTGTCAAAGGGCGCGGCGGTCGACGACGCCAAGAAGCTGACGGGGCCTGAAAAGGCGGCCGTCGTTCTGCTGTCTCTGGGCGAAGAGCACACCGCCCTGTGGCAGCAGCTCGACGATGAAGAGATCAAGGAGGTCTCTCAGGCCATGGCGGGGCTGGGCACCGTCACCGCCGCCGTCGTCGAAGAGGTGCTGGTCGAATTCGTCTCCGGCATCGGCGGGGCCGGCTCGCTGATGGGCTCCTATGAGCAGACGCAGCGCCTGCTGGCCTCCTTCATGCCCGGCGATCGCGTCGAGGCCCTGATGGAGGAGATCCGCGGTCCGGCGGGCCGCACCATGTGGGACAAGCTCGGCAATGTGAACGAGGCCGTCCTCGCCAACTATCTGAAGAACGAATACCCGCAGACGGTCGCGGTCGTCCTGTCGAAGATCAAGCCGGATCACGCCTCGCGCGTGCTGACGGCCCTGCCCGAGGACTTCGCCCTGGAGTGCGTCCAGCGCATGCTGCGCATGGAGCCGGTGCAGCGCGACATTCTCGACAAGATCGAACAGACCCTGCGCAGCGAGTTCATGTCCAACCTGGCGCGTACGTCCAAGCGCGACAGCCATGAGCTTATGGCCGACATCTTCAACAGTTTCGACCGCCAGACCGAAGCCCGCTTCATCGGCGCGCTGGAGGAACGCAACCGCGACGCGGCCGAGCGTATCCGCGCCCTGATGTTCGTGTTCGAGGATCTGTCGCGCCTCGATCCGGGCGGGGTGCAGACCCTGCTGCGCGCGGTCGAGAAGGACCAGCTGGGGCTGGCGCTGAAGGGCGCCTCGGACCCCCTGCGCGAAATGTTCTTCTCCAACATGTCCGAGCGCGCCTCGAAGATCATGCGCGAGGATATGGATTCCATGGGGCCTGTCCGCCTCAAGGACGTCGACAACGCCCAGATGGCCATGGTCCAGGTGGCCAAGGATCTGGCGGCGCGCGGCGACATCATGCTGGCCGGCCAGGGCGGCGACGACGAGTTGATCTACTGACATGAGCGCCCAACCCGCCAACGCCGTCCCCTTCGCCTTCGACACCGAGTTCGGGGCCGACGGCGCCGTGCTGCGCGCCTCGACCTGGCAGCCGGCCAAACGATCCTTCGCCCCCGCCGAGGTCGAAGCCCTGGTCGCCCAGGCCCGGCTGGAGGCCCGTCAGCAGGCCCTGGCCGAGGTCGAGGCCCTGCGCGCCGACGCCTTGTCGATCGTGGCCCAGTCGACGGCGCAGGCCGCGACCCTGTTGCGCGGCGTGGCCGAGTCGCACCGTCGCGAATCCGCCGAACTGGCGTTGGCCGCCGCGCGGGTCATCGGTTCAGCCGCCTTCGATCGTTTTCCGCGCCGTCCGCTCGAGGCCGCCATCGAGGCCCTGGGACAGGAGATGGACGCGACGCCGCGCCTTCTGGTTCGCGCCTCGGGGCTCGATGACGAAGGCCGCGCCCAGATCGAGGCCCTGTGCGCCCAGGCGGGTTTCTCGGGACTGGTGGTGTTCCGCGACGAACCGCATCTGCCCGCCGCCGCCTTCGCCCTGGAATGGGCCGACGGCCGCGCTGAATTCGATCCGGCCGAAGCCGAGGCCCGTGTGGTCGCTGCGCTCAACGCCGCCCTGGCCGCCGAAGCCGGCCACGCCGAGCCGCCCCTCGAAGGCGGCGCTCATGACAGAAGGGGCTTCTGATGGCCACCGACGATCTTTCGCTTGAGGAATTCGGCGAGTCCACCGCCCTGAATCTGGCCGACGAGGGCGGCGAGAAGTCCGCCGTCGACCTGGCGCCCGTCTTCGACGTGCCGGTCAACATCTCGGCCGTGCTGGGCAAGGCCAATATGTCGGTGGCCCAGCTGCTGAAGCTCAACAAGGGCTCGGTGCTGGAGCTGGACCGCAAGGTCGGCGAGGCGATCGACATCTTCGTCAACAACCGCCTGGTGGCGCGCGGCGAGGTCGTCGTCGTCGAGGACCGGCTGGGCGTGACCATGACGGAAATCATCAAGACCGAGGACAAGGGCGCCTGATCGGCCGCCCCGTCACCGACAGGATTTGAAGGAGTAGGGCGATGCGTCTTCTGGTGGTGGGTCGTTTAAGCGGCCAACTGGCGACGGCGGTGAAAATGGCCATGGCGCACGGCGCCAAGGTCCAGCACGTCGAGCGCGCCGATCAGGCGACCGAGCAGCTGCGCCGGGGGCAGGGCGCCGACCTGCTGATGGTCGACTACCGCATCGACATCGCCGCCCTGATCGCCGCCAACGACGCCGAGCGCATCCATGTGCCGGTCGTGGCCTGCGGCGTCGACGCCGACGCGCGCGAGGCGGCCGACGCCATCCGCGCCGGGGCCAAGGAGTTCATCCCCCTGCCGCCCGAGGCGGACCTGATCGCCGCCGTCCTGTCCGCCGTGGCGGACGACGAGCGGCCGATGATCTCGGCCGATCCGGCGATGAAGTCGGTCATTCAGCTGGCCGATCAGGTGGCGCGTTCGGAAGCCTCCATCCTGATCACCGGCGAGAGCGGCGTCGGCAAGGAGGTGATGGCGCGCTATCTGCACACGCATTCGCGTCGGGCGGACAAGGCCTTCATCAGCGTCAACTGCGCCGCCATCCCGGACAACCTGCTGGAATCCGAGCTGTTCGGCCATGAGAAGGGCGCCTTCACCGGCGCCGTGGCGCGTCGGATCGGCAAGTTCGAGGAGGCTGACGGCGGCACGCTTCTGCTGGACGAGATCAGCGAGATGGACGCCCGGCTGCAGGCCAAGCTGCTGCGCGCCATTCAGGAGCGGGTGATCGACCGCGTCGGCGGCTCCAAGCCGGTGCCCGTCAACATCCGCATCATCGCCACCTCGAACCGCGACCTGGCCAAGGCGGTGGCCGAGGGGACGTTCCGCGAAGACCTGCTGTATCGCCTCAACGTCGTGAACCTGCGCCTGCCGTCCTTGCGCGAACGCCCCGGCGACATCGCCGTGCTGGCCGACCACTTCGTCAGGAAATACGCCGCCGCCAACGGCGTGCCGCCGCGCGCCATCGGGCCGGAGGCCAGGCGCGCCCTGGTCGCCCACCGCTGGCCCGGCAATGTGCGCGAGCTGGAAAACGCCATGCACCGCGCCGTCCTGCTGGCGGCGGGGGCCGAGATCGACGTCGACGCCATCCGCCTGCCGGACGGCCGCCCGCTGCTGGGCGGGGAGGGGGCTCAGGCCGCGCCTGCCGCCTCGACCTATGACGCCGGCGTGGCCGGTCAGGCGGCCCAGGTCGCCGACGCCGTCACCCGCAGCTTCGTCGGCCAGACCGTGGCCGAGATGGAGAAGACCCTGATCCTGGACACCCTCAGCCATTGCCTGGGCAACCGCACCCACGCGGCGACCATCCTGGGCATCTCCATCCGCACCCTGCGCAACAAGCTGAACGAATACGCCGACCAGGGCGCGCCGATCCCGGCGCCCCAGTCAGGGGTTGCGGCGGCTTATGGAATAGGAAGTCACTGATGCACATGAACCATTTCTGGGATGAGGAGCCACTGATGCACACGAACCGTCGCGCCTTGATGATCGGCGCGGGCGCCCTGGCGCTGGGAGGAATGACGCTGGGGGCGTGTGCGCGCGCCGTGAAGCAGGCGACGCCCGACCCCATCGTGCTCGATCTCGACCTGTCGGCGCTGGAGGCGCGTCACGGCGGCCGCCTGGGCGTCTCCGTCGCGACCGAGGGCTTGCGCGCAGCCTGGCGCGGCGACGAGCGCTTCGTCTATTGCTCGACCTTCAAGATGTATCTGGCCGCCGCGATCCTGCTGCGCGTCCAGGCAGGGCAGGAACGGCTGGATCGGGCGATCCCGGTGACGCAGGCCGACATGATATTCCACGCTCCGGTCACGGAACCGGCGGTCGGCTCGACCCTGACTATCGAGCAGTTGATGAAGGGCACGGTCGAGGTCAGCGACAACCCCGCCGCCAACATCCTGATCCGCGAGATGGGCGGGTTGGACGCCTTGCGCGCCTTCTATCGCGGCATCGGCGACGACAGCACTCGTGTCGACAGGTTGGAGCCGGAACTGAACGTCGCGGAAGGCGACAAGGACACCATCACCCCCGATCAGTCGGTTCGGAACATCCAGCGTCTGCTGGTCGACGCCGACACGCCTTTGAGCCCGGAATCCAAAGCCCTGCTGATGCGCTGGCTGGTCGATAGCCCGTCGGGGCCGGGACGGATCAAGGCGGGCGCCCCTGCCGGTTGGACCGTGGCGCACAAGACGGGGACGGGCGGCGGCGGCCCCGTCAACGACATCGGCCTGATCCTGCCGCCGAACAGCGCGCCTATCGCCATCGCCGTCTATTTCCACGCCACGAAGGATTCGACCAACGCCCAGCGCGAAGCGGTGATCGCCGACGCGACCCGTCAGGCGCTCAAGGCGCTGGGGCATGGCTGAGACCCGGCGAATCCTGTCATCAGGCGCCATGACCTTCGTCGTCCGCCATGGCTGATGCGCCGCTCCTGATGAAGGACGGCCTGGCGCGCCCCACGGGGCGCGATGCGCTCGGCTGGCTGTTGCGTGGCGAAGTCGGCATGGCGGTCGGCGTCATCGCCGTCATCATGCTGCTGATCGTGCCGATCCCGAAGATGCTTCTGGATCTGCTGCTGGCGATCTCGCTGGTGTCCAGCGTGCTGATCCTGATGACGGCCGTGATGATGAAGCGGCCGCTGGACTTCGCCATCTTCCCCACGGTGCTTCTGGTCTCGACGCTGTACCGGCTGGGGCTGAACCTGGCCTCGACGCGGCTGATCCTCAGCAACGGCCAGGAAGGGCACGACAGCGCCGGCAAGATCATCCAGGCCTTCGGCGAGCTGATGATGGGCGGCAACTTCATCATCGGGGTGATCATCTTCGCCATCCTGCTGGTGGTGAACTTCGTGGTCATCACCAAGGGCGCGACCCGCATCGCCGAGGTCTCGGCCCGCTTCACCCTGGACTCCATGCCAGGCAAGCAGATGGCCATCGACGCCGATCTGTCCGCGGGCCTGATCAACGAGGATCAGGCCAAGCTGCGCCGCAAGGAACTGGAGCAGGAATCGACCTTCTTCGGGGCCATGGACGGCGCCTCCAAATTCGTGCGCGGCGACGCCGTTGCGGGCCTGATCATCACCTTCATCAACGCCATCGGCGGCCTGCTGATCGGCGTGGTGCAGCACGGGATGCCCGCCATGGAGGCGGCCAACACCTATGTCCAGCTGACCGTCGGCGACGGCCTGGTGACGCAGATCCCGGCCATCATCGTGTCGGTGGCTGCGGGCTTCCTGGTGACCAAGGCGGGGGTCGAGGGTTCGGCCGACAAGGCCTTCGTCGCCCAGCTGGCCAGCAATCCGGTGTCGCTGGGCGTGGTGTCGGGCACGGCGGGCCTGATCGGCCTGATTCCGGGGATGCCGTTGCTGCCCTTCGCGGCGCTGGCGCTGGGGACGGGCTTCATGGCGTGGAAGCTGGGCCGTGACCGGCTGAAGCCGCCGCCTGCCGAGCCGGTGAATCTGAAACCGAAGGAGGACGTGGAGGAGCCGATCTCCACCGCCCTGACCATCGATGAGGTCAAGATCGAACTGGGCTACGCCCTGCTGGCCCTGATCAACGACCTGGAAGGCCGCCGCCTGACGGACCAGATCCGCGCCCTGCGCCGTTCGCTGGCCCAGGAGTACGGCTTCGTCATGCCCAGCGTGCGCATCCTCGACAACATGCGCCTGTCCAATCAGGGCTACGCCATCCGCATCAAGGAGATGGACGCCGGTTCGGGCGAGGTGCGCCTCGGCTCCCTGATGGCGATGGACCCGGCGGGCCGTCAGGTCGAGCTGCCCGGCGAGCATACGCGTGAGCCCGCCTTCGGCCTGCCCGCCACCTGGATCGACGAGTCCCTGCGCGAAGAGGCGACCTTCCGCGGCTACACCATCGTCGACCCCTCGACGGTCCTGACGACGCACCTGACCGAAATCCTCAAGGAGAACATGGCCGAGCTGCTCTCCTACGCCGAGGTGCAGAAGCTGCTGAAGGAGCTGAAGGGCGAGGAGCAGAAACTGGTCGAGGAGCTGATCCCTTCGGTCGTCACCGTGACCACGCTTCAGCGCGTGCTTCAGGCCCTGCTGCGCGAGAAGGTGTCGATCCGCGACCTGCCCGCCATCCTGGAAGGCCTGGCCGAGGCGGCGCCGCACACCACCAGCGTCGCCACCCTGGTCGAGCACGTGCGCGGCCGTCTGGCGCGTCAGCTGTGCTGGCAGCACAAGGCCGACGACGGCGCCCTGCCCATCGTCACCCTGTCGCCCGAGTGGGAGCAGGCCTTCGCCGAAAGCCTGATCGGTCCCGGCGAGGACAAGCAACTGGCCATGGCGCCGAGCAAGCTTCAGGACTTCATCCGGGCTGTCCGCGACGTGTTCGAGCGCGCCGCCATGACGGGCGAGAACCCGGTCCTGCTGACCGGGCCGCAGGTCCGCCCCTACGTCCGCTCCATCATCGAACGCTTCCGCGGTCAGACGGTGGTGATGAGCCAAAATGAGATTCATCCCAAGGCCCGCCTCAGGACGGTGGGATCAGTCTAGGTCGCGGCATGGTAGGGGCTGGACACGGCTTCGACGGCGAATAAGGTTCGCGGCATGAAACGCATTCGGCCGGCCCTGCGCACCTTCGGAACCTTCCTGCGCACTCCGACCCTCAGTCGCTCGATCATCGCCCTTCTGGCGCTGGCTATCTTGCTGCTGATGGCGGTTAATGCGGCCACTTTCGTCATGATCCAGCGGACGGCGACGTACAACGATACCGTGGATCACAGCCAGCAGGTGCGCCTGGCGGCCAAGGACATGTTGATGCTGCTGACCGACGCCGAGACGGGGCAGCGCGGCTTCATGCTGACGGCGCGGGCCGAATACCTGGGTGTCCATGACAATGCTGTGGCCAAGCTTCCAGACGTCATCGACCGGATGGAAACGCTGGTTGACGGCGACGAAGCCCAGGTCGGGCGGGTGGAGAAGGTGAAGGGGCTTTACCAAGAGCGCCTGGCGCTGATGAACAGCACGATCGAACTGACCCGAACGGGACGGATCGGCGAGGCGGTGTCTCTTATTCGAGGCGGGCAGGGCAAGGCCCAGATGGACGCCATACGGGTCGAACTGGCCGCCGTCGACGCCGTCGAGGCGCGTCGCCTGGCCGAGCGCACCCGCCAGTCCGAGCGGGCGCAGACGATCACCGTGGCGGTCAACGCCCTGGCGGCTGTGCTGGTCCTGCTTCTGGCGGGTATCAGCGTCTGGCTGGTGCGTCGCTACGTGGCCGAGATCGAAGAGGCGCATTTCGAGCTGGACCGCGTTAACGCCGGGCTGGAGAACGAAGTCCGCGACCGCACCGCCGAGCTGACCCGCGCCAATGAAGAGATTCAGCGTTTCGCCTATATCGTCAGCCATGACCTGCGTGCGCCCCTGGTCAACGTTATGGGCTACACCTCGGAATTGGAGCAGGTCAGCAAGACTTTGGACCATCAGTTGACGGCGCTCGAGACGACCCACCCCGAATTGGTGGATCCCGAGGCGCTACGCGCGGTCCGCGAAGACGCGCCCGAGGCGGTGGGTTTCATCCGCACCTCGACGGCCAAGATGGACCGGCTGATCAACGCCATCCTCAAGCTCTCGCGCGAGGGGCGGCGCGCTTTGCTGCCTGAGCGTTTGGACATGACCGGCATGGTCCGCGCCATCGCCGATACGGTCAGCCATCAAGTGACGGAAACGGGTGGTGAGATCACCATCGGAGCTCTTCCGACGATGGAGAATGATCGTCTGTCGATCGAGCAGATATTCGGCAATCTGATCGATAATGCGGTCAAGTATCAGCAGGCGGACCGTCCCATCCGTATCCAGGTGAGCGGTCAGGACGAGCCGGACGGCTGGGTGTCATACGCCGTGCGGGACAACGGTCGAGGCGTCTCGCCCAAGGACCATGCGCGAATCTTCGAACTGTTCCGGCGCTCGGGCAAGCAGGACAAGCCGGGCGAAGGCTTGGGCCTGGCCTTCGTGCGCAACATCGTCCGTCGCATGGGCGGTTCCATCGACGTCGAGTCCCAGTTGGGAGAAGGCTCGACTTTTCACATTAAATTTCCGAAACGTCTGATTATGCTGAGTGAGCATCAAGGAGACCGCCTGTGAGTCATTCGGTGAAGATCGTCATGGTCGAAGACGACCATGGCCATGCCAAACTCATCGAAAAGAACATCCGGCGCGCGAACATCGCCAACGACATCGTCCACTTCGACCATGGCGACGCGGCGCTGGATTACCTGTTCAGCGACGAAGTGCGCCGCAGCGGGCCTTTGCTGATCCTGCTGGATCTGAATTTGCCGGACATGTCAGGGACCGAGATTCTGGAGCGGGTGAAGGCGGACGAACGCCTGCGACGCGCCCCTGTCGTCGTCCTGACCACGACCGACGACAAGGTCGAGATTCAGCGATGCTACGACCTAGGCTGCAATGTCTACATCACCAAGCCCGTGGACTATGAGGCCTTCGCCGGCGCGATCCGCCAACTGGGTCTGTTCCTTTCAGTCATGCAAGCGCCCGAGATCTGAAGCGTGAATCAGGTCGGGGCCGCCATCCGTCTTTTGTATATCGATGACGACCGCGGTCTTTCGCGGCTGGTCCAGAAGGAATTGGAGCGTCACGGCTATCTGGTGACCTGTGCGCCGGACGCTGACGCGGGCTATGAGGCGTTGAAGGCGGACGTGTTCGATGTCTGCGCCCTGGATCACTACATGCCGGGACGCGAGGGGCTGGATGTTCTGCCCGACATCCTGGCTCTGCCGGAACCGCCGCCGGTGGTTTACGTCACGGGGGCCCAGGACGGGCGCATCGCCGTGGCGGCCCTGCGCGCAGGCGCGGCCGACTATGTCATCAAGGACGTTTCCGAGGACTTCACGGCCCTGTTGCGCTCAGCGGTCGAAGACGCCCTGCTGCGCCGTCGTCTGGAGCGTGAGAAGGAAGAGGCTCTGGAGGAGGTGCGGCAGGCGCGCGACCGGGCTGAGGCCCTGCTGCGCGAGGTGAACCATCGCGTCGGCAACTCGCTGCAACTGGTGTCCAGCTTCATCTCCCTGCAACTGCGGCAACTGGCTGACGAGGGCGCGCGGGACGCCCTACGAGAGGCGCAGGTGCGTATCGAGGCGGTGGCCCACGTCCATCGTCGCCTCTACACCTCGGCGGACGTCGAGCGGGTGCAGATGGACGAATACCTGGCCGGGCTGGTCGAGGAACTGGGCAAGTCCATCGGCCCTGACGACGGCGGGCCTCGACTGGCTTTGCGCGCCGAACCCTTGCACGTGACGACCGACCAGGCCGTCTCGCTGGGGGTCATCGTTACGGAGCTGGTCACCAACGCCGTCAAATACGCCTATGAGCCGGGCGCGGCGGGCGAGATTCGCGTGCTGCTTGAACGCCTGCAGGATGGGCGTCGCGCCCAGCTGACGGTCGAGGATGACGGGCCGGGGCTGGGCGACGGCCTACCCAAGGGCACGGGCCTCGGCTCCAAGATCATCTCGGCCATGGCGGGAGGGCTGCGTTCAACGATCGAGGTGGACCCTGTTCACCACGGCGTGCGTGCGCGCCTGGCGTTTGATCTCTAGATCATCGTTTCTTCGTCATTTCGGGCTTTCGCGGGTCGAACGACAGGCGCTAGTCTTCCTTGATGAAGCTTCAGTTCGGCACGGCCCGTCCGGGTCTTGATTACACCCATCGTCCCGCCGTCTTCGGTATCGCCGAGCGTGACGGCCGCCTGGCCTGTGTTCGCGTGGATAGAGGCGACGGCGCGGCCTATTTCGACCTGCCCGGCGGCGCCGTGGACGGCGAGGAAAGCGAACAACAGGCCCTGATCCGAGAATTCGGCGAAGAGACGGGCCTGATCGTCGAGCCGGTCGATCGTCTGGTCGAGGCGGCTCAGTTCTTCCACAAGTCGGACGGCGCGCCGGTCAACAACGTCAGCGGCGTCTGGACGGTGCGAGTGACAGGCACTGACGAGACGCTAAAGCAGGAGGCGGATCACGCCCTGGTCTGGGTGGAGCCGCTCCAGGCCCTGTCCAGCCTGCGGCATGAGGCGCACAGCTGGGCGATCGCTCGATGGCTTCGCGATCATGGCGCTCCCATTACGGAACCTGGCTGATCGAAAAGGGTTGTTTTCCTGAGGGACGCCGTCCCGGCGTTCCCTGGCAGGGAGCTCCTAATGCCCGACAAAGATCGTATTGAAGGCGCCGCCAGAAACATCGGCGGCAAGCTCAAGGAAGCAGCCGGCAAGCTGACTGGCGACGAAAAATTGAAAGCTGAAGGCCGAGCCGATCAGGTCGCCGGCAAGGTCCAAAACGCTGTCGGTGGCGTGAAGGACGCGCTGAAGGGCGACCGGGGCTAGAGCGTCTGGGCAGGCGTCGCCGCTGTGCGGCGCCTGCTACTCGCCTGATGCAAGAATTTACAATTTGTTTGAAGTAAGTGCCGTAATATTTGGTCTCTGGTTACTACGTTTGAGTTTGTCGGTTTAAGAAACGAAGGTTTTCAATCGTCATCCGTAAGACGTTCATGGGGCCTGTGATGTCCGATAGAGTGTCTGATACGAAAGCCGGGCCAATGGCCGTTGTTCAGGAAACGACGACGGCGCTGCCGCGCCCTTATCGTCGGTTGTATTTGCCGATCCCCGCCAAGTTCGCACTGGCCCTGACGCTGGCGATTGCCTGGACCGCGCTTAGCGTCTGGCTGTCACAGCGGTGGCTGGCCGATCTGGCCAACGTCAGCAGTTGGATATTCGCCCTCATCGCCATCGGCTTCATCGCCTATGTGCCGGGATTCATGAACGCCTTTCTGCTCGGCACGCTCTTGTTCGACCGCAGGCCGCCGCGTATCCGGCCGACGTCCTATCCGCCGGTCAGCGTTCTTGTCGCGGCATACAATGAAGCATCCGGGATCCGCGACACGCTCGCTAGCCTGGCGGCTCAGACCTATCCCGGCTCTTATGAGGTGCTGGTCCTCAACGACGGTTCGACCGACAATACGGTCGCGATCGCGCGCGCGGCCATTATCGAACTTGGCTTTCCGCCAAACGCTGACGTGCGCCTGATCGACTATACGGTCAATGCAGGCAAGGCGGCGGTACTCAACCGCGGCCTGAAGGAGGCCCGGCACGATCTGATCGTCACCATCGACGGCGATTCCTGGGTGCGCGACGACGGCCTGGTCCAGATCGTCGAGCGATTGCTGACCGATCCGCCTTCAACCCAGGCCATTGCGGGCGCCGTCATGGTCCGCAACTCACGCCACAACTTCCTCACCCGCTCGCAGGAATGGGACTATTTTCACGGCATCGCCGCTGTGAAGCGAATGCAATCCATGTATCACGGCACCTTGGTGGCCCAGGGCGCCTTCTCCCCGAATAGGGAATGTAGGGCGGGTAGGTGAGCAAGAACCTCTTGGTTTTCAGATCGCTGATCGACAAGGAGCGCCCGTTCTAAATGTCGTGCCACCCAAGGTGCCACTTTGCGACAAGTTCGGGAAAATCCTTGAACGACAACGTTCTAACTGTAGCACAAAACGTACTGCAGTGCGAACTGCAGCTATTCGATCACCGGCATGCCCTTGAAGATCGCCGGCGACGGCGGCGGGCCGTCGGTCCAGTGCCAGGTCTCGCGGGTGCGCATGAGCTCCTGCGTGACCTGGGCCGGGACGGCTGGGATGTCGACCGGCGTCGGGGCGTAGGTGCCCGACGGCGCCAGGTTCAACCGGAAGCGGTGCGGGAAGCCCCCGAAACGCACTTCAATCACCATGTCGCGAACCATGCCGTCAGGGATGACGATCTGTTCCGCCAGGATCGCGCCGCCATGCGCCGTGCCGGGGTCGATGGTCGTCGTCTCCAGCATCGTTCGTCCCAGAGTGGAGATAGTCTGGCGCAACCGTCGCTGGATATGATCGTGCGACGCCTGCAGCTGCCCGGAGGCGCTGCGGTAGGCGATGTCGTGGCGGCGTGGGTGGTCCTCCATCTCCTGAAGAGTGAGGAAATATTCCACGGCCGCGTCGGCCCAGGCCAGGTTCATCTCACGCTGGGCGGTCGTGCGCGCACTGTGGCGCAGATAGTCGAAGTCCTGGACGCTGTAGGGCTGCCCATCCAGATAGAGGCGCACGTCCTCTGAACCGATGTTGATCGGGTAACCTGAGGTGTTGAAGGCGGCGATCGAGAAGAAGAATTTCTGCGTGTCGTTATAGCGGATCGGCAGCAGCATGATCGCGCCGGACGGCCCATTCGACACCATCAGGGCGTTGCCGCGCGAGAAGCGGACACCCACGCCGTGATCGGCGGTGGGGATCATCCGCACCTCCGGCGGCGGAGTAGAGGCGCAGCCGGTCAGCAGAGCGCTAGCGCTTGTCAGGATAAGCAACCTTCTCATCGGCGTTTCGCTCCTACGGCACCCAGGATGCCGATGAGCAGACCGATGATCGCGCCTATCGGTCCGGCGACGAAAAAGCCGACCGCGCCGAACATCACACCCGCCAGACACCCCATAATCGCCCCTCTGGAATAATAGGACATAGATGTCCTAGAGAGGTTACCGCTCCGCTAACACCATCGCGCTGATGGAATGGGAGAAGATCGTCGGCGCAAATATCAGGCGTCTCCGCAAGGAGCGCGGCTTGAGCCAGGAGGCGTTAGCGGGTGAAGCGGGTCTGGCGATGCGTCATCTCGGGCGCATAGAGCGAGGCGAGGGCAACCCGACAGTGGCAATTCTAGGCAAGTTGGCTGAAGTGCTTGGCGTCCATCCCACAGAATTTTACGCAGTCCGCTAATCGGAGCGAACGGGACGAGCGTTTACCGTGTCTATCAGCGGTGCCCGTAGATGCGCCGGCAAACTGTTGCAGGCGCTCGCTCGCTCGGGACCCAGAACTTCGATCACCCTAGCCTGCCAATGAGTTGGCACCCGCATTCTGGCCCTCTGGAGCGCCAAAAACAGGGCATCGGCCAAGGGGCCGACATTCCCGCCTTCGTCTGGTAGCGTAGCGAATAGCAGCTCAGTGCTGGACCGAAGTTCGAGTGCAGAAAAGCGACGCTTTGCGATCGCAGTCGCTTTGCGTTCGTCAATCAGGGCGATTGCCCCAAGGCGCACGGCTACGACCAAGGTCGCAGCCTCGCCATCGTCCAAGGTTTCTGCCGTGCCGCCTGCAACTAGGCTAAGATACGGCTCTTCGTCTGCGGTTTCCATCTCCACAACTCGAATTAGCCCGGACTGGATCAGCGGCTGGATATGCTCCAGCACCCCATGCCCATTGGCGCTGCCGCGCTGAAGTTCCCTGAGCACCACATCAACGATAGCGAATGACGCACCGAGCGCAGCGAGGATTTCCGGGCATCGGCCCGTAGCGGCGAGGTTGATCCAAACGCTCGCATCAGCGACATGTATTGGGGGCTCAGCGCCGGATGCGGGGAAGCCCATCGGCCGCCTCCTCATCTGCCTCATAGGCGTCTATCAACTCACGCGCTTGTACCCGGTCGATCTTGAGCAGACTGACCACTTGACCCTCGGAGAGCAGGCCACGCTTCCACGCCTCGGCCGCTAGGAGTTGAAGGCGGAGCGACACCGACCGCTCCCCATCTTCGCCGCGCGGATCGAATGCTGGGTTTTCGCCCAGGACCTGCCGCGCCTGGTCGTTAGTAATGCCGCCGGTCCGTTCGAACCAATCCCAAGTTCCGTTCGGCACGAGGTCCAATTCTTCGAGCCGCCGCACCAAAGCTTCACGTGATACACCGAAGCCATGGGCAAGCACGATCACGTGGCGGCGCGTCAGATTTGTCGCCCCCGCTGTCGTGTCCCGGAACATCGACTTGACCGTTCGCGCAGGCGTTAGGAACGCCCGCGCGAAGGCATTGGCGTAGCGCTCTTCGCGAGTCTGTTCAGGCGAGCCCTCATAAAGGCTGTCCGGCGCGTTTCGGGTAGAGATGTAGTGACCGAGTTCATGGGCGGCGGTTTGCGCTCGCCGTTCTTTCGGATGTAGGGCGTTTAGCAGGACGCATGGACCAGCGTCGTTGTCGTAAGCATAGAGACCAGAAATCTTGGCCTCAAGCCTGCGGACGAACACACGAGCTCCAAGCTGAAGTTCGAGAATTGAAACCATGTCATGGACGGGCGCATCTCCTATGCCCAGCCACTGGCGTAGTTCGAATGCATCTTCTTCGGCTTGGGCGAGGACGTTACCGGGCAGAATGGGGCGCTCCGGAGGCTCGGATCGACCCCGAACCACTCCAAGCAAATCTTCAAGTTCCACCTCGGCCTTGACCAAGTCGGTCAACAAGGCGGAAGCCATCTCAACAGCTGAGCCGCCGTCTTGGGTTCGACGAAAGCGGGGACGCAGGTCTACCTTGGCTGACTCCCGGCGCAACAACGCGTTCACTGTCGTGCCGTAAAGGCCAGCGAGAGTCTGCAATTCTTCTAGACGCGGCCGGCGGCCGCCCTGTTCGATCGCCACTAGGGTCGTGCGAGCCGCAGAGATGGCTTCGGCCGCTTGGGCCTGGGTGATCTTCGCCGCGTCTCTCGCCAGACGCAGGCGCTCCCCCAGGGCGATTGGATCGATGGCGGCAGGAGTCTCCATCACGCGACCACGCTGGCGGCATACCGCGCAACAAAAGATTGATTGCCTTGAGCGATCACGAAGCGACGCCATTCCTCAGCGTGGCGATCCAGCAGAGCTCGGGTCTGGGCCAGCACAGAGCCTTCATCTTCACCAAGCGCGTCTGCAGTGAGGCGTACGACGCGATGGAATGCACTGGTCTGCGCTGAAGGTGCAGCCAGTGACGCTAGATGGTCCATATGTAGCACGCCTGCGATACCATACTCTCTCAGAGCGCGCGTATGTCCTTGGAATGCGGCGGCAGCGCCAGTGTCAAATTCAGTGACAGTCAGATTTTCCCACACGTACCTGTCCGCAGGCTCATCAATCTCCGCAGCGAACATGCTCACACGTCGCAGCATGCACGCCGCGCAAATTCCGCATTGGCGGCGTGAGCCGTCTACGGAAGCTTGCTGCGAACTCTGCCAGCAACTGCGCGTCCGCGTGACGAAATCCGGGGGCGTCGGTAATGCCTTCGCGGCGGCCATGGTCTCACCCTTGGTGTACCAGAGACGCGGATACTCATACCGAATTTCATGCCCAGTGAGCGCCAAGAACAGGCTTTCCATTTTCCGGCTAAAGGCGGGATGGACGCGATAGTCGGGGTACGCATGACCGGATCGAACAAGCACCGGTCCCAAGACCCCTTGCCCGCTTTCGGTGACGATGATCCGTTGAACTCCCGACATCGCTGCGGCGATCGCGGTCACGACCGCGAATTTGAAGCCCCTAGATCGAGCGGACGATTCCGCGTTGTTTGGCACGGAGACTTTGTAGGGCACTCGTGCAAAGGGTTTGCGGTCCTTGTCCAGCACTGCCTTGTCGACGCCGCCTGACCCTAGGCGCACCCGGACAAGTTCGCTGTTGGTCGCGTGTGCCGTGAGGGCATGGACCGCAAGAGAATCTAGGCCTTCGCTGTAGGGCATAATGAGCGCGCAATAAGGCGGAAGCGGCAGTGGAAGCGTCACGGGCGCGGGTTCGTCCCTTAGTCTAGCTTCGAAGCAGAACCGCCAGACATCACCTGTCAGGAATGACACGGTCTCTTCCAGAAGTGCCTTCGCCTCCGGTGCGGACCAGACTTCGGGTTCGTGCACTGCGACCCGGACGTCAAACGCGCGCGACCACCCCCAACCTGGACGTCGTTTAAAGCGGTCACAGAATTCGACCGCCGCCGCGACAACTAGGAGATCGTAGAGGCGGCGATCAAACCGCGCGAAGAAGAATGAGGTGAGCCCGCGGGTATCAAGGCAAAGACTTTGCCCTAGCAGAGCGGGCGTCGCGCCGTCACGGAGCGGCGCATCTGCTTCGACCGCATCGATTAAAAGCGGTGCTTCGTTTGCGCGATAGGAGGCGAAACCCGTCATGCGAGGGCGGGTCCATCTTCGAGGCCGGACCGATCCACGGCCTTCGGCAAGGCACGCTTCATAACCCCGGTAACTAGGCCGGTTGCGACATCACGCACCCGGTCACTCGCCTGCTTGAGCGCAGCGGTGACTCGTTGCTCGACATGAGCGGCTCGTTCTAGCGGCGATCGGCGCAGGTAGTGCTCCACAAGAGATCGGGTCACTGCTTCCCCACGCTCCTCAAAGACAGCCTCGGCTCCGCTTTGGAAAGCTTCAGCTCCGCGTTGGCCGTTACGTAGGGCGTCGCCGACCGCTTCTACCAAGTCGATCTCCATAACCGAGGCCGCCTGCGAACGCAGCGCCGCCACCTGTTGGGGCGTGTCGTCGATCAGTTGCGGCTGTTCGGACGTGAGAATCCGACGCAGGCTTCTGAGCAGGCCTTCGCTGATCTCGCCTTTTGCGTCCGCAGCTAGTGCGGCCGGAATTCTCTCAACCACTTCCTCCAGTGCATGGGCACGTCCGTCTGCGATCTCGCAGACTTTCTTCCAGGCCCGCCTCAACGGCAGGCTACGATGAGGACCGTCGCTCATGGTCTTACCTCCATGCCAGGAAGGTTGCCGCACGATTCTGACATTGTCAATAAAAATACCGACGATTTCTGACATAACGAAATTTAGGCCGTCGCTGCGTGCTCACGCATGGCGCGATTGGACAATGAATCTTTAGAGCACGAGCTGTCCTGCAACCGCCCCGCTCAGAATGAGAATCGGTGTCCAGCGCGGTTTGATCCGCACGGCGGCGATCAGTGCGGCGATGAAGATCAAACCTGCGATCCACCACGTCGGCGCCGACTGGGCTGTGGTCCAGGCCAGTTGAAGCGAAGTGGCGGCGATGACGCCGACGACGGCGGCCGCCACGCCTGCCAGGAGGCGGTGCAAGGCCGGGTTCTCGACCACGGCCTCCAGGTGATTGAACAGCACCATCGAGAAGGCGAAGGCGGGCAGGAAAATTCCGGCAGTCAGCGCCAGCGCGCCGGCCCAGCCGCCGACCACATAGCCCGTGAAGGTGCCGAAAATCACCAGAGGCGCCGGCAGGACGCCGGCCAGCGCCACGCCATCTAGGAAGACGCCGTCCGGCAACCAGCCGCGTCCGACAGTGTCGGCGCGCACGTAGGGGATGGCGGTATAGGCGCCGCCGAACGTCAGCAGCCCGCCCTTCAACCCGGCGATGAATAGAGCGGCGAGTTGAGGCGACGGCTCAGCCGAGATCGCGATCGCAGGCGGGGCGACCTCCAGATAGACGCCGAACAGGATGGCGATGAAGACGGCGGCGACGGCAATGGCGACGCCTGCCCAGGGACGTTGCTCCAGGGCGTAGATCAGGCCGCAAGCCACAAGCGGTATCCAGAAGGGCGCATGGAGGAGAGAGGCGACGAAGGCCCCGATCGCTAGCGCCCACAGCAGACGGTCCTCTAGGACGTGGGAGCCGATCCGATGCACGGCGCGGATGATGATGGCGACCACGACGATCTGAACGCCCAAAAGCAGGCCGGTCAGGCCCGATTGTCCGACGATGAAGCGTTCATAGAGCCAGGCCGCCGCCAGCATCAGCACGAAGCCGGGCAGCATGAAGCCGAGGCCTGCGAGCAGGCCGCCGATCCGTCCCCGCGCCATCATGCCCATATGGACGCACAACTCGTGGGCCTCTGGCCCAGGAAGCGCCTGCATCACCGCCAGAAGGCGGTTGAAGCGCGGACTGGAAATCCATCGCTCTTCATCGACGAGGGTGCGGCGGATCATGGCGATCTGGGCGACGGGGCCGCCAAACGCCAGGAAACCGAACCGCAGGAATTTGAGAAACAGCGCCGCCAGCGAAAGGCGGGGCGGACCGAGGGTGTCTGGCGACGTAGTCATGGACTTGCCTCACGGGTCGCGCGGACGACGACGTGCGTTTGACGCATCGCACCAGCAGGGCAGCCGCGACTGCCTGCCCGCCCATCATAGCGTTACCGGAGGCGGATTGGCAGGGCGACGTCCTGCCGGTTGGAAGCTGACGTCACAGGTACTTGGTGATTTCCCGGAACTCGGCCATCGCCTGCTTCGCCTCGACAGGGTCGCCGTCAGCGGCATGGGCCAAGCAGTGGTCGATGTGGTCGTGAATCAAGGTCTTCTTCGCCGCCGCGACCGCCTTCTCGATGGCGTGAAGCTGTTGGGCCAGATCAACGCAGGCCCTCTTATCCTCCATCATCTGGATGACGGTCCGCATGTGACCCTCGGCGCGCTTCAGGCGCTTGATGACTTCGGGATGCGACGCATGAGAGATGTGTGCCATGCAATTTGACCTATCCCCCTGGTGGGGATACGTCAAACGCGAAAACGCCGCATCGAAAGGCCCGTGATGTTCTCTCCCCTCAGGAACGCCGCCTATCGTCACCTGTTCATCGCCCAGGTGGCGGCCCTGCTCGGAACCGGCATGGCGACCGTGGCCCTGGGCCTGCTGGCGCATGACCTGGCGGGCGCCAGCGCGGGTGAAATCCTCGGCGTGGCCCTGGCGATCAAGATGATCGCCTATGTCGGGGTGGCGCCTTTCGCCAGCGCCCTGGCGTCTCGACTGCCGCGCAAGACCCTGCTGGTTTCGCTGGACGTGGTGCGCGCTGGCGTTGCGGCTTCGCTGCCCTTCGTCAACGAGGCCTGGCAGGTCTACGGACTTATGACGGTGCTCTACGTCGCCTCGGCCGCCTTCACCCCGGCTTTCCAGGCCATGATCCCCGACCTGCTGGAGGACGAGGGCGAGTACACTAAGGCCCTGTCCTTGTCCCGACTGGCGGCCGATCTGGAAAGCGTCGCCAGCCCCGTGCTGGCGGCGGTGCTATTGGCCTTCATCAGCTATCACAACCTCTTCGTCGGGACCGCGCTGGGCTTCATCCTGTCAGCGGGCTTCGTCGTGACGGCGGTCCTGCCCAAGCTGTCGGCGTCGCAGAGCCTGCCGTTCCTGCGTCGTCTGACCGGAGGCGTGAAGCTGTTCGCCCTGACGCCACGCCTGCGCGGCCTGCTGGCGGTTAGCCTGGCGACGGCGGCGGGCGGCGCCATGGTCTTCGTCAACACTGTCGTCCTGGTGCAGTCGAACTTCGGCCTGTCGCAGCAGGCGACCGCCTGGGCCTTGGCGGCATTCGGAGGCGGGTCGATGACGGCCGCCTTCCTGCTTCCCAAGACGCTGGAGCGGGTGACGGATCGCAGCGCCATGGTGTCGGGCGCCGTCCTGATGACCGCCGTGCTCATCGCCGGTGCGCTGTTCGCCCGCAGCTATCCGGTGCTGATCGGTCTGTGGATCGTCATGGGCTTTGGCTACTCGCTGACCATCACGCCTGCGGGCCGCGCCCTGCGGCGGTCCTCGTCGGCGGCGGAACGGCCGGCCCTGTTTGCGGCCCAGTTCGCCCTGTCGCACGCCTGTTGGTTGATCGCCTATCCGGTCGCGGGGCTGGTGTCGGCCGAAGCTGATCCTCAGATGGCCTTCGTCGTTCTGGCGGGACTGTGCGGCCTCGGCACCCTTCTGGCGCTCTTCGTCTGGCCTGCGCACGATCCGCTGAACCTGCTGCACGACCACCACGACATGGAGCCGGATCACGCGCACCTGAGCGAGGGAATGCGCCCCGATGCGGAAGGCGTAGCACACGCCCACCCTGTCGTGATTGATGACAATCACCGCCGGTGGCCCAAGAATCGCGTGTGACGCCGTAAAGAAATCAGGGCGCGCCGTGCAACGGCGCGCCCTGTCTATAGGTGTCGGGATTTACGTCAGACGACGCGCTTGATCTCGGTATAGGCGCCAATGGTTTTAAGGGTGATGGTTACGGGCTGACCGGTGCGGTTGCGCCAGAACCAGCCATGGCTACCGGTAAAGGCCGCCGTCAGAACGCCTTCCTCCCTTTGGGAGGAGCCCTTGCCGTAGCCGTGGTAGGAGACGCCTGGTCGGTCTGCGTGGGTGTCGAAGTTGATCTTGCCGCCGCTGCTGGTCCAAGTGAAGCGCGCTGTCGCGCCTTCTTCCATGACCAGCTTGATCTCGGCACCTTGATCAGGCTGCAGCGTCAGGACGGTTTCGTCCGTGCGGCCGACGCTGGGCGTGGCCGTCGGGGCGGCGGCTGGAACGGTGGCGGCTGGCGCAACGGGGCTCGGCGACGCCGCCACAGGGACAGCATCTACAGCGGCCGCGTCAGCTGCGGCGTCGGCTTCGGCCTCCTTGGCGAGTTGCTGCTTGATGCGGCCCATTTCGGTGAGACCGAAGACCGAACCGATGCGGGTGGGGTCGACGCCGTATTCGGCGGGGAGAACGACGGTGACCAGGAGCACGGAGGCTACAGCGGCGGCGATGCCGGTCGACTTCAACAGTTGGCCCGTGGTCGGCAGGTCGGCTTTGGAGGGGCGGTTTGCGTTGTACATGAGGGTGTCTCCGATCACATGACGAAGAAGCCGACGAGCTGATAGCCCGTCAGAATGAAGCCGAGCGTCATCAGCACGACGTTGGTGAGGTAGGCGTGTTTCCAGAAGCCGTTCGTGCGGCGCCAGAAGCCCATCAGGATGAGGATGCCGCCCAGGGCGAGCAGTTGGCCGATCTCGACGCCGATGTTGAAGGCCACGAGGTTCCACAGCAGGCCGTCGGGCGATAGTTGGAAGTCCTGCAGCTTGGTGGCGAGACCGAAGCCGTGGAACAGGCCGAAGATCATCGTGGCCGCCTTGGTGGAGGGCTGGAAGCCGAACCACCTCTGATAGGCGCCCATGTTGTCCAGGGCCTTGTAGACGACCGACAGGCCGATGATGGCGTCGACCAGATAGCTGGAGACGCTGATGTTCATCAGCACCCCGAGCAGCAGGGTCGACGAGTGGCCGATGGCGAACAGCGTCACATAGATGCCGATGTCCTTCATCCGGTAGAGGAAGAAGATCACGCCGAACAGGAACAGCAGGTGGTCGTAGCCCGTGACCATGTGCTTGGCCCCCAGATAGACGAAGGGCCAGAACAGGAAGCCTGAGGTCTCCTGGATGTAGCCCTTGTCGCCTGCGGCGACGCCGTGGGCGAGGACCTGGCTGAGCAGGCCTTCAAGGAAGAGGAAGCCGACCACCAGGACCGCCAGGGTCCAGGGTGATCGAAGCCACGACAGTCGGTCGCGGCAGGGTGCGGAAGTCATGTGCATCCTTGCGATTGGAGTGAAGTGCGACGTCCGCCGTGGTCGGCGGGCGTCGGTGATGGGGTCGGCGCCGATGACCGGCCGCCCCGAAACGGGGCGGCCGACCGCTTCAGAGCGCCCGACGGCGGCGGAAGGGGAGATGGTCTAGCCAGGCGGGCCTGGGCCGATCGCCGGGGGCGTCCCGGCCGTGCACCAGGCTGTAGAGCGCCGGGAGCACGAGCAGGGTCAGGATCGTCGAGGAGACGATGCCGCCGATGACGACGGTGGCCAGCGGACGCTGGACCTCCGCGCCGGCGCCGACGTTCACCGCCATGGGGACGAAGCCGAGGCTGGCGACCAGGGCGGTCATCAGCACCGGGCGCAGGCGCGTCAGCGCCCCCTCCCGGATGGCCTGGCCCACGGGCTTGCCCTCTTCGATCAGGCCCCGGATGAAGCTGACCATGACGACGCCGTTCAGCACGGCCACGCCCGACAGGGCGATGAAGCCGACGCCGGCCGAGATCGACAGGGGCAGGCCCCGCAGCGCCAGCGCCGCCACCCCGCCGGTTAGCGCCAGGGGCACGCCGGAGAAGACGATGGCGCTGTCCCGCCAGGAGCGGAACAGGGCGAACAGCAGGCCGAGGATCAGCAGCAGGACCGCAGGAACGACCAACTGCAACCGCTTGGCAGCCGAGATCAGCTGCTCGAAGGTGCCGCCATAGGAAATCCAGTAGCCGGCTGGCAGATCGACTTCCTGTTCGACGCGCTCGCGCACTTCGCCGATGAAGGAGCCGAGGTCGCGGTTCCGCACGTTGGCGGTCACGACGATGCGGCGCTTGCCGTCTTCGCGACTGATCTGGTTCGGGCCAGTCTCCAGCGCGATCGTCGCGATCTCGCTGAGCGGCACGAAGCCGCGCGGCTGACCGTCTGCGCCCGGAAGCGGCACCTGGATGCGGCCGATGGCGTCGGTGTTGCGCCGCAGGTCTTCCGGCAGGCGCACGACGATGTCGAAGCGTCGGTCGCCTTCGAAGATTTGCCCGGCCGTGGCCCCGCCCATGGAGGCGGAGATCACCGACTGGACGTCGTCGATGCTTAGGCCCAGGCGCGCGATGGCGTCCCGGTTCGGCGTGATCTGCAGCATGGGCAGGCCGGTGACCTGCTCGGACTGCGGATCGGCGGCGCCGGGTACGGCGCCGACGATCTCTTCGATCTGGGACCCGAGCGCCACGAGTTGATCCAGGTCGTCGCCATGGACCTTGATGGCGACATCGGCCCGGACGCCGGACAGCAGTTCGTTGAACCGCATCTGGATGGGCTGGGTGAACTCGTACTTGCTGCCTGGCACCGCGTTCACCGCTTCTTCCATCTCGCGAACGAGCTGGAGTTTCGGCTTGCGGGGATCAGGCCAGTCCTTGCGGTCCTTCAGCAGGATGAAGGTGTCCGCGACCGAGGGCGGCACAGGGTCGGTGGCGACCGCCCCCGTGCCGATTTTGGCCACGACGCGTTCGACCTCCGGGAACTTCGCCAGACGGGCTTCGAGCGCAGTCTGCATCTCGACGGCCTGGGTCAGGCTGGTGCCTGGAATGCGCAAGGCGTGCATGGCGATGTCGCCTTCGTCCAGGTTCGGCACGAACTCCGAACCCATGCGCGAGGCGATCAGGGCCGCGCCCACGACGAGGGCCACGGCCACGGCGACCATGGCGACGCGCGTCCTCAAGGCGAAGTCGAGCGCCGGCTGATAGCCGGTGCGCGCCCAGCGCATCAGGAAGCTGTCCTTCTCCTGCACCTTGCCGGTGACGAACATCGCCACCGCCGCCGGCACGAAGGTCAGGGACAGCACCAGGGCGGCGGTCAGGGCGATGACCACGGTGATGGCCATGGGGTGGAAGGTTTTGCCCTCGACCCCGTCCAGGGCGAAGATCGGCACATAGACCAGGGTGATGATCAGGACGCCGAACAGGGACGGCCGGATCACTTCGCTGGAGGCGCGCGCCGCCAGGGAGAAGCGCTCGTCACGGGTCAGCAGGCGCCCCTGCTGATGTTGCGCCTCGGCGAAGCGCCGCAGGCAGTTCTCGACGATGATGACGGCGCCGTCGACGATCAGACCGAAGTCCAGAGCGCCCAGGCTCATCAGATTGCCCGACACGCCGGTGCGCACCATGCCGGTGATGGTCATCATCATGGTGATCGGGATGACCGCCGCCGTGATCAGGGCGGCGCGGAAGTTCCCCAGAAGCAGGAACAGCACCACGATCACGAGCAGGGCGCCCTCAAGCAGGTTCTTCTCGACCGTCTTGATGGCCCGCTCGACCAGGTCGGTGCGGTCATAGACGGGCGAGGCGATCACGCCGTCCGGCAGGGCCTTGGCGGCTTCCTCCAGTCGCGCCGCCGCCGCCTGGGCGACGACGCGGCTGTTTTCACCGGCCAGCATCAGGACGGTCGCCAGGACCGTCTCCTTGCCGTTCTCCGTCGCCGCGCCGGTGCGAAGCTGTTCGCCCAGGCCGACTTCGGCGACCTCGGCGATCCGGATGGGAACGCCGCCGCGCGTGGTGATGACGATGTTGGACAGGTCCTGCGCCGTCGAGGCCTGACCCGGCACGCGGATCAGCCACTGCTCGCCATAGCGCTCGACGTAGCCGGCGCCGACGTTGGCGTTGTTGCGCTCCAGCGCCGAAACGACTTCGTCCATGGTGACGCCGAAGGCGGCGAGCCGTTCAGGACGGGGCGTGACGTGGTATTGGCGCTCGAAGCCGCCGATGGTGTTGACCTCGGTGACGCCGGGCGTGTTGCGCATCTGCGGACGGATGACCCAGTCCTGCAGGGTGCGAAGATCCTCGGGCGAGTAAGGCGCGCCGTCGGCCTTGCGGGCGCCGGGCTTGGCCTCGATCGTGTACATGAAGATTTCGCCCAGGCCCGTGGCGATCGGCCCCAGTTCGGGCGACAGGCCGGACGGAAGCTGGCCGCGCGCGGTCTGAAGCCGCTCGTTGACCAGTTGCCGCGCCCGGTAGATGTCGGTCCCGTCCTCGAACACGACCGTCACCTGGCTCAGGCCGTAGCGCGAGACGGATCGGGTATAGGACAGGCCCGGCACGCCGGCGACGGCGGTCTCGACCGGGAAGGTGATGCGCTGTTCGGCCTCAAGCGGCGAATAGCCGGGCGCCTCCGTATTGATCTGAATCTGGACGTTGGTGATGTCGGGCGTGGCGTCGATCGGCAGCTTCTGGAAACTCCAGACGCCGATGATGACCGCCACGAGGACGAGCGCCAGCACGACCCAGCGATGCCGGATCGACAGGCTGATGATGCGTTCAAGCATGGTGACGCATCCCCCTAGTGGTCGTGGCTCGCGCCGGACTTCTCGATGTCCGCGCGAATGAGGAAGGCGCCGTCGACGACATAGGTCGTGCCGGGCTCGATGCCGCCCAGGACCTCGGTCCACTCTTCGGTGCGACGGCCCAGGTCGAGCATGCGCACCTCATAGGTGTCGCCGACTTTGGCGTAGACCACAGTGAAGTCGCGGAACGGCTGCAGCGCCTTGGTGCGCACCGCCAGCGGAACCTCGCCCTGGCCGACCTGGACCAGTCCCGAAACCCCGAGACCCGGCCGCCAGACGCCGCCCTGGTAGGGCAGTTCGACATGGGCGACGAGGGTCTGGCTGAGCACATCGTCGGCCGGCAGGATCGCCTCGATGACGCCGCTGGCCGTGTGCTCGCCCGCCTGGCTCTTGATCTCGATCCTTTGACCGACGCGAACGCGTTCGGCGTCGCGCGGATAGAGGAAGAACTCGGCGTGAAGCCGGGTCGGGTCGCCGATCGTCAGCATGGGGGCGCCGCCGCCGGTGATGGAGCCGGGGTTGACGTTCTTGGCGGTGATCACGCCCGAGATGGGCGCGGTGACCGAATAGGTCTGGAGGCTTTCGCTCGACTCCACGCGGGCGACGACCTGCCCACGCGAGACGCGCTGGCCCAGTTCCACGGTCATCGACATCACCCGGCCCGGATAGCGGGCGTGAACCTCGGCCTGGCCCTCCGGCGTGATCTCGACGCGGCCGCTGAGCGGCAGGCTCTCGCCGAGAACGGCGGGGCCGGCCTGCTGGGTGGTGACGCCGCCGGCTTGGGCTGCGTCGGCGCTGATGACCGTCCGACCCTCATAGGACTGATAGGTCCAGGCCGAGCGCTTGCCCGCACGAACGGCGCTGACCGCCACATCGAACGAGTGGGGCTCGGACACGACGCCCGGACTGGCCAGGTAGTCGTTCGCAGGCGTGAAGGTGAAGCGATCCACCTTCGGCCCCAGGCGGCTCAGGGCGATGTTCGCCTGCACCTGCTTGGGGTCGAGCGGCTTGTCGTTCAGGTAGGGATAGAGGCGGAACAGGGGTTCCGGCCCTTCCTCGTAGATGGTCACCTCGATGGCGAAGTCGCCGTCGCGAAGCAGACGACCGTTGTGCGGTCCGCGTTCGTAGTCGGCGGCGGCCGCCGCCTCGCCTTCAGGTTTGGCGGCCTTGTCGCCGCCGCCGCAGGCGGCCAGCGTCAGGGCGACGGCGGCCAGGACGCAGCCGAGCGCAGTCGCGGAAGTGCGGGACGTCTTCATGGTTGGGTCTCCAGGCCGAGCAGGTCGGCGTGCGCGCCGGTCAGGCGGTCGAGCCGCGCGCGGTCGTTGTGGAAGGTCTGCAGCACCGCGACGCGACGGGCCTTGGCCTGCAGCAGGGCCGCATGGGCGCTCATCACGTCGTTGTAGGTGAAGCCGCCGCGCGCGAAGCCCTCGCGGACCAGGACAACGGCCCGTTCAGCCTGGGGCTGGGTTTCCTCGGCGATGCGCCGGGCTTCATTGGCGCGGGCCAGAAGCTGCACCTGAAGGCGGGCGATTTCCCGCTCGCGCTCCAGGCGCAGGGCGTTCTGATCGGCCTGGGCCGCCAGACCGTCAGCGCGGGCGCGGTCGATAGCGCCCTGGTTCCGGTCGTAGCGTTGCAGCGGTACGGACCCGCCAAAGACCAGAGCCACCTCATTGTCCCAGATGTGCCGTACGCCGACGCTGACCGTGGGATCGGGCACGGCGCGGGCCTGCTCCAGGCGAACCTGGGCGTCGGCGATGGCCTGGCGGGCGCGGAAGGCTTCAAGGTCCGCCTGGGCCACAGCGCCGGCGGCGACGCGAGCGGCGCTGGTGTCCTCGAAGTCGGAGGCCCCCATGCGGAAGTCGGCGGCGCCGTCCCAGAATTTGGCCAGGACGATGCGCGCGACGCGAACGGCGATCTCGGCCTGATCGAAATCGATCTGGGCCTGGGCCAGTTCGGCCTCGGCGCGCGCCCCCGCGAACAGGGGATCGCGGGCCGCGTTCACGCGACGCTGAACTTCCGTCTGGAAGCGTTCCGCGAGCGAAAGCCGCTCCCGTGCGATCTCCAGCTGGGCTTCTGCCGCCATGGCGTCGACCCAGGCGCGCTGCACAAGTTCGAGGCGATCCAGTTGCCCGATCTGGGCCTGGGCCGTGATCAGCAGGCCTTCGCTTTGCGCCAGGCCGGTGCGGGCGGATCGATCGCCTCCCCGTTCTAGCTTCTGCTCATACGTCAGGGTGGTTTCTGTTCGCCCCAGAATGTCGCCGCCGCCCAGGGTGGGCAAGTTTTCGACCATCAGACCCAAGGTCGGATTGGGGCGAAGGCCGGCCTGGCGAACGCCGGCCTCAACGCCGCGCAGGCGCGCGTCGAGGCCCGGTCGCGCCGGATCGGCGGCGGCGGCGCGCCGCAGCGCGCCTTCAAGGGTGAGCGCCCGGCCAGATGCGGCTTCAGCAGAAGCCGGCGACTGGGCAAGCACAATGGCGGGCGGCGACCATGCCGCAGCCAGGGCGAGCGCGAGGGCGGATACGGCCGCGCCTCGCCCTCGCCATCCGACAACGCCGGATTGGGAAGGTTTCAAGGGATGTCTCCAACAGGACGCGCACGGCCGCGAGGCCGCGCAGGATCAGCTTTTCAGGCGATCAAGCGTTCTGTCTGGGAGGTTGGAGCGGCGCGTCGAGAACGGCGCCGGGCGGCACGGCGTCGGGCGCCGGGCCAAGGTCGAGCGAGGTCACCACGCCCGCGCCGGTCGGATGGACAGGCGTCGCCAGGGCCACATGAATGTCGCCCCCGCTGTGATGGTGATGGCTGAGAGGGGATTTGCCGCTTTCATCGGCGACATCCATCGCCTGAGGGTTAGCCGAGCCATCGTCGTTCGTCGCCGCGTCATGGCTGTGACCGTGGTCATGGTCGTGAGCCAGATCGGCCGTGTCTTCATAGGAAACGCCAGGGAACTGAAGGCCGTGTTCGATCCTGTGCTGATTATTCTGCACGCCATGCATCTGCACCGCGACCATGACGGTCACGCCCAGGCAAACGCAAAGGAAACGGAACAAGCGTGGCAAATCGAAATTCCCCGATCGAATTTCGTTACGGGGAAACCGTCGACGATGCAACTGCGTGAGGGTCGCAGCAGTTTGGCCCTACTCGCCTTTATAATCGCGCCGTCGCTTCAGTGGCTCCTGGTCCGGAAAGCGTAGCTGCACTCCGGCTCCGAGCATTCCTGCAGGGATGAATACGACACCAGCGTCTTCCAAAGTTGCAACAAGCAACCGTGCATTTGCCGTTGTGACGGGCGCAGCGGCGTTGGTGCTTTCGGCCTTTCGAACGGTGTTCAGCGCCAGCCCCGTACGCTCAGCCAGATCGGACACGGACATATTCAAAAGCCCGCGCGCTGCGCGCAACTGCGCCCCAGTAACGACGGCGCCGGAGGGGCTTGTGTCGCGCTCAGAATTCATGATTGACCAATAGCACCATATTTGATAAATAGCACCAATACATGAATGGAGGTGCCTCTATGAATGACGTTAAACCGGATCAACCGACTTGTCCGCTCCATGGAAAGCCGAGCCAACGCCGAACCTGCCGAAGCTGCAATGCTGCCTACATGCGCGGCTACCTTAGCGTTGCGCGTAAAACTCGTCCCACATCCGCGCTTTTGACGCGAGCACGTCAGCGCGCTGTCCGTCAGGGCGTGCCCTATACGCTTCGGCGTCAGGACATCTCCATGCCGCGCCGTTGCCCCGTTCTTGGTCTGCCCTTGACCGTGGGTACGGCGAGGTCCGCCAGTTCCCCCTCTCTTGATCGGATCAATCCCGCCAAAGGCTATCAGCCTGGCAATGTCAGGGTCATCAGCGACCAGGCTAATCGCCTGAAAAGTAACCGCAGTCTTGAAGAGGTCGTCCGACTGAGCCAGCGAGGGGCGCCTGAACGACGCGCGCAATATGCTGCCGTTGCGGCCTACATGGAGCGGGAAGCGCTCTTGGCTGAGGTGAAGCGAAAGGCGGCTATTGACCCGTCTCCGAGCAGACCTTGGCAGGTGATTGCTGATTTCTTGGAGAACTGCTTTCGCGAATACATTCCGCGATAATCACGATTCAATGTAGATTTTGTTTACGATAATACTGAATTAACCAACAAATCGTCTAGTTTTTGCTATTTTTTCTTGACTAACGTTTTCGGTTAAGTTTTCGTAAATCTCACTATTAACTCGCACTGACCCACAGGAGATGTGCAACGAAGCAAGGAGAAGCCATGAAGAACGACGAACGTGATGCGCCTAGCCTGAGCCCGCTGGAGAACCGCTGGCTGACAGCCGAAGAAGCCGCCGCCTACATCGGTGTGAAGGTCGAGACGCTTTCGAAATGGCGCCTTCGCGGCCACGGCCCTCGCTACTCGGCCGCCTTGCGGCGCGATCCGCGCTATCGCCTGTCCGACCTCATGGAACACATGGCCGCTCAAATGGTGTCCAACACCCGCGAAGCGCGCACCGTTCGCATCTCCTATGCCGCTGACCACTCCCCGATGACGCTGCGGCGACCGACGCGCCCGTTGCGATCGGTGCAATCCACGGATCGTGGTTAGCCTCCCCGACGCGCGAACCCTTCACTCGACGGCTCCATCAATTTCACGCCGCCTCGCATACCTGAGAGGCGGCGTCCTCGTACCCCGCCGGCCTAAACATCAGCGCGCCGTCAGGCGCTGGCAGCGCGATCGGTGCTCGTGGATGTGGGGCTTTGGGGCCATATGAACGTTGCCCAAATTGAAGGGATGAGGCCTCACCAATTGTAGGACGCCGCATGTCAGAATCTCTGACACGCGGCGCCTGGGGCTGCCTCAAATGCATTGACAGTTTTTGTCGGAATTTGCGGCAGGAGAAACTTGCTTCCGGGACGTTACTGCTTGTCCGAAGGCGCAGGGCTAAACGCGTGCGGCCCCACCATTCGAGCGATTTCATCGCTCCAGGCATTCTGAGCGGCCCGCACCTTCTCACGCATTGTACGAACGTTGTAGCGGCGCGAAGGCTGGTTTTCATCGTAGTGGTTGATGACGTGCTCGGCGACACGCTCCGGAAAGCCCAAGTCTTCTTCAATGACAGTGCGTCCGTATCGTCGACCGTCGTACAATTGCAGTTCTTTCGACGGAAGTTCGCCAGCCTCAACCATCTGGTTGCGCATGGCCATAAAGGCACCTCCCATCGACCCCCTCAAGAGGTGGTCGCCGCGTCCGCATGTCGGGAAGAGATACGTGCTGGAGCTGCGCTCCATCTGCGCCTGGATCAACCGCATAGCCAGCGGAGTCAAAGGCACATAGTAGGGCTTCCGCTTTTTCTTGGTCAGATGTTTCGGAACAATCCAGGTGGCCTCAGACAAATTGATATGCTCCCGCTGCGCGCGAGCAACATCAACGGGCCGCTGGAGTGTCACCAGATAGAGCAGCGTCGCAAGCGCGACACTGATCCGCGTGTCCTTACCGGTGGCGCGTGCGACGTTCGCATGCCAGATTTTGGCAAATGAATCCGGATCAAAGTACTCGGGACGTTGTTCCAGATTGTCTTCAAAGAGGGCCGGGAACGACGCGGGGTTTTCGGACAACCACTCCCGATCAGAGATCGCCCAGTTGTACATTCTGCGGACAATGGACTGGATTTGGTTGGCTGTGGAATGCCCATTGAATCGGGGATGGCGGGCATCTGTCGCAATCTGGCTTTGGATGCTGCGAACCAAATCCTTCATCTCAGGTTTCGAAATTTCCCTGAAGGGACGATCGCCTATGCGTGGCAACACAAAACGCCCCAGCAGGTAGCTTCTCGCCCTCTTATCCCCCTCCGAAAAATGCGGGTGGGCTTCGTCAAACAACTCCGCCAGCGCGCTGACCGTTTCCACCTTTCCACGTTTCGCGGCTGCAATGTCGTCACGACGTTCAACGGCGGGATCAATTCCTTCCAGTTGCAGCGCAGCCAACCGCTGAAGCGCTCCACGGCGGGCGTCTTCGGGCGGAATGGAAGCTGCGCACAGCCGAAAGTCATTCTTGCTGCCGTCAGCCCTAGGATAGCGAATGTAGTAGCTGGCGGAGCCTCCGGGCGTGATCTGGACGTACAGTTGGGGCACGTCTGTGTCCCATAGGCGCACCCGCTTTCCCCGCACATGATCGGCTTGCGCTTTGTCGATCAGCTTGCGCGTCAAGCGGGCGCGATTGCCCTTCCTGTTCTCGTGGTTTGTCATTCTCTACCTCGTTCAAAGTTCGAGGTTCGAGCAGCACTTCCCACGCCAGACAGACCACCCACCGTGCCACTAACGGTGGTCGTAAGTCGTCCTAAGTGATCCCAAATGGACCCGGAAAGCCTCTCTGACAGCGACCAAAGGCAGCGTTCAGAAATGAGATAACAATCTGAATTGCCGTCCATTTTTGGGACACCAGGCAATTCATGATTCTTCAGGCCTTCGTGCTCCCTCTACCGGCGCAATGCGCTGGAGGAGGTCGGCGGATGGCCGGAATGCGTGGGCGAGGACATCGTCGTGTCCTGGGCCATGCTCGAGAAGGGGTATCGCATCGGCTACGCTGAGGACGCCCTGGCGTTCACCAATGTGCCGACGCGGTTCAAGCAGTTTGCCCTGCAGCGCAAACGCTGGTCGCGCGGCTTGATCGAGGCCTTCAAGGCGCACGGCGGCCTACTGCTGAAGCCGCGTCTGACGACCATCTTCATATGGTGGAATCTGTGCTTCCTGCCGCTGGACCTCGTTTACACCTTCATCTTCATCCCCGGTCTGGTGCTGGCGCTGTTCGGCATATTCTGGATCGCGGGGCCGTTGACGCTGGCGGTGCTGCCGCTGGCGGCCCTGTGGAACATGTTCATCTTCCGCATCCAGCGCCGCATGTTCCACCGCGAAGGGTTGAAGGTGCGCCGCAACTTCGGAGGCTTCTTCTTCTACGCCCTGGGTTACAGCCTGGTGATGCAGCCCGTCTGCGTGTGGGGCTACGGCGCCGAACTGCTGGGGATGAGGAAGAAATGGGACACCAAATGAACGCCCTGACCGGGGGCGCCGTCCTGGCGCTCGTCCTGGCGGCCGCCGTCTCCGCCCAGGCGCAATCTGCGCCTGAGACGGCCCAGCAGACCGCTCGCGTTGAACATCCGGACAGCGTATCCGCAGGCTTCCTGCCGTCCTACGCCGTCGGCGCGGACCTGTTCGCTTCGACCGACGCCGACGACACCGACGTGATCAAGGCGGGGCTCAACCTCGACTGGCGCTACAAGGGGCCGGACGATTACCTGGGCTTGCGGATCGAGACGGCCAGCTTCAAGCCGCTGGGCCGGAAGTCGACCGAGGATCAACGCTTCTATCTGCGCTTCGCCGACCGGACTGGCGACTGGTCATGGAAGGGGCAGGTGGGCACGGACGGCGACACCGTCCTGGGCGCGGTCAGCGTGCACAACGAGGCCCGTTTTCGTCAGGAGTACTTTATCGAGCGCGAGATTTTGGAAACGCCGCGCGGTTTGGACGAGGGAATCTACTACACCTTTGTCGGCGGGGCTTTCGATCTACCGATCAATGATCGCAACAACTTCACCGTCGTGGCGGGTATTCAGGACTTCACCGGCGACAACGTTCGCACCCATCTCCGCCTTAACTACATCCATGTGCTGAAGCCCGAGTGGGGCCTGTCCGCCCAACTCCGCACCCGCTACTTTCACAGCAGCGACCCGGGCGAGTACGATTATTTCTCCCCCGAGAACTACATGGAAGTCATGCCGGTGCTGCAAGTGCGCCGCTACTATGGCGGTTGGCGCTACGTGATCGCCGGCGGTCTGGGCGGCCAGAAGGAAACCGGTAGCGATTGGCGCAGCGCTCGCTATTTCAACGCCCAGGTCACCAGTCCGCCAGTGCGGGAATGGGCCTTCACTGCGGGCCTGACTTACAGCAATACGCCGGTCGCCAGCGGCTACACCTACGATTACACCCAGGTGAATTTCGGCGTGACGCGCGCCTTCTGATCCGTCTCTGGTTTCCATCTCCTCGCCATAGTTATACCGGAATCGCTTCTAGTATCGCCGTCATGTCAGTCGCTGCATGGGGGAAGCGCGGGATGTGGTCGCGTCGGTCGGTGCTATGGGGAACGGCGGGTCTGGGCGCGGCGTGTGCGACGTCGGTTCTGGCGCAGGAGGCGCTATCCAATGACGAGCTTTTCTTTACCGAAGGCCGCTATCTGCCGACCTACCTCGACCTGAAGGCCAAGTCCGAAGCGGGTGATCAGGCTGCGCGTCAGATGCTCAGCCAGTTCGCATCCTTCCTGGGGGATGAGGCAACCGCCGTCGGTCTGGACGAACGGCCGCCTCATCCGTCTGCCGTTCCGCCCGACCTGGACGGCGCCGTGGCGCGCGATGCGATCGACGCCATCGTTGAGGCGGCCGGAAACACCCGTATCGTCATCCTGAATGAAGCGCACAATGTTTCCGGACATCGCGCCTTCGCCGCGCGGGTGATGCGGGCGCTGCGCCCGCTGGGCTACGACTGGTTCGCCGCCGAAACCTTCACCCAGCCTCAGCCTGTGCCGCTTGTCCGGATCGGCGCCTATGCGAATGGCGCGCCCTTCCTGGCCAGCTACGGCTATTACACCCACGATCCGGTCTTCGCCGAGATGGTGCGCGAGGCGGCCCGGCTCGGCTACCGCTTCTCGGACTATGAACAGCGCTTTGACCAAAGGGCGCCCGAGGGCGCGGACAGCGCCGCGCAGATCGCCGCGCGTGAAGAGGCGCAGGCCGACAACCTGATCGCCAACATCCTGGCGACTCACCCTTCCGCGCGCGTCTTCGTCTTCGTCGGCTACAGTCATGCGATGGAGATTGAAGGACGCGGCGGGCTGTGGTTCGCCGCGCGCCTGAAGGCCAAGACGGGCATCGATCCGCTGACCATCGAGCAGTCGAGGAACTGGCCCGCGATCGCGCCTCAAAACGATGCCCCACACGTGGCCGCCGTCCTGGCCCGTTTCGCGCCCGATGCGCCGATCGTGGCGTCAAAGGGCGGGGAGAGCATCGCTTCGCCCAACTATGCCGGAAAGATGGATCTGTCGGTCTTCCATCCGCGCACTGAGTCCGTGGCGGGGCGGCCGGGATGGCTGGCGGCGGATTCCGAGCGTCGGCGTGTGACGATCAAGGTTCCGCCGTTGGACGAACTGGTGCTGATCCAGGCCCTGTCGATGGCGGAAGCCACGGCTGGTCCGCCGTCGGATCACTATCTGTTGCCGCCCGGCGCGTCGGAGGCGACCTTCTTCCTTCACCCAGGCCGCTATTTCTTCCGCCAGGAGACCGCCGCAGGCATTCAACCGGCCTTCGGCGCGCTCAGCGTCGATTAGCGCGCCAGCGTCCGCATGGCCCGTTCCAGCCCTTCCAGCGTCAGGGGGAACATGCGGTGCTCCATCACCTCGCCGATCAGGCTGACCGAGGGGGTGTAGCTCCAGTGGCGCTCGGGCACGGGGTTCAGCCAGACCGACTTGTCCCATTGTTCGCGGGCGCGTTTCAGCCAGACTGCGCCGGCTTCCTCGTTCCAGTGCTCGACCGAGCCGCCGGGCATGGTCACTTCATAGGGCGACATGGTCGCGTCGCCGACGAAGATGGCGCACCAGTCGCCGGGGTATTTGTGGATCAGATCCCAGGTGGGGATGCGTTCGCTGTGGCGGCGTCGGTTGTCCTTCCACACCCCTTCGTAGAGGCAGTTGTGGAAGTAGAAGAACTCCAGGTTCTTGAACTCGGTCCGCGCGGCCGAGAACAGTTCTTCACACAGCTGGATATGGCCGTCCATCGAGCCGCCGACGTCGAGGAACAGCAGCACCTTGATCGTATTGCGCCGCTCGGGCCGCATGTGGATGTCCAGCCAGCCCTGACGCGCCGTGCCGTCGATGGTGCCGTCGATGTCCAGCTCCTCGGCCGCGCCTTCGCGGGCGAAGCGGCGCAGGCGACGCAACGCCACCTTGATGTTGCGCGTGCCCAGTTCGACCGTGTCGTCCAGGTTCCTGTATTCGCGCTTTTCCCAGACCTTGACCGCGCGGCCGTGGCGGCCGGGGCCGCCGATGCGGACGCCTTCGGGGTTGTAGCCACCGTGGCCGAAGGGGCTGGTTCCGCCCGTGCCGATCCAGCGGTTGCCGCCCTGATGGCGCTCCTTCTGCTCTTCCAGACGCTGCTTCAGCGTCTCCATCAACTGCTCGAAACCGCCGAGCGCCTCGATCTGGGCCTTCTCCTCGTCGGTCAGGTATTTTTCGGTCAGCAGGCGCAGCCAGTCCTCGGGGATGTCGGCGGTGATCTCTTCGCCGGGGCTGACGCCCTCCAGCCCCTTGAACACCTTGCCGAAGACCTGATCGAAGCGGTCGTAGTGCTTCTCGTCCTTGACCAGGACGGCGCGCGACAGGTGGTAGAAGGCTTCGACGTCGCGGCCCGCCACGCCCTTGTCCATGGCCTCCATCAGATGGAGCCATTCCTTGAGCGACACAGGCACCTTGGCCTCGCGCAGGGCGGTGAAGAAGGGCAGCAGCATGGGCTTAAGACTGGCCCCGGCCTAACCGCGCCGCAAGATGAACTCGTCGTCCATCCAGGCGCCGACAGGATATTGATACTCGCCCGCCTTCTCGAAGCCGTAAGCGGCGTACAGCTTCTGCGCCTTCAGATTGCCGCTCCAGACGCCGATCCACAGGGGACCGTCGGTGTGGGCCTCCATCCAGTCCAGCGAGATCTTCAGCAGCTTCGTGCCCAGGCCCAGCCCCTGCGCCTGCTTGCCGACGTAGAGGCGGCGCAGTTCGGCGTGGCTGGCCCGGCCGTCGGGGTGGGGCAGGGTGTTCGGTCCGGCGTTGGCGAAGGCCAGCAGTTCGCCGTCGCGCTCGGCCACCCACCAGGCGGCGCCGGGCTCGGCCAGCTTCTTGGTGATGGCCTCGGTGTTGAAGCTGGCGTCCAGGAACATGGTCAGGTCGGCGGTCGGATAGCGAATGCCGAAGCCGGTGACGAAGGTGTCGATGAAGGTCTGGCGTCCCAGCACGGCCAGGGCGGCGGCGTCATCGGGGCGGGCGGGACGGATCACGGGTTCGCTCATGACCGACGCATAGCGCCGCGCGAAGGCCGGGTGAAGGCGCGTCGGGACGTCCCGCGCCCTGCTCATTGCAGTCTCGTCATCTTTGCGTGGTTGCAGGGGCGCGCGGCGGGAGCTACCACCTTTGTCCAAGGTGCGCTGTTCGCGGCGCACGCCAATGCTGGGATCGGGGAGGTAAAGGGACGCCAAGGCCTTGGTTTCACAGGCTGATCCCCGTGCTATGACTTCTCCTGCACTCATGACTCATTCCGAATCCGCAGTTCAGACGCCGGTTGCGGCCGCCCGCTCCGCCGAGTCGGAGACCGCCCATGGCGCGATCACCCTGGCGCGCCATGGCGAGCCGGCCCTGTCGCGCAAATGCATGATCACCTCAGACCAGTATCGCGACTGGTGGGGGCGTTATGAGATCGGCGGCCTGCGTGCAGGTCAGACGCCGCCCCAGGCCCTGCTGAGCACGGCCGAGGGCGCCGGGGCGATCTACGCTTCCACCCGGCCGCGCGCGCAGGAAACCGCCCGCGCCGTCGCGCCGGGCCGCGACGTCCTGGTCGACGCCCTGTTCATCGAGGCCCCCCTGCCGCCGCCGCATTTTCCGGCCTGGATCAAGCTGTCGCCGCGCTACTGGGGCGTGATCTCGCGCATCTGGTGGCACGCCTTCAACCACCACGAGGGCCAGGAGACCCGCGCCGAGGCCGAGGTCCGCGCCGACCAGGCCGCGCGCGTCCTGATCGCCCGCGCCTCGGAAGGCCATGACGTGCTGGTGCTGGCGCACGGCTATTTCAACCACATGGTCGGCCAGCGGCTGAAGGCGCACGGCTGGCGTCTGGCCCACAATCAGGGCTTCAAATACTGGTCCCAGCGTCGTTTCGTGAAGCGCTGACGTCGCGGGGTCAGGAAGGCCGTTGAAGCCGCGCGCCCGCCTCTCTAGGTTGCGCCCATCATGACTGACGCATCCGCTTCCCCCGCCGTGCCCGCCGATCTCAGCTTCGAGGACGCCCTGTCGCGCCTGGAGGGCATCGTTTCGCGCCTGGAATCGGGTCAGGCGCCGCTCGAGGAGTCCATCGCCCTGTATGAAGAGGGCGCACGACTGAAGGCCCATTGCGAGGCGCGGCTGAAGGCCGCCCAGTTGCGGGTCGAGAAGATTGTAGTCGGCGCCGACGGCCAGGCCAAGGGCGTTGAACCGGCCGAGTTCGGCTGATGTCGGGTTCCGAACTCGCGCCGCAGATCGGCTTCGACGACTTCATGAAGGTGGACGTTCGCGTCGGCCGGATCATCAAGGCCGAGCCGTTTCCCGAGGCCCGCAAGCCCGCCTATAAGCTGACCATCGACTTCGGCGAGGCGATCGGCGTCAAGAAGTCCTCGGCCCAGATCACCCATCACTACACCCTGGACGAACTGCACGGCCGCAAGGTCGCCGCCGTCGTCAACTTCCCGCCGCGCCAGATCGGGCCGGTGATGTCCGAGGTGCTGACGCTGGGCTTCCCGGATGCGGAAGGGAACGTCGTCCTGGCCGGCGTCGATCGCGACCTGCCGCTGGGCGGGAGGCTGTTTTGACCATGCTCGCCGCCAATTCGCCGGAACAGGCCGTCATCGACCGCGTGGCCGAGATCGCCGATCTGGTCACGGTCGCCCTGGATCAACTGCTGCCGCGCGCCGACGGCCCGGAAGCGCGCCTGACCGAGGCCATGCGCTATGCGGCCCTGGGGCCGGGCAAGCGGTTGCGCCCCTTCTTCGCCATCGAGGCGGGTCGGATGCTGGAGGTCGAGGAATGCGCCGTCCTGCGCGCCGCCTGCGCCCTGGAATGCGTCCACGCCTATTCGCTGGTGCATGACGACCTGCCGGCGATGGACGACGACGACGTGCGGCGCGGCCGTCCGACCCTGCACATCGCCTATGACGAGGCCACGGCCATCCTGGCGGGCGATGCGCTTCAGACGGCGGCCTTCGACATCATTCTGGACGAGGACACGCACGACGATGCGGCCGTGCGCTGCGAACTGGCGCGGCGCCTGTCCTTCGCGTCGGGCGCGCGCGGCATGGCGGGCGGCCAGATGATCGATCTGATGGGGGTGCGCGACGATCTGGGCGGCGTGGCCCGGATGCAGCGGCTGAAGACCGGCGCCCTGTTCGCCTACGCGTTCGAGATCCCGCTGATCATCGCCGACGCCAACGAAGCGGCCTGGCACGCCCTGACCAGCTTCGCCCACGACATCGGCCTGGCCTATCAGATCGTCGACGATGTTCTGGACGCCGAAGGTTCGGCCGAGGAAATGGGCAAGGCGGCGGGCGGCAAGGATGCGGCCCTGGGCAAGACCAACTTCGTCACCCTGCTGGGCGTCGATGCGGCGCGACAGAGGGTCGCGCATCTGGCCGATCAGGCCCGCTCGCACCTTGACCTGTTCGGTCATGAGGCCGAAATCCTCAAGGCCAGCGTGGACTTTGTGCTTAAACGCCGGTCCTGATAGGAAACGCGCCCGCCCTCAGCGGGTTACTGTTGACGCTCCGTCGTCTGAAGGCCCCCGATCCCCATGCCCCACACTCCCCTTCTCGACACCGTCAAGTTTCCCGCCGACACGCGGGGCTTCGACATTCCCCAGCTGAAACAGCTGGCGGACGAGGTGCGGGCCGAGACCATCGACGCCGTGTCCGTGACCGGCGGGCACCTGGGCGCTGGGCTGGGCGTCGTCGAGCTGACGGTCGCCCTGCACCACGTCTTCGAGACGCCGCAGGACATCCTGATCTGGGACGTCGGCCACCAGTGCTACCCGCACAAGATCCTGACCGGGCGGCGCGACCGGATTCGCACATTGAGACAGGGCGGCGGCCTGTCGGGCTTCACCAAGCGGTCGGAGAGCGAATACGACCCGTTCGGCGCAGCCCACGCCTCGACCTCCATCTCGGCGGCGCTGGGCTTCGCCGCCGCGCGCGACGCCAAGGGCGGCAACAACCGCGTCGTGGCCGTCATCGGCGACGGCTCCATGTCGGCGGGCATGGCCTATGAGGCGATGAACAACGCCGCCGAGGCCACCAGCGGCCAGCTGATGGTCATCCTGAACGACAACGACATGTCGATCGCCCCGCCCGTCGGCGGCATGAGCGCCTATCTGGCCAAACAGGTCTCGGGCGGCGCCTATCAGAACATCCGCAAGGTCGGGAAGAAGTTCGTCGACCACATGCCGCGCCCCTTCCGCGATGCGGCGCGCAAGGCCGAGGAATACGCTCGGGGCATGATCGTAGGCGGCACCTTCTTCGAGGAGCTGGGCTTCTACTACATCGGGCCGATCGACGGCCACGACATGGAGAACCTGGTCCCCATCCTCAAGAATGCGGCGGCCATCACCGACCGTCCGGTGCTGGTCCATGTCGTCACCCAGAAGGGCAAGGGCTACGCCCCGGCCGAGAGCAGCGCCGACAAGCTGCACGCGGTGGTCAAGTTCGACGTGGTGTCGGGCAAGCAGGCCAAGGCCGTCTCCAACGCCCCCAGCTACACCAAGGTGTTCGGGACCGAGCTGATCAAGCACGCGCAAGCCGACCCGACCGTCATGGCCATCACCGCCGCCATGCCGTCCGGCACGGGGCTGGACCTGTTCGGCCAGGCCTTCCCGGACCGCACCTTCGACGTTGGCATCGCCGAGCAACACGCTGTGACCTTCGCCGCCGGTCTGGCCGCTGACGGGATGAAGCCGGTCTGCGCCCTGTATTCGACCTTCCTGCAGCGCGGTTACGATCAGGTCGTCCACGATGTGGCGATCCAGTCCCTGCCGGTGCGCTTCGCCATGGACCGCGCGGGTCTGGTGGGCGCCGACGGCTCGACCCACGCCGGGTCGTTCGACATCGGCTATATGGGCGCCCTGCCGGGCATGGTGCTGATGGCGGCCTCGGACGAGGCCGAGCTGGCGGCGATGATCTCGACTTCGCTGGCCATCGACGACCGCCCCAGCGCCTTCCGCTATCCGCGCGGCGAGGGTGTCGGCGTCGACATCCCCGAACTGGCCGCCCCGCTGGAGATCGGCAAGGGCCGCATCGTCCGCGAAGGCACGTCGGTCGCCATCCTGTCGCTGGGCACCCGCCTGCAGGAATCGCTGAAGGCCGCCGACATGCTGGCCGCGCGCGGCGTCTCGGCCACCGTCGCCGACGCCCGCTTCGCCAAGCCGCTGGACGCCGACCTGATCCTGCGCCTGGCGCGCGAGCACGAGGCGCTGATCACGGTGGAAGAGGGCGCCATGGGCGGCTTCGGCGCCTTCGTGCTTCAGTTGCTGGCCGAGAAGGGGGCGCTCGACGGCGGGCTCAAGATCCGCACCCTTCACCTGCCCGACATCTTCCAGGATCAGGACAAGCCCGAGGTCATGTACGCCCAGGCCGGCCTGAACGCCGAACACATCGCCGCCGCCGCCGTGACGGCTCTGGGCGTCGACGCCAGCCGGGCCGTTAGGGCCTGACATCGACGCAACGCCTCTCCCTCCCCTTCATGGGGAGGGTGGCTGAGGCCGTCAGGCCGAAGACGGGTGGGGGCGGCAAGGCCATTCAGGCGTTGAGGCTAGGATCGCCTCGCCCTCCCCACCCGGTCGCTGCGCGACCACCCTCCCCATGAAGGGGGGGAGAAGGTGCGCGCTGGGTCACAGCACCCCGATCATGCTGGCGACCAGCGGGTGGCGCACGATGTCGCGTTCGGCCAGGCGGACGACGGCGATCTCGGGCACGGCCTCCAGCCGCTCGGCGATGTCCGAGAGCCCCGACACGCCCGGCAGCAGGTCGGACTGGTGCGGGTCGCCCGTCACCACCATGGTCGAGTGCCAGCCCAGCCGGGTCAGCAGCATCTTCAACTGGACGTAGGTGCAGTTCTGCGCCTCATCCACGACGATGAAGGCGTTGTTCAGCGTGCGGCCGCGCATATAGCCGATGGGGGCGATCTCGATCAGGCCCTCGGCCATCAGGGCCTTGACCCGCTTCATCGACAGACGGTCCGACAGGGCGTCGTAGAGCGGGCGCAGATAGGGGGCCAGCTTGTCCTCCATGTCGCCGGGCAGGAAGCCGATCGATTCCCCGGCCTCGACGGCGGGGCGGCTCAGGACGATGCGGCCGACCTTGCCCGCCTCCAGCGCCTCGACCGCCTTGGCGACGGCCAGATAGGTCTTGCCCGTACCCGCCGGGCCCAGCGCCAGCACCAGATTGGCGTGGTCGACGGCCTCCATCAGTTCGGCCTGACCGTCCGACTTGGGTTTCAGCGTCTTCATATAGCCCTGGTCCCGCTCGTCGTTCGAGGGGACGGGCGACCAGCCGCCGACGCGAGCGGGCAATCGCCGTACCTTGGCGTCCTGAATGAATTCGGGCGAATCCAGTACGCCTTCGCGCAGCTGACGCTTGATGGCCGATCGTTTGCTCATGGACGCCTCCAGGGCATGAAAAAAGGCGAGCCCGGCAGGGTCTCGCCTTGGTCGTCGGTGGGGGAGGTGGGGGCCGAAGTCGCGCAGCCGTCCCGAACGGTCGCAGGGTCTTCGCCGCAGCAGGTGCGTCGCCGTCCCCGAACTGGTCGTGAACACGCCAAGCGCATTCTCCAGCGTCTGACCGGACCGGGCTTGATCCGGCTTCGGATCCGGAGGCGAATGGGGCCTGCCGAATCGCATCAACAGTCTGATGCTAACGTGGTTTCTGAAGGGTTAAAGCCTTCATTTTAAGAAGAATAGGCGGTGTGCGGATGAGTGTTTACAGTCTAGGCGACAGCAAGCCTCAGCTTCCGCCGGAGGGCGAATACTGGATCGCGCCGAATGCAACCATTCTAGGGAACGTGATTCTGCATCCGGGCGCCAGCATCTGGTTCAACGCCGTGCTGCGTGGCGACAACGATCCCATCGTCATCGGGGCGGACACGAATATTCAGGATGGTGGCATCCTGCATACTGACGTCGGCTCGCCCCTGACCATCGGCGCCGGCGTGACGGTGGGGCACAAGGTGATGCTGCATGGGTGCGAGATCGGCGACAACAGCCTGATCGGCATCGGCGCGGTCATCCTGAACGGCGCGCGCGTCGGGAAGAACTGCCTGATCGGCGCCAACGCCCTGATCACCGAGGGCAAGGTCATTCCCGACAACAGCCTGGTCATGGGCCAGCCCGGCAAGGTGGTCCGGGAATTGGAAGAGGGGCAGATCGAGGCGCTGCGCCTCTCGGCCCAGCACTATGTACAGAACTGGCGCCGCTATGCGGGCGGGTTGAAACGTCTCGACTGATCCGTCGCCCCACAATGGCACGGCTCACAATGAGACAGACGGCCTGTGAGGCGAGGCGGACTGACGCAAACTCGCCTCAAGGGGGAGGAAAACGCCCAATGTCGGACATTTAAAACGGCCTGGCGTTTGCATCGGACCTGTCGACGATCAATTCAGGAGTCCGATCCCATGCGGATAGGGATTACGAAAATGCTGGCGGGAGCCGTGGCCTTTGTGGGGCTGATGGCGGTCGCCGATGCCGCAGCGGCGCAGTGCGGGCCTTCGAGTTGCCTGCCGCCTCCGCCGCCGACGCCGATGTTGCCGCCGCCGACGCCGATCACGCCGCCGGTGACGCCGCCGGGGGGAGGGTGCGGTCCCAGCGGCTGCCTGCCGCCGCGTCCGCCGGTGACGCCGCCGTGCGCCGGCGGCGGCTGCCTGCCGCCTCCGCCCCCTCCGTGCTGCGGCTCGGGCGGCGGCAATGTGAACGTCAACGTGAACGTCAATGCGAACGCCAACGCCAACGCTTCGGCGCGCGCCTGGGCTGGATCGCGAGCAGGCTCGACGGTCATCGTCGCGGGCGGCGGCGGCGCCTACTTCAACGTCGACCAGCCCTATCCGACCACCATCCAGGGCCTGAACGTCCAGGGCGGGATGCAGTCGGTGCGCGTGCCCTTCACCGCCACGCGCCGTATCGAGAAGCAGGTCGTGCTGCAGGCCGTCTGCATAGACGACCGCAATGTGCCGCACCCCGCGTCCCAGGTGACGCCGGGCCGCGACGTCGCCAACAGCTATGACGGCGAATTGTATCGCTGCCTGGCGGGCACCAAACTGCAATGGACCATCAGCGACGCCGAAGGCGCGCCGGGCGAGACCGTGGCCTGCAACAAGGGCGACGCCCTGTGGCACGGCGCCGGCGGCCGTCTGGAATGCCGTCCTGAAAAGCAGGCGCGTCAGTGTAACGAGCGTTCGCTGCTGCGTCGCTACGGCGCCGGCGTGAAGGTGCTGAGCATGATGCGCGAAGAGACCTACACCGAGTATCGCGAGGAAATGGTCGAGGGCGCGGCGTCCACGGGCATGATCATGATGGACGGTGGGGTCGGCGGTCGGGTTTTCTGAACCGGCTGTTCAGCCTGGCGACAGGCGTAGACGCCTAAGGTCCAGGCATCGACTCTCCGTCGATAGGCCTAAACGACTGGGCCCCGTTCCTTGCGGAACGGGGCCCTTTCTTCGTCTGGAGCAGGCTTACTGCGCGGCGTTGGCCGAGACGACCTCGGCCTTCCACGCCGTATCGGGCTTCAGATACTGACGCGCAGCCGCCTGGATGTCGGCGGCGGTGAAGGATTCCAGATCGCTGATGTGCGTCTGGATCTGCTCCAGGGAGGCGGGCTTGGCGGCCAGATCCTCCAGCTGGCCCAGCCAGTATTCGTTGCCGGCCTGGCTGCGACGCAGGGACTCGATCACCGGCAGGCGGGCGCGGTTCAGCTCGTCCTCGCTGACGGGCTTGTCGCGCAGGTCGGCGATGATGGCGTCGACGGCGGTGAAGAAGGCGCCGAACTTGTCCGGAGCCGTGTCCGCCGTGATCGAGATGGAGCCGTAGCCCTCGAACACGTCGGACGCCGAGGAACGGACGCTGGGCGAATAGGCCAGGGCCTGCTTCTCGCGGATTTCGTCCAGGACGCGCAGCTTCAGCACCTCGGCCAGGATGGCGGCCCGGCGCGACTCGGTGCGATCATTGACCGCATCGGTGGTCGGCCAGGCGATGTAGGCCAAGCCCTGCTCGGCCGGACCGGCGTGGGTCAGGCGGATCGGCTGGACCGTCGGCGCCGGGAAGCGACGCTGATCCGAACCGGCCATCGGCTGGGCGGCCGGGGCGCGAGCGGGCAGGGCGGCGAAGGTCGAGGCGACCGAGGCGACCGCGTCCTCCACCTTGACGTCGCCGACCATGACGATGTCGATCGGGCCGGAGGCCAGGCCCTGAACCACGCCCTGCTTCAGTTCATCCAGGGTGAAGGCGGCGATTTCTTCGAGCGAGGCCATGGATTCGCGCTTGTCGCCGCTGGCCAGCAGGCCGCTGGCCTGAAGGCTGAAGGCGCCGCTGGGCGTGGCCATCTGCTGGGCCATGAACTGCGGCAGGACGGCCTTGATCTGCTCGAACGGCGCCGGGCGCAGGCCCGGATCGGTCAGATAGGCGGCCAGCACCTGCATCTGCAGTTGCAGATCGGCCGGGCGGGTGGCGCCCGACAGCTGATAGGCGTCGCCGTCGATGGCGAAGCCCGCGCCGTAGATCTTGCCGGTCAGGACGCGGTTCAGTTCGTCCGCCGTCAGCTTGCCCAGACCGCCCGCGGTGAAGACCATCGGGGCGAGAGACTCGGAGGTGAAGCGGTCGGTCGGCAGACCCATTTCGCCGATGCCGGTGCGGACCGATATCAGGATCTGCTGATCCTTGAAGGTCGTCGGCTTGACGGTCAGGCGCACGCCGTTGGGGAAGGTGACGACCGTGGCGCCGACGGCGGCGACTTCGGTGGTCGAGACCGGCGTGGCGGCGGCGCCGAAGTCAGCGTAGGGCCATGCCAGTTCCGCCTGGACGGCCGGAGCGGTCACGGGAGTGGCGCGGCTGGCTTCCAGCAGGGCGGTGACGCCCGCTTCGCCGCCCTCGATCGGTTCGGGCGTGATGACCAGGGCAAGCGGGCCCTGACCTTCAAAGGCGCGCTTGACCTCGGCGCTGACCTGCTCGGCCTTGAGATCCTTCACTGCGGCCTCGAACAGGGCGAGGTTGGCGGACGGGGCCGAGAAGACCTTGTCGTCGTTGGCGGCGCCCAGCAGGGCGTTGGCCAGGGCCGGGGTGCTGCGCGTCGCGGCCGCCTGAACGGCGTTTTCCAGCGCCGTGCGCGTGTTGGCGATCTCGCGATCCAGTTCGACCTGCGAGACGCCGAACTGCACCAGGCGGCGCTGTTCCTGCTCGATGGTTTCCAGCGCGCGCTTGATGCCGCCGGGATTGAAGGCGGCCGAGACGCTGCCGAGGTCCAGGGTCTTGAACAGGGTCGCCTGGCCGCCGCCGGCGCCGATGAAGGGCGGGTTGTCGGCCCGGGCCAGTTCGCCCAGGCGGCGGTTCAGCACGGCCATGCCCAGGTTCTGCAGCAGGGCGTCGCGACGTTCCGAAGCCGTGTCGGGATCAAGGTCCGGGTTGCGGATCCAGTTCAGCTGGACCGAGGACTGCACGCCCGGCTCGACCAGGATGCGGGTCTCGGGCTGGCGCGGGGCCACCTGTCCCAGATCGGGCTCGGGACCGTCGGCGGCCTTGGGCGTCCAGTCCGAGAAGGTCGCCTTGATCTTGGCTTCCATCTGATCGACGTCGAAGTCGCCGACCGCGATCATGGTGGCGCGCTCGGGGCGGTAATAGGCTTCGTAGAACTCGACGAAGCGTTCGCGCGGGGCGCTGCGGATGATGCTGAGGTCGCCGATCGGCAGGCGGTTCGACAGGCGCTGGCCCGGCGCCAGCAGGGCGATCTGCGCCTTCAGCGAGCGCAGGGCCGGGGTGTTGCGCAGGCGCTCTTCACCCTCGATCACGCCGCGCTCGGCGTCGATGTCCTCGGCTTTCATCAGGGCTTCGGAGACCTGTTCGCGCATGATGCGCAGCGAGGTGTCGACGGTCTCGTCGTTGGTGCGCGGCAACTCCAGCGTATAGGCGGTCTGGTCGAAGCTGGTGAAGGCGTTGGTGTCGGCGCCGAAGGCCAGGCCCAGACGTTCCAGAATCCGCAGCAGTTCGTTCTCGGGCACATTGGTCGTGCCGTTGAAGGCCATATGCTCCATGAAGTGGGCCAGACCCAGCTGGTCCTCGTTCTCCATCAGCGAACCGGCCGCGATCCGCAGGCGCAGGGACGCCTGACCGGGCGGGGTGGCGTTCTTCATGATGGCGTAGCGCATGCCGTTGGGCAGGACGCCGAAGCGTACGGCCGCATCGGCCGGAATGTCGCTGGCCGCCTGGGCCCAGGGGCTGGAGGGTTGGGCGTCCTGCGTCGCGGCGGCTGGCGGCTGGGTCAGGGCGACGGCGGGAAGCGCGGCTCCACCCATCAGGGCGAGGCTGGACGCGGCAAGCAGGAGCAGGCGGCGAGGGGATCGCATTCGGTAGTCTCCGCGACGTGCGAGCGGGCGGCCCCCGGGACTGATTGCGGCCCTGCACGTAAGACAGGCGCGAAGCTTGTTCAGCTCCGCGCCTGTTCACGGTGACAAACGAACTTGACTATCTCAAGTTACCGAAAGTTAATTTCCCGGATTGGTGACGTAGAAGCTCGCCGTGTTGCCGACGGCGTTGGCGCCCGCGACGACGTTGCGGCCCCAGCCGTTGACGTTGGTCGTCGCCGTCGCCCGCACGTCGCCCATGTTGGTCTGGCTGTTGCGGACGTTCAGGTCGCCGCCGCAGGTCGAGCAGGCGAAGCCGGTGACGGCGTTGCCCGCCGCATTGGCCCCGACGTAGGCGTCATAGCCGTTCTGACCCGTGAAGCCGGCGCTGGCGGTGACGCCGCCGGTGTTCATCTGGGTGTTGTCGATGCTGACATAGATGTCGTTGTTGCCGGCATGGACTTCATTGCCCACGGCCTCGGCCGTCGAATGGGCGGCGCCGAAGTCATAGGAGCTGAGTTCGGTGCGCGACAGCACCTCCGCCGAGTTCTGCTGATCCACGTCCACGACCAGCGAACCGCCTTGATTATAGAAGGCGGCCTGGTTGGAGGCGGCGCGGCTGCGCGCGGCTATGTCCCAGGCGTTGCCTGCCCACACGCCCGTCCAGGCGGTGACGCCTGCGCCCGAGGCGTTCTGGCTGACCGCCAGGTTCTGGTGCGAGTTCGGCGTCGAGGTCGCCTGTACGGCGTTGGCCGATGCCTGGCTGCTGAAGACGGCCGGCGCCGGGGCGTAGGTGAAGCGGGCCTCGTTCTCGGCGTAGATTTCGCCGGTCGAGTTCTGATCGGTGCGGCCCGTGACGGCGCCGCGTTGCTCGCCCGTGCCGCTGGCGCCCAGGGCGACGGTGTTGCCGATGGCGTCGGCCGAGACATGGCCGCCGTAGTTCAGGCGAGCGCCGGTCTCCACGATCTGGCTGCGCGCCGTGACGTTGCCGTTCAGGTTCTGGCCTGCGTCGACGTCGATGCCCGTGTTGACCGCGGTCCCGGCCAGATAGTTGCCGCGCGCCTGGGTCACGCTGTTCACATAGCCCGTCTCGCCGCGCAGGGTCAGGGAGGTGTCCGCCACGGCGGCGCCCTGCATGTCCTGGGTCGAGCGGATGTCGGCGGCGCGGCCGTCGGCGCCGCCGGACAGGGCGTTGCCCATGGCGGCGTTCGACACGGCGACGTTGTCGCTGACATTGACGACGTTCAGGCGTTGACCGCTGATGACGTCGCCCAGGTTGAGCTGTTCATTCAGGACCAAACCGCGATCCTGGGCGGAAGCCTCAGCGGCCGCCGCTACGCACAGCGCTGTCGCGGCGATCGTGCCAGCGAGACGGGTCGGCGCGAGTTTGGCCATTGTTCGTGTCCGTGTTTGCGTAAGCAGGATAGTAGCCGCCGGTGGCGCCAACGGGGCTGTCGCCCAGCGGGTCATTGGCGGGGTTGAGGCAGATTTCCGGGCCGGGGGCGCCGTAGAGGTTGGCCATGAACTCGACCGTGGCGCGTTCGACCAGGGCGCGGACCGCCAGCTGGACCGGCTCCAGGCCGCTGGTGCCGGCCGAGATGTCGAAGACGTTGCCGTTCAGGAAGTCGAAGACGCCCGCCGACACTTCGCGGCCGACGATCTGCTTCTGATAAGAGACGACGTCCACGACCTCGAGGGTGGTGGTCTGCACCAGGCGCAGGTCGATCGCGACGTTCATCACGAACACCTTGCCGGTCAGCAGGCCCGAGCCGCCGTTCTCGCCCACTTCGCCGCCGGCGATGTCGAAGCCGCCCGAGCGGATGTTGTAGTTCACCTCGGTGATGCCGCCGACCACATAGAAGTCGGATCCCGGCACCTGACCGGCCAGGATGCGGCGGAAGGCGGCGTCCTGGGGCGCGCCGTTCGGCACGTCGTCGCCGATCAGCTTGTTGTTGGCGTAGCGCAGCTCCAGCTCGGAAACCGAGGTGTCGTAGCGCTCGACGATGCGGGCGCCGGCTTTCGCCAGGGCGGTGTTGGCCATCAGGGACGCGCCCTGGGTGATCTGGCGGCCGCCGTCTGAGGAGATGGAGCCGGTGTAGTCGCTGATCCGCCCCACAGCCATGCGCGGCGAGGGCAGGTTGTAGCGGCGCGCATAGTCGGCCAGGCAATACAGCGCGGTCGAATAGGGCGTCGGGTTCGACGTGACCGGCGCGTTGCCGATCGGCTTGGCGTACTGGCCCGAGGGACCGGCCGAGGTGGCGCAGCCGCTCAGCAGAGCAGCGGCGGCGGCGACGCAGCCGAAGGCGCGCACGGGCGAGCGACGGATGGCGGTGATGTTCATGGACGGGGCCCATTCAGGGTGGTGCCGGCGTTGATGGCGCCGTTGTTGGTCTGGTTGGAGTTGACGACGACCGTGTTGCGGTTGCCCTGGACGACCACATTCAGGTTGTTGCCGATGGCGGTGGAGCCGCCGATGTTGGTTCCGCTGCCCGATCCGACGCCGCCGCTGAAGTGGCTGGACGAAGAGCTGCTGCCGCTGCGCGAGTAGGCGCTGCCGTTCTGTTGAATGATGCCGTCGACAACCAGGCGGTTGCCGTTGGCGTCGCGGGTCGTGCCGCGGCTGGCTTGGGCGGTGGTGTAGCGCGAGGCGCCGTAGCCGGCCTGGAACTGGCCCGCTCCGGCCGAGCCGGTCGACTGCGCGGCGGCCGAACCGGCGGGCAGGACCGCCAGCACGGCGGCGGCCGCTACGGTCATGAGTGTCAGGCTATGAGACGGCATAAGGCGCTCCCGAGAACTTCTGGAACGGCTCACGCAATGACCGTGCCATACGGTTTCAGTGTCGTATTGGCGCAAAACGGCGTCTTGAGATCGGATGCGACTGGCCCCATCAAGGGCGAATGTCCCAATCTGACGCCCGTTCGCCGCGGCCGCCGCGCGAAAAGATCTTCAACGCGCCCTTCCTGCCTCTGCTGATCGCAGCATCCATGCCGGTGCTCTTCTATCTGCAGGAGCGGCTTCCCGATCAGGGACTCTCCATGGCCTTCGTCCCGTCGGAGCTGTGGCGCGGAGAATGGACGGGGCTGTTCACCTCCATGTTGCTGCATGGCAACTGGCCCCATGTGACGATGAACGCCGTGGGCGCCCTGGCCTTCGGCGCGCCCGTGGGGCGGCTGATGGAGCGCGGGCCGGGGCCGCTGGTCTTTATCCTCTTCTATATAGCGGCGGGCGCCGTGGCGGCCCTGGGCTATGGGCTGGTGCACCCGAACAGCATGGCGCCGCTGGTCGGCGCCTCGGGGGCTGTCTTCGGCCTGATCGGCGCAGCGACCCGGTTGATGGGCGGCCATGGGCGCGTCCTGCCGCTGTTCCATCCGATGGTTCTGAAAGCGTCCGCTGCGTGGATGGCTGTGAATCTCATTGTGGGCCTGATCGGCCTGGCGCCCGGCGCGGACGGCGCTCGCATCGCCTGGGAAGCGCACGCCGTCGGCTTCCTGTTCGGCATCCTCGCCATCGGCCCCATCGGCGGGTGGTTCGCCGCGCGCCGTGATTTGCCTATCGGCGGAGTCTGAGCGAACCTGTCCGCCTTGCGGCCGGTCCGCGACGCCCGCGGACGACGGCCTGCCCATAAGGAGCAAGTCGCCATGCTGGTCGCCGAGATTCTCAAGGGCAAGGGAAACGCCGTCTTCACCCTGGCGCCGGACGCCTCTCTGAGTGAAGCCTGCGCCGAACTGGAGCGCCGTCAGGTCGGGGCGCTGATCGTCTGTGAAGGCGACGGCGTGGCGGGCGTCTTGTCCGAGCGCGACATCGTGCGGGCCATCTCCCGCGACGGTCCCGAGGCGCTGAAGCGTCCCGTCTCTCATTATATGACGAGCGAAGTGGTCTTCGCTGATCCGGCTGAAACGGTCGAGGCGCTGATGGCGCGCATGACCGACCGCCGAATCCGCCATCTGCCCGTATTGCTGGACAAGCGGTTGGCCGGCGTCGTCTCGATCGGAGACGTGGTCAAATGCCAGATCGCCCAGGCCACGCAGGAAGCTGAGAGCCTGCGCACCTATATAGCGGCGGGCTAGGGCGCGGCTTCCCCCTGTGCATAAGCGCCCGTTCTGTGGATAGATCGGGAAAGCCGCTTTTGCCTATTGCCAGTCGGAGGGAGCGGACGTATATCGCCGCCTCGCTCGGAGACGGGCTGGCCCGACGGGCTTCGGAGA
>NZ_RHWX01000010.1 GCF_003938605.1 Brevundimonas sp. 357 | reverse complement strand
ATGCTCCAGAAAACGGGGGCGGATCATCAAGGGCCGGACTCTAGCTCCGCGTGGAGGAAATTCTCAGGGGCACGTCACGCTCTCTGCAGTAGAAAAGGCAACATGGCGCCGGAAAGAGAACCGAAGGCGACGACTCCGATCAAGCCCGCCGTTATGGTCGCTCCCACCAAATGCCAGTGCTGTCCATAGTCATAGAGCCCGAGATGCTGCCAAAGGGCGATGCGGCCAAAGCCGATCAACCCCAGCAGGGCGCCGAGCGCCGCGCCGGTGGGGGCCTCGCGCAAGGCGACCCGCCACCAATCCCGCAGCCTCACCTGGCCGAGCGCTAAAGCGCGGATGATCAGGGATGTCGCCTGGCTGCCGCTGTTGCCGCCCGAACTCATGATCAAGGGGATGAACAGAGCCAGGACCATCGCCTTTTCCAACTCCAATTCGAAATATTGCATGACGCTGGCCGTGAGCATTTCGGCCAGCAAAAGGATGCTCAGCCACCCCGCGCGTTTGCGAAACATGGCGAAGAAGCCCGCATCGAGATACGGGCGGCCCAACGCTTCAAGGCCCGCGAACTTCTCAGCATCTTCCGTGTTCTCCGCCACCAAGGCGTCGATGACGTCATCGACCGTGACGAGGCCGATGGGGCGTTCCGCCTCGTCTATAACGGGCAAGCCAAGCAGATCATGGCGGCGGATGAGCTCTATCACTCGTTCCTGATCCGCCAGCGCAGCAACGCTGACCGGGGAGCGAAGAGCGATCTCGATGACGGGAGCGTCAGGGGCGAGATTGATCAGCTGTCGGAGAGACAAGGTCGCGACGAGCTTACCGACGTCGTCGGTCAGCAAAATCGAATAGACCGAGTCGCTCATGCCGGCGAACGCGCGGATGCGTTCAAGCGCCTGGGCCGCCGTCAGATGCATCGGCATGGCGATATAGTCGGTGGTCATAAGTCCCGCAGCGCTATCGTGAGGCCACGACATCAGGCCCGCCAGGCAATGACGCAAATCGCGGGGCAGTCGGCCGAGAACCGCGCGGCCTTTCGCGCCCATGGCGGCCAGAACGTCAGCGGCCCGGTCATCCGCCATCCCCGCCACCAACTCTCCCGCCTGCGCCGGCGAAAGAAGCGCCAACACCTTGGCCGCATTTGCGAACTCAGGCCGATCGAGCGCGCCCACAGCGTCGGCGATCGGCATGCGAAGCAGACTTTCCGCCGCCTCGGGAATGGAAAGCGCCTGAAGCGCCGCGGCCGTGTCTGCAGGGCGGTGCGCACGCGAGAGGCTCTGCGGTTGTTCCCTAAACGCTCTTGTCATCCTGGCCTCTCGCCCCTTTGAAAACGCCGCGCTGCGGTAAGGCGGCCTGCTGAGCGGGGTCCTTCCTCGGAGGAGGTCATAAGGTCGTCCCCTGCGGCTCGAATTCAGCTCATGTGACCTCTTGGCGGCGAAGGAGAGACGAAGCCCTCTTCTCACATCGGCGGCTGTTCGCAGGGACGCACGCGGAGGCGCGTCGCGGGCGCGGACGGGCCGAAACCCTCGACTTGACGATCAAGGATCTTTCTTCTGGACCTATCTTGTCGTGAGCCAACGGCCGTCGCCGTCACAGCGCCCGCCGCATTCCCAGCAGCGCCGGAGAAAAGCCCGGGTCGGTGAGGAGAAACCGGACGGCCGCGCTTGTTCGACACGAAAGAAGGCGGCGCTGCGCCAGCAGGCTTTGCTCTACGCGCGCCCGCGAACGATGTCCTTGTTGGCCGCTTGGGTCTTGGGACCCTGTCGATCCAGCGCTTCCGTTCGCGCCGGACGATTGGCGTGGTTTGCGCCTTGCTGCACGGCTTCGCCCTCAAGGGCTTCGCCTTCGTCCATATAGTCCGCGACTTCTCCCGCCGCCGGCGGCGCCAGAGAACTGTCTGAAACCTCTTGGCTCGCGTAGGCGCGCGGTTCCGATCGGCTGTCCTGCTTCATCGGTTTGTCGCGTGGAGCAACCGGGTCAGTCGCCGCATTCTGAGAGGCGGCGGTCGATGACGAGGCGTTCTGATGGGGCATGGTCGTCTCCGTGGATATCCTCTCCTATCCAAGCCCAGCCCATCCCTTGTGTTCCATACCGCAGAGGCGTTTCGGCGCCGCGCGGGTCTTTTCGCCGCCCGTCGCGAACCCGGTCCCAGGGCCGTCAGACTCAGAACCTTCTGATCCGACAACGTCCATGCTTCACGATGGACGCCATATCGCCGCCGAAGGCTTGGACCGCCTGGACGGCTGAGGGTTGTCCTCAGATAGAGCCCGTCATCAACGCGCCGCCGGCCCTCCGGCCGTCGAGAGACGCTCTCGCCGTCCGGAGGCGGCGCGCAACACGGAAACGTCTCGAAACTGCGCAGGTCCGGCTGTGGCGTCGAGGTCGATCTATCGCCCAGGAGCGGTTCCGGCCGGAGCGACGCGCCAAACCGTGTTGGACAGGTCGTCGGCCACCAGCAGAATCCGGCGCCGGGGATCGAACCAGACGCCCACGGGACGGCCGCGAGCTTCGCCTTTGTCCGTCAGAAAACCGGTCAGGAAGTCGACGGGCGGGCCGGCCGGCCGGCCGCCGGAGAACGGAACCCAGGCCACCTTGTAGCCCGCCAGATCCTGACGATTCCAGCTCCCATGCTGTCCGATGAAGGCCCCTTCGGCGAAGGCGCCGCCGAAGCCGCCGCCGCGGGCGAACGAGAGACCGAGGGCCGCCACATGGGCTCCCAGGGCGTAATCCGGCTTCACGGCCGTGGCCGCCAGTTCCGGCTTCTGGGGTCGCACGCGCGGGTCGACGTTCTGGCCCCAGTAGCTGTACGGCCAGCCGTAGAAGGCGCCGTCGCGGACCGAGGTCAGATAGTCCGGAACGAGCTGGGGTCCGATTTCATCTCTTTCGTTCACTACGGCCCAGAGAGCGGCGCTCGACGGCTCGATCGCCAGGGCGGTGGGATTGCGGATGCCGCGGGCGATGGTCCGACGCGCGCCCGTGGCCCGATCGACGGCCCAGACGACCGCCCGCTCCTCCTCCACGGCCATACCCCGCTCGCCCGCATTGCTGTTGGAGCCGATGCCGACGTAGAGGGTCGATCCATCGGCGCTGCTGGTCAAGGCCTTGGTCCAGTGATGATTGAGGGCGGACGGCAGGCGCGTCACCTCTTCAGGGGAGGCCGCGATGCGGGTCTGCCCTTCGACATAGGGGAAGCTAACCAGGGCGTCCTGCTCGGCCACATAGATGCGGCCGTCGACATAGGCCAGGCCATAGGGCGCGTTGAGACCGTCGATGAAGACCGTGCGGACTTCGGCGCGGCCGTCGTTATCGGCGTCGCGCAACAGCGTGACACGGTCCCCGCCCTCGACCTTCGTGTTGCCCTGCTTCTTGATGACCCCTGCGATGACGTCCTTCGGCCTCAAGGCCGGAGCGCCGCCGCCCCGCCCCTCGGCCACGAGGATGTCGCCGTTAGGCAGGACCAGCATCTGACGCGGAATACGCAGGTCCGTAGCGAGGGCCGTCACCACGAAGCCTTCGGGGGCGCGCGGCGTCTCATCTCCCCATCCTACAGGCCGGGCGATACGCATCGGCGGCAGCAGGGTTTCCCTGATCTCCGGCAAGTCAGGCGCCGGCCCGACTTCGTTGATCCCTTTTTCGCTTCGACCGCAGGCGGCCAAAGCCACGGCGCCGGCCAGGGCTCCGCACAGAAGGAGGTTGCTGCGGATCATCGGCCAGCCTCCTCGTCCAGCATCCCGGAATAGCGCAGCCAGCCCGCAAGCAGGGCCAGAGCGCAGCACAGGGCGGACAGGGTGACGCCGAGCGCCCCCACGGAGCTCCATCCGTCCTGACTATGCTTGAATGCGTTCGCAAGGCCGACAAGGCACAAGACCCCCAGGACGCCGCTGTACAGAAGGTGCAAGACCCCGCGACGACCCCAAGCCAGGTCGATCAGGCTCCATACGAAAGCCGCCCCGCCGAAGATCAGACCGCCGACGATCGCCCAGGACGAGAAGTTGCTCCATTGCATCTGCGCGGTCCGGAGATAGACCGCGTCCGTCGCGGTCCCGAGGCTGAACAGGGCCACCGGAACGCTCAGGATCAGCCCCTGCAAGGCCCGCCCCGGACCTGCCGTCGCGGTCATGGCCGGCTCTCGGCCAGTTCAACGCGACGAACCGCGCGGGCGCCGCGCGCCTTCATCCGCCGTCTCAGTTGCTCGCGGATGCTCCAGCCTTCCAGATGCATCAGATCGCTGATCGTATAGCCTTCCCGGGAAAGCGCTTCGCGCACGTCGCTGACTTTAAGGCAGGCGTGGTCTCGCTCGGCGATTTCAAAAGCGCGTTCGATGACATGGGTCTGGTTCATGGCTCCTCCTTCGCCTGACCCAATCGGCCCTAGGCCATGCGGTTCCGAGCCCGAACGATATGACGCAGGCTGGCGATGGTCCTGCAGGAGATTCCGCCCGCTTTCGAGGGCCAGACGCCCGGCGTGACGGCTTGCGCTCCGCTGCCGCCCAACGAGAACAGGATTTCAATGCGCGCGGGACATGGCGTCTGGGTGAGAAGGACCTCGGTCTTCCCTCCGCCCCGACGGCCAAGGCGGCGTCAACTCGTCGAATTGTTCGGCTGATGCGTGAATCCCCTGACGCCTGTCAGCGCGCGCGCGTCGCGTCCGATTTCCGCCTCAGTTCAACCGGTTATGGAGACGCCGTTCCGCAGCGCCGTCCGCCAGCCCAGCGTCGCAATCGCAGGCGGCTTCGGAAAGCGCGTCCTGATCGAGGACGAGCAGCCGCGCGCGACGAATCCGGACGGCGCCCTGACCCTGCAGATGGCGGCATGCTGCGTTAACGCTGGTGCGCTGCAGGCCGAGCATGTCCGCCAACTCGCCCTGGGTGATGGAAACCCCTCTCTCCTCGCCGGCGGCGGCGTTGAGACGAGCGATCCATTTCGCCAGGCGTTGGAAGGCCGTATGGCGGGCGTTGCAGCGGGCCTCGACGCCGAGAGCGCGCGCCCGCGACGCCGCATAGGCGGCGAGAAACTGGCAGATCCAGGCGTCCTTCAACACGACTTGGACCGCACTCAGCGGCGCGACAAAGCCCTCAGTCGGCAGAATGGCTCGCGTTTCCTCGGCGTCGATGATCGCGCTGATGGCCGCCTCCCAGCCCACAACGCTGCCGGGAGGAACGACGCCCACACAGACCCGGCGTCTGGAGGGAAAGAAACCGACAGCGCCGCTCAGGACGAAATAGAGGGCGTCGCCTGGCGGAGACTCGCCCGCCCGCAGCGAAAGGCGGCTCGCCGTCTCTGTCAGGACAGCCTGAACCTTCGGCGGCAGGACGACGTAGACGGGATGATCTTCCAGTCGCGTCCCCGCACGCCGGGGCGGACGCCCGGTTCTGACATCAGCGTGAAACCCGGTCATGGCTGATCCAACAAAAGCCGTCGGCGCTAAAGCCAGGCGGCGAACGATTTCGTTCTAATACCAATCTATCGTAAGCCCCTGCGTCCGGGACGGTTCCTCAGGCCATGAAGAAGGAGGCCGCCGCGGCGACCTCCTCACCACCGAATAGAGCGGATCAGCGTTCGCCGCCCTTACGCCCGGCCTCCGAAGCGCGTTCGGGATCATCAGCGAAATTGCCGCCGCGCTCCGAACCGTCGCTGTCATCGCCCCGACGCGAGGCGGATGCACCTCCCCCTCCATGCGAGGCCTGCCCGCCCTTCCGACCCGCTTCCGCCGCCAGTTCATGGTCCTTGGAGAAGCTGCGATCTTCCGGATCGACGCTGGACCCGCCCTTGCTGGCGATCTCGCGCTGTTTGTCCTCGTCCATGGCGGCGAAGCCGCGATTGGACGACGACGAGCCTTGCTGTTGCTGACCCTGTTGCTGGTTCTCAGCCATTGTTCACTCCCTTGTTTTCACTGATCGCCCCGAGGGGCTCCCTTCCAACCCGCCCTCCTTCGCAGGGTTCACCCTTCGCCGGCCATTGACCGTCACCCGACAGAAGGCGCTCGCCCCGTCGCCGACGGGAACAATTTCAGGCCCCGTCCTCTCCTCAGTGCAAAGCCATGACGGGAGAGTCCGATGGGCCAACAGAAGCAGTCCGAGGGTCGAGAGCGAAACGCCGCCATCCCCGGCGGCAAGCCCGACGCCGACACGCCAGATGAGGCCGTGCGTCGGGTCGGACGCGAATCCCGCCGTCGCGCAGGTCCGGACGGCCCTGACGCGCGCGAGATCGGCGACACCTTCAAGAAGACGCCGACCGCACGCCCTCCGGCGCGAAGCCGCAAGGCGGCGCCTGAGCGCCATGCCTGACGTCATCACCCCTCCCGCAGCTGAAGGTCCGCGCGACGGCGACCTGCCCGCCTATGTCAGCAACGGCCTGATCGGCCTTCGCGTGCGGGAGGTTCCCCTGATCGCCGGCATGGTGCTGGTCAGCGGCCTGGCGGGCGAGCATCCGGAACGCCAGATCGAGGCCGCCGCCGCCGCGCCCTATCCCCTTGCGGGCGATCTGGCGTTGAACGGCGTCTGGATGAGCGACCAGCCCTGGACGATCAGCGGCCTGCGCCAGAGCTATGATTTCGCCTCCGGGGAGCTGTCCTCCCAGTTCCGCTTCACCGCCGCGGAACGGACGCTTTCTGTCGAGGTGCTGACCTTCGCCAGCCGCACGGCGCCCGCCATCGTGGCCCAGGAAGTCCGGGCGACCGCCGACGCGGCCTGCGACCTGACCTTCCGCGCCCTGGTCGATGTGGACGGGGTGCATGGGCGGATGCGTCGGCGCCGCACGGACACGCCCGGCGAGCCCGAGCCCGCGTGCGACGGCAGCCTGTTATGGGAGACCGAGGGCGGCTTGGGTCGCTGCGGCGTCGCCCTGCTGACCGAAGGCCCGGACGGCGCCCGACGTCAGGTGATGGCGCATCCGCAAGGGCCGCTATGCACCGAACATCAGTTGCGTCTGTCAGCGGGGCGTCCCGTTCGTTTCCGCCAGCTCGCCGCCCTCATCCCTTCGGTCCAGCATGAACGGCCTGACGAGGAAGCCGTGCGGCGCGTTGCGCGGGCCGGGCGCTCGGGCTTCGATGACCTGCGACGCTGCAATCGCGAGGCGTGGTCGGATCTGTGGCGCGGCCGCATCGTCGTGGACGGCGCCGCGCCGGGACATCAGGCGCTGATCGACGCCGCCTTCTACTATCTAAACGCCTCGGCGCACCCGGCCTCGCCGTCGTCGACCTCCATCTTCGGCCTCGCGACCTGGCACGACTATCACTACTACTACGGCCATGTGATGTGGGACGTGGACGCCTTCTGCCTGCCGCCTCTTCTGCTGATGCAGCCCGACGCGACGCAGGCGCTGCTAGCCTTTCGCACGCGCGGTCGGGCGACGGCGGGGACCAACGCCCGCCTGTCCAGCCGCCAGGGCCTGCAGTTCCCCTGGCAGGCCGCGCCGACGACCGGGCAGGAAGCCGCGCCGGGCGCAGGCGACGCCGCCCAGCATGAGGATCATGTCTCCCTTCACGTGGCGCGGGGCTTTTCGCTATACGCCGACGCGACGGGGGACGAGCGCTTCCTGAGAGAGGACGCCTGGCCCGTGTTGAGCGGGGTGGCCGATTGGTTCGTCAGCCGGGTTCAACGGACGTCTCGCGGGTTTGAACTGCCGTGCGCCATGGGACCGGCCGAGGCGCCGCAGCCGCCCGACAACGACGCCTTCACCCTGATGGCCGGGGCGGACATCCTTCGACGCGCGGGACGCGCCGCCGAACGTCTGGGCCAACCGGTCCCGGCCGCATGGGGCGAGGTGGCGGCGAACCTCTATCTGCCCGTCCGATCGGACGGGGTGATCGCCGCGCACGACGATTTCACCGTCCGCGAACCCAAGGGGGCGACGCCTTCGCCGCTGGCGGGTCTATTTCCCTATGACTATCCCGTCTCCGCCGCCCAGAGACGCAGGACGCTGGATTTCTACCTGAAGCTCTGGCCTGATTATGTGGGCGCGCCCATGCTGCCGGCCCTCTACTGCGTCTGGGCGACGATGGCGGGCAACCGGAAGCTGGCGCTCAAGCTGTTCGAGGAAGGCTACGCCGCCTACGATCAGCCCCGTTTCCACCAATGTCTCGAGTACCGGCTGGATCAGGCCGAAGGCACGGCGGCCGGCCCTTTCTTCGCCAATCTGGGCGGGCTGTTGATGGGCCTGACCTATGGCCTGACGGGCTTGCAGATCGACGACGGGCCGCCCGAAGCCTGGGCGCGGCGCCCGGTCGTTCTCCCGGAAGGCTGGAGGGAGATCAGGATCGAACGGCTGTGGGTCCGCGGGCGCCCCGCACGCCTTACTGCGCGGCACGGCGCCGAGCGCGCCGAACTGACATTCCTTTGAAGCGAAGCCGGGCCAGCACCCCTTCGCGATGCAGGATGTAGACCCCGCTCGCTGCCACCAACCCCATGCCCAGGGCCGCCGGTCCGTCCGGCGTCCAGCCGAAGACGAGCCCGCCCAGCAAGGCGGCGAAGATCACCTGGGCGTAGGAGAAGGGCGCCAGCAGAGACGCCTCGCCGCGCCCATAGGCGGCGATCAACAGCAGTTGGCCGACGGCGTAGCACAAGCCCATGGCGGCAGCCGCCGCCAGGGCGACCGGGGCCATCGGCGCAAACCACAGCGGCGCCGTCGCGCTGAGCAGGACAAAGCCGACGAGAGCGGAACAGAGCAGGGTCGCAGCCGGCGCGTCGTCGCCGCCGATGCGACGCGTCAGGATAATGGCGGTCGCGCCGAAGAAGGCGGATCCGAGCGGGAAAAGCGCCGCCGGGCTGAACAGCGCGCCGCCGGGCCGCAACAGAATCAGAATCCCGACCAGACCGACCAGCAGCGCCGTCCAGCGCCGCCTCGCCACAGCTTCGCGAAGGAGGAGAATGGCCATCAGCGTGGCGAAGGTCGGAGTCACGAAGGAGACCGCCGTCGCCTCCGGCAGCGGCAAATGGCCGAGCCCCAGGATGAACAGTCCGCCGGACGCCAGCACCGCCAGACCACGCAGTCCCTGCAAGAGCGGCCGCCGTACGCGCCACGCCGCCCGGCCGCGATCTGCAGCGACGACCAATCCCAGGGCCAGCATGGCGACATAGCGCACCCAGACGACCTGGGCCGGGGGCGTGTCGTGGGTCAGCAGCTTGGCGAAAACGTCCGCCAGGGCGAAAAGCCCGACGGCCCCGACCACCATCAGTATGGCCAGGCCCGACGCGGCGGCCGGAGTCACGCCGACGAGAACCGGCGGGGCCTCGCCGTCAGGTCCAGGCCAGGCGGCGACGGGACGGCCGCTCATGTCCAGTTGGCGCAGTCGGCGGCGTCGACGCTGATGGTTTCGCCGCTGACGAAACGCGCCTCATCACTGAGCAGGAACAGGACGACGGCGGCCACGTCCTCGGGCTTGATCCAGGCCAGGCCCATGGGGGTGGCGTCCTTGCGGGCCTCCAGATAGTCGTCGCGGGTCGGGTCGGGCTTATCGGGAACCGCCTGACGAAATCGCTGCGGGCTCGACATCATGGGGGTATCCGTCGGCCCCGGCAGGACCGCATTGACCGTCACGCCGTGTTCGGCGACCTCCAGCGCCGCCGTCTTGCACAGGCCGATCAGGCCGAATTTCGAGGCGACGTAGGCGCCTGCCTCCGCCTCAGCATGCTTGCCCGCGCCGCTGTCGATGGCGACGACGCGGCCGCGCCCGGCTTCCGTCATCAGGCGCAGGGCCGGCGCCATGACGTTGAAGACGCCGTGCAGATTGGTCCGCACCACGGCGTCGAACTGGTCGGGCGCCAGGTCCGTCAGCCGTCCTTCCAGGGTCACGGCCGCGTTCGCGATCAGGAAATCCAGCCGTCCGAAAGAGGCTCGCGCCGCTTCGATCAGAGCCTCGCCTTCGCTTGTCTCGCGCACATCCATGCGCAGGCCGACGCAGCGCACGCCGCTGGCGCCGGCCGCCGCGACTGTCTGGTCCAGGTCCGCCTGGGTCGCCTTGGGATAGGGAGTTCCGTCGGGCAGGCCTTCCAGAACATCGCCGATGACGAGATCGCAGCCCTCGCGCGCCAGAGCCAGGGCGATGGCGCGTCCTATGCCGCGCGCGCCGCCGGTGACCACTGCGACCCGACCCTGGAATCGCGGCGGCGCGCCGGGAGGCGGGGCGGGCGTCGGATCGTGAGGGTTCATGGAGGCGGCCTCCCTTGCCGCCTCCCTGCAATCGCCGTCCCCGGACGCCGTTCCGGAACGTCTGGATTCAGACTTTCATCCGGGCTCCCTCAGTGCAGCTTGAGCCGCCCGGACACGCGGCGCATCAGCAGGCGGGACAGGGCCAGAAGCGCCGTGCGCCGCAGGCCGATCACCGCACGATAGTGGTCAAGGTGAAGGCTCATATAGGCCTGCCGCGCCAGCCAGCCCTCGATCAGGAAGTTCGGCCCGACCAGACCGCCCATCAGCGACCCCACGCCGCCTTCGCTGCCCAGGGACACCAGGGAGCCGCGGTCGCGATAGACATAGGGCCCCGGATCGCCAGCCTTGAGCAGGGCGCGAGCCAGATACCTGGCCTGCTGGGCCGCAGCCTGAGCGCGTGCCGGGACGAAGCCGGCGCCATGCGGAGCTTGGGCGCAGTCTCCCATGGCGTAGACGTTCGGGGCGGACGTCCTCAGGCGATCGTCCGTCACGAACTGATTGAGGGGCCCGGTCTCCAGTCCGAAATCGCGATTGCGGGGCGACGCCAGGACGCCAGCCGCCCATACGGTCAGGTCCGATCGAATCCAGCCCCGGCTGGTCTGCAGTCCGTCCGCCGCAACCTGCTCGACCTTGGCGTCCACGGCCAGGGTCACGCCCCGGCGCTCCAGTTCCTGCGTCGCCTTGGCGGCCACGGTTTTGGGCAGACCGCCGAGGATGCGCGGCCCCGCCTCGACCACTGTCACCCCCAGATCGAACTTCTGTTGCGTCCCCAGACCGGCTGAAAGGGCTCGGTGGCCTTCGATCAACTCGGTCGACAGCTCGACCCCCGTGGCGCCCGCTCCGACGATGGCGATGTCCAGCCTTTGGCCGGGCGCATAGGCCGAGGCCAGGAAGGCGCCGGTCAGGCGCCGGTTGAAGGCTTCGGCGTCCGCCACGTCCTCCAGCAGGTGGGCGTGCTCGGCGGCCCCCGGCGTATTGAACAGATTGGAGCCGCTGCCCGTCGCCAGCACCAACCGGTCATAGGCCAGCGTTCGCGGCGGAATCAGAACCCCGCCGTCGTCGTCCCGCACTTCGGCCAGATTCAGGCTCTTTTCGGCGGCGTTCAGTCCCTCCAGGTCTCCGAAGGCGAAACTGAAGTGATTGCGCCGGGCCAGCAGCGGATAGGCCAGGCCTTCCTGATGCGAATCCAGCGAGCCCGCCGCGACCTCGTGCAGGGAGGGCTTCCACAGGTGAAAGATGGTCCGGTCGATCAGCAGCACGCGTCGCGGACCTTCATTGCGGCCCAACGCGCGCCCCAGCCGGGCGGCGAGCTCCAGGCCGCCCGCGCCTCCGCCGACGATGATGATTTCGTGGCGCATGTTTCCTCCTCGCGTGACAAAGCCGAACCCGAGCCTCAATGCGGATATGGATACGGCCGACGCCTGACGCGCCGGCCGCTCCGCGGATGCGACGATGTTTCGCATCGTCCGTCCGCAACCCCGCCTCCCCTTCCTGATGTGAAACGACCGCTCCCTAGCCCGGCGGAACGGATGGGACCGGCCGGGTTCGCCCCGCGCCTGGGCCGGCCCCGAGGTCCGCGCCGGTCAACGGATCGGATTCGGGATCGGAACGCGTGCGAGCGGCGAAGGTCTCCACCGCCTTTTCTTCGTCGGCCGAAAGCGCCACCTCGGCGCGGCCGTCCCCGCCGTCGACAGCCATTTGAGCTTCGCGCTCGTCGACGGGGTCCCACTGCTCGCCCGTGTTCCACGGTCCGGATGCGTCGCCCTCGCCCTGGGACATGTTGTAGTATTTGTCCGCGAAGTCCGGATGGCCCGGCAGCTTGCCTGGCGGGAAGTTGGCGGGGATGGCGTAGAGGGCCTTCTCGAACGACTTCTGGTGGGCGACCTCACGCGTCATCAGAAAGGTCAGGGCGTCCTTGATTCCCGGGTCGTCGGTGACGTTGATCAGCCGCTCATAGACGATCTTGGCCCGCGACTCCGCCGCGATGTTGGAGCGTAGGTCGCAGGCCGGATCCCCGATCGAGTCCACATAGGCCGCCGTCCAGGGCACGCCCGCCGAATTGATCAGGGCCGCGCCGCCTCCATAGAGGATGGACGTAGTGTGGCTTTCGCCCCCCGACGTCATGCTGGCGTAGAGGTCGGCCTCCTCCTCCGCCGCCTCGGCCAGACGCCCCTTGGCGCCGCGGTTCAGCATGGCGACGATCGAACCGATGATCTCGAGGTGGCTGATCTCCTCGGTCGCGATGTCCATCAGCATGTCGCGGCGGGCGACGTCCTCGTCCGCCAGACCCTGCGTAAAGTAGCGCATCGCCGCCGCCAATTCGCCCTGCGGCCCGCCGAACTGCTCCAGCATCAGGGTCGCCAGGGCCGGATTGGGTTCTGAAACCCGCACCGTGTACATCAGCTTCTTGTTGTGCATGAACATCTCGCGTCTCCTTGCGACAGCGATCAGCGGCTGGGGTTCTCGCCCGCGCGCTTCAGCATCAGGAATTTCTCGGTGAGGGCCGGCAGGCTCTGGTCCACCCAGGCCGCCATGCGCGCTTCTTCGTCCAGCGAGGCGTTCAGCGGATCCAGCGCGACAGAGTAGCCGCCGTGCTCGGCCAGGACGATCAGTCCCTTATAGGCCGCGACCTCATAGTTCTCGAAGGCGAAGTTGGCGAAGGCGTTCTTGAGAATCTCGTCCTCGGCGAAGGTGTGGCCCAGGGCGGCCATGTTGCCGCTCATGGACATGGCGGCGTCCTTCAGACCTGACGGACTCTCGTCCAGGCCCGAGAGAATCTGCTCAAGCCGTGAAATCTGCTGCTCGGTTTCGAGTCGGTGCGCCTTCAGCTTCTCCGCGACCTCCATGAAGTTCTTAGCGCGGTCGATCTGCCGATCCATCAGGGCCAGGGCCTGATGCTCCACGGCGTGGGCGTTCTTCAGGCCGTTCACGAACACCTCGCGCCAGACGTCGTCGTTGTTGATCATGTCGATCTCCTTCGGTTTGCGGGTCTCTGGCAAACCGGCCAAGCGGATCGGGGGTCCGGCTGTCGGATACCCGTCACTTCATCGATCTCCGCAACGAACCCGCCTTCGGTCCATTGCCCTTCACGCAAGGGAGCCAGACATGACCGATCGTCCGATTTCGACTGACGCCGATGTGGGCTCTGCCGCGTTCCGCGACAGCGACCTTCACCAGGGCGACCACGCGGCCGACAGCCTGCGCGCCGTGCTGATCCGGCGCCCCCGATCGGCCCTCTACGGCTATTGGCGCGACCTTTCGAACCTGCCCGCCTTCTCGGAGACGGTGAAGTCTGTCGAAGTTCTGGACTTCACGCATTCCCGCTGGATTGTCGAAGGACCAGGCGGAAAGGACGTCGAACTGACTTCCGTGGTCACCGAGGACCAGGCGGACCGCCGTATCGCCTGGTCTTCGACCGAAGGCTCTGACGTCGACCACGAGGGGTGGATCGAGTTCCGAGACAATCCTTTCGGCCGCGGCACGGAGGTGCGGCTCTTCATCAGCTACGACCCGCCCGGCGGGGTCGTGGGCAAGACGATCGCCAAGGTCATGCAGCGCGAGCCCCGGCTGCAGGCGCGGCGCGAGCTGCGGCGCTTCAAACAGCTTATGGAGACGGGCGAGATTTCGACCTCAAGGGCGCCGGATGCTGCGCCGCGCGGCTCCCGCCACCCCTGATCGCAGCAGAAAGGATCGCCCATGCGCGCCCTCACCTGGCACGGCAAGCACAACGTCCAGATGGACACCGTTCCCGACCCGGAGATCATCAACCCTCGCGACGCCGTCATTCGGATAACAGCCACGGCCATTTGCGGCTCGGACCTGCATCTCTACGACAGCTACATCCCGGGAATGTCGAACGGCGACATTCTGGGCCATGAGTTCATGGGAGAGGTCGTCGAGGTCGGGCGCGGAAACACCAGCCTGAAGAAGGGGGACCGCGTCGTGGTGCCCTTCGTCATCGCCTGCGGCCAATGTTTCTTCTGCCAGAAATCCCTCCCCGCCGCCTGCGACAACTCCAATCCGGCGGACAAGGCCGAGGCATCGGAGATCGCCTTCGGACAGGTGATGACCGGCGCCTTCGGCTATTCCCACCTGACCGGCGGTTACGCCGGCGGCCAGGCCGAGTATGCGCGCGTGCCCTACTCTGACTACGGGCCGATCAAGATTCCGGAGGGCGTCGAGGACGAGAAGGTGCTCTTCCTGTCGGATATCTTCCCGACGGGCTGGATGGCCGCGGAGAACTGCCAGATCGAGCGCGGCGATACGGTGGCCGTCTGGGGCTGCGGGCCGGTCGGTCTGTTCGCGATCAAATGCGCCTTCCTTCAGGGCGCCGGCCGCGTCATCGCCATCGATCACCACCCCAACCGCCTGGCCCTGGCCAAGGCCAACGGGGCCGAGGTCCTCAACTACCACGAGGTCAGGGTGCGCGAGGCGCTGCAGGAAATGACGGCGGGCCTCGGGCCGGACAGCTGCATCGACGCCGTCGGCATGGAAAGCCATGGATTTTCGCCCGACAATATCGTCGACGCCGTAAAGACCTCGACCCGCATCGGCACGGACCGCGCCCATGTGCTGCGCGAAACCATCATGGCGGTGCGCAAGGGCGGCACGGTGTCGGTGCCCGGCGTCTACGGCGGCTTCGCCGACAAGATTCCGGTCGGCGCCTTCATGCAGAAAGGCCTGACTCTCAAGACCGGCCAGACCCATGTGCAGCGCTACCTGCCGGCCCTGCTCGAGATGATCCTGGACGGCCGGATCGACACGACCGACCTGATCAGCCACCGCCTCCCATTGGAACAGGCCCCCGAAGCCTACCGCAACTTCAAGGAGAACCAGAACGAATGGACGAAGGTGGTGCTTCACCCTGGGTGAAAACTCCGAAAAGCGGCGCGGTTGCGGCGCCCTTGAGCTCTTTGTCCGGCGTCTTAAACGGCCGGCCCAGGGAGCCCTGTCCCTCCTTCCGGCTGTTTAGTGCGACGGATTCTCGTCCCGGGGGTTGAGGACCGTCGGAACCTGTTGATACGCCTTCCGCCGACTTTGGTGAGCTTGTGCAGAATCCAGCATAGGTTATTGCACGATCCGTTCGCGTCCTTAGGCAGGGCGCTCTCGCTGCTCCTCCAAGGTTCACAACTTGATGAAGTCGTCACGTCGCCCGTCTGCGGGCTCGAAGATGGAAGCCTGGGCGGTTTTGGGACTGGCTCTGGTCCTCTCCTTCTTCCTCGCCACCGGGCTCATCGCCTGGCGGAATGTTGAAGTCCTGCGCGCCAACAACCAGCAGATCATCCACACGCACCAGGTGATCGTCGCCGTCGATGAGCTGCTGTCCGCCGCCCAGGACGCCGAGACCGGCCAGCGGGGCTATCTGCTCACCGGCGACGCCGCCTATCTGCAGCCCTATGAGGCTGCGACTCGGAACCTCAGCCGACGGCAGGACGACGTCGCTGAGCTGACCCGCGACAATCCCGCCCAGCAAGATCACCTGAAACAGCTGCGCGCCCATCTCGACGCCAAGCTGGCTGAGCTCGACGCCACCCTCCGGATTCGCCGCTCTGAGGGCCTGCAGGCCGCCCTCGCGCGCATGACCACGGATCAGGGCAAACGCGAGATGGATGCGATCCGCGATCAGATCGCGCAGATGCGTCAGGAAGAGCAGAGCGTGCGGCGGCAGCGCCTGACCGAAATGGAGGCGGCCTACCGCACGGCGCTGATCAGCGGCGTGCTGTCGGGACTGCTCGGGGCGGTTCTGACGATCGCCGTCTTCACCCTGATCCGTCGCAGCGCGCAGGCGCGCGCGCGCCAGGAATGGCTGCATGAAGGCCAGGTGGGTCTCGGCGCCGCCATGATGGGCGATCAGTCGCTGGAGCAGCTGGGGGACAACATTCTCGCCTATCTGGCCCGCTACGCCGACGTGCAGGCCGCCGCCCTGTTCAAGGGCGAAGGCGGCCTCTATCGGCGCATCGCCGCGCTTGGCGTCCCGTCCGACGCGCCGATCGCTGAGCGGTTTGGGCCGCGCGAGGGGCTGTTAGGCCAGGTCGCAGCAGAAGGGCAGGCCCTGGCGGTCTCCGACGTTCCCGAGGGCTATCTGACGATCGGCTCGGCTCTGGGCCGTGACAAGCCCCGGCATCTCATCATCATGCCTGCACGTGCAGACGGGGCGGTCAATGCGGTTCTGGAGCTCGGGTTCCTGCAGCCGCCGGACGACCGGCTCATGGCGCTGCTCAATGAAACCGCACCGGCCATAGGCACCGCCTTGCGCTCGGCGCGCTATCGCGCCCAGCTGCAGAACATGCTGGAAGAAACCCAGCGCCAAGCGGAGGAGCTCCAGGTCCAGAGCGAAGAGCTTCGCGTCTCCAACGAAGAGCTTGAGGAACAAGGTCGGGCGCTCAAAGAATCCCAGATCCGTCTAGAGCAACAGCAGGCGGAGTTGGAACAGACGAACAGTCAGCTCGAGGAGCAGGCTCAGATCCTGGAAACCCAGCGCGACGATCTGGAACGCGGCGCCTCGGCCCTGACGTTGAAGGCGCGCGAGTTGGAACAGGCCAGCCAATACAAGTCTGATTTCCTGGCCAATATGTCCCATGAGCTGCGGACGCCGCTCAACTCCCTGCTGATCCTCTCCAAACTGCTGGCCGACAATCCAGAGGAGACGCTGTCCGAGGAACAGGTCAACTACGCCCGCACCATCCAGTCGTCGGGCAACGACCTTCTGGCCCTGATCAACGACATCCTCGACCTGTCCAAGATCGAGGCCGGCCACATCCAGGCTCGCCCTGAGGCGGTGTCGATGCAGCGGTTGACCGAGGACGTCCGACAACTCTTCCAACCCGTGGCGGATGATCGCGGTCTGGCCTTCGAAATCAACCTAGAGGCCGGGGGCGACGTGATAGAGACGGACCGCCAGCGGCTCGAGCAGATTCTCAAGAATCTGCTGTCGAACGCTTTTAAGTTCACCGAAAGCGGCTTGGTGAAGCTAAGCATATCGGCCAAGCCGGACGACAAGATCGCCTTCGCCGTGTCGGATACCGGCATCGGCATATCTCCCGAGCAGCAGAAGGGCGTTTTCGAAGCCTTCCACCAGGCCGACGGGACCATCAGCCGCAGATATGGCGGCACAGGACTCGGCCTGTCGATCTCGCGCGAACTGGCGCGCCTGCTCGGCGGACAGATAGGGCTGGAAAGCCGACTTGGCGAAGGAAGCGTCTTCACCCTGACTCTGCCGCGCGCCTATGACGCCGCGCAGGTCGCCCCCCGCGAAACGCTCGCCCCTGCCCCGGATGTTTCGCCCCACTCGGAACCGCTCCCAGAGCGGCGTCAGTCCGTGTCTGCGAGCATCGAGGACGACCGCGATCGCCTGGCCGGAACGCGCCGCCTCCTGTTGGTGGTCGAAGACGACGACCGCTTCGCCGCCATTGTCCGCGACCTGTCCCGCGAGTTGGGCTTCCAGTGCATTGTGGCGGCCACGGCGGAAGAGGCCCTCAAGCTGGCCAAGCGTCATCGACCCAGCGCGGTCGTGCTGGACGTCGGCTTGCCTGATCAGTCGGGGCTGACCGTCCTCGACGTGCTGAAGCGCGACGACGACACCCGTCACATCCCCATCCACGTCGTCTCGGCCGAGGATCACAGCCAGACCGCCCTTTCGCTGGGCGCCGTCGGTTATCTGGTCAAGCCGGTGAAGCGTGAGGATCTCGCCGAGGTTCTGCGCACCCTGGAGGATAAGCTGACCCGCACCGTGCGCCGCGTTCTCATCGTCGAAGACGATCTGGTCCAGCGCGATGCGGTGAGCCGCCTGCTGGCTTCCGGCGAAGTGGAGACCGTAGGCGTGGGCACCGCCGCCGAGTGTCTGGAGCAACTCAGAACCCAAACCTTCGACTGTATGGTGTTGGATCTGACTCTGCCCGACGCATCAGGCTTCTCCCTGCTGGAAACCCTCAGCCGCGAAGGCGGCTACAGCTTCCCCCCGGTCATCGTCTACACCGGCAGAGACCTGTCGCCCGAGCATGAACAACAGCTGCGTCGCTACTCCAGCTCCATCATCATCAAGGGCGCCAAATCGCCGGAGCGGTTGCTGGATGAGGTCTCCCTCTTCCTCCACCAGGTGGTGTCGGAGTTGCCGCCCGAGCAGCAGAAGATGATCCGCAAGGCGCGCAACCGCGACGCCGTGCTGGAGGGGCGTCGAATTCTGATCGTCGAGGACGACGTCCGCAACGTCTACTCCCTGACCAATGTCCTTGAACCGCGCGGCGCCCTGGTGGAGATCGCCCGCAACGGCAAGGAAGCGCTTGAGGCGCTGGAGCAGGCTTCGACCGATCCTTCGAAGGCTGTCGATCTGGTGCTGATGGACGTGATGATGCCGGTCATGGACGGCCTGACAGCCACGCGCGAGCTCAGAAAGGACGCGCGTTGGAAGACGCTGCCTGTGCTGATGCTGACCGCCAAGGCCATGCCGGACGACCAGGAGCGCTGCATGGCGGCCGGGGCTAACGACTACATGGCCAAGCCGTTGGACGTGGACAAGCTGCTGTCCCTCGTCCGCGTCTGGATGCCCCGCTGAACTCGCCATGACGAACGAGATCGAGGACATTGAGATCGGTCTGCTTCTGGAAGCGCTCTTCCAGCGCTACCACTACGACTTCCGCCACTACGCCCGAGCGTCGATCAAGCGCCGCCTGCTTCAGGCGCGCAGCCATTTCCACATGCCGAGCCTGACGGCCCTGCAGGAACGCGTGCTGCACGATCCCGAAATGCTGCCGCGTCTGCTCGCCTTTCTGACCGTTCAGGTCAGCGAGATGTTCCGTGATCCCGGCTACTTTCGCGCCCTGCGCGAGCAGGTCCTGCCCCATCTGCGCACCTATCCTTCGCTCAAAGTGTGGATCGCGGGGTGCAGCGCCGGGGAGGAGCTGTATTCCATGGCCATCCTCTTTCGCGAAGAAGGCCTTTTCGACCGCACCCTCTTCTACGCCACCGACATCAATCCCGACGCCCTGCGCGCCGCCGAAGCCGGGATCTATCCCCTCGATCGAATCCGCAAATTCACCGAAAATCACCAGAAGTCCGGCGGCCGTTCGTCCCTGTCCGACTACTATAGGGCGGATTATGGCCGGGCGGTCTTCGACAAGTCGCTGCGCGCCAATGTCGTCTTCTCTGACCACAGCCTGGTCACGGACGCCGTCTTCGCCGAAATGCAGCTCATCTCCTGTCGTAACGTCATGATCTATTTCGACCGGGGCCTCCAGGATCGCGCCGTGGGATTGTTCAAAGATTCTCTCACGCGCAACGGCTTTCTGGGGATCGGATCGAAGGAAAGCCTGCGCTTCTCGCAGCATGCGACGGCCTTTTCCGAGTTCGTCCCGGCAGAGAAGATCTATAGGAAACGCGAACCATGAGCCCGTCGCCGCAACGGGCGGTGGCGATCGGCGCCTCCGCGGGAGGCGTGCAGGCGCTGCTCGCCCTCCTCCCGACGCTGCCGGCGGACTTCCCTTGGCCGATCTTCATCGTTCTGCACGTCCCGGCCGACCGCAGCAACGTCCTCGCGCCCCTGTTCGAAACCAAATGCCTTCTCGAGGTCAAGGAGGCCGAAGATAAGGAGACCGCCCGTCCCGGGGTGGTCTACTTCGCCCCCTCGGACTACCACCTCCTGATCGAGAGCAACGGCGATCTAGCCTTGTCCTCCGACGAGGTCGTCAACTACTCGCGCCCCTCCATCGACGTGCTGTTCGAGAGCGCGGCGGACGCCTACGGCGCCGGCCTGACCGGCGTGATCCTGACCGGCGCCAATGAGGACGGCGCTGCGGGACTGAGCGCGGTCACCGCCGCAGGCGGGGTCGCCCTGGTGGAGGAACCCGCCGCCGCCTACGCCCAAGCCATGCCTCTGGCCGCCCGCAAAGCCTGCGCGGCGGCGCGTGTCCTTCCGCTCGCACGCATCGCCCAACATCTGAAAGGTCTCGGAACAGAATGACCAGCCCGCAACAGCCGATTCACCTCCTGCTGGTCGACGACCTCGAGGAGAACCTGCTCGCCCTGGAGGCGCTGCTGAAGCGGGAGGACGTGGTCTGCTTGAAGGCTTGCTCGGGCGACGAGGCGCTTGAGCTGCTGCTGGTGCACGACGTCGCCCTCGCCCTGGTGGACGTGCAGATGCCCGGCATGGACGGATTCCAGTTGGCCGAGTTCATGCGCGGCAATGTGAACGCGCGCCACGTCCCCATCATCTTCGTCACGGCGGGAAGCGCCGATCTGCAGCGTCGGTTCAGGGGGTATGAGGCCGGAGCGGTCGACTTTATTCAGAAACCGATCGAAACCGATATCCTGCGCAGCAAGGCGAACGTCTTCATCGACCTCTACCGCCAGCGCATGGAGATTCTCGCCCAGCGCGACGAGTTGGAAGTCTACGCCAACGCTCTGCGCGCGGCCGACCGGCGCAAGAACGACTTCATCGCCATGCTGGGCCATGAGTTGCGAAACCCGATCATGGCGCTCCGCGCCGGCCTTCAGCTTCTGGAACGCCAATCGGACGAGAACCTCAAGGCCGACATCCAGGGGCGGATGGAGGTTCAGGCCCACCACCTCTCCCGCCTGATCGAGGATTTGCTCGACGTCGCCCGTATCGACCAGGGCAAGATCTCCCTCCAGCGAGAACGGGTGAATCTGCACAGCATCATCGAATCCGCCGTCGATACGAGCCGGCCCAAGATCGATGCGGGCGCCCATGATTTGACGGTCGCCCTGCCCGCTCAACCCGTGTGGCTCGAGGGTGATTTCACCCGCCTGTCGCAGGTGATCAGCAATCTGCTCACCAACGCCGCCAAATATACCCCGCCGCAGGGCCGAATCCGCCTTTCAGCCGAGATCGATGACGATGAGGTGCGGATCGACATCGCCGACAACGGCGTAGGCGTGCCGCATGAAATTCAAGGGCGCATCTTCGAGCTGTTCACCCAATCCAAAGGCCCTGACGATCGCTCGCGCGAAGGTTTGGGCATCGGCCTCGCTCTCGTCAAACAATTGGTGGAGATGCACGAAGGCGCGATCGAACTGGCCAGCGACGGCCCCGGTCAAGGCAGTTGCTTCACCCTTCGCTTTCCCCTCGCGGCATGATCGACCCTTCAGGCTGACTTTCCATCGCGGAAGCGCCACTTCATGAGAAGCACGGCCGAAGCCATCACCAGGGCGCAGGCGTTGGCGAAGGTCACCGGCCACGCTGAGGTCATAACGCCGTAGATGGTCCAGAGGATGAAGCAGCTGACGGTTAGAGAATAGGTTTTTAGGCTGACCGCCGAGGCGTCGCGTTCCTTCCAGATCTTGTAAGCCTGTGGAGCAAAGCTCGTAATCGAGCAGATCGCTGCAGCCGAACCGATGATATTCGCAAGATGGACATCCATGACCGGCCAACGTGAGGCCGGCTCGGCTGTTCCGACGTCCCTTTCCTCGCCCCAGCGGAAATCCGCCAAAATCGGACGGCGCGTCCGCGCCGCTCCGGATCGCGGGAGTCGCTAGGAGGCGCGCGTCATGGCCAGAAGACCGTGAGAGGCGACGGCGTCAAACGCGTGAGAAGACCATCCTGCCGGCGAGGACGCCGAAGGTATCGCGATCGACACGTCCCCGCCTTCAAGATTGAGTTGATGGGAACAGAAATCGCCATTTCTGCGCTTACCTTCTCGCGGGGAGCTCTCCGCGTAGGAGTATGAATGTTAACAGTAAATGAGCAGACTTTGGCCGCTGCCTGGTTATCGCGCTTCGGTACGCCGCTGCCGGTTCTGGGGTGTGAAGCGTTGGCGAGATTCTTCGCGATCACGGGGTCGACCTGGGCCTGGGCGCGGCGAGGGAACAGGTGGATAGCGGCCAAGGGAGTTCTCCTCCCTCATGAGGCCCATGACGGCGGATTCAACCGCGCTGGTCAGAGATGAGGCGCCGCCGGCTGACGTCAGAGAATCAAAAAGGGGCCACGCGACGACCTCGCCTGCAAGGCGGCGTCAGCGGCTCCGTTCTCGTCTATAGTCGCGAAGAAACGCTTAAGCTTGAACAAGACCTCGCGCGACCTTTTATTCCGGCGGAACGGCTCATCTTCCGGATCATTATCAGACCGGCCGCCAAACGCGGCTAATCATCAAGATCATTCAAGGGAGCGAGACATGGCGGACGACCGCTGGAGAGAAGACGACAGCAGGCGGGATTGGCCGGAGGATCGGTCCCGCCACGGCGGCGAGCGGCGTTTTGGAGATCGCGGCCGCTCCTCCTATGATGGAAGCTATGGGGGGACCGCCAAGGCCGGGGCTATTCGCGAGAGCGGGCGGGCTATGATCCGAGCGAAGGTCGGCGACCCGAGGAGGGCTCTGCCTATGCTCGCCGCTATGGGTACAGTCCAGACGACACGCTTGGACGTGCGCGCCCTTACGGCTCCCTCCACAATGAGGGGTTTTCCGGATCCGGCTATGAACGCTCTGTGCGCGGGGATCGCCGTCCCCCTTACGGGCCAGGGTATCGAGATGAAGACCGCGACAACGAGCGCAGCTGGTGGGACCGCACCAAGGACGAAGTCAAATCCTGGGGCGGGGATGATGACGCCCGCCGCCGCCGAGAAATGGATGAGATAGAGAATAATCGAGGTCGCGGTCCTCGGGGTTACACGCGCTCTGACGAACGCATCCGCGAGGACGTATCGGACCGGCTCAGCGACGACTGGCGCGTCGACGCGTCCGATATCGAGGTTAGCGTGACCGGCGGCGAGGTCACGCTGGGCGGTACGGTCCGCTCTCGCGACGACAAGCGCCGCGCCGAAGACCTCGCCGATGACTGCTCCGGGGTGAAGCACGTGCAAAATAATCTGCGGATCAACGATTCTCGCACCCCCGGCGCGACAAGCGCCATGGCGGCGCCCGAAACCGTCCGCGACGTCACCGACGGCCGCTAAAGCACAGCCGTGAACGCCTTCCCGACCCCGGCCGACACGCGGCGGGGTCGGCTGGCGTGGGGCCGACGCCCTACTGGCCTACTGACCGCCGACGCGCCCCTGAGCGGTAAGTTCGGAGACTGATCGGCGGCCGCCTCTCCTCAGTCTGTGTGGGACATCGAGGCGCTCCGCCAAGTTTGCAGGATGAGCCGATCAGCACGGCCGCCCGGCATTCAAACGCTGAAACCGCCGGCCCGCTCGGCGCGGGGCGGCCGCCTCTGGCGGCGCAGAACGTACGGCCGAAGCGAAGAGCCCCTCGCCTGGCTCTTGGGGCGTCCAGGGAGGGGCTCAGCGGTTCAACAGAGGACAGTCGCAGAGGATGGCGGCTGCAAGAAGCCAACTGGCGGAGCCGTCGTTGGTTCCCTCGGTGAAAGGGGGGATCTCGCCCGCCTCGCCAAGCGGAGATGGCGCGCGGCACGTGACAGCGCGTCGAGATGGGTCTGATTAGGCGACGGAAGGCTGCTCGCTGGGCGTTCGGCGCTCTTTGCTGCAACGGTTCGGTCGTGCTCATCGCAGAACGCTTGCCGATGCCCCGCGTCAGAAGAGAACGCCGCGCGCGCCGACTCCGAGCAAGGAAGGCCTTGCGCACCGAAAGCCTCGCGCATGAACCACAGCGTTCACCTGGGGGGCGACAAATAGAATATCCGAGCGATACCCCCGCGGCTTCAGCGATCAGGCGTTGCGCGGAGTATCTTCCACCCTTCAGGATGCGTCCGAAAAGGCCTGGCGGCCGCCGGGGGGCGGATCGTACGCCGCCGACCGGGAGAAGGCGGCGAACTGCCAACCCGCCGACCGGCGCTGTCGCGTCCCTCCGACGAAACCCTGGTGAAAGTCGGATGCGGCGCGATTAATCATCACAAGTTAGAGGCGAGAAACATCGAAGGAGCTAAGCTCAGGTCATGCTGTTTCTCCGCGATCGGCGTCAGGCGGCGCAGCCCCCTTCGGCGATCGCAAGTCCGGATCACACCAAAGGGTCTCATTTGCGCAGACGTCCCACACGGCGGCCCAGCTTCGGCGAATGGTCCGTATTGATCGCGACCTTGGCTCTACTCGCGCTTGCTGCTTTTTCCGGTTTCGAATGACCTATTTGCGACGAGGAACTTTAGCGGCGCACGGAGCGCTTGTTGGATATGGACGATCTATTCGCCTTCATCCTCGTTTGTCTCGCGGCTGTGCCTGTTGCTGCAGGGCTTGCGCGGATTAGCAGCGCGTTCAGGCGGATGGGCAAGGGTTGGATCGTCGGAGACCGACTATGAACTATGTCTTGCCTATCCTCTGCGCCCTTTGCATCGCCGTCGCCGTAGCCGCGTTCAAATATGTCAAACGGACAGCGATGCCGACCAAGTCCAGCGAGCCCGACGTCACTGACGATCCTCATCCTTGAAGCTCGGAGCGTAAGGCCCGACGCCCGCTGCGGGACTCCGCGTCTCGCGCCCCTTCCACGAGCGATAAGCAGGCCTATGACGGCGCCTTCGGCAGCCGGCCGGTTGACAGGAAGGCGGTGAGGCCAAGCGTCAGTCGGCCGACGACGCCGCGGCTCGTGGCCGCAGCGTTGGCGACCGCCATATCCAGAACTCGCAGCGCCTCGCGAGCTTCTTCGAAGACGGCATGGGTGATCTCCCAGCGCGTCCCCTCCCGCCGCTTCATCCGTCCGCCAAGGTGCTGGAAGGCCTCGACGAAGAAGTTCTGGACGTGATGCGGCTGCACGCCATCAACGTCGCTTGGGATCTGCACATGCTGCACTGGGACCAGGCCAGCGGCCTTCTCTACATCAGCAGCTCGGCAAAAGGTCCCTTTGACCGTGTGGCCAAGGCGGCGTGCGGCGACACGGCTCGCCGGGTCGAGGGCGAGGTCGGCGCGAAGTCGCCGCCGATCGCGTGAGCGGCGTCAGCAAGGCGATCTTCGACGCCCTTTCCATCCGTCCCTCGCAGATCGAGGTCGATCACCCGGTCGTCGAAGGGAAGAAGCCGGCCATCAACAAGTTCCAGATGCGCGGCCGTTTTGCGATGTGGTTGGCCGACTACAAGGACGAGAAGGCGGCGCGCGGCTCGGCAGCGTGCTCGAAGCTTTCAACTCACCCTTACTCGGAACGGAAACGGCGGCCGAGGATCTCGCCGAGCTGCAAATCCGATTGCAGCCGTGGCGCGCAGGGCGCTTATTCCGCTGGACCGCCAAGCCGGGCGCATCGGGCCTCGATCAGGGCGATCACCTTGTCCTGCACGCCTCGCGCCGCATCGGTCTGACCCGCGAACGCTGGCAAGCTCAATGTCTGGGCGCGTTTCGTGAGCCGATCGGCGATCTCGTTCATCGCCGACTGGGCGTCACTGGCGGTCAGGCCGATGGTGCGCGCCAACGCCAGGAAATCCTGCCGCGTCAGGCGATCGTCCTTGCCGTTGAGCTTCAGCGCCATTCGGTCGACGGCGAGGCCCGGAAAGACCCGGGTAGTGACCGCGTCGTAGAGGGGCGCGAAGCGTACGGTCGTGAACGTCTTGGCGCCCGCCTCGGCCATCTTGAGCATGGCCAGGTTCTTCAGGTGCATGTCGCCATCGGCGATCAGCCAGGCAAACACCGCTCGTCGGAACAGAATGTCCAGATCGGCGGCGGGATCGGTCGACAGCGGACGCAGACCCCGGGCCATGCGCTCGATCGTGCCGTCGTATTTTGCGGAAGTTGGAAGATCGAGAATGGAGCAGAAATCCTCCAGCGCCAGACGGCGGTGGTCGTTCGATCCGCGCCGAATGTCGAAACGCTCGACCAACAAGGCCGGCGGCATCCCGTCGGGCATGTCGATCAGAGCTGCGTCGGGCGCCTCAAAGCCTGCGGCCCGACCAAGCTCAAGACACAGCCATTCGACGACCGGCAACGTCTCGAACCCCGCCGTACCGGCGGGCTTGAGGATATGGGTGAACGGCTGGTCCGTCGCAGGAACGAGGCTCCCTTCTGAGGTCAGGCTCATAGGCGCCTTGATCTGGATGCCCGACAGGCGCGGGGTCTCGGCCCGCGCGAAGATGCGCGCCAGGCTCTGCTCGAACGTCTCCTCGATCTCACCGCGCGCCGGTCCGGCATAGATGCCCGTGAAGCGGCCATCCTCGGAAAAGCTGGCCAGCCTTGTGTCGAGCACGTCGGCTGGCAAGCCTGTCAGCTCCTCGCGGCTCTCCACAACGGTGATGTTGGACATGTAGCGCCGCCCGCGCCGCAAGGCCTCGCGTTCGTCGCGCTCATGCAGGACCTGGGCGAGCCAGCCTTCCGGCAACAGTGACTCGATGAACGCCGGCAGCTTGCCCGGTGTGGTCTCGCGCACCAGTACGGGGCCAGTGCGCCGCTGCGGCTTCCAGCGCCACTCGAACCCGTCATGAGTCAGCCTACCGAGCGGCTCGCCATGCCAGGCGACCAGGAGATCGAGCGCGGCCTTGTTGACCGGCGCCTTGGCCGTGCCCGGCTGCGCCATCAGGAAGCGCTCGGCGCCCTCGCCCTCGCGATACCATCCGTTCTCTCGCGCCAACGCCCAGACAGCGTCGGCTGCGGCCTGGGGAGCGCCATGCTCCTCGACGAGCCGTGCGGCCATCTGGACGCGCATGTCCGCGGTAATCGCGCTGGCGTGTTCGCTGCGCAGCCGGAAGGCCTCCAGAAAGCGCTGGCGCGGCGAGGAGACGTCGATGTGCAGCTCGCCAAGATCGTCGCCGACCACCGCCGTCGCGGTCGAAGGATGGGCCGGTGCTTTGTTCTGGACGATCTCCAGCGCTCGTATCCGCGTGCGCTGATTGCGCCGGCCGCTGAGGAACAACCGCCCATCCGGCGTGGGCAAGAGCAGCATCGCACTGGCGGACGACAGATAGGCGTTGGGATAAAGGTAGTGCGCGATGCGAACCGCGTGCCCCAGGACCGTGGCATCGGCGTCGGCGTCGTGATCGACATAGACGCCGCGCACCAGTTGGATCAGCTCGCCGGCTTGGGCGCGCTGATGGGCTCGCTTTGCGTCAATCGTCTCTCCGACCAAGTAGAGCGGCATTGGATTTTCTCGCATCTGAGATGCGTGTAAATTCCATGTCTCGCTCGACGAAGCAAGGATTATCGCGCATGTGAGATGCGCGATAATTCCGACACAAGGCAGGCATGGAGCTCCCCGACGCGGCCCTACGTCGACGCGCTCCGGACATTCATGCCGCACATGCGGCACCAGCCAGTCCTATGCCGACTGATCTAGCGGGCTCAGAACGGGTTCGCCGCCGTCCCTGCCACCGCCCTTGATCCGCCCCACACGGCGACTTCTCCGAAGGTCAGGCGCTTATGGGTCCCGGTCCCCGGCCTGATCGTCAGACGCTCGTCGCTGCCGATTGATCGAGCGACGCTGCCTGAACGACGGCGCGAAAGTTCTCCAGAAACTCAGGATGACGCCCGGCCAGCAGATGACGCCGTTGCCGGATGACATTCAGCTCGCGCGCCAGCTTCTCCTCAGGAACGCCTCGTTCGAGCGCTCGCACGATCATGTAGTGCTCCTGAATCGTCGCGAGCCGGTTCACACGCTTGTTGTAAGTGAAGGACTCGTACAAAACCTGTTCGTCCGCGCTTTCGACGGCTTCGAGGTAGCGATCTATGCGCCGCTCAACGGCATCGACGAATTCCTGTTCGAGATCCGCCATGAGCTTGAGCATCGCGTCGTCGTAGCCGGGCTCGTAGGATGGCGGCTCATCGTGATCGATCAGCCCTTGGATAGCCGGGCGGTGATAGGAATTGTCTGGCCCCACGGGATCTGCTTCAGCCCCTGACGTTCAAGCATGTTGGCCAGGTCGCGCAGCAGAGCGGCGCCCCACGGCCGATCCAGCGTCCCTTTGAACATGGCGGTCGCCGCGACCAGCATCACCGTGGGATTGACCAGCGCCTCCCGGACATACCCGGAAGGCGGCATGTCCGTCAGATTGACGATCGCACGGCTCGCCAGAGGATACAGGGCCTGCTTGTATGAATCCGTGGCGAACAGATCTTCACCACGGGGCGTATGGGAACGACGTTGGACATGGACAGCTCGGATTGGACGGCGACCTAAGTCGACCTAAGTGGGCAAGAGACGCCTGGACTTCGGGGTGGCGCACAAACCCCAAGCCGACAATGGCGATGAAACAGGAAAGCGCCACAGGGAACACAACATCCCCGGCGTCGTCCGGGCGGTCTCGCTCCGGCACAGTCCTGAACAGCGGCCCGGCGCCGCCAACGTGCCTAGCCTGAAACCGAATCGAAAAACCGAGCCGCCTCGCAAACACGATGCTCAGCCATGCACAGCGATGGCCGCCGAATCAGAGCTGTGCCCCATATGTGCCCCAAAACGGAATTGTGAAGGGGCCGCCAAACGGCGACCCCCTCAAAACCATTCCAAATCAATGATTTAGATGGTCGGAGCGACAGGATTCGAACCTGCGACCCCTTGACCCCCAGTCAAGTGCGCTACCAGGCTGCGCCACGCTCCGAAGGCGCTCCGTATAGACGGGGGTTTCGCGCTCCGCAAACCCTAAAACGCATTATCGACAACAACTTCCGTCCTAAAGACGAAGAACACCTTCCAGACGTGCGCGAGCCGCTTCCAGGTCGGCCAAAACCTGCGCCAGACGGTTGTGATCGATGGTCTGTGTCGCGCCGGAAGCCGCAGTTTCCGCTCGTAGGCCCGAATCGATTTCGAGGCTGGCGGTCGGATCGCCATAGGCCGCGACGCGCGTCAGCCCCAGATCCTTTACCAAGCGCTGTACGCCACGGATCGTCAGGCCTTCGTCATGCAGCAGGCGACGAACGGCCTTCAGCACCATGATGTCGTCAGGACGGTAAAAACGCCGCCCGCCCGCGCGCTTCACCGGAGCGACGAAATCGAACTTCGTCTCCCAGAAACGCAGGACGTGCTGAGGCGCGCCGACTTCTTCGGAGGCTTCGGAGATAGTACGAAAGGCGCTAGGGCTTTTGGCCAATGAACTCAGGTCTCTACGACGGCGTCGTGCACCCGGCCCTTCATGATCTGGGAGGCCCGGAAGCTGATGACGCGGCGGGGGTTGATGGCGGCGGGTTCCCCGGTCTTGGGGTTGCGTCCCATACGCGCGCGTTTTTCGCGCACCTGAAAGACGCCGAAGCCAGACAGTTTGACGGTCTCGCTCCGTTCAAGCGACTCGACGATCAGTTCAAGCGTCCGTTCAACCATGCCGGAACATTCCTGGCGCGACAGGCCGACTTCCTCGTGAACGGCTTCGCACAGATCAGCCCGAGTAAGGGTCTGGGACACTGACATCTCCCCGCTTTCCAATGGCGGGGCATTGAAGGGCAAAATGACAGAAAATCAAAGCCCTCAATGCGAACCTAGAATCGGAAAGCGCAGGCGCCCCACGTCAGGCCGCCGCCCATGGCTTCGACCAGCACCAGATCGCCCTTCTTGATCCGCCCGTCCTTGATCGCGACGTCCATCGCCAGGGGAATGGAGGCGGCCGAGGTGTTGGCGTGCATGGCCACGGTCGAGATGACCTTGTCCTCGTCCAGACCCAGGCGATCTCCCACGCCCTTGATGATGCGCTGATTGGCCTGATGGGGCACGAACCAGTCGATCTCGGGGATATCGACGCCCGCGACCTCGGCCGCGGCGGTGATGGCCTCGGCGATGTTCACCACGGCGTGGCGGAAGACCTGATTGCCCAGCATCCGCAGATGGCCGACCGTGCCGGTCGTGGCCGGGCCGCCGTCGACATAGAGCATATCCGATTTGGCGCCCTCGCAGCGCAGGGCGAAGCCCAGCACGCCGCGATCATCCTTGGTCCCCTGCCCCTCGCCCGGCTCCAACACGAAGGCGCCGGCGCCGTCGCCGAACAGGACGCAGGTCGTGCGGTCGGTCCAGTCCATCAGCCGGGTCATTTCCTCGGCGCCGATGACCAGGGCGCATTTGGCCTGACCACGCGCGACGAAGCCGTCCGCCACGCTCATGGCGTAGACGAAGCCCGAGCAGACCGCCTGGATGTCGAAGGCGATGCCCACCGGCGCGCCCAGCTTGCGCTGGACGATGGCGGCCGTCGCGGGGAAGGTCTGGTCTGGCGTAGTAGTGGCGACGATGATCAGATCGACATCCGCCGCCGTCTTGCCCGCGTCAGCCAAGGCGCGCTCGGCGGCCTTGACCGCCAGATCGCTGGTCGGCTCGTCGTCGCGGGCCTTGTGGCGCTGACGGATGCCGGTGCGTTCGACAATCCATTCGTCGGAGGTGTCGACGATCTTGGTCAGGTCGGCGTTGGTGACGACCTGTTCGGGCAGGAATGATCCTACCCCGGTGACGACGCTGCGGATGATGCTCACGGCTGGACTTCTCCGATTTGGGCCTCGTCGGACGCGGAGTCGCCCTTGTCCAGGACGGCCGACAGACGCGCGAAGTTGGCGCTGACCTTGGTCAGATAGTCGCTTCGGGCCAGATCGACAGCCACACGGATGGCGTTGCCATAACCTTCAGCCGTGGCTCCGCCGTGGCTTTTGACGACGATCCCATTCAAGCCGAGCAACGGACCGCCGTTGACGCTGCTGGGGTCAATCCGGCGCGCCATCTTCTTCAGCGCAGGCATGGCGATCAGGGCGCCCATCTTGGCCAGAGGCCCGGAGGTCAGCGCCTCCTTCAACAGACCCGAGATGAAGCGCGCAGTGCCCTCGGCCGTCTTCAGGGCGACGTTGCCGGTGAAGCCGTCGGTGACGACAACATCCACGGTTCCGGCTGCAATGTCGTGTCCTTCGACAAACCCCTTATAGTTTACGGGCACGGCGTCTGTGCGCAGAACGGCGTGCGCTTCGCGCACCTCGTCATGGCCCTTCATTTCTTCGGAACCGACGTTCAGGATGCCGACGGTGGGCCTGGCGACGCCGTGAACAGCCGATTGGAAAGCCTCGCCCATGATGGCGAATTCGAGCAACTGGCGCGCATCGCTGCCGATGTTGGCGCCGACGTCCAGAACGGCGGTGAATCCGCGCTTGGTCGGCCAACTGGCGACGATGGCGGGCCGCTCCAGCCCCTCTACGGCCATGCGTAGCAACAGCTTGGAAATGGCCATCAGGGCGCCGGTGTTGCCGGCTGAAACCGCGGCCTGCGCCTCGCCGAGCTTAACCGTTTCGATGGCGTTCCACAGACTGGAGCCCTTGCCGCGGCGCATGGCCTGGGCGGGCTTCTCGTCCATGCCGACGACCTTGTCGGTGTGGCGGATCTCGCAGACGCCGGACGCCAGTCCGTTGCGAGCGACTTCGGCGCGGATCGCGGCCTCGTCGCCATGCAGTTGGAAGCGCACGCCTTCGCCGCCATAGCGGGCGATGTAGTCCTTCACGCCGCCGACCACGACGGAAGGCCCATGGTCCCCGCCCATGGCGTCGAGCGAGATCAGTATCGGTGATGCCAAGTGAAATCGACTCCGTCGCCGTCTTGCCGCGGCGCTTCAGTTTAGGACTGTCGGACGAAAATGTCGCACCGTGGATGACGCCTGAGCGACCTTAGGTCAACTCTTGTCGGCGTCGTCCGCCGGCTTCAGCGCTTTCAACACGCCGAAGGGCGAGATTTCACCGGGTTCCGGCGGCTGTTCAAAAACCGCGCCGTCCTTGCGGGGATAGGGGTCCAGGTGCAGGGACAGTTGCTCCACGGCGTATTGGCCCAGGTCGATCTGGCCGTTCTCCACTACGTCCGGCGAATTGTCGTCCAGTTCCAAGTCGATCTCGCCGTCTTCGTCTGCTGGCGCGTCTTGCGGCGTCTCGGTCAGGTTGACGGTAAAATGTTCATTGATCGCCACCGACAGGGGCTCCAGCGTTAGCACGCAGGACTGCACGGCGTCGGCCTGAACGCGGCCTGACATCCGCCATCCAGAAACCGTGGGAACGATCTCGATATCAGCGACGAATCGATCGAGCGACTTCAGGTCAAGTGCGCGAGCGATACGGCTGCGGCTTTCGACGTCGGGCTCCAGACGTCGTGTCAGGGCGGCGCCGATCTGATGCAGGCGGATGGGGTCGCTGTAGGGAATCACGGGGATGGTCATGTGGCGATCTTCGCCCAATCCGGCGCCTTTTCCACGGCAGCCGAAGGTTGGCGCGTCAGCCGATCATGCGACTCAACGGCGTAGCGGGTAAGAGCTTCGCCGACGGCGGCATCCTCGCTCTCGAAGACGTTACGGGCGATCGAAGCTTGCAGGCCGTCACGGTCCCCTGCCCTCAGCGCCTTCTCGTAGGCGCTCATGCGGCCATACAGGGCCTCGCCCAGTTTGCGCATCTTTTTGCCCACTGAAACGTCGCCCACGCCGAGCTCGCGCAGAACATTGTCGAGCGATGAGACGTAGGCGTCGAACAGCTTTTGCGCAAAATCGGCGCCGCGCTCGCCCTCCTGCTTCAGCCGAACGAACAGCAGCAGTACGTGCAGGGTGTAAAGTTCGAATCGCGCGTCAATACGGTCCGCCACGCCCAAATGGGTGTAGAAATCCGGCTGACGCGCCTGTTCGACCGCCAGGGCGTACAGAGCCTGAACCTGACGGTCTTGCGACTGTCGCTTGAAGAGTGTTTTGAACATAGGTTTTACGGCCCCTTTTCCGCCGCGCCGTTGCACTAGGACGCAGCGACGGTTAGGTCAAAGACCTTGTTTCTAGAGGCCCATCGCCGATGCCCCGTTTTACGTCGCTCATCATCGCCGCCTCGCTCGCTGCTGCTGCGGGCGCCTGCGCGCCGGTTGTCGCCACCCAAGGCTTCCAGGCGGTGGACGCCAAACCCCAGGACATCCAGTCCGGGGTGGATACCCGCGAAACCGTGCTGACCAAGCTGGGGACGCCGTCCACGACCTCGACCTTCGAGTCGGAGAACGTCTGGTACTACCTGACCCAGACAACGCAGCGCTACACCTATAACAAGCCCCAAGTGTCGCAGCGGACCGTGACTGAGATCACCTTCAGCGAAGCCGACGGCAAGGTCGCCTCTGTTCGTAATCTGGGCCTGGAAGATGGCCGCCAGATCGCCATGGAGCGCCGCGAGACCCCGACCCGCGGCCGCCAGTTGACCATCCTCGAACAGCTGCTCGGCAACGTCGGCCGCGGCCAACTGCCGCGCACCGAGGACGATGTCCCCGGCCAGCGCCGCCCGGACTAGCGGCCCCTACAAACAGGCGCTCACAAGTCGTGAGCGACCGCGTCGCGAGCATAGGCGCAAAAAAGATAACGCCCCGGAGATCGCTCTCCGGGGCGTTTTCAGTTTCAGCGACGCGCAGTCAGACGATCTTGCCGCTCGCCAGCACCGCCAGCAGCAGAAGCGCGACGATGTTGGTGATCTTGATCATCGGGTTCACCGCTGGACCGGAGGTGTCCTTGTAGGGATCGCCCACAGTATCGCCGGTGACGGCGGCCTTGTGCGCTTCGGACCCCTTGCCGTGAACCACGCCGTTCATGTCGGTGAAGCCTTCCTCGATCACCTTCTTGGCGTTGTCCCAGGCGCCGCCGCCCGACGTCATGGAGATGGCGACGAACAGGCCCGTCACGATCACCCCCATCAGCATGGCCCCCAGGGCGGCGAAGGCGTTGGCCTTGTCCGGCTGGATGAACAGGATGACGAGGAACAGGACGATCGGCGACAGCACCGGCAGCAGCGACGGCACGATCATTTCGCGGATGGCCGCGCTGGTCAGGATGTCGACGGCCCGTCCGTATTCCGGCTTGGTCTCGAACGTCATGATGCCGGGGTTTTCGCGGAACTGACGCCGGACCTCGGCCACGACAGCCTCGGCTGCGCGCCCCACCGCCGTCATCGCCAGCCCTCCGAACAGGAAGGGCAGCAAGCCGCCGAACAGCAGCCCGACCACGACATAGGGGTTGGACAGATCAAACGCGACCGTCCCCAGACCGTAGAAGAAGCTGCCCGGCGCCGCCTCGGCCGCGAAGAACTTCAAGTCCTCCACATAGGCGGCGAACAGGACCAGCGCCCCCAGGCCCGCCGAACCGATGGCGTAGCCCTTGGTCACGGCCTTGGTGGTGTTGCCCACGGCGTCCAGAGCGTCGGTCGAAACGCGGACTTCCGGCGGCAGGCCCGCCATTTCGGCGATGCCGCCCGCGTTGTCGGTGACCGGGCCGAAGGCGTCCAGCGCCACGATCATCCCCGCCACGCCCAGCATGGTGGTGGTGGCGATGGCGATGCCGAACAGGCCCGCCAACTGATAGGCCGCGACGATGCCGACGATGATGGTCAGGGCCGGAAGCGCCGTGGCCTCCAGCGACATGGCCAGGCCCTGGATGACGTTGGTGCCGTGCCCGGAGACCGAGGCGTTGGCCACCGACTTCACCGGCCGGAAGCCCGTGCCGGTGTAGTATTCGGTGATCACCACGATGGCCGCCGTGACCACCAGACCCACAGCGCCCGCCCAGAACAGGTTCATGGGCTGGATCAGCAGGCCGCCTGAGGTCTCGACCGCGCCCGGCAACAAGGTGTTGATCACCCACCAGACGGCGATCAGCGACAGCAGTCCGGTCACGATCAGCCCCTGATACAAGGCCCCCATGATGTTCCCGCTCCTGCCCAGACGAACGAAGAACGTCCCGATGATCGAGGTCACGATGCAGACGCCGCAGATCGCCAGAGGCAGCAGCATCAGTACGTCCACATAGGGCTGGTTGCGGAAGAAGATGGCCGCCAGCACCATGGTCGCCACCGTGGTGACGGCATAGGTCTCGAACAGGTCGGCGGCCATGCCGGCGCAGTCGCCGACGTTGTCGCCCACATTGTCCGCGATAGTGGCGGCGTTGCGGGGGTCGTCCTCAGGAATGCCCGCCTCCACCTTGCCCACCATGTCGCCGCCGACGTCGGCCCCCTTGGTGAAGATGCCGCCGCCCAGTCGCGCGAAGATGGAGATCAACGAGGCGCCGAAGCCCAACGCCACCAGGCCGTCGATGACCTCGCGGCTGGTTGAGGCGTGGCCCATTCCCTGGGTCATGAAGGCGTAGTAGCCGGACACGCCCAGAAGAGCGCCGCCCGCCACGAACATGCCGGTGATGGCGCCCGAGCGGAAGGCCAGGTCCAGACCCTTGGACAGGCTCTGCGACGCGGCCTGGGCCGTGCGGACGTTGGCGCGCACGGAGATCAGCATCCCCGCATAGCCCGCCGCGCCCGACAGGACCGCGCCGATCAGAAAGCCGAGCGCCGCCCAGGTTCCGATAAGAAAATAGGCCGCGACCAAGATCACGACCCCTACAATGCCAATCGTTGTGTACTGACGCTTCAGATAGGCGGATGCCCCTTCCTGGATCGCCGCGGCGATCTCACGCATCCGTTCATTACCACTGTCGGCCTTCATCAGGGCGGCGGTCTGGACGGCGCCGTAAAGCACCCCCAGAGCGCCGGCCGCGATGACCAGCCAAAGATATGACGTCATGGCGTTTCCAAGCCCTATGCAACTGGGCGCGCGGATCCATGGGCTGCGCTACGGGCGTTGTCGCCTCTCGGCCGCCTTCCGGTCCCCCCGTGCGCTTACGGACGCAAATTCACGCCCCTCGGGAATTGCGGCTAAATCGTGCCAAAAGCAGAGCCGTGGCGCAACAGCGCTCTTTTAGACGGCGCGTACGGTCGTGCGACGGCGCGCGGCCTGGCTGACGATCTCGACGCGAGCGATCGCGCCCTTGCCGATCAGCGTATCCGCCGAGCGGATCAGGCTGGCGCTCAGAGCTTGAACGTCCAACTGGTTCCAGTCGTCGGCCAGGACGAAGGGCGTGCGGTGCCCGGCGCGGACCAGGGCGTCGCGCAGATAGGGCTCCTTGGCCTTCACCGCGTCCAGGGCGTGGCCTTCGCCCAGATGCAGCTTCAGCACCACGAAGATGTAGTTCCGGACCCGGCCGCCCACGATGATCGGCAGGCCCACCCCGGTCAGGTTGATGCTCGCCGACTGAGCGGGCGTCTCCGCCGATGGCGAGGCTGCTGCCGCCGCACCCGGCAGGGCGGCGCCGGCGAAGGCGAGGATCAGGGCGCGGCGGTTCATGGCGGCAGTCTGACCCTGTCCCGTTAGGATTCCGTTGCCCTCAGCCGTGGGTCCAGCCCATGCGGGTCGGGGTGATGGTCTGGCCCAGATAGCGCGGGGACAGCCCCCTGCCCTCGGCCACCCGGCCGACGCAGGTCAGACGCAGATGGCGGCGCTCGGCCTCACGGCGCAGGGCGTTTTCGGCGCCCGCCGGGACGGTCAGCAGAATCTCATAGTCATCGCCGCCGCTGGCCAGCAGCTCCAGCGCCGCCTGCGGATCGACGCGCCCCTCGAACCAGGCCTGCGCCGCCGCCGACATGGGCAGCCGCTCCAGGTCGATCTCCAGGCTGACGCCGCTGGCCTCGGCGATATGGGCGGCGTCGGCCAGAAGGCCGTCGGAGACATCGGCGCTGGCGGTCGCCAGGCCCAGAACCACGGGTGCGAACTCCACGCGCGGCATGGGCGTGCGATAGGCGGCCTCCAGCGCGTCCATGCGCTCGGGCTCCAGGCTCAACGTCGCCTGAGCGGCCTGAAGACCCAGCCAGCCGTCGCCGATGGTGCCGGTGACGAAGACCAGATCGCCCGGCCGCGCGCCGGCCCGGCTGACCGCCGCGCCCGACGGCGCCCAGCCCAGCAGGGTGGCCGAAAAGCTGGCCGGCCCCGGCGTCTTCACCGTGTCGCCGCCCAGCAGGGAAATGTCGAAGATGGCCTGATCGCGCCGCAGCCCGGCGACGAAGGCCTCGCGCTCGGGCCAGCCGCAGCGTGGGGACCAGTGGCAGGCCAGCAGATAGCCGAACGGCTCGGCCCCCTTGGCGGCCAGGTCGGACAGGTTCACGCGCAGCAGCTTTTGCGCCACCGTATCCAGAGGGTCGTCGGGCAGGAAATGGACGCCCTCGACGATCGCATCCTTGGTCAGGATGAGGTCGTGCCCCGGACGCGAGGGCAGCGCGGCCACATCGTCGGCCAGCCCCCGCGCCCATTCCGGGTGCGCCAGCGGTTTCAGCAGCCGCTGGATGGTCTCGAATTCGCCTGCGACGTCAATCGCGGGCATCACGCGCCACGCCGTCGAGCGCCGCGTTCACGAACTTCGCCTCCGCATCGTCGAAGAAGGCCTTGGCCAGCTCGACATATTCGTCGATCACGATTTCACGCGGCACGTCGGGCTTGTGCTTCAGCTCCCAGGCGCCGCAACGCAGCAGGGCGCGCAGGGTCGCGTCCAGACGCTCCAGCCGCCAGTTGGAGGCCAGGCGCGCCTTGACCGCTTCGTCCACCGCGCGCTGGTCCTCGACCACGCCATGAACCACGGCGGCGAACCAGTCCTCGTCCGCCTCGGCCAGAGGCGCGCCGTCGATGTCGGCGTCGAAGCGGTGATTGCGGAACTCGCGCACGACGCTGTCGACGCCCTCGCCCGCCAGCTCCATCTGATACAGGGCCTGAACGGCGGCCAGGCGGGCGACCGTGCGGGCGCGACGCTGACGGCTGGTCAACTGCGGCTCAGCGCGGGCTTTGTCGGCCTCCGCCAGCTGAGCCATGACTTCGGCGACGGTCGCCGGAGTGGTGTTGGTCGGTTCGCTCACGAGGCCAGTCCTCCGCGCAGACGCTTGCGGATGGCGATCAGGTCCAGGCAGGCGCGGGCCGCGAAGCCGCCCTTGTCACCCTCGCTGAGGCGGGCGCGGGCCCAGGCCTGATCCTCGTCCTCGGTCGTCAGGATGCCGTTGCCGATGGCCAGGCCCTTGAGACCCAGTTGGGTGATGCCCGCCGCCGACTGATCCGAGACGATCTCGAAATGATAGGTCTCGCCGCGGATGATGCAGCCCAGGGCGACATAGCCGTCATAGCGCGGCGCGGTCGGATAGCGACCGGCCTCTTCGGCCATGGCGATCACGGTCGGCACTTCCAGGGCGCCGGGCACGGTCACGACGTCATACTGAACGCCTTGCGCGCGCAGGGCGTCCTTCGCCCCTTCCAGAAGGGCGTCGGCCAGTTCGTCGTAGAAGCGCGCCTCGACGATGAGGACGCGAGTGGGGTCGTTCAAGATTGGTCTTCTCCGTCCATGTCGCGCCAGCCGACGATGCGCAGGCCGTAGCCTTCCAGCGCCGTCGGATTGGGTCGCGTCGAACTCATCACGATCATGTCTTTGACGCCGAGGTCGAGCAGAATCTGCGCCCCGACGCCATAGGCTTTCAGCGAACGATCCACGGCCGCAGGCTTGGCGACGCCGCCCAGCCGCTCGGCCAGACCATGCAGGTCGGGATCGCGCAGGAAGACGACGACGCCCGGCCCGTCCTGGGCCGCCAGCGCCTGCATCGCCTTCGGAATATAGTCCTGGCGGGCCTCGACATGGCCCAGCAGGTCGGCGGCGAAGTCGACCTGGTGCATCCGCACGACGGTCGGCTTGGCCGCATCAATGTCGCCGCGAACCAGGGCGACATGCTCGGCGCCCTCGATGGTGTTGCGATAGAGGATCAGCTTGAATTCGCCGCCGTGGACGCTCTCGAACGGCGTCTCCATCACGCGCTCGACAAAGCGCTCGGTGCGACGGCGATAGGCGATCAGGTCGGCGATGGTGCCGATCTTCAGCCCGTGCAGCTGGGCGAAGGCGATCAGGTCGGGCATCCGCGCCATCGTCCCGTCGTCCTTGATGATCTCGCAGATCACCCCGGCGGGGATCAGGCCCGCCATACGGCTGATGTCGACGGCCGCCTCGGTGTGGCCGGTGCGGACCAGGACGCCGCCGTCGCGCGCGACCAGCGGGAAGATGTGGCCCGGCGAGACGATGTCGTCGGCGGTGCGCGACGGATCGGCCGCCACCTGGACCGTATGGGCGCGATCGGCGGCCGAAATGCCGGTCGTGACGCCTTCCTTGGCCTCGATCGAGATGGTGAAGGCCGTGCCCATGCTCTCGCGGTTCTCGGCGGCCATCGGCGGCAGGCGCAGCTGCTTGGCGCGCTCGGACGTCAGGGCCAGGCAGACCAGGCCCCGCGCATAGCGGATCATGAAGTTGATCTGGTCCGGCGTGGCGAACTGGGCCGGAATGACGATGTCGCCCTCATTCTCGCGATCCTCGGCGTCCACCAGGATGTAGGGGCGGCCATTGCGGGCGTCCTCGATAATGTCCTCGATCGAGCTGATCGGGCTGTCGGTGTTGTAGACGGCCAGTTTCATCATGCGGTCTCCTGCCACCGCGCGAGGTAACGCGCCAGCATGTCGATCTCCAGATTGACCTTTTCGCCGACCTTCAGGCCGCCGAGGGTGGTCACATCCCACGTGTGCGGGATGATGTTCACGTCGAAGCGGCGCTCATGCACCCCATTCACCGTCAGGGAAACCCCATCGACCGTGATTGAGCCCTTTGGGGCGATGAATCTGTGCAGGGGCGCGGGCGCCTCGATCACGACGCGATGCGACCCGCCCTCGGGGGTGATGGACACGACCTCGCCCAGACCGTCGACGTGGCCCGAGACGATATGGCCGCCCAGTTCGTCGCCCAGCTTGGCGGCGCGCTCCAGGTTGACGCGGGCGCCTTCGCTCCAGTCGCCCAGCTTGGTCTTGGACAGGGTCTCGCCCGAGACCTCGACCGCGAACCAGCCCTCGCCCTTCTCCGTGACAGTCAGGCAGCAGCCCGCGTGGCTGATGGAGGCGCCCAGGTCGATGGTCGCCGTGTCCCACACGGTCTCGACCTCATAGCGACGGTCGCGGTTGGTTTCACGGACGCTGCGGACGCGGCCGATGTCGGTGACGATGCCGGTGAACATGAAAGCTCCGGTCCCTTCGGACCCAAAAAACAGAGTCTAATTAGTCTAATTCGTCTGAAATCGCGCCTGAGGAGGCGTCAGGCGCGGGCGTAGCGTTCCCACAGATCGTCTCCGACAGGCTCGACGCCCAGACGACGGAACTTGGGGGCGTCGGCCAGCTTTGCAAGCGCCAGTGAGGCGATGCAGGGCCGCCCCTCCCCGCCCAGCAGGATCGGGGCGCGGAACCACTCGATCGCGTCCACTGCGCCCGCCTGGATGAAGGAGGCGGCGACGCGGCCTCCGCCCTCGATCAGGACGGAGCCGATGTTGCGGGCGGCGAGCGCGTCCAGGACAGCGGGGATGGCGGGGCGGCCGTCATCGGCAGCGACAGAGGCGACCTCGGCCTGGCCGATGGCGCGGGGTTGGGCTGTAGTGAAGATCAGGGCGTTGTCGGATGCGACCTTGGCCGTCGCGGGGGTCCGCAAGCGGCTGTCGAGGACGACACGCAAGGGATGCGGCCCGGCATGATCAGGAAGGCGCACAGTCAGTTCGGGATCGTCGGCCAGCACCGTCTCAACACCGACCAGAATGGCGTCATGCGTCGCGCGCAGACGGTGGCCCTGAAGGCGCGCCTCCGGCCCGGTGATCCACTGGCTTTCGCCCGTGGCCGTGGCGATGCGGCCGTCCAGCGAGGTCGCCAGCTTCAGAGTGACGCGCGGGCGCATCAGTCCTGGCCGGACTTGGTCTCGTCGAAACCCTCGTCGCCGAGGAATTTGGCGAAATCGCTGGTGTGGCGGAAATCCTTGTAGACCGAGGCGTAGCGGACGTAGGCGACCTCATCGACCGACTTCAGCGCCTTCATGATGAAGTCGCCGACGATGCTAGACGGGATCTCGGTCTCGCCCAGGCTTTCCAGCTGGCGCACGATGCGGCTGACCAGCAGCTCGACCTGATCGGGCTGGACCGGGCGTTTACGCAGGGCGATGCCCAGCGAGCGTTCCAGCTTGTCGCGGTCGAAGGGTGTGCGGCGGCCGTTGCGTTTCAGAATGACCAGTTCGCGCAGTTGCACCCGCTCGAAGGTGGTGAAGCGCCCATTGCACTGCGGGCAGGACCGACGACGGCGGATGGCCGCGCCGTCATCAGACGGGCGGCTGTCCTTCACCTGAGTATCGGCGTTTCCGCAGAAGGGGCACTTCATCCGATGGGCCTCTTAGCGATAGATCGGGAAGCGCGCGGTCAGTTCGCGCACCTGTGCCGCCACGCCCGCGACGACGGCCGGATCGGCTTCATCGCCGCCGTTCATCGACGAGACGACGTCGGCGATCCAGTGGCCGATCTGCTTGAACTCTTCCTCGCCGAAGCCGCGCGTGGTCCCCGCCGGGGTGCCCAGGCGGACGCCCGAGGTGACGGTGAAGGGCGCGGTGTCGAACGGCACGCCGTTCTTGTTGCAGGTCATCAGCGCCTTTTCGAGCTCATGCTCGGTGGCCTTGCCGGTCACGCCCTTGGGCCGCAGGTCGACCAGCATCAGGTGGCTGTCGGTGCCGCCCGAAACGATGGCCAGGCCGCGATCGACCAGAACGGCCGCCAGAGCCTGGGCGTTCTTCACGACCTGCTGGGCGTAGAGCTTGAACTCGGGCTTCAGCGCCTCGCCGAAGGCCACGGCCTTGGCGGCGATGACGTGCTCCAGCGGGCCGCCCTGCAGGCCGGGGAAGACCGCCGAGTTGATCTTCTTACCCAGGTCCAGGTCGTTGGACAGGATCATGCCGCCGCGCGGGCCGCGCAGGGTCTTGTGCGTCGTGGTGGTGACGACGTGGGCGTGCGGGATCGGGTCGGGATAGACGCCGCCGGCGATCAGACCGGCGTAGTGGGCCATGTCGACCATCAGATAGGCGCCGACCGAATCCGCGATCTCGCGGAAGCGCTTGAAGTCGATGTGGCGGCTGTAGGCCGAGGCGCCGGCCAGGATCAGCTTGGGCTTCTCCTTCTGGGCCATTTCGGCGACGTGATCATAATCAATGAGATGGTCGTCTTCGTTCACCTTATAGGTGACGGGGCGGAACCACTTGCCCGACTGGTTGGCGGGCGAGCCGTGGGTCAGGTGTCCGCCTGCGGCCAGGTCCATGCCCAGGAAGGTGTCGCCCGGCTGCAGCAGGGAGAAGAAGACCGCCTGGTTGGCCTGTGCGCCCGAGTGGGGCTGGACGTTGACGAAGGCGGCGCCGAACAGCTCCTTGGCGCGCTCGCGGGCCAGATCTTCCGTGATGTCGACGAACTCGCAGCCGCCGTAGTAGCGACGGCCCGGATAGCCCTCAGCGTATTTGTTGGTCAGGACCGAACCCTGCGCGTCCAGCACCGCCTGCGAGACGATGTTCTCGGAAGCGATCAGCTCGATCTGCTCCTTCTGGCGGCCAAGCTCGCCCTGAATGCCCTTGAAGATCGCCGGATCGGCGTCGGCGAGGCTCTTGGAGAAGTAGGAGTCGTGAGTGAAGGCGGTCACAGGCAGGCATCCCGAAGACTGAAGGCGGAAACGGCGCTCCCTTCTAGGCCGCGCCGCCGAACACCACAACATCTAGGGGGTGGAAGACGCGGGCATACCGGAGCGCTTCCCGCGCAGGTACGCTATCCGCCCTCCAAACGCCGTCATCCTCGGGCTTGACCCGAGGATCGAGCGAGGGGCGCGCTCACGCCTTCCCACGTCACGCCGACGGACAATCCGATCCTCGGGTCAAGCCCGAGGATGACGGACGAGAGAGGGTCGGTTCAACGCGTCGCCAGCGCACGCTTCAGTTTGGCGATCGCCACCCGTTCGACGGCGCGCGGCTCGGCGGCCGGACCGATGGCGGAGACCTCGACGCCCGTTGCCGTGTGGACGGCGGAGCATTTCACATAGGGGCCGTTGCGAACGAACTCGACGATGATCTCGCCGAGTTCGGCGTCGGTCGTCATGCCGCGACCGGACGACGCGCCACGTTGCAGTGGGACCAGAGCTTGTCCATCGCATCGACCAGCTTGTCGATCATGGCGTCGTCGTGGTCCGGCGAGGGGGTGAAGCGCAGGCGCTCGGTTCCCTTGGGCACGGTCGGATAGTTGATCGGCTGGACGTAGATGCCGTGCTCTTCCAGCAGCATGTCCGAGATCAGCTTGCAGTGGACCGGATTGCCGACGTGAACCGGCACGATGTGGCTGACGCTGGGCAGGACGGGAATGCCCGCCTCGGTCAGGCGGCGTTTCAGGGTGGCCGCGCGTTCCTGATGGGCGTCACGCAGTTCCGGGTGCGCCTTCAGGTGACGGACCGAGGCCAGGGCGCCGGCGGTCAGGGCGGGCGGCAGGCTGGTGGTGAAGATGAAGCCCGAGGCCCAGCTGCGCACCGCGTCCACGATCACGGCGTCGGCGGCGATGTAGCCGCCCATGACGCCGATGGCCTTGCCCATGGTGCATTCGACGATGTCGATGCCGTCCAGCACGCCGTCACGCTCGGCCACGCCCGCTCCGGTTTCGCCATACAGGCCGACGGCGTGAACCTCGTCCAGATAGGTCAGGGCGCCGTACTTCTTGGCCAGGGCGATGGTGCCGGCGATGTCGGCGATGTCGCCGTCCATCGAATAGACGCTCTCGAAGGCGACCAGCTTGGGCGCGTCCGCGGGCGCGGCGGCCAGCAGTTCCTCAAGGTGTTCGAGGTCGTTGTGGCGGAAGATGTGACGCTCGCCGCCGCCGTTGCGGATGCCCGCGATCATAGAGGCGTGGTTCAGGGCGTCCGAAAAGGTGATCAGACCCGGCAGGATCTTCTGCAGGGTCGACAACGTCGCCTCATTGGCCACATAACCCGAGGTGAACAACAGGGCCGCTTCCTTCTGGTGCCAGCTGGCCAACTCGGCTTCCAGATCCACAGCCGAGCGCGTGGTGCCCGAAATATTGCGCGTGCCCCCCGCCCCGGCGCCCGTGCGTTCGATCTCGGCCTGCATGGCGTCGATCACGACCGGATGCTGGCCCATGCCCAGATAGTCGTTGGAGCACCAGACGACGACGTCCTGCTGGGCGCCGTCCTCGCGGCGACGAACTGCACGAGGAAACTGGCCGCGCACCCGCTTCAGATCGGCGAAGACGCGATAGCGACCCTCGCTGCGGACCTGCTCCACAGAGTTCTGAAAGGCGGACTTATAGTCGAACAAGGCGGCGCTTCTTTCGCTTATGCAGCTTTCGTGGCCTAATTGCGCGCACCGCCCTGTCTTGTCCATGTCAGGAGCCGGACAAAACGTCCCAACCCCTTAATTGATAACGATTCTCAGACATGCAACGGCAGCAACGGCCACGCTTTGCGGCGCCAGCGTCCAGGCGTAGTCTGAGGTCATGAACAGACGACATATGATGCAGACGGGACTGGCTGCGCTCGGGGCCGGAACGGCGAGTTGCGCAGCGCCGTCATCCGGCGCTCCGCGTCCAGCATATGAGATGCCTCTGGAAAGCGCCCCACATCAACGGACCCTGATGCAGTGGCCCGTCAGCGTCGATGTCTATGGCGCCCGCGATCTTGCCGCCGTGCAGGCGAACATCCTGTCTATCGCCAATGCGATCAGCGAGCACGAGCCTGTGGCCATGATGGCGGCGCCCGGCGCGCGCGGTCTTAACCGCGCCAAATTCAGCAGTGCGGTTGAATTCTGGGACATTCCAACCGACGACCTGTGGTGCCGCGATAGCGGCCCAACCTTTGTCAAGGATGCGGCGGGCCAACTGGCTGTCGCCCACATCCGTTTCAACGGTTGGGGCAACAAGCAGCGCCATCGCAACGACGGCCTGATCGCCGAGCGCGTGGCGGCGCGATTGGGCCTGCCGCTGATCGACAGCGGCGTAATCGGCGAACAGGGCGGTCTGGAGCACGACGGCGCCGGGACGATGCTGGCCCACGCCAGTTGCTGGGTGAACGACAACCGCAATCCCGGTCTGAGCGCGGATGAAATTGCGGATCGGCTGGGCGCCGCCGTCGGCGCCGCGAAGATGATCTGGGCGCCGGGCATCAAGGGCGAGGACATCACCGACTATCATATCGACGCCCTGGCCCGCTTCACGGCGCCGGGACAGGTGCTGATCCAGATCGATGACGAGATTGACCCTGACGACCCCTGGTCGGCCGCCGCTCATGAAACCCTTGGGATCATCCAGCGAGCCACGGATGCGCGCGGGCGTCCTTTGGAGATCGTGCGGCTGCCGGAACCGATCGACATTCGCGGGACGTCGGACGACTTCGTGTCCAGCTACGTCAACTACTACGTCTGCAACGGGGCGGTGATCGCCGCCCAGTTCGGTGATCAGGCTGCGGATGACGAGGCGCGCGACGTGCTGGCGTCCCTTTATCCGGGACGACGAATTGTGCAACTCAACATCGATGCTCTCGGCGCATCGGGCGGCGGCATCCACTGCGCAACGCAGCAGCAGCCGGCCTAGATGATCAGGGCGGCGATCAGTCCTGCCAGACCGACCGTCATGGAGGCGATGTAGAGCCGATAGGTCGTGTGGTAGCGCCGACCGACGTCTTCGCGCACCCGATTGTCGAGCAACCGGGCTAGGGTGACGACCATCAGCGAAATACTGATCAGGATGGTGACGGCGACCAGCCAGTCAGCCGCGTCCTGAAGCACCCGCCCCTCTTCCTCGCTGACTGCCCAATTGGCCATAAAGGCCAGCAGGAAGCCCATGATGATCCCGATCGAGGTCACCATCGGCTGGCGATAGCCGGCGACGTCCTCGTGGTAGAGGGGCGGTTCTTCGGTCATTGCGCCAGGGTGTCGATGCGGCCGCGCAGCATCTGGACCATGGCGGAGAAGTCCTTGCCGCCGTAGCCGAGGCCGTTGAACAGGGCGTAGAGAGCCTCGGCCTGGGCGCCCAACGGCGTCGTAGCGCCGGCCTTGGCGGCGGCGTCCTGGGCCAGTTTCAGATCCTTCAGCATCATGGCGGTGGCGAAGCCGCCTTGGTATTCGCGGTTCGACGGAGCGGTCGGCACCGGGCCCGGCCAGGGGTAGTAGTTGCTGACGCTCCAGCACTGTCCCGAGGACTTGGACGCGATCTCGAAGAAGCGTTCCGGCTCCAGACCCAGCTTCTCGGCCAGGGCGATGGCCTCGCACGTGCCGATCATCGAAATGCCCAGCAGCATGTTGTTGCAGATCTTGGCCGCCTGACCGGCGCCGTGGTCGCCGGCACGGATGGTGATGCGGCTCATGGGATCGAGCGCCGGTTCGACGCGGGCGAAGTCGGCCTCGTCGCAGCCGACCATGAAGGCCAGCGTCCCGGCGTCGGCGGCGGCGGTGCCGCCCGAAACGGGGGCGTCGGCGAAGGCGTAGCCCGCCTCCTTGGCCAGACCCGCGACCTTGCGCGCCGTCTCCACGTCGATGGTCGAGCAATCCAGCAACAGGGCGCTGGAGGGCGCGGCGCCGATGATCTGTTCGGAATAGACACTGAGGACGTGCGGCCCGGCGGGCAACATGGTGATGACCACCTCGGCGTCCTTCACGGCCTCGGCGACCGAAGCGACGGTGCGGCACCCAGCCTCGGCGGCGCGCTCCAGCGCGGCGGGCGACAGGTCGAAGGCGGCCACGTCATGCCCGGCCTTGGCCTGATTGGCGGCCATGCCGCCGCCCATGTTGCCCAGGCCGATGAAGGCGATGCGAGTCATCTGTGCGTTTCCCTTATGGATTTTGGCCGAGGGTTAGCGCCGCCCGACCCGCTTCGCCAGTCACCAATTTGAGACGAGGTGACTCAGTTCGGTTTGCGGAAGCGATAGACGAACTGGTCGGTCTTGCCCCGGATCGCCTCGTCAAAGACGTTCAGGCTGTGATCGTCAGCCGGGTTGGCGACAGCCGTGCTTTCGCCGTCGAAGACGAAACCGGCGGCCTCGACCTCGCGGCGCAACTGGGCGCCCTCGATGCGGTGCAGGCTTTCGACCACGGTGTTGGCGGCGCCCGGCGCGGCCTGGTGGTCGATGACGACATAGAGGCCGCCGGGCTTCAGCGCCTTGAAGATGTCGGCGTTCATCTTGGCCACGTCCACGCCGAAACGAGGGATGTGGAAGTCGTGATACTCTTGACTCATGAAGACCAGATCCAGCGGCTGGTCGAAGCTCATGGCGTCCAGGTCGCCGTTGACGCGGCTGACGTTGGAATAGGCGGCGACCAGGGCGTCGGCGCGCGGGTTCTCGCGCTCGGCCGTGCGGTTCGGCACGAAGGCGTAGATGTGGCCGCCCTCGCCCACCACGCGCGCGAACAGGCGGGTGAAATAGCCCGCGCCAGGCCGGATGTCGGCGACACGCTGGCCCGGCTTCACCTGGGCGAAGGCCAGCATTTCGGCCGGATGGCGCAGAGAATCGCGCGCTACCTCGTCCGCCGGACGCAGGGTGTCGGCGACAGCAGCCCGATATGCGGGCGCGGCGGCGTCCTGGGCGAGCGCCGGAGAGCCGCTCAGAAGAACGGCGACGGCGGCGAGCAAATGCGGCTTCATGACGAACTCCATGATGTCTCCGCCCCAGTCGGGGCCCTCAGAAAACATAAGACGCGCGGATGAAGCGGCTGGCAAGCCGGCCGCTCGGGGTCATCCGGCGGACATGGAAGCCGGAACTTGCTTATCTTTCAGGGTGACAAGCTCCTCGGCCATGGTCGGGTGGACGGCGCAGGTCGCATCCCACTGGGCCTTGGTCAGGCCCGCCTTCACGGCGATGGCGGCCAGTTGGATCATCTCGGGGCTGTCGGGGCCGACAATGTGACAGCCGACGACGCGCTGGGTGTCGGCATCGACCACCAGCTTCATCAGCACCCGTTCGTCCGAGCCGGTGAAAGCGTACTTCATCGGCCGAAAGCGCGTGACATAGACGTCCACCTCGCCCGAGCAGGCATGGCGAGCTTCGGCCTCGGTCAGGCCGACGGTGCCCACCGGCGGCTGGCTGAAGACGGCGGTGGCGACGGCTTCATAATCAAAGCTCTGCGGGTTGTTCCTGTAAACTGTCTCATGGAAGGCCACGGCTTCGCGGATGGCGACCGGGGTCAGGTTCATGCGATCAGTGACGTCGCCGATGGCCCAGATGTTGTCGGCCGTCGTTCTGGAATGCTGATCAACCTTGACGGCGCCGTCGTCGTTCAGTTCGACCCCGGCGGTCTCGAGGCCCAGATCCTTGACGTGAGGAACGCGGCCGGTGGCGAACATGACCACATCGGTCTCGATCTTCATGCCGTTCTCGAGGTGGTTGACCAGGCCGGTCTCGGTCTTCTCGATCGAGGAATGCTGGCAGCCCAGGATGACCTTGACGCCGCGCTTCTCGATCTCACCCGCCAGGTGGGCGCGCACGTCGTCGTCAAAGCCGCGCAGAATGTTCGGGCCGCGATAGATCAACGTCGTCTCGACGCCCAATCCCGCAAAGATGCCCGCGAATTCCACCGCGATATAGCCGCCGCCCGCGATCAGGATGCGCTTGGGCAGTTCGGGCAGGTGGAAGGCCTCTTCCGAGGTGATGGCGTGTTCGATGCCGGTCAGCCCTTCCGGCTTCCACGGGCGGCCGCCGGTGGCGATCAGGATTTTCTCGGCGGTGATGGTCTGGTCTTTTCCGACGATCTCGACGGTGTGGGCGTCTTTCAGGACGGCGCGGCCGTGGACCAGATCGACGCCCGCCTTGGCCAGGTTGGCGGCGTAGATGCCCGACAGGCGGGCGATCTCGACGTCCTTGGCGTGCAGGAAGGTCGGCCAGTCGAACTTCGCATTGTCGAAGGACCAGCCGTAGCCCTCAGCGATCTCCAGCGCGTGGCTGACTTCGGAGGCCATGACCATGAACTTCTTGGGCACGCAGCCCCGCACGACGCAGGTGCCGCCCACGCGATACTCTTCCGCGATGGCGACCTTCTTGCCGCCCAGCGCCGTCAACCGCGCCGCCCGCACCCCGCCCGACCCGGCGCCGATGACAAAGAGGTCGTAATCGTATTGGGCCATCGGGCTCTCCGGGAATGGACCCGAAAAGATGAGTCCAATTCGTCTGAATCGTCTGAAATCCGCGCGGCTGGGCCGCAGCGCTGACCCGACTTAGGCGCCGGGATGCGAGGGGGCAAGGCGCTTGGCCGCCACGCGGTTGAGCAATCCCAGAACAAGTCTTTGTGCGAGCGACTTTGAAGCTTTGACAAACCACAGCTCTAGAATAGAGTTTAAAGAACATCACTACGCCACAGGGTGCGGCATGATTGCTCAAATTTTCGCTCTGGCTCTCAGCGCGAGCATGCCGCTAGACCAAGCGCCAGCACAGGCGAGCTCTACCGCTGAAGATCAAGCCGTTCGCCTGGAGGACATCCAAGTCTCAGGGCGGCGCCTGGACGCCCTGATAGAGAACTTTGTGAGCGAGGTCGCCGCGCCCAATCGCGGTCGCGGCATCGCACGATGGGATCGCAGCGTCTGTGTCGGCGCCGTCAATCTGCGCCGTGAAGCCGCGCAATATCTGGTGGACCGTGTTTCGACCGTGGCGGAAGATCTTGGTCTGAATACAGGCGATCCCGGGTGCACGCCCAATCTGCTGATCGTCGCAACCACTGATGGCGACGCCTTTGCGCAGGAACTGGTTGAGCGCCGCCGTCGAGCCCTACGCATGGGCGGCTCCGGCATGGATCGTGGCGCTGCCGCACTGAGAGATTTCCAAGAAACCAGCCGTCCCGTCCGCTGGTGGCAGGTCAGCATGCCGGTCGATTCTGAAACGGGTCAGCGCGCGGTTCGCATCCCCGGAGAATGTACGAACGATTGCTCGGGGCCGATGGACTATGCCCCGGTGATCAATGTGTCCTCGGCTTCACGTCTGACGACACAGATCGTCGACAACATTTTCCGCGCCATTATCGTCGTGGACATCAGCAAGACCGGCGCAATCAATTCGCTGCAACTGGCCGATTACATCACTATGGTGTCGCTGGCGCAGATCGACCCGACGGCGGACACTAGCGCTTATGCGTCGATCCTGAACGTCTTCGACGACCCGGGCAGCGCCCCACACCTGACCGAGTGGGACAAGGCGTATCTTCACGGCCTCTACGGCGCAGAGCGCACCCGTCAAAACGTACGGGCGAGCAAGTCAGAGATCCAGTCCTCCATCCGTCGCGCGCACGCCCGACTGGCCGATGAGGCGCCGACAACTACGGATTAAGCGTTTCGAACCCCTCGTTCGTGCCGATGACGGCCAGGTCCGTCAGGTCGAGGAAGAGGCCGTGTTCAACCACGCCGGTCAGGCTTTTCAGGTCGGCGGCGAGACGAGCCGGGTCGGCGATCAGCTTGCAGGCCGCGTCGTAGATCAGGTTGCCGCCGTCGGTGCGGATCAGGCCGCGCTCGGCCTCGCGCACGCGGGCGGGCGAGCCGATGTCATGATTGGCCAGGACGTCGGCGATGCGGTTGGCGGTCGTCTTGTGGCCGAAGGCGACGACCTCGATCGGCAGGGGGAAGGTTCCTAGCGCAGGCACCACCTTGGCCGCATCGGCGATGCAGATGCAGCGGGCAGACGCCTCCCACACCAGCTTCTCGCGCAGCAGGGCCGCGCCGCCGCCCTTGATGAGGGCCAGGCCGGGGCCGATCTCGTCGGCGCCGTCGACGGTCAGGTCGATGCGCGGGGTGTCTTCCAGCGTCGACAGGGTCAGACCCAGTTCGCGCGCCAGATCGGCGGTGCGCTCGGACGTCGGGACGCAGCGCAGATCCGGCAGGTTGCGGGCGGCCAGCGCCTTGACGAACCAGGCGGCGGTGGAGCCGGTGCCCAGGCCGACGACCATCCCGGCCTCGACGTATTGGGCGGCGGCTTCGCCGGCGTTCTTTTTCTGCAGGTCGCTCATTGGGATTTCGCCGCCTTCTTCGCGCGCATGGTGTCCATGAAGCGGGCGGCCCAGCCCGGCTTCGTCGTCTGTTGGCCGCGCGCCAGGGCCAGGTCGCCGGGCGCGACGTCCTTCGTCACCACGGAGCCGGAGCCGACCATGGCGCCCGAACCGATGGTCACGGGTGCGACCAGCGACGAGTTGGAGCCGACGAAGGCCCCCTCGCCCACCGTGGTGCGGTGTTTGAAGAAGCCGTCGTAGTTGCAGAAGATCGTGCCCGCGCCGATGTTGGCTTTCGTCCCCACATGGCCGTCGCCGAGGTAGGCCAGATGATTGGCCTTGGCTCCCGCGTCCATGCGGACGTTCTTGACCTCGACGAAGTTGCCGATCTTGACGCCTTCGCCCAGGTCCGCGCCGGGGCGCAGGCGGGCGTAGGGACCGATCTCGGCGCCGGTCGCGACCTTGGCGCCCTCGATATGGCTGAAGCTGCGGATGCGCGCGCCCTCGGCCACCTTGGCGCCGGGGCCGAAGACGACGAAGGGCTCGATGGTCGTGCCTGCGCCAATGTCCGTGTCCCAAGCGAAGTGGACCGTTTCAGGGGCCGACATGGTGACGCCCTGCGCCAGGAAATGCTCGCGCTGGGTCTTCTGGAACAGGGCCTCGGCCTGGGCCAGTTCGCCTTGCGCGTTGACGCCCATGACGGAGTCCTCGGCGGCGAAGACGGCGCGGGTTGGGGCGCCGCGCTTGCGAGCCAGTTCGACCACGTCGGTCAGGTAGTATTCGCCCTTGGCGTTGTCGTTCGTCACCTCGGACAACAGCTCGAACATCAGGCCGACCGGGGCCGCCATGACGCCGGAGTTGCAGGCGGTGATCGCCAGAACCTCGGCCGACGCCTCCTTGGCCTCGGTGATAGCCAGCAGGCTGTCGCCGTCGAGGATCAGGCGGCCATAGGCGCCGGGGTCGCGGGCCTCGAAGCCGATGACGGTGACGCCTTCATGGGCGGCGAAGACCGGCTCTATGTCGGCGGCCTTCAGCAGGGGCACGTCGCCGTAGGTGACGACCACCTGGCCGATGAAGTCGCCCAGCACGGCCTCGGCGGCGCGCACGGCGTGGCCGGTGCCCAGCGGCGGATCCTGAACGGCGATGCTATCGGCGCCGAGGCGCTTTTCGACATGGGCGCGGACTTCCGGCGAGTGGGAGCCGACCACGACGACGATGCGCTCGCAGCCCAGAGCCTCGGCCGCGTCGATGGCGTGATCCAGCATGGCGCGGGCGCCCACCGGGTGCAGCACCTTGGGCAGGGGCGACTTCATGCGCGTGCCCTGGCCGGCGGCGAGGATGATGGCGGCCCTCGGATGAGTCTGGGGATGGGGTGCGGTCATGAATCGATCCGGCGGCTTGTCGTTGCCTGCGATCTAGCCCATTGCCGGGGTCTTCGCGAGCCGGGAGACAGATGAGTGAGCATTGAGCGCGACCTGGAAGGCTGGACCATCGCCTTCGATCTGGACGGGACACTGGTGGATTCGGCGCCGGACCTGATCGGGACGCTGAACCGGATGCTGGCGGAGTATGAGCTGCCGCCCGTGCCCATGTCCTCGACCCGGCATCTGGTCGGACACGGCGCCATGGCCATGCTGCGCCACGGCTTCATGGAAGCGGGCGCCGTCTGGGACGAGGCCCACGCCCCCGGCCTGTTCGAGCGCTTCATCGAACACTACCTGGCCCACATCGCCGATGAGAGCCGCCCGTTCGACGGCTGCGTCGCCGCGCTGGACCGGCTGAGCGCGCGCGGGGCGATCCTTTGCGTGGCGACCAACAAGCGCACCGATCTGTCGGTGGCGCTGATCGAGGCGTTGGAGCTGACGCGCCACTTCGCCTTCGTGGCCGGACCGGATGCGGTGTCGGCCCGCAAGCCCAGCGGCGCCCACATCATCCAAGCGGTGCAGAAGGCGGGCGGCGATCCGGCGCGCTGCGTCATGGTCGGCGACAGCACCACCGACACCAAGGCGGCCAAGGATGCGGGCGTGCCCTGCATCGCCGTCAGCTTCGGCTACAACGACGTGCCGCACGCGGAACTGGGCGGCGACGTGATGATCGACCACTACGACGGGTTCGAAGAGGCGCTGGCCGAGGTGATGCGGGGTTGACCCCTCGCCGGAATGAGCGGGTTATGTAGGCGGAAGGAAAACTCCTGCTGCCTTTAGAACTTCTAACCCTCAACCGCCTCTGCGGCTGTTGCCGTCTTCGCGCTTGCGAAACACATAGATCGACCCGTTCCTCCTCTCTGGGTCGTCATGCTTAGTCGCTTCTTCGCCATTCCGCTGTGGCAACGCACCGCCGCCGGGTTCGCCCTGGGCATCATCGCCGGTCTGATCCTGCGCGAGCAGGCGACCGTCTGGCTGCAGCCGATCGGCGACGTCTATCTGAACCTGATCCGGATGGTGGTGGCGCCGCTGGTGCTGTTCACCATCGCCAGTTCGATCGCCAAGCTGGGCGAAGGGGTCGGCGCGGTGCGGCTGGGGGTGCGGACCATCGTCTGGTTCGCCATCACCTCCCTGCTGGCCGTGCTGGTCGGCTTTGCGTTCGGCCACATCATCAATCCGGGCGTCGGCCTGTCGAACCTGCCGCTGGGCGAGGTCAAGGCGCGCGAGATTCCGACGCCGTTGCAGGTGCTGCTGGGCGTCGTGCCGACCAACCCCTTCGCCGCCCTGGCCGAGGGCAAGGTGCTGCAGATCATCTTCTTCTCGGCGCTGGTGGGGGCGGCGCTGGTGGCGCTGGGCGATCGGGCGCAGAACGCGCGCAGGCTGGTGGATGAAGGCGCGGCCCTGGTGTTCCGCATCACGCGTTGGGTGATCCAGTTGACGCCTTTCGGGGTGTTCGGCCTGATCGGCTCGGTCGTCGGCGGCTATGGCTGGGAGGCGCTGCTGCCGCTGGGCAAGTTCATCTTCGCCATCTATGCGGCCTGCCTGTTCCACATCTTTGTCGTCTATTCGGGCCTGCTGAAGCTGCACGGGCTGAAGGTGGTCAGCTTCTTCCGCGGCGGAGCTGCGGCTATGCAGACGGCCTTCGCCACCTCGTCGTCGCTGGGCACCCTGCCCGTCACCCTGCGCCAGACGGTCGAACGTCTGGGCGTGCCGCAGGCCTATGCCTCCTTCGCCGTGCCGCTGGGCGCCAATGTGAAAATGGACGGGTGCGGCGCCATCTATCCGGCCATCGCCTCGATCTTCATCGCCCAGTATTTCCAGATCGACCTGACGCTGACGCAGTACATCCTGATCGGCCTGACGGCCGTGCTGGGGTCGCTGGGCACGGCGGGCGTGCCGGGGACCAGCATCGTCATGCTGACCCTGACGCTGTCGACGGCGGGCCTGCCGCTGGAAGGCGTCGGCTACATCATCGCCATCGACCGCATCATCGACATGATGCGCACGGCCACCAACGTCACCGGCCAGATGATCGTGCCCGTCCTGGTCGCCAAGGAGGAAGGCCTCCTGAACCAGGACATCTACAACGGCCATGTCGCCTGGCTGCCTGGCGATCCGGACAGCGAAACCCCGGAAGGCGCGCGAGCGGCGGGAATCTGAGCAAGCGACGCTGCTATTTGATGAATTGAGGCTTGCCGTCGTCGGAATCGCGGGCTATGTCCCCGCCTCCCGACGGCGCAGTCACTGACCGCCCCGTTCCCAGGCGGACGCGTAGCTCAGCGGGAGAGCACCTCGTTCACACCGAGGGGGTCACAGGTTCAATCCCTGTCGCGTCCACCATTTTCTCCTTTTAAGGCAACAGCAGATTTCCCGTATCATCAGCGGGCGGCGCTTTTCTGTCGCGCCTTGCCATCTGAGCGCCAGCTTGACGGTTCGGGTCTGCTCGTCTCTACAATTTCCCTCGTTTCGGGCCGAGGGTCATGCACCCTTTCCGCTCGCGTTGCGTTAGGGACGCAATAGGACGGGGGACGTGTTGAGGACACTGGCCAAAACGATTGATCTGGTCGCGGCTTTCGACGCCTCACCCAACCCATACATGCTGTTGGATCGCGATCTGCGTTTCGCTGGAATGAACCAGGCATATCTGGACGTTACCCAGCACCGACGCGAAGATCTGATCGGCGTTCATGTCATGGACGTATTCGGCGCCGACATCGACGGTCCGAGCGAGGACAACAGCCAGCGTCTGAAGGCGTCGTTCGAAAAGGTGCTGGAGACCGGCGATGCCGATCATATCGCCCTGCTGCACTATCCCATCAGGACAACTGCCGCGGATGGCCAGGTCGCATTCGACGATCGTTACTGGAGTTGCACGCATACGCCGATCAAGAATGATCGAGGCGAAGTCACTCACATCCTTCAACACACCAGCGACGTCACCGAACTGATCAACGCGCGTATGACGGCAGACGGTCGAGACGGACGGCGCACCGCCCTGGACGAAATGCTGGGCGGCGGCATTTTTCGACGGGCGATGAAAGTCGAGGCCGACAATCAGAGACTAGAGGCCGAACGGCAGAAGCTGATGATCGACGAGTTGAACCATCGAGTGAAGAACACCCTGGCGACGGTGCAATCGATCGCCATGCAGACGGCCCGCAGCCATGAAGACCCTCGCTCCTTCGCCGCCGCCTTCCAGTCGCGGATACTGTCGCTGTCGCACACGCATGACCTGTTGACACGTAGTCACTGGGAAGGCGCTGACCTGCGCTCCGTGCTGGAACATGAAACCATGGCGCACGGCACGGGCCGGTTGAGTTTGAACGGCCCGCACATCGACCTGTCCCCGGCACGAGCGGTCTCTCTCGGCATGGTTTTTCATGAACTGGCCACCAACGCCGCAAAGTATGGGGCGCTGTCCCGCGGCGATGGGCGGGTGATAGTCGACTGGCGGGTTGCCGATCAGAAGGCGCCGAGGCTGGAAATCACCTGGCGGGAAGTCGGCGGAGGGCCGATCGCCGCGCCCGAACGCCGCGGATTCGGCACGCGGTTGATCGAACGCAACGTGCGGCACGACCTGCACGGGGACGTCAAGATGTCCTTTGCCGACGACGGCTTTCGCGCCGAGTTCAACCTGCCCCTGGAAACCAACGCATGACCGATATCTTCACTGGCCGTCGCGTACTGATCGTCGAGGATGAGTCGCTGGTGGCCATGTTGTTGGAAACAATCCTCAGCGACATGGGATGCGACGTCATCGGTCCTGAATCCAACGTGGACGACGGCCTGCGCATCGCCTCGGGGACAGGCGAGCTGGACGCCGCCCTGCTGGACGTCAATGTCGCGGGCCAGGAAGTGTTTCCGGTCGCCGAGGCGCTGAAAGCGCGCGGCGTGCCCTTTGTCTTCTCGACCGGTTATGGCGAGGCAGGACTGCCCGAGCATTGGCGGGGCAATCCGACCGTGCAGAAACCTTTTACGGAAGGCGCCATCCGCGACGCCCTGATGAAGGCCTTGAACATTCACGCTGCGTGATCAGACGCCCGCTTGCAAAGACCAGGCGGATAACCGTTCCATCACGTCTGCTTCGACGTCTGCGTAGAAAGGGTTGTAAGGCGGGATCTTCCGTTGCTCCGCCCAGGCGCCGCGCGGACGGAATGATTCCGAACTCAGCCGCGAACGCCACAGGACGCCGTCGCGACATTCGGCCGCCACGATACGGCGTTGCAAGGCCGGGCGGACGCCCCATTCCAGATTGGTGGCGTTTGTCGCACCGCGGCTTTCACGCATTTCAGAGCGCGGGGCGGCGGCCGACCCGGTAACGGGATTGACGCAGGCGGACTTTACGCCGTCGAAGGTCACCAGGGCGCCGCGATCGTTCCACGTCAAAGCGCGACGTAGCGCGCGGCGTGACTCGCTCTCGTTCTCTTCTTCCAGCGAACGCCAGACGAGCACGCAGCCGACCTGCTCGCGACCTGTACAGAGGGGGAAGGCGGTGAAGCGAGATTCCGGCGCCAGGTGCTCCATCAGATAGGTCGCGACCAGCCGTGAGCGCAGGGCGGGATCAGGCGCAATCCGGTCATGCAGCAGGCGATCGGCCAATTCGGCCCCCTGCTCCACCCCGGCCAGGATGATGGGCCCCTCCGGGTGACGTTCCAACCAGGCGTCGAAAGCCGCGGCCACGTCCTGATAGGCGAAGGCTCGAGCCTCCCGCGCGTCTTCACGCAGTGTCAGGCGAGTATAGAGGCTGGCCTGGCGATACAGAGGCGCGCTGACATCCCCCACCTGGGCCAGGGGGCCAGCGTAGTTGGGCAGTACCGTGCCACGCAGTCCGGCTAGGGCGCGCGCATCGTCGATCGCCCCGTTCCAGTCCTTTCCGCCGTTGTAGGTCGTGGAATGCACGAAGAAGACATGAGCCGATCCAGCGCCGGGCGCGCGAGCGTCCAGCAAGGCCCAGGCGTTCTTCTGGGCGTAATCGGGCTTAGCCGGAGGACGATAGGTCTGAAACGGCACCTGGGGATCCAGACCCGCCCGCAAGATGTCGCCGCGCCAGACCGCCACAGCCGCAGTCAGCACAAGAATGACCGCCAGGCCTGCATAGCCGACCCACTGGCGAAAGGTCAGCCTGGGCAGCATCAGCGGTACGGGTCCGACTGGGCCAGGAAGTCCTGGACGTAGCGGCGCACGCCTTCCTCCAGCGGCGTCGATTGACCGCCGTAGCCGAGGGCGCGGATGCGATCCATGCTGGCCTCGGTGAAGTATTGATAGCGGTCGCGGATCGCCTCGGGCATGTCGATGTAGGCGATGGACGGATCCTTGCCCGCCGCCGCGAAGGTGGCGCGCGCCAGGTCGGCGAAGGAGCGCGCCTGGCCCGATCCGGCGTTGAACACGCCCGAGATGTCCTCGCGCTCAAGCAGCCACAGGATGATGTTGACCACGTCATCGACGAAGACGAAGTCGCGCAACTGGCCCCCGTCGGGATAGTTCGGGTTGTGCGAGCGGAACAGGCTGACCGTCTCGCCCGCCTGCACCTTGGGCCAGATCTGGGCGACGACCGACTTCATGCCGCCCTTGTGGCCCTCGTTCGGGCCATAGACGTTGAAGAACTTCAGCCCGGCCCACTGAGGCGGCGCCTCGTCGCGATCAGCCTGACGCACGGCATACTGGTCGAACAGATATTTCGAATAGCCATAGGCGTTTAGCGGGCGCAGAGCATTCAGGCTCTCAGGATCGTCGCGGTCCTCGAACCCGGCCTCGCCGTCGCCATAGGTGGCGGCCGAAGAGGCGTAGATCATCCGAACATTGCGCACCGCGCACCAGTCCCAGAGGTCGCGCGACAGGCTGAAGTTGGTGCGCAGGATCAGGTCAGCGTCCGGCTCCGTCGTCGAGGATATGGCGCCCATGTGGATCACCGCCTCGATGCGGTCGGCGTGACGCTCCAACTGGTCGAACAGCTCTTCGGGCGCCCACAGGTCGGCGATGGAGTGTTTGGCGATGTTCTTCCACTTGGCGAGGTCGGCCGTCTCCAGCCGGTCGCAGACGACCACGTCCCAGGCGCCGCTCTCGCACAGACGGGCGACGATGTTGGAGCCGATGAAGCCCGCGCCGCCCGTGACGACGATCATTCTGGGCGTCATGCTTTGTCTCCGGTCATCTTCTCGATGGTCTTGGTCGTGGAATAGCCATCGGCGAAGTCGGCCAGACGGACTTCGCCGCCCCAGCTTTCGACCTCGGCGGCGCCGACCACCTTGTCCTTGGTGTAGTCCGATCCCTTGATGAGCACGTCGGGCTTCAGCCGCTCGATCAGCGCCATGGGGGTCGGATCGTCGAAGGCGGTGACGCGATCGACGCTGGCCAGACCGCCGATGACGGCGGCGCGGCTGTCCAGATCATTGACGGGGCGACCCTCGCCCTTCAGGCGGCGCACAGAGGCGTCGGTGTTCAGCGCCACCACCAGCCGGTCGCACCAGCCACGCGCCTGCGCCAGATAGGCGACGTGGCCGCGGTGCAGGATGTCGAAGCAGCCGTTGGTGAAGCCCACCTTCAGGCCCTGACGCTTCCACGCCTCGACCTGATCGGCCAGTTCGTCCAGCGGCGTGACCTTGGACTGAGCCAGGGCCGCGTGCTGGCTCATCTCGGCCTCGATCAGTTCGGCGGGGGTGACGACGGCCGTGCCGCTCTTGCCCACCACCACGCCCGAGGCGAGGATGGCGAACTGCACCGCCTGCTCCAGCGTCGCGCCCGCGCCCAAAGCGAGGCCCAGCGCGGCGAGGCAGGTGTCGCCCGCGCCTGAGACGTCGAACACTTCGCGCGCCCGGCCGGGGAAGTGGGTGACGCCGCCGCCACGCCGCGCCAGCGTCATGCCCTTGCCCGCGCGGGTGACTATAACGGTCTTGACCGTGGTGGAGGCCAGCAGGGCGGCCAGCGCCGCCTCGACCTGTTCGTCAGTCTCGGTAGGCAGGCCAGTGGCGCCCGCCAGTTCGCTGGCGTTCGGCTTGATGACATCGACCGCGCCATAGCGGGCGAAGTCGCGGCCCTTGGGATCGACAATGACCGGCGCGCCGTATTCGACCCCTGCCCACAGCGCCGCCTGAACGGCGTCGTCGTCCACCACGCCCTTGGCGTAGTCGGACAGCAGGATGGCGCCCGCGCCCTGAAACACCGCCTTGTCGGCATAGCCGGAATGGAGCGCGGCCTCGTCGTCCAGACGCAGCAGCTGCTGGCCAGCGGCGACGAAGCGCGTCTTGACGATGGTGGCGGCGCCCTCGGGCCGGATCAGGGCGTCCTCGATCCGGTCCTCGGCGGCGATCAGGTCGGCCAGTTCGGCGCCCGCCGCGTCATCGCCCGCGACGGCGCCCAGACGGGCCTGACCGCCCAGAGCCGCGACGTTGCGGGCGACATTGCCCACGCCGCCGGGCATGACCACGGTGCGGCGCGCGCGCAGGACGGGGATCGGCGCCTCGGGCGAGATGCGGCTGACCTCGCCATAGACATAGCGATCCAGCATCAGATCGCCGACGCAGGCGACCTTCAGGTCGCGCACGCGCTCCAGCAGGGACTGCAGGGCGCCGAGATCAAGAGAACGTTCAGCCATGACGCCGAACTAGCGGATTCACGCCGTCTTCGCCATCGGCCCCTTGTGACCCAGCTTGATGGCCAGATCGTCAAAGGCGATCAGTTCGGCGGCCAGAGCCTCGAACTGGCTGAGCGGCACCATGTTGGGGCCGTCCGACGGAGCGTTATCCGGGTCTTCGTGCGTCTCCATGAAGACGGCGTCGACGCCGACCGAGACGGCGGCGCGGGCCAGCACCGGCACGAACTCGCGCTGGCCGCCCGAGGACGTGCCCTGCCCGCCCGGCTGCTGGACGCTGTGGGTGGCGTCGAAGACGACGGGGCAACCGATCTCGCGCAGGATCGGCAGGGCGCGCATGTCGCTGACCAGGGTGTTGTAGCCGAAGCTGGCGCCGCGCTCGCAGGCCATGACGTTGAGGTTGCCCGCGCCCGTGACCTTGGCGATGACGTTCTTCATGTCCCAGGGGGCCAGGAACTGACCCTTCTTGATGTTGATCGCCTTGCCCGTGGCGGCGGCCGCCAGCAGCAGGTCGGTCTGGCGCGACAGGAAGGCCGGGATCTGCAACACGTCCACGACCTCGCCGACCGGGCCGCACTGGGCCTCGGAGTGGACGTCGGTCAGGGTCGGGAGGCCGGTGACTTCGCGGATTTCGGCGAAGATCGGCAGGGCGTCCTTCAGGCCGATGCCGCGCGCGGCGCTGGCGCTGGTGCGGTTCGCCTTGTCGAAGCTGGTCTTGTAGATGATGCCGAGGTTCAGGCGCTCGCCGATCTCCTTGAGCTGATGGGCCGTCTCCAGCGCGTGCTGGCGGCTTTCCATCTGGCAGGGGCCGGCGATGAAGACGATGCGGGCGCCGCCGCCGATGACGACGGGGGTCTTGAGGCCTTCGGACAGGGTGATGACGGCGTTCGGAGAGGTCACGGCGGCGCTTTCGACTGGTTTCAACGGCGGTTCGCGGGCCTATGCCGCGACTTTCAGGCGGACAGGTGGCGTCGCGGATGCGTTTTCGCAACTTATCCGGCGACTCAGGCCCTGACCATCGCCGTCGCGATCATGGTAATCTGACAAGATGACCAGCCCCGATACGCCCCTGATCTCGACCGAAGCCCTGGCGTCGCGGCTGGGCGCGCCGGACCTGAGAACCATCGACGCCAGCTGGTGGCTGGACGGGCGCGATGCGCGGGCGGATTTCGAGCGCGAGCGGCTGCCGGGCGCCGTCTTTTTCGATCTGGACGCGGTGTCGGACCGGAACAGCCCTTATCCGCACATGCTGCCGTCGCCGGACATCTTCGCTGAGGCGATGGGCGCGCTGGGCGTCGCGGAGAGCGACGACATCGTGGTCTATGACGCGCAGGGGCTGTTCTCGGCGGCGCGGGTCTGGTGGACGTTGCGGACGATGGGGGCCAAGCGGGTGCGCGTGCTGGACGGCGGTTTGCCCAAGTGGAGGGCTGAAGGGCGAGCGCTCGAGAGCGGCGCGGCCGAAGCGCCTGCCCCTACGCGGTTCAAGGCGCTGTTCGAGGCCGAGGCTGTGGCGGATTTTACTCAGGTCGGCGCCGCGCTGGCAGACGGTCTTCAGGTGGTCGATGCACGCGGGGCGGCGCGTTTTCGGGGAGAAGCGGCCGAGCCGCGCCCCGGCGTGCGGGCCGGTCATATGCCGGGCGCGCTGAACCTGCCCTTCTCCAGCCTGCTGAACGCGGATGGGACGTTGAAGCAGGGCGCGGCGCTGGAAGAGGCCTTTCGCGCGGCGGGCGTTGATCTGGAGCGGCCCGTCATCACCAGTTGCGGTTCGGGCGTGACGGCGGCGATCCTGACCCTGGGGCTGGCCGTGCTGGGGCGGCCGTCGCGCCTCTATGACGGATCGTGGGCCGAGTGGGGCGCGCGACCGGACGCGCCCCTGGCTACGGGCTAGGCTGAAGCCGTCGCGGATGCCGGCGGCGGCGACGAAGCGTCCGCATCTTCCTCGCCACGCGACACCACGGTGGCGACGACCAAGTCGCCCGTGACGTTCAGCGAAGTCCGGCACATGTCCAGGAAGCGATCGACGCCCAGGATCAGGCCGATGCCTTCCGGCGGCACGCCCACCATGGCCAGAATCATGGCGATGACCGGCAGGGAACCCGCCGGAACCCCCGCCGTCCCGACCCCGCCCAGGATGCAGACCAGCATGACGATCACCTGTTGGCCGATCGTCAAATCTACGCCGAAGAACTGGGCCAGGAACAGCACCGTCACCCCTTCGAACAGGGCCGTGCCGTTCTGATTGGCGGTGGCGCCGACAGTCAGGACGAAACGAGCGATCTTGCGCGGCAGGCCTAGCTCCTGCTCGGCCACGCGTAGCGAGACCGGCAGGCTGGCGTTGGAGGAAGCGGTGGAGAAGGAGACCACCATGGCTTCACGGATGGCGCGGAAGAACTTCAGCGGCGACATGCCGCCCAGAACCGCAATGCAGATCGGATAGACCACGAACATGTGGATCGCCATGGCGCCCACGGCGACGGCGACGAAGGCGCCCAGACGGATCAGCAGTTCCCAGCCGAACAGGGCCGCCAGGTTGAACATCAGGCAGGCGATGGCGATGGGGGCGATGCGGATGACGAGGTTGATGAGCTTCATCATCACCTCGAACAGACCTTCGATCGTCTGTTGCAAACGGTCGGTCGCCGGGCTCTTGGTCATGACTAGGCCGACGCCGAAGAACAGGGCGAAGACCATGACTGGCAGGATTTGGTTCTCCGCCGCAGCCGTAAAGACATTGGACGGGATCAGGTCCAGGAAGAAATCGCCCGCCTGAACCGATGTCGGGGCATTGCCGATGATCGAAGCGGCGCCGGCGCGCCCTTGATCCAGCAGTTGCTGGGCCAGGGCCGGATCGACCCCGTCGCCCGGCCGAAAAACGTTGACCATCACCATGCCGATCAGCACCGCCACGGCGGAGATGAAGACGGTGAACAGCAGGCTCTTGGAGCCCGCGCGGCCCAGCGCCTTCAGATCGCCCATCTCGGCCACGCCGATGACCAGGGCTGAAAACAGCAGCGGCAGCACCAGCATGAACAGCAGGCGCAGGAAGATCTGTCCCGCCGGTCCCGTGATGTTGGAGGTCAGCCACTGAACCCAGCCGACGTCGCCGCCGACGGTCAGATTGACGATGAGGCCGCCGATGAGACCGACCAGAAACCCGATCAGCATCAACATGTGAAGCGGCAGTCCGCGCTTGGCCGTGGTCTCCATCCGGTCCCTTCCCTATTCCCTCTTCCTTGGACTAGCGGACGGGAAGCCCATAGATCAACCCGGCGGGCCGAGATGACCATTGAGCATTCAATCCCCGCTCCAGATCAAGCGATGACTGCTCGCCGAGGTTTCGGTTGAATATTTCGCCGTAATTCCCGCTGGCCGCGACGGCGTCCTGCGCCCATGTTCTGGGCAGATCGATACTAGGGCCGAAGTCACCTTCGGAACCCAGCAGGCGACGAACGCGAGGATCTGTTGAATTCTTGGATAAATCCGAAACGTTATCGCGGGTTACGCCCAACTCTTCGGCCAGGATCAGGGCGTTCAGTGTCCAGCGGATCACCGCCGTCCAACGATCGTCTCCACTGCGCACGACCGGGCCCAGAGGCTCCTTCGAGATCACGTCGGACAGGATCATATGCTGCTGCGGATTTGGCAGGGTCGTGCGCGCGGCGGCGAGGGCCGAGATATCGGCGGTGAAGGCGTCGCATTCCTCACGCGCATAGGCCTGACGCGCCTCGCCTTCGGTCGCGACCACGACGGGACGATATTCAATGCCGCGACGACGGAAATAATCTTCGACGTTCAGTTCTGTCGTGGATCCGGACTGCACGCAGATGCGCGCGCCGTTCAGTTCAGCCGCACTGTTCAGATTCAGCGCGCGGCGCACCATGAAGCCCTGGCCGTCGTAATAGTTGACGCCGGCGAAGCTGAGGCCCGACGCCGTGTCGCGACTCATGGTCCATGAGGTGTTGCGCCACAGCACGTCCACCCGACCGGAACGAACCGCATCGAAGCGTTGCTCCGTATTCAGCGGGACGAAGCGCACGGCGTCCGGATCGCCGAAAACGGCCGCCGCCGTGGCCCGGCAGAAATCGACATCAAAGCCCCGCCAGGCGCCCCGGTTGTCGGTATAGGCGAAACCAACCAAGCCTTCATGCACGCCGCAATTCAGGCGGCCGCGCTGGCGGATCGCCGCCAGGGTCGGGCTTTCCTTGACGTCCGGCAGGGCTGTCGGCGTGCGCGGCGTCGGCTCACGCAGGGCGTCGCTCTCCGGCTCGGTCTGTCGCCCGCAGGCGCCCAGAAGCACCAGCGTCGCCGCCAGTCCCGCCCCGATCCACTGCGCCTTCATGCCGTTCACTGCTCCTGCCTTGCGCCCCGCCCTAGTTTAGAGCCCTCTAGGCCGCGAACCGCAACCCGCCGGAGCCCGTATGCCGACGCTTTCCGACCGCACCCGACTGATCGCCGGCGCCACGCGACGCGGCCAGGGGCGCCGCCCCGTCAATCCCCCGGTCGAGCGGGCCTCGACCATGCTGAGCGACGACCCGGCGGCGATGCAGGACGCCACGGACGGTCCGGTCTACGGTCTGGACGGAACCAGGGCGGCGCGAGACCTGCGCGCCGTGCTGGCCGATCTAGAGGGGGCGAGCGACGTCTTTCTGGTTCCCTCGGGCCTGGCTGCGGTCACTTTGCCGCTGACGGCCTTGTTGAGGCCCGGCGACGAGGTGCTGACGACCGACGCCGTCTATGGCCCCACGCGGCGCTTCCTGACCCGGCACCTGGAGGTCAGAGGCGTGACGGCGCGGTTTCATCCCGCCGACGCTTCGGTCGAAGCCGTGATGGAGCACGTCCATGAGCGGACGCGGGTGCTGCTGATCGAGGCGCCGGGCTCGCTGACGTTTGAAATGGCGGATGTTCCCGCCCTGGCCGCCGCCTGCCGAACGCGCGGCGTGCTGACGGTGATGGACAATACCTGGGCGGCGGGGCTGGCCTTTCGCCCTCTGGCGCACGGCGTCGACGTCAGCGTCCAGGCCCTGACGAAGTATGCCGGCGGCCATTCCGACCTGCTGATGGGCGGGATTGCAGCCGACGCACCCGAGATTCTGCGGGCGGTCAGCCATACGATCGAAGACATGGGCTGGCACGTCTCGCCCGACGACGCATGGCTGGCGTTGCGCGGCGCCCGCACCCTTCCCTTGCGCTATGAGGCGCAGGCGCGATCAGCCCTGCGTATTGCCAAATGGCTGCAGGATCAGGCCGAAGTCGCTCGCATCCTCTACCCGCCTCTGCCCAGCTCGGTCGGGCACGACCTGTGGCGAAGGGATTTCAACGGCGCGGCGTCGTTGATGGGCGTGGTCATGAAGGGCGGCGACACTGCGGCCGCTCATGCCTTCATGCGCGCCCTAAACCTGTTCGGCATGGGCTATTCCTGGGGCGGTTTCGAAAGCCTGATCACCCATGAGACCCCGCAACTGGCGCACCGACAGCATGCGCCCGCCCTGCCGGGTCAACTGCTGCGGCTGCATGTCGGTCTGGAAGACCCCGCCGACCTGATCGCCGATCTGGAGAAGGGATTGAAGGCATGGCGCGCCCTGCAGGACTCGAACCTGCAACCGTCCGCTTAGAAGGCGGGTGCTCTATCCGGTTGAGCTAAGGGCGCCTCAGGTGCAGCCGTCCGACCCTAGTGGGTCCAGGACTGCTTGCGGTTGGTGGCGAAGTTGTCGGCGTAGGCCTTGATGATGACCGGCGCCTCATTGGGTTCATGCAGTCGGAAGGCGATGCCGTGGCGTTCGGCGTAGTCGACCGCCTCTTCCTTGGTGTCGAACGACAGCCGAACCTGGCCGTTCATGTCGGTCGAGCTGGTCCATCCCATCAGCGGATCAATGGTGCGCGCCGAGGCGGGCTCGAATTCCAGACGCCAGTCGCGCGCCTTGGCCTTGCCGGACTGCATCGCGGTCTTGGCCGGGCGGTAGATGCGAGCGAGCATGGACGGAATCCTTCGGACGGGGAACTCGCGGGGTGCATACCCCGCCGCGCCCGCCCGGTCCAGACGCCGAACGGCTTCTCAATTCACCAAGGTCAGGCCGCCAGAGAGGATGAACCGGCGTCGATCCATCGGCGCGCGGCGCGCTGCGCCTCAGCGATCTCGTCGTGCTCCATCTCCTGGCTGATGTCGCGGCGGTATTCCCGCGCCTCGATCGAGCCCTTCATGGAGGCCAGGTTGAAGATCATGTGGGCCGACACCCGGTCGATCGGGCACCCGTCCAGTCCCGCCGAATAGGCCAGGCCCAGACGGAACAGGGCGTCGCCGTCCATGTCGGGCGTGGGCAGCGGCAGGGCCGCGTGGTCGATAGCGTCGTGCGCCGTTTCATAGGCAGTCATCGCTTGTCCTCCTGAACGGGCCGTTCTGGCTCCGCCCTCGGAGTGACAGTCAAATACCGACGGTTTGAAATTAGCGTTAACGCCGAATGCCGTGGACGCGCCACACCCCGCAAGATGACGCTCCGGTTCAGACGGCGTTCATTCGCCAAAGTCGAAATTCCAGCCAGACAGGGTTTCGCCACTTGGATGGAGTTGAACATGAACCGCCTGACCAAGGCCGCCGTCATCGCCCTGGCGCTGGCGACCACGGCCGCCCCCATGATGGCGCAGGCTCAGGACCGCCATGATCGTCGCGAATGGAGCCAGGACCGCCGGGGCCATGATCGCGATCGGCGTCAGGATCGCCACGATGATCGCCGCGAGTGGCGCCAGGATCGCCGCGATGACCGGCGCGAATGGAGACAGGACCGCCGCAACGATCACCGTGAATGGCGTCAGGAGCAGCGGCGATATGACCGCTGGAGCCGTGACAACCGCGACTGGTGGCGTCACCGCCCCGAGTACCGTGATTATCGCGGCGCGCGGAACGGTTACTGGTATGCGCCCGGCCACGGCTATTATCGGGTCGAGCCTCGCTACTACGGCTATCGCTGGCGCACGGGCGGCTATCTGCCCTCCGCCTACCGCGGATACTATGTGAACGATCCCTATTATTACGGCCTGCGTCCGGCGCCGCGCGGCTACCGCTATGTCCACGCCGGCAACGACATCCTGATGATCGCGGTCGCGACCGGCCTGATCGCCAGCGTCCTGCACGACATCTATTAGATCGTTCAGACAAGCTCCTTCTTCGGCCCCGCAAGCACCTGTCTTGCGGGGCCTTTTTCATGACGACGCTCTGCGATCAGCGTTCAGCGCAGGTTCATGGCGCACCGCGCATCCTGCGCATCAAGCCGTCCTGTCGGACGTGCGAGGATTGATGATCATGAAACGTTCGCTCCTCATGTTCGCGGCCGCCGCCAGCTTCCTGGTTCCCACCGCCGCGCCGCTGGCCGTCATGGCCCAGGACCGGCCCCACGCGCGCGAGGACGGCGCTCGCCGTCCGGAACGACGCGCCGCTCCTCAGCGTGAGCAACGCGACCGCGCCGTATCGCCCTCTCAGCGCCAGGAACGCCAGTTCGAGAGCCGCCCTGAGCGACCGCAGCGCCCCTCCCCCGAGGCTCAGCGCCCGCAAAGGCCAGATGGCCACCGGCCGGACCGTCCATCCGGCGAGCGACCCAATCGTCCCGAGCGGCCGCAGCAGCCGAACCGGCCCGATCATCCGCAGCGCCCGGATCGTCCGGAATGGAACAGGCCCGACCGTCCTTCTCGGCCTGAGACGCCTGGACGCCCCGACAGACCCGAAAACGGCCGTCCGGATCGGCCCGACTGGAACCGACCGGATCGTCCGCAACGCCCGGATCGACCAGATTCTCAGAGGCCAAACAGACCGGATCGTCCGGACTGGAATCGCCCCAACCGCCCCGATCGACCGGGCCAGTGGAACCGGGACCGCGACTATCGTGAGTTCCACAACCGCTGGAACCGCGACCAGTGGCGCCGCGACTGGGATCGACGCCACCGCAGCGACTGGTGGCGCCATGACCAGCGCTTCCGCAGCTGGAACGGCGTGCGCATCGGCTTCTATTTCGCGCCCGGCTACGGCTACTACAGCGTGCCGCGCAGCTATTGGAACCGGCAGTATTACGTCGGCCAGTACCTGCCGGACGTCTTCTGGCGCTATCAGGTGAACGACTGGCGCTCCTACGGCCTGGGCTATCCGCCTCCAGGCACGCGATGGGTCTACGTCGACAATGCGATCTATCTGATCGACGACTACGACGGCTACATCATCGAAGTCGTCCGCGACGCCTGGCGCTGGTAGGCGACAGAAAAGCACAACGGCCGCCTCTCCAGAGACGGCCGTTTTCGCGTGAGGTTCTTTGCCCGACCTCTCACCGAGGGGGCACGGCGCGGCGTGCGTAAGGAATAGGTGCGCCGCCCAACGAGCCATATGACACAGTCGCTCGCCTCCCGGTGCGAAACAGATGCGCATACAGGGACAAGGCTATGAACGGCGGTCATCAGGGACACCTTCCTTCCAGCGGCCGGGCGATGGTCATATCGGCATGGTTGACTGGCCTCTACTTCATCGCTGAACTGGTAATTGGCCTGTGGACCGGCTCTATCGCCGTCATTTCCGACGCTTTTCACACATTCTCCGCCGTGGGCGGGGTTCTCGTTGCTCTTGTCGCAGCGAAGCTTGCGCGCCGACCAGCCGACGAGAGCCGCAGCTTCGGCTGGTTCCGAGCCGAGATAATAGGCGCGCTGGTGAACGGCGGTTTCCTGTTGGCCATGGCCATGGTGGTCATCGTCATGGCGGCCATGCGGTTGTCCGAGCCGGTTCATCTGCCTACAGGCCCGATGCTGTGGGTAGCGGCGGGCGGTCTGCTGACAGAATTCGTCGCGTTGGGGCTGATGTGGCGTCAAAGCAAAGACGACCTAAACATGCGAGGCGCCTTCTGGCACGTCATACAGACCTTCGTCGGCAGTCTGCTGATCATCGTGACAGCCCTGATCATTCGGTTCACGGGATTCCTGCTGATCGACCCGCTTCTCGGTATGGCTTTTGGATTTGTGCTGATCTGGGCGAGCTGGGGCATATTGCGCGATGCCGCTCACCTGTTGATGGAGGGGACACCGACAGGTGTCAGCCTGTCACAAATCACGGAAGCTCTCGCCGAAATTGAGGGCGTGGCTGACGTCCATCACGCACACGCCTGGGCGCTAACCAGCGGCAAGCAAGTTTTTTCCAGCCACATCCGGGTCTCCAAAGGCAGCGACCCACAGAACGTGCTGTTCACCGCTCACGCATTGCTACGTGAGCGGTTCGGTTTTTTCTTCGCCACCGTTCAGGTGGAAGACCGCTGCCTCGACGAAAGCGGCGCAGAACAGATTGACGTGATGCGACCGATTAAAGCCCACCACTAACGTTCCCGTCAGAGCTTACAGCCCAAGCTTGGCCTTCAGGATGTCGTTGACGGCGGCCGGGTTGGCCTTGCCGCCGGTGGCCTTCATGACCTGGCCGACGAACCAGCCGATGGCCTGAGGCTTCTCGGCGACGGCGGAGGCCTTGTCGGGGTTGGCGGCGATGATCTCGTCCACCGCCTTCTCGATGGCGCCGGTGTCCGTGACCTGCTTCAGGCCGTGCTTCTCGACCACTTCGGCGGGCGAGCCTTCGCCGTTCCAGACGTAGTCGAAGACTTCCTTGGCGATCTTGGACGAGATGACGTTCGTCTCGATCAGTTCGACCAGTTGCGCCACATGGGCGGCGGGCAGCGGGTTGTCGCTGAAGTCCTTGCCGTCAGCGGCCAGACGGGCCGAGACCTCGTTCGTCACCCAGTTGGACACCAGCTTGGCGTCGCGGCCCTTGGCGGCGGCCTCGAAATAGTCGGCCTTGGCCTGCTCCGAGATCAGCACGCCCGCGTCGTATTGCGACAGACCGTATTCGCTCATGAAGCGGCGGCGCTTGTCGTCGGGCAGTTCCGGCAGATCGGCCTTGATGGCGTCGATCCAGGCCTGTTCCAGCACCAGCGGCAGCAGGTCGGGGTCGGGGAAGTAGCGATAGTCCTGCGCCTCTTCTTTGGAGCGCATGGAGCGAGTTTCACCCTTCACCGCGTCGAACAGGCGGGTCTCCTGCGTGATCGAACCGCCGTCTTCGAGGATCTCGATCTGGCGGCGCGCCTCATACTGGATCGCCTGAGAAATGAAGCGGAAGCTGTTGACGTTCTTGATCTCGCAGCGCGTGCCCAGGAAGCTGAAGTCGCCCGTTTCCTTGAACTTGTCGTAGTTCCCGGCGCGGCAGACCGACACGTTCACGTCGGCGCGCAGATTGCCCTTCTCCATGTCGCCGTCGCAGGTGCCCAGATAGATCAGGATGGTGCGGATCTTCTTGACGTAGGCGACCGCCTCTTCCGGCGTGCGGATGTCGGGACGCGAGACGATCTCCATCAGCGCCGTGCCCGCCCGGTTCAGGTCGACGTAGGACTCCGTCGGCGAGAGGTCGTGGATCAGCTTGCCCGCGTCCTGTTCCAGGTGCAGGCGCTCGATGCCGACGTTGAAGAAGCTGCCGTCCTCGGCCTCCACCTCGACCACGCCCTCGCCCACGATGGGGTGATACAACTGGCTGATCTGGTAGCCGGTCGGCAGGTCGGGATAGAAGTAGTTCTTGCGGTCGAACTGGCTCTTCAGATTGATCTGGGCGCGCAGGCCCAGACCCGATTTCACCGCCTGCTCGACGCAATACTTGTTCAGGGTCGGCAACATGCCGGGGAAGCCCGCGTCGACCAGCGACACCTGCTCGTTCGGCCCGGCGCCGAAGCCGACCGCCGCGCCCGAAAACAGCTTGGCGTTTGAGGCGACCTGGGCGTGGATCTCCAGACCCATGACGATTTCCCAAGCGCCCGTGCGGCCCTGGATCAGTTTGGAGTTTTCAGTCATGCTCACCACCAACGGTCCGGCTTGGCGACGAAGCCCGCCGCGTCTTCGAGGGCGCCCGCGACCTGGAACACCGTCGCTTCATCCAGGGCCTTGCCGATGACCTGCAGGCCCAGCGGCAGGCCGTCGGCGCTGAGGCCGGCGGGGACCGAGATGCCCGGCAGACCGGCCAGGTTGGTCGTCACCGTGAAGACGTCGTTCAGATACATGGTCAGGGGGTCGATCTGCTTGTCGCCGATGGCGAAGGCGGCCGACGGGGTGGACGGCGTCAGGATGGCGTCCACCTGGCCCCAGACGTTGTCGAAGTCCTGGGCGATGCGGCGACGCACCTTCAGCGCCTTGACGTAATAGGCGTCGTAGAAGCCCGCCGACAGCACATAGGCGCCGATGGTCAGGCGGCGTTGAACCTCCTTGCCGAAGCCCTCGGCGCGCGAGGTCGCATAGAGGTCGTCCAGCGAGGCGAACTGCTCGGCGCGATGGCCGAAGCGCATGCCGTCATAGCGCGCCAGGTTCGACGACGCCTCGGCCGGGGCCACGATGTAGTAGGTCGGCAGGGCGTATTTGGTGTGCGGCAGGCTGATCTCGACGATCTCGCAACCGGCGGCCTTCAGCCACGCGACGCCCTGCTCCCACAGCTTCTGAATCTCGGCGGGCATGCCGTCGAGGACGTATTCCTTGGGCACGCCGATGCGCAGGCCCTTGACCGACTGGCCGACCGATTGGGTCCAGTCGGGGGTCGGGATGTCGAGGCTGGTCGAATCCTGGGCGTCGAACGAGCACATGGAGTTCAGCAACAGGGCCGAATCCTTGACCGTCTTGGCGATCGGCCCGGCCTGGTCCAGCGAGCTGGCGAAGGCGACCATGCCGTAGCGGCTGGCGCGGCCGTAGGTCGGCTTGATGCCCACGGTGCCGGTGAAGGCGGCGGGCTGGCGGATCGAGCCGCCGGTGTCCGAAGCGGTCGCAGCCAGGCACAGGTCCGCCGCCACGGCCGAAGCCGAACCGCCGGACGAGCCGCCCGGCGTCAGGTCGGCGTTCGAGCCCTTGGACTTCCACGGGTTCTTCACCGGCCCGAAGGCCGAGGTCTCGTTGGACGAGCCCATGGCGAATTCGTCCATGTTCAGCTTGCCCAGCATGACCGCCCCGTCGCGCCACAGATTGGCGGTGACGGTCGATTCATACGGCGGCACGAAGCCGCGCAGCATGTTCGAGCCGGCGGTCGTCTGCACGCCCTGCGTGCAGAACAGATCCTTGATGCCCAGCGGCGCGCCTTCCAGCGCCCCGCCCTCGCCCTTGGCCAGACGGGCGTCGGACGCGCGCGCCTGTTCCAGCGCCTTGTCCGCCGTCACCTCGACATAGGCGTTCAGCGTCGGGTTCGAGGCCTCGATGTTGCTCAGGAAGGCCTGGGTCAGTTCTTCGGACGAGAAGGTCTTGGCCTTCAGGCCGTCGACGGCGTCGGCCAGCGTCAGCTTGGTCAAATCGGTCATGACTTACTCCACGACCTTGGGCACGACGAAGAAGCCGTCGGCGGATTTGGGCGCATTGGACAGGACGTCGGCCACCTTGTCGCCGTCCGTCACCACGTCGTCGCGCAGGCGCAGCGGCTGGGACACGTTGGAGGTCATCGGTTCGACGCCCTGCACGTCCACCTCGTCCAGCTGTTCGATCCACTTCAGGATGCCGTTCAGCTCCTGGGCCAGCGGCTCCAGGCGGTCCTCGGGGGTCTTGATGCGGGCGAGATGCGCAACCCTGCGCACCGTCGCGGCGTCGATGGCCATGCGGCCCTCCAAAGCATGAGAGTCTAAGGGGTCGGGATTAGCGTCTCGACGCCGCTTCGACAAGGATTTGGGTGCAGGCGCGAAATGAGCTTGGCCGTTGCGGCCAAACGCCCCCTATCGAAGGCCGTGGCGGCGCCTAAGTATGGGGCGCAGACCACAGGAGACGCGACCATGAAGATCACCGGCCCCCAAGTCCGCGCCGCGCGCGCCCTGGTGCAATGGCCGCGCGACCATGTGGCCCGCCTGTCCGGCCTGACGGTGGACGCCCTGGCCGACTTCGAGCGCGAAAACGTCGATCCCGGCGACGAGGCCCGCAGCCGCCTTCAGGCCGCGCTGGAGGAAGGCGGCGCCGTCTTCCTGCACGAAGAAGACGGCGGCCTGGGCGTGCGGCTAAAGTTCACGCGCAAGGAAGTACGCTCGATCCGCAGCCTGGAGAACGAAGGCGGGCCGGTCGGGGACGATGACGTGTGAGTCCGCCTTTAACACCGCTCATCCCGGCGGACGCCGGGACCCAGTGCTTTGGCTTCAGGCAAGAACCTTGACCACATTGCGTAAGGGTTGGGGACCGGCGTGCGCGCGGCTCTTACTGGGTCCCGGCGTCCGCCGGGATGAGCGGGGAGTGATGGACAGGCACTTTGACACGCACGCCCACAGGGCCTAACGCGCCCTCGTGCCTGTCTTTGATCTCTCCGAACTGTCCGCCGCCTGCCCGCCCAACACCCCGTGGCTGGGTCTGGATCTGGGCGAGAACACCATCGGTGTCAGCGTGTCCGACACCGGCCGCATCATCGCCAGCCCGCTGGAGCTGATCCGCAAGACCAAGTTCAGCCAGGACGCCGAACAGCTGTTCAGGATCATGGACGGCCGCAAGGTCTCGGCTCTGGTCATCGGCCTGCCGCTGAACATGGACGGGACCGAGGGGCCGCGCGCCCAGTCGTGCCGCGCCTTCGCCCGCAATCTGGAGCGGTTCCGGCCGGTCAATGTCGCCTTTCAGGACGAGCGGCTGTCGACCACCGCCGTCGAGCGCTTCCTGATCGACGAGCTGGACCTGACCCGCAAGCGCCGCGCCGATGTGGTGGACCGCACCGCCGCCGCCTGGATCCTGCAAGGCGCGCTGGATCGGCTACGCGACTGAGATGACGGCCATCCTCGCGGGCGTCCTGCCGGTCTTCCTGCTGCTGGCGCTCGGCTATGGCCTGAAGAAGTCGGACTATCTGCCCGACGCCGCCTGGCGGCCGATCGAGAAGTTGGCCATCAATGTCCTCTATCCCGGCTTCCTGATCCCGGCGATCTGGAACGCGGACCTGTCGGGCGCAGCCGCAGGCGCGGCGGGCGCCGCCGCCGTCACCGTGTCCATCATCATTTCGACCCTGACCCTGCTGTCCAAGCCCCTGCTGCCCCTCAGCGGCCCGGCCTACACCAGCGTCTTTCAGGGCATGATCCGCTGGAACAGCTTCGTCTTCCTGCCGGTCGTGCAGGCGACCTTCGGACCTGCGGGCGTAGGCCTGGCCGCCGTGGTCATCGCCGCCATGATCCCGGTCAGCAACATCCTGAGCGTCGTCGTCCTGGCCAAATGGGGCGCGGGCCAGCACGGCGCCTCGCCCAGGGCCCTGTTCCGGGCGATGATGTCCAATCCGATCCTGCTGGCCTGTCTGCTGGGACTGGCGCTGAACTTCTCGGGCGCGCCGCAGCCGCCGGGGGTGAGCGAGACGCTGCAACTTCTGGGCTCGGCCGCCCTGCCGCTGGGTCTGATCGTGGCGGGCGCAGGCCTCAGCTTCCGCGAACTGGCCCGCACCCGCGTCACGGTCGGCGCCGTGGTCGTGGTCAAGATGATCGTGACGCCCCTGGCCATGTGGCAGCTGGCGCGCCTGTATGGCGGCGATGAACTGGCGCAGGGAATCGCCCTGCTGTGCGGCGCAGCGCCCGGCGCCGCCTCCGCCTATGTGCTGGCGCGACAGATGGGCGGAGACGCGCCGCTGATGGCCGGGATCATCGCGGCGACGACGGTATTCTCCGTGATCGGCATTCCAATGGCGCTGCTGCTATTCCATCTGACCTGAGTCCCGCCTATAGCGGCGTCTCGATGACCCAAGCCGCTCCCGTCACCGAACTCATTCAGGAACGGCTGATCCCGTTCCCCCGCGATCACTTCCTGGCCGCAGGCGATCTGAACCCGCCCGCCGCCTTGGCCTTGCTGGACCTGGCCGACGCCTTCGTCGACTTCAACCGGCAATCGGCCAAGGGCGTGGACCTGCTGCGCGGTCAGACGGTCGTGAACCTGTTCTTCGAGAACTCGACGCGAACCAGTTCCTCCTTCGAGATCGCGGCCAAGCGTCTGGGCGCCGACGTCGTGACCATGCCGGTCGCCTCTTCCTCGGTGAAGAAGGGCGAGACGCTGATCGACACCGCCGTCACGCTGAACGCCATGAAGCCGGAGATTCTGGTGGTGCGCCACGCCTCTTCCGGCGCGGTGGACCTGCTCTCGCAGAAGGTCGGCTGCGCCGTGGTCAACGCCGGCGACGGGCGTCACGAGCACCCGACACAGGCCCTGCTGGATCTGCTGTCCCTGCGCCGCGCCTTCGGCGACGTGGGCGGACTGACGATCGCCATCTGCGGCGACATCGCCCACAGCCGCGTGGCGCGCTCGAACGTCGCCCTGCTACAGATGATGGGCGCGCGGGTGCGGCTGATCGGGCCGCCGACGCTGGTGCCCGGAGACGCCGACCGCTGGGGCTGCGAAGTCTTCCACGACATGAAGGACGGCCTGAAGGGCGTCGACGTGATCATGATGCTGCGCCTCCAGCTGGAGCGGATGGCGGGCGCCCTGATCCCCTCGACGCGCGAGTATTTCCGCTTCTGGGGTCTGGACCGCGAAAAGCTGGCCTGGGCCGCGCCCGGCGCCAAGGTCATGCACCCCGGCCCGATGAACCGGGGCGTGGAGATCGATTCCGACGTGGCCGACGATCTGAGCGTCTCCCTGATCCAGGATCAGGTCGAGATGGGCGTCGCCGCCCGCATGGCTGTCCTGGCCGCCCTCGCCCACCGCCGCGCGGGAGGCGCCGCATGACCGCCGCTCAACCCATAGCCATCATCAACGCCCGCCTGCTGGACCCGGCCAGCGACTATGACGGCCCCGGCGCCGTCCTGATCGAGAACGGCCGCATCGTCGAGGTCATTCATGGACAGGCGACCCAGCGCCCCGAAGGCGTCCAGATCATCGACGCCGAGGGTCGCTGTCTGGCGCCCGGCCTGATCGACATTCGGGTCAAGACCGGCGAGCCCGGCAACGAGCCCAAGGAGACGCTGAAGTCGGCCAGCCTGTCGGCGGCGGCGGGCGGCGTCACCACCATCGTCGTCCAGCCCGACACCGATCCGGCCATCGACGACCCGGCCCTGATCGACCACATCCAGCGGCGCGGCGCGGCGCTCGATCTGGTGCACGTCCGCGCGGCGGGCGCGGCGACCCAAGCCCGCGACGGCGAGCGCATGGCCGAGATCGGCCTGATGCACGAGGCGGGCGCTCTTTATTTCACCGACGGCGATCGGGTGATCCGCAACACCCGCACCCTGCAACGGGTCATGTCCTACGCCGCCTCGTTCAACGCCCTGATCGCCTGCCGCCCGACCGAGCCGTGGCTGTCGGAGGGTGCGGTCGCGACCTCGGGCGAACTGGCGACCCGGCTGGGCCTGTCGGGCGCCCCCGCCATCGCCGAGCGCATCCAGCTGGAGCGCGACCTGGCCCTGGTCGAGCAGACAGGCGCGCGCTTCCTGATCGACCAGATTTCGACCGAGGGCGCGTTGGAGACGCTGGCGCGCGCCCGTGCGCGGGGGCTGGAGGTCGCGGCCTCGGCCTCGATCAACCACCTGTGCTTCAACGAGATCGACATCGGCGACTATCGGACCTTCTACCGGCTGGACCCGCCGCTGCGCGCCGAGAGCGACCGGCAGGCCCTGGTCGAGGCGGTACGCGACGGCCTGATCGACGTCATCACCTCGGCCCACTGTCCCGAACCCGCCGAGAACAAGCGCCGCCCGTTCGCCGAGGCCGAGCCGGGCGCAGTGGGTCTGGAGACCCTGCTGCCCGCCGCCCTGACGCTGCACCACGAATACGGCGTCGACCTGCTGGACGTGCTGCGGCCGCTGACGCAGGGCCCGGCGGCTCTGCTGGGACTCGACGCCGGAGAGTTGTCACAAGGGTCGCCCGCCGACCTGGTGCTGTTCGACGCCGGGGCGCCGGTGGTGATCGACGCCGCGACGCTTCGCTCCAAGTCGAAGAATTCGCCCTTTGACGGGCGGCGACTGCAAGGCAAGGTCTTGCTCACCGTCGTTTCGGGCCGCATCGTCCACGACGCACGTTAAGGGGAGCGAATCACTTGCAGGATCTGGCGGGGCCGGCGCTCCTTACGCTCGGGCTTGTGGCTATTGGCGGATACCTGCTGGGCTCCATCCCGTTCGGCGTGGTCCTGACCCGCGCGGCGGGCGCGGGCGACGTGCGCAACATCGGCTCGGGCAACATCGGCGCGACCAACGTCCTGCGCACCGGGCGCAAGGATCTGGCCATCGCCACCCTGATTCTGGACGCGGGCAAGGGCGCGGTCGCCCTGCTGATCGCGCGGCATCTGCTGGGAACCGACGCGGCAGGCGCCATCGCCGGCGGCGCGGCCTTCCTGGGCCACCTGTTCCCCGTCTGGCTGGGTTTCAAGGGCGGCAAGGGGGTGGCGACCTTCTTCGGCCTGATCCTGGCGGCGTGCTGGCCGCTGGGTCTGCTGGCGGCGGCGACCTGGCTGATCATGGCCTTCGCCCTGCGCTATTCCTCGCTGTCGGCCCTGGCGGCGGCGGCATTGACGCCGCTCTACGCCCTGCTGCCCCTGCCCGCGCTGGGTCTACCGGCGCCGCAGCCCATCTTCATCATGGCGGTCTTCACCGCCGTGCTGATCTTCATCCGCCACCATGAGAACATCGGCCGCCTTCTGAAAGGCGCCGAGCCCAAGATCGGGGCGAAGAAGGCGTGACGCCCCTGTCGGAGGTCGAGCGTTTCGCCCGCCTCCGGCTCGCCCGGACCGACCGCGTCGGCCCCGTGGCCTTTTCCCAGCTGTTGCAGCGGTTCGGTTCGGCCGAACGCGCGCTGGACGCCCTGCCCGACCTGATCCGCAGTCGGGGGCGAAGCGGCTATTCCATCCCGCAGCGTGAAGCCGTCGAGGCCGAATTGGAGGCGGGCGGCCGCATCGGGGCGCGGCTGATCCTGTGGGGCGAGGCCGCCTATCCCCAAGCGCTGGCCGCCGTCGATCCTCCGCCGCCCCTGCTGTGGACCCTGGGCGATCCGGCGTTGATGCAGCAGCCCTGCATGGCCATCGTCGGCGCGCGCATCGCCTCGGCGGGCGGTCAGCGGATCGCGCGCGGTCTGGCGCAACAACTGGGTGAAAGCGGCCATGTCGTCGTCTCCGGCCTGGCGCGCGGCGTGGATGCGGCGGCGCATCTGGGCGCTTTGGAGACCGGCACGGTCGCGGTTCTGGGCGGCGGCGTGGATGACATCTATCCTTCCGACAACGCCGAGCTGTATCGCCAGATCGTCGAGCGCGGCTGCATCGTCTCGGAAAGCCCCGTCGGCGCGCGGGCGCAGGCGCGCGACTTCCCGCGCCGCAATCGCATCATCTCGGGCCTGTCGCGGGGCGTGGTGGTGGTGGAGGCGGAAATCCGTTCCGGCTCCCTGATCACCGCACGCCTGGCGGGCGAACAGGGGCGCGACGTCTTCGCCGTGCCGGGCTCGCCGCTGGACCCGCGCTCCAAGGGCCCGAACGAGTTGCTGCGTCAGGGCGCCATCCTGTGTGAGGGGATCGAGGACATCGAGCGGGCCTATGCCGCCCTGCGGACGCTGCGCGAACCACCCGCTGATTCGCCGTTCGAGGCCGGTTCGCCGGATCAGATCGACGATGCGGTGCTGGATCGTATCGAAGCCCTGCTGTCGCCGACGCCCATCGCCCGCGACGAACTGGCGCGCGCGGCTAAATTGTCAATTGCGGAAACGGCCGCCGCCCTGCTGGAGCTTCACCTCGCAGGGCGGGCGACCTTGCTGCCCGGCGGACTGGCCTCGACCTAGGCGGGCGCGGTGCGGCGGGCCATATCCGCCGCGCTTTCCAGAAGTCCGGCCAACCGCTCATCCCCGTCCCAGCGGGCCATTCCGGCCAGTTCCGTGGCCATGGCGGCCACATATTCACGAACCGGATAGTCCGTCAGATCAGGGCTCGTCGCCTTGCGGCGTCGCTGCGCTGTCTTGTTCATCGTCAACCCTCCCGAGAACATCTGAGAGGAACACAACTCAGGGAGGTTTGTAAACTCACGTTACCCGGAAAGGTTGCTCATATAAAATGGGCCGATTGACTTCCGCGCTCGCCGCAACCACGTTCGCGCCCCGTTTTCCCCGATAGAGCGCCATGAATCTCGTTATCGTCGAGAGCCCCGCCAAGGCCAAGACCATCAATAAATACCTGGGCTCGGACTATAAGGTTCTGGCTTCCTACGGCCACGTCCGCGACCTGCCGTCCAAGGACGGCTCGGTGCTGCCCGACGATGACTTCGCCATGCACTGGGAGGTCGACGCCAAGGCGTCCAAGCGCCTGTCCGAGATCGCCGAGGCCGCCAAGGCCGCCGACCGCGTCATCCTGGCGACCGACCCCGACCGCGAGGGTGAGGCGATCAGCTGGCACGTTCTGGAGATCCTGAACAAGAAGAAGGCGCTGAAGGACACCGACGTCCAGCGCGTCACCTTCAACGCCATCACCAAGTCCGCCGTCCTGGAGGCCATGGCCAACCCGCGCCAGCTGGATATGGAGCTGGTGGACGCCTATCTGGCGCGCCGGGCGCTGGACTATCTGGTGGGCTTCAACCTGTCGCCGGTGCTGTGGCGCAAGCTGCCGGGCGCGCGCTCGGCCGGGCGCGTGCAATCGGTCGCCCTGCGCATCGTCGTCGACCGCGAGATGGAGATCGAGCGGTTCAAGGCGCAGGAATACTGGTCGATCGAGGCCGATCTGATCGCCGACAGCCCGCCCTTCACCGCCCGTCTGGTCAAGCATGACGGCAAGCGCGTCCAGCGCCTGGACATCGTGTCCGAAGCGATGGCCATGGCCGCGCGCGAGGCCGTCCACAGCGGCGACTTCACCATCAAGTCGGTCGAGAAAAAGCCGACCAAGCGCTCGCCCGCCCCGCCCTTCACCACCTCGACCCTGCAACAGGAAGCCGCGCGCAAGCTGGGCTTCACCGCCCAGCGCACCATGCAGGCGGCGCAGAAGCTGTATGAGGGCGTCGACGACACCGGCGGCCTGATCACCTACATGCGTACCGACGGCGTCTATGTGACGCCCGAGGGCATCGCCCAGGCGCGCGAGGCCATCGGCCAGCGTTTCGGTCCGGCCTATGTCCCGGCTGAGCCGCGCTACTACAAGACCAAGGCCAAGAACGCTCAGGAAGCGCACGAAGCAATCCGTCCGACCAACATCCTGCGCAGCCCCGACACCCTGCGGCTCGATAGCGATCTGCAGCGGCTGTACGAGCTGATCTGGAAGCGGATGATCGCCTCGCAGATGGAATCGGCGCGCCTGGACCGCACCACGGTCGAGATCGAGACGCCCGACGGCCGGACCGGCCTGCGCGCCACCGGCCAGGTCGTCGCCTTCGACGGCTTCATCGCCGCCTATGAAGAAGGCCGCGACGAGAAGCAGAAGGGCGCTGAGGAAGACGAGGACGAAGGCGGCCGCCTGCCTGCGCTGAAGGAAGGCGCCAAGGCCAAGGTCGAGGCGATCCGCACCGACCAGCACTTCACCGAGCCGCCGCCGCGCTTCTCGGAAGCCACCCTGGTCAAGAAGCTGGAAGAACTGGGCATCGGCCGTCCGTCGACCTACGCCTCCATCCTGACGACCCTGCGCGACCGCGATTACGTCCGCATGGACAAGAACCGCTTCTATCCCGAGGACAAGGGACGGCTGGTCACGGCCTTCCTGGAACAGTTCTTCGCCAAGTGGGTCGAGTACGACTTCACCGCCGCGCTGGAGACCCAGCTGGACGAAGTGTCGGCGGGCGATCTGGACTGGAAGACCCTGCTGCGCCGCTTCTGGCAGGATTTCCACGCCGCGACCCAGGCCGCAGGCGAACTACGCACCACGGCCATCCTCGACCACCTGAACGAGGCGCTGGGCCCGCACATCTTCCCCGACAAGGGCGACGGTTCGGACCCGCGCGAATGCCCCCTGTGCCATCAGGGTCAGTTGAGCCTGAAGACCAGCCGCTTTGGCGCCTTCATCGGCTGCTCGCGCTATCCGGAGTGCAAATACACCCGCCCGGTGGCCTCGCCTGACGCGGCCGACGGCGGCGCCGAGAGCGGCGATCGCGAACTGGGCGTCGATCCGGCGACCGGCCAGCCGGTGCATCTGAAGATCGGTCGCTTCGGCCCCTATGTCGAAACCACGCCGCCGGACGCGGACAAGCCCAAGCGCTCGTCCCTGCCCAAGGGCTGGTCCCCGGCCTCGATCGACCTGGAGAAGGCGCTGCGCCTGCTCAGCCTGCCGCGCGACGTGGGTCCGCACCCCGAAGACGGCAAGATGATCACCGCCGGCCTGGGCCGCTACGGCCCGTTCGTGGCGCACGCGGGCACCTACGCCAACGTCGCGGACATCGAGGAGGTGTTCGACGTCGGCCTGAACCGCGCCGTGGCCCTGCTGGCTGAAAAGCGCGCGGGCCGTGCGGGCCGCGCCTCGGCCGCCGCGCCGCTGAAGGAGCTGGGCGCCCACCCGGAAACGGGCGAGGCCGTGCAGGTCATGGCCGGCCGCTACGGCCCTTACGTCAAATCGGGCAAGATCAACGCCACCCTGCCCAAGGGGACGGCGCCCGAGAACATGACGATGGAGGCCGCCCTGCCCCTGCTGGCCGCCAAGGCCGGCGCTGCGCCCAAAAAGAAGGCGCCCGCCAAGAAGGCCGCTGCGAAAAAACCCGCGGCGAAGAAGGAGCCTGCGGCCAAGAAACCGGCCGCGAAAAAGGCCCCCGCCAAGAAGGCGGCCAAGGCTGCGGAAGCCGAATAAGACAAGGCGCCCTCGTTCTCACGAACGGGGGCGTTTTTTCTACCGCCCAGCGACCAGCTCGTTGCGGACGCGACGACCCAGGGGATCGCGGCCCGGCCAGCTCTCCCCCACGGAAGCCTCGACATAGGGCGTGCAGAAGCGCGAGATGATCATGCGCGGGCGGATTTCGTTCAGACAGACGCGGTCCCCCTCACGGGCCCAGCGCGCGGTCAGGCGGCGACCATCCGAAAACAGGGCGCGATAACCGCCGTCCCGATCGAACCAATGTTTGACCCAATCGCCGTCGGGATAGTGGGAAACGACCGTATTGCCGAAGGCCGCCTGCATGGCGTCGGCGTTTCCGCCCCCGCCCGACGCTGAAGCGCTCGCAGGCGCGGCCAACATCAGCGTGATCAGCACGGCTGCGCGCATCCGGTCCCTCTCCCAGTCGTCTTCCAGTCCCCAGGCGGACCATACAGGCCGAAACGCCATTGCCAAGCGGGGCCGTGGCGAACAGAAATACTTGACTGAGGCGTAGGGCCTTCTTTATACGGCCGCAGGCTCGGAACAGGACTGGCGATGCGCGCCGCCCGCTCGCCCAAGAGGGGCGGTTCCGTCAGCTGAAGGCGTTTGCGAACGCTATCCTCCGTCCCTTCAGGACTGCATGACTGAATTTTCCAAGCTGGGCCTTTCGCCCACGACCCTGCAAGCGGTCGCCGATACCGGCTACACGACCGCCACCCCCATTCAGGAACAGGCCATTCCGGTGGCCCTCGCCGGGCGCGACGTCCTCGGCATCGCCCAGACGGGCACCGGCAAGACGGCCGCCTTCACCCTGCCCATGGTCGACCGCCTGGCCTCGGGCCGCGCCCGCGCCCGGATGCCGCGCGCCCTGGTGCTGGCCCCGACCCGCGAACTGGCCGACCAGGTCGCCGAAAGCTTCGCCAAATACGCCAAGGGCACCAAGCTGAACTGGGTGCTGCTGATCGGCGGCGTGTCGATGGGCGACCAGGTCGCCGCCCTGAACAAGGGCGTGGACGTGCTGATCGCCACGCCGGGCCGCCTGCTGGACCTGTTTGATCGCGGCAAGATGCTGCTGACCGGCGTCGAGCTGATGGTGGTCGACGAGGCCGACCGGATGCTGGACATGGGCTTCATCCCGGACATCGAGCGCATCTTCAAGCTGACGCCGCCGCGTCGCCAGACCCTGTTCTTCTCGGCCACCATGCCGCCGGAGATCACGCGCCTGACGCAGCAGTTCCTCAAGGATCCGACCCGGATCGAGGTCTCGCGTCCGGCCACGACCGCTGACACCATCACCCAGCACATCACCCGCCTGCCGACCTCGGACCCCAAGGCCAAGCGCACCGCCCTGCGCGCCCTGGTCGAGCGCGGCGAGGTCCAGAACGGCATCGTCTTCTGCAACCGCAAGTCGGAAGTCGACATCGTCGCCAAGTCACTGCAGGTGCACGGCTTCGACGCCGCGCCGATCCACGGCGACCTGGACCAATCCTTGCGGATGAAGACCCTGGCCGATTTCCGCAGCGGCGCGCTGAAGCTGCTGGTCGCCTCGGACGTCGCGGCGCGCGGTCTGGACATCCCGGCCGTCAGCCACGTCTTCAACTATGACGTCCCGCATCACGCCGACGACTACGTCCACCGCATCGGCCGCACCGGCCGCGCCGGGCGTCTGGGCGAGGCCTTCATGATCGTGACGCCGTCCGACGACAAGTCGTTGGACAAGGTGCTGAAGCTGATCAAGAAGGAACCAGTCGAACTGCCGCTGGAGCATATCGACTTCACCGCCATCAAGGATCGCCCGCGCGACGACAGCCGTTCGGGCCGTGGCCGGGGCCGCAGCGACCGCCCCGAACGCGGCAGTCGTTCACGCCGATCGGTCGTCGAGCTTGCAGCGGCGGAGGACGGCGTCGTGTCCGTGGTCGAGACCTCGCCGACGCCTGTTGTTGAAACTGAAGGGGCTCCCAAACGCGCCCGGGGACGCAAGAAGTCGGAATCCAAGCCGACGACTTCAGCTCCCATCGAAACGAAGGGCGTTGAGGCCAAAGCCAAATCGACCCCTTCAGCCAATCCTTTTGGCGACGACGTGCCGGCGTTCCTGCGCCGTCCGGTAGTTTTCGCCGAGTAAGGCTGCGCCTTGAACTTAACCCTGCGTTACGGAAGACCGGTATAGCTTTCCGGCTCAGATAGCACAGGGGCAGTTCTAGGCATGACCACCCAGGTCGAAACCACGGTTCGGAGTCCCGAAGCCTATGCGCTGGCGCATCGCGCCGTGGACGCAATGCAAGCCGCCGCCGTATGGCCCACTCCGCTGAATTTCGAACTTTGGCTCCACTATCTGGGTGATCCCCACGGCGCTCTGGGGCAGGAAATTTCGCGCCTTCTTTCCACGGGCGCGCCCTTCACGGACGCTACCGCCGAAATGCTCGCCGCCGAGTTCTTGCCACGCGGGCGCCTGTCCGAAGAGATTCGCGACGCAGGCGCCATGCTGAACCGGGAATTGGCGGCGGTCGCCGATGCGATCGACAAGGCTCGTGAAAGCCAGTCCACCTATGGCGACACACTGGCCGCCGCCGCCGACCGCATGGCCAACGCCGGCGATACCGGCAGCCTCGGCGACATCGTCTCCTCCCTCGCCGACGCCACACGCCGTATCCGACGCCATACCGCGGCGCTCGAACGGCGCCTGGAATCGTCCAATCGCGAAGTGACCAAGCTGCGTGACCACATGGAGCAGGTGCGTCGCGACGCCATGACCGACGCCCTGACCAATCTGGCCAATCGTAAGGCGTTCGACGAGCACCTTCTTCGCGTGTGCGATGAATCCGAAGCGTCGGGAACATCGGTGGGACTCGCCATTATCGATATCGACCACTTCAAGCGATTCAACGACACCTGGGGCCATCAGACCGGCGATCAGGTGCTGCGATACGTCGCCAGCGTCCTGGGGCGCGTGTCTCGCGTGCCTAGAATCGCCGCTCGATACGGCGGTGAAGAGTTCGCCGTGATCTTCCCTGGCGAAACGGCCGGAGCCATCGAAGCCGCGCTGAACGCCATTCGCGAGGAAATCGCCTCGCGAGCCCTGCGCCGCCGCTCGACCAATGACGACCTGGGCGCCGTCACCATTTCCGTCGGTTTCGGCCTGCGCCGCCCGGGCGAAAGCGCGACTCAGTTGCTGGCCCGAGCGGACGAGGCGCTCTACGCCTCCAAGCGCAGCGGCCGCAACAAGGTGACAGCAGCCGCCGAAGCCGTATCCGACGCAGCCTGAAACTTCACTTTACGCTCGCCTCTGAACGGCAGGCTGGCATAGTCGCCAGATGCGAAGCCTGCTGTTCAACATCGCCTATTGGGCGCTTTCCATCACCTACGGCCTGGCCGCCGCCTTTGCGGCCCTGGCGCCCGGCCGTAAGGCCACAAGCTGGATCATTCGCCGCTATGTCCGGCGCATGGTGCAGGCCATGAGCCTGTTCGCGGGCATCCGCATCGAGACGCGCGGCAAGGAACGCCTGCCGCAGGGCGCTTTCATCATCGCCTCCAAGCATCAGAGCTGGGGCGACGGCTTCGCCACCTACGACCAGTTCGACGACGTGGCCTTCGTCACGGGCGACCATCTGGAGAAGTTCCCCCTGCTGGGAACGGTGCTGAAGAAGCTGGGCGCCATCGTCGTCAACAACTGCGGCGGCCACGCCGCCCGCGCCGCCCTGAAGGAACGCGCCGCCGACGCCAATCGCGAGGGGCGCAAGATCCTGATCTATCCGGAAGGCCATCTGGCCAAGGTCGGCGAGAAGTACCGCTATCGCTCGGGCGTCTGGCACATGTACCGCGACTTCGACATGCCGGTCGTGCCGCTGGCGACCAACCTGGGCCTGTTCTGGCCGCTGGAGGAATTTCGCAAGAACCCCGGCACGGCGACGCTGGAATTCCTCGAACCGATCCCGACCGGACTGCCCAAGGCCGAGTTCCTGGAACGGCTGGAGGCCGCCGTGGAAAGCAGGACGGCGGAACTGATCGCCGAGGCGACGGGTCAGCCGGTCATGCCCGCCGTGCTGGTCTCCACCCCGAACGAAGCCGCCAAGGCCGCTGCAGTGGCCTGATCGCCTCCCCCACTCACCGTCATCCCCGGCCTTGTGCCGGGGATCCATAACCTCGACCCAAGCGGAGAACGCACTGCGCTCGTCAAGGACGGCGTTTATGGATTCTCGGGACAAACCCGAGAATGACGAGTGTGAGAACGAAAAGGCGTCAGGCCGCCGGGATCACCGCGCCTTCATACCTCGAGGCTATGAAGTCCTTGATCGCCTGGCCGCGCAGCGCCTTGGCCAGAGCCTGGACGCGCGGGTCGTTCTGGTTGTCCGGGCGGGCGACCAGATAGTTCACATAGGGGCTGTCGGCGCCTTCCAGTTGAAGCGCATCGGTTTTCGGCTTCAGCCCGGCGTCGAGGGCGTAGTTGGTGTTGATCACAGCGCCGTCCACCTGCGGCAGGATGCGCGGGATGGTGGCGGCCTCGACCTCCTGGAACTTCAGTCCCTTGGGATTGGTCGCGATGTCGCGCACCGTCTGCAGCGGGTTCTGCGGATCCGTCAGGGTGATCAGGCCCGCCGCCTGCAGCAGCAGCAGGGCGCGGCCTGTGTTCGACGCATCATTGGGCAGAACCACCTGGGCGCCGTTCGGCAGATCGGCCAGCGCCTTGTGCTTGCGCGAATACAGGCCCAGCGGCTCGACGTGGACCCCGGCCACAGTGACCAAGCTCGTGCCGCGCGCCGTGTTGAACTCGTCCAGATAGGGCTTGGTCTGGAAGTAGTTCACATCCAGCCGCTTTTCAGCCAGTTGCACGTTCGGCTGAACGTAATCGTTGAAGACCTTGATCTCGATCGGAACCCCTTCAGCGGCCAGGATCGGCTTCACCTGCTCCAGGATTTCGGCGTGCGGTACGGCGGTGGCGCCGACCAGCAGGGGCGCGCCCTCGGCCCCCGGCTTCTTGTCCGCGCCCTGACCACAGGCGGCGAGCGTCAGGACAGCGGCGGCGGACAGCAGCAGCGAACGGCGGATCATGGGGCGGGCTTTCGTAAAATCAGCGGTGCGAGACCTTAGCGACCAGACGGTCGCCGATCATCTGCAGAATTTGTACGAGGATCAGCAGCAGAACTACGGTCACGGCCATGACGTCGGTCTGGAACCGCTGATAGCCGAAGCGGATGGCCAGATCGCCCAGACCGCCCGCCCCCACCACGCCCGCCATGGCGGTGTAGCTGACCAGGGCGATGGCGGTGACGGTCCCGCCGGCGATGATGCCGGGCATGGCCTCAGGCAACAGGGCGCGCGTCACGATCTGGAAGGTCGAGCCGCCCATGGCCTGGGTCGCCTCGACCACGCCCTTGTCCACCTCGCGCAGGGCCGTCTCGACCAGACGCGCATAGAAGGGCGCGGCCCCGACGACCAGCGGCGGAATGGCGCCCGCCACGCCCAGCGAGGTTCCGACCAGCAGCACCGTCACCGGCAGCATGACGATCAGCAGGATGATGAAGGGCACCGAGCGCAGCACATTGACCACGAAGGACAGCACGGCGTTCAGCACCGGATTGGCCGCCAGCCGCCCCTTGCCCGACAGATAGAGCAGCACGCCCAGCGGCACGCCCAGGATCACGGTCAGCACCATCGATCCGCCCAGCATCAGCAGGGTGTCGATCGTCGCCTTGCCGATATCGGCCCAGTCCACATTGGCGAAGTTCATGACATACCCCCTGCCCTCATCCTCGGGCTTGACCCGAGGATCGAGTGGTCCGCCCCGTTCCGTCCGGACAGGAAAGGCGCAGCGCGTTGCACGCCCGATCCTCGGGTCAAGCCCGAGGATGACGATGTGGAAGGGATCACGCCACGCTCTCCACCACGACGCCGCGCGCGGCCAGTTGCGCCAGAGCCGCCTCGGCGTCGCCGCCGGTGAAGGCCACCGTCATCTGGCCATAGGGCTCGCCCTGGATGCGGCTGATGCGGCCCGACAGGATCGAATAATCGACGCCCGCCGTGCGCGCGACGCGGCTCAGTTCCGGCTCATAGGTCGAGGGACCGCGGAAGGTCAGCCGGGCCATGCGCGCACCAGCGGGGGCGACCGAGGCGTCGACCGCCTCCTCGCCCTCGGCCAGCATGGCGCGGGTCACGGCGTGCTGCGGATGCAGGAAGACATCGGCCGTCGCGCCCTGCTCCACGATCCTGCCGTCCTTCAGCACCGCCACCCGGTCGCAGACGCGGCGCACCACCTCCATCTGGTGGGTGATCAGGACAATGGTCAGGCCCAGATCGCGGTTCAGCCCGTCCAGCAGGGTCAGGATGTCCTCGGTCGTCTCGGGGTCGAGGGCGCTGGTCGCCTCGTCGCACAGCAGGACGCTGGGACCGCAGGCCAGGGCGCGGGCGATGCCGACGCGCTGCTTCTGGCCGCCCGATAGCTGAGACGGATGCTTCTTCGCGTGATCAGCCAGCCCCAGTTGCGCCAGCAGTTCCGCCGTGCGCGCCTTCACCTCGGCCTCGGGCCGCCCTTCCAGCCGCAAGGGAAAGGCGACGTTGTCCTCGATCGTCTTGGCGTTCAGCAGGTTGAAGTGCTGGAAGATCATGCCGATGCCGCGCCGCGCCGTACGCAGTTCGGCGGCGTTCAGGGCGGTGATTTCCTGCCCGTCGACGAAGACCTTGCCCGCGTCGGGCGTCTCCAGCCGGTTGATGGCGCGGATCAGGGTGGACTTGCCCGCCCCCGAACGGCCCACCACGCCGAACACCTCGCCGCGCGCGACGTGCAGGTCGACAGCGTCCAGCGCCGTACGGTCGCCCGCCGCGCTGCGATAGCGCCGGGTCACCCCCTCCAGTCGGATCATGTCAGTCGGCGTCCAGAGCAGCGGCGGGAATGATCGTGACGCTCTCGCCGCAACCGCAGGCGTCCGTCTCGTTCGGATTGCGGAAGACGAATTTGGACGCCAGCTTCGTCACCTCATAGTCGATCTCGGTGCCGATCAGGAACAGCACCGCCTTGGGCTCGATCAGGATGGTGACGCCCTTGTCCTCCACCACCTCGTCCAGCGGCAGGGCTTCTTCGGAATAGGCGAAGGTGTATTCCTGCCCGGCACAGCCGCTGTTCTTCACCCCGACGCGCAGGCCGACGTAGTCCTTCTCGGCGTTGTCCATGATTTCGCGAACGCGCGCGGCGGCGGCGTCCGTCAGGGTCACCGCCTTGGGCCGGGGTCGCCGGGGCCGGGTCGTGGTCGTCTGAAGCTCGGTCATCAGGGCCTCCTCAGAACATATTCAGGGCCAGTTTGGCCTCATCGCTCATCTTGGAAGAGTCCCACGGCGGGTCGAACACCAGATTGGCTTTGGCGCTGCGCACGCCCTCGACCTTGGCCACCGCCGTCTCGACCCAGCCGGGCATCTCGCCCGCCACCGGACAGCCCGGCGCCGTCAGCGTCATCTCGACCAGCACGTCGCGGTCGTCAGACACGTCGACCTTGTAGATCAGACCCAGCTCATAGATGTCGACCGGGATTTCCGGGTCGTACACCGTCTTCAGCGCCTCGATCAGGTCGTCCGTCAGCTTGTCCAGCTCAGCCTGAGACAGGGCGCTCTTTTGAGGCTCATCCCAGCTGGCGGCGAAGGCGTCGCTGTCGCTGATCGCGTTGTCGGTCTTGGCGTCCATACTCGTCACACGAAGAAGTTCCGCGCCTTGATCAGCGCGTCCACGAAGGCATCTGTATCCTCCATGGTGTTATATAGGGCGAAGGAGGCGCGCGCGCTTGCACTGACGCCCAGTCTTTTCGCCAGAGGCTCGGCGCAGTGCAGCCCGGCCCGCACGGCGACGCCGTAACGGTCCATGATCTGGGCCACGTCATGAGCGTGCGCGCCCTCGACGGTGAAGGTCAGGATCGCGCCCTTCCCTTCCGCTTCGCCCAGAATCCGCAGCCAGTTGTGGCCTCGCAGACGCTCGACGGCATGGTGATACAGGGCCATCTCGTGCGCCTGAATCGCCTTCGCATCATATTGCGACAGCCATTCGACCGCCGCGCCCATGCCGATGGCCTCAAGGATCGGCGGCGTGCCGGCCTCAAAACGGTGCGGCGGCTGGGCGTAGGTCACGCCCTCCTTCTCGACTGTCACGATCATCTCGCCGCCGCCCTGATAGGGCGGCAGGGCCTCCAGCGCCTCGGCCGTGCCGTATAGGACGCCAATACCGGTGGGCGCGAACAGCTTGTGCCCGGTCAGGACATAGTAGTCGCAGCCGATGGCCTGAACGTCCGGCGCCGCGTGGACCGCGCCCTGGCAGCCATCGATCAGCACCCGCGCCCCGGCCGCATGGGCCAGACGGGTGATCTCGGCGACCGGATTGATGGTCCCCAGCACGTTCGACATATGGGTGACGGCGACCAGCTTCGTCTTCGGCCCCAGCAGGGCGGCGAAGGCCTCCATGTCCAGCGAGCCGTCGTCCTTGATCGGCGCCCATTTCAGCACCGCCCCGCGCCGTTCGCGCAGGAAGTGCCACGGCACGATATTGGAGTGGTGCTCCATCTCGGTGACGATGATTTCGTCGCCCGGCTGGATCGACAGGCCGACGCCGTTGGCGACCAGGTTGATCGCCTCGGTCCCGCCCTTGGTCCAGACGATGTTGTCGGCCGAGGGCGCATTCAGGAAGCGAGCCACGATCTCGCGCGCGCGCTCATAGGCCTCCGTCGCCTCGTTCGACAGGGTGTGCAGACCCCGGTGGACGTTGGCGTAGCTGCCCTCCATCGACGCGACCAGGGCGTCGATGACGGCGCGCGGCTTCTGCGCCGAGGCGGCGGTGTCCAGATAGACCAGCGGCTTTCCGTTCACCTGACGAGACAGAATCGGGAACTGCGCGCGGGCGGCATAGGGGTCGAACCCCCTCACGGAAACATGGGTCACAGGCGAGCCGTCAGCCATTCCCGCACCACCTCTCTGGCGCCTTCATCCTCAATACGGTCAACGACCTCGATCAGGAAGGCGTGGGTCAACAGGGCGCGGGCCTCATCGGCCGAAATGCCGCGCTGCTGCATGTAGAACAGGGCGCTTTCATCCAGCGTCCCGACGGTCGCGCCGTGGGCGCACTGCACCTCGTCGGCGTAGATGATCAGCTCGGGCTTCACGTCGATCTCGCCGCGATCCGAAGCGATCAGGCCGTGGTGGCCCATACGGGCGTCGGTGTCGTCGGCGCCCTTCTGGACCAGGATCTTGCCTTGGAAGACGCCGCGCGCCTCGTCTCGGACCACGCCCTTGATCAACTGGCTGGTCGTGCCGTTGGGTGCGACGTGGTCGATCACCGAGGTCTGATCCGAATGGCGCGCGCCGTTCAGAAGATAGAGACCGTCCACGCGCGCATCGGCGCCCTCGGCCCCGTGACGCAGGCGCGTCTCATGGCGTTGCAGTCTGGCGCCGGTGGCGATGATGGTCTGGCGATAACGGCCGCCCGCCTCCAGCCGGACCTCGGCCTCGGCCACCGAAATGGCGTCGGCGGGCTCGTCGGTCAGGACGACGCGGATGACCTCGGCATCGGCGGCGACGTCGATCTCGACCTTGTTATGGGCGACATAGGCCGAGCCCTTGCCCTCATGCGTCTCCAGCAGCAGCAGGCGCGCGCCGGGTCGGGCGACGATGCGCGCCGCCGCCGTATGGCCCGTGCCGGTCGCATCCGAAATGAAGCGCAGGCGCAGCGTCTGTTCGCCCGAGGCGATGTAGTCCTTCACCCCGACCGGGCGGCCGTTGGCGAAGACGACGGCGTCGCCGCCCAGATCATAGAACGGCCCCGGCGCGCCGATGACCGCTGTGCCCGAGGGTTCAGGCGCTTCACGAAGAAAGCGCTTCAGATCACTGTATTTCCATTCCTCGACCCGCCGCGAGGGGAAGGTCGCGGCGTCGGTGAGGTCCAGCCGGGCGAGCGCCTTCATGCCGCCTCCGGCAGGAACTTGTCGTAGCCCTCCGCCTCCAGCTCATGCGCCAGCTCAGGTCCGCCCGAGGCGACGATTCGGCCGCCCGCCAGAACGTGGACACGGTCCGGTTTGATGTAGTCCAGCAGGCGCTGATAGTGGGTGATCACCAGCATCGACCGATCCGGGCTGCGCATGGCGTTAACGCCGTCGGCGACGATGCGCAGGGCGTCGATGTCGAGGCCGGAGTCCGTCTCGTCGAGGATCAGCAGCGACGGCTCCAGCAGGGCCATCTGCAGAATCTCCATCCGCTTCTTCTCCCCGCCGGAGAAGCCGACGTTCAGCGGCCGCTTCAGCATGTCGAAGTCCATCTTCAGCGACTGCGACGCCGCCTTGACCAGCTTCAGGAAGGCCGGGGCCGAAACCTCTTCCTCGCCACGCGCGCGCTTCTGAGCGTTCAGCGCCGTGCGGATGAAGGTCATGGCCGGCACGCCCGGAATCTCGATCGGATACTGGAACGACAGGAACAGGCCCGCCGCCGCGCGCTCGGCCGGCTCCAGATCCAGCAGGTCCATGCCGTTCCACGAAGCAGAACCGTCCGTCACCTCATAACCGGGACGGCCCGACAGGCTGTAGCCCAGCGTCGACTTGCCCGCCCCGTTCGGCCCCATGACCGCATGAACTTCGCCCGCAGGCACGTCGAGCGTCAGACCCTTGAGGATCGGCTTGTCGGCGACAGAGACGTGGAGGTTATTGATCTTAAGCATTGTTTTTCTTCTTCAACTCACTCAGCCGACCGAGCCTTCGAGGCTGATCGCCACCAGCTTCTGGGCCTCGACGGCGAACTCCATCGGCAGTTCCTGCAGGACGTCGCGGACGAAGCCGTTGACCAGCAGGGCCACCGCTTCTTCTTCCGACAGGCCGCGCTGCTGGGCGTAGAAGAGCTGGTCCTCGGACAGGCGGGTCGTGGTCGCCTCGTGCTCAAGCTGGGCCGAACCGTTGCGCACCTCGATGTAGGGGATGGTGTGGGCGCCGCACTCCTTGCCGATCAGCAGGCTGTCGCACTGGGTGAAGTTGCGCACGCCGGTCGCCTTGGGGTGGATCGACACCAGGCCGCGATAGGTCGAGTCCGACTTGCCGGCCGAGACCGTCTTGGCGATGATGCGGCTGCGGCTGTTCTTGCCCAGATGCAGCATCTTGGTGCCGGTGTCGGCCTGTTGATGGCCGTTGGTGATGGCGATGGAGTAGAACTCGCCCGAGCTTTCTTCGCCCTTGAGGATGCAGGACGGGTATTTCCAGGTGACGGCCGAGCCGGTTTCGACCTGGGTCCATGACACCTTGGAGCGATCGCCGCGGCAGTCGGCGCGCTTGGTGACGAAGTTGTAGATGCCGCCCTTGCCTTCGGCGTCGCCGGGGTACCAGTTCTGGACGGTCGAGTATTTCACCTCGGCGTCGTCCAGGGCGACGATCTCCACGACGGCGGCGTGCAGCTGGTTCTCGTCGCGCATCGGCGCCGTGCAGCCTTCCAGATAGGAGACGTAAGAACCCTTGTCGGCGATGATCAGGGTCCGCTCGAACTGACCGGTCTGGCTGGCGTTGATGCGGAAATAGGTCGACAGCTCCATCGGACAGCGCACGCCCGGCGGCACATAAACGAAGCTGCCGTCCGAAAAGACCGCGCTGTTCAGGGCCGCGAAATAGTTGTCGCTGACCGGTACAACGGTGCCGAGGTACTGACGCACTAGATCAGGATATTCACGCAAGGCCTCGGAAATCGGCATGAAAATCACGCCCGCCTTGGCCAGTTCCTCCTTGAAGGTAGTAACGACCGAGACGCTGTCGAATACGGCGTCGACGGCCACCTTGGGCGCGCCCTGGACGCCGGCCAGAACTTCCTGCTCCTTCAGCGGGATGCCCAGCTTGGCGTAGACTTCCAGCAGTTCGGGATCGACCTCGTCCAGAGACTTCGGCCCTTCCTTCTTCACCGGCGCGGCGTAGTAGTAGAGATCCTGGTAGTCGACAGGCTCGTACTTCACCGCGGCCCAGGTCGGCTCCTGCATCGCCAGCCAGCGCTCATAGGCGGCCAGACGCCATTCCAGCATCCACTCCGGCTCACCCTTCTTTTCAGAGATGAAGCGGATGATGTCGGGGTTCAGGCCCTTGGGGGCGAACTCCTGCTCTACGTCCGTGGTGAAGCCGTACTTGTACCGCTCCAGCTCCGCGACTGTGTCGACTGTTTCCTGAACGATAGCCATAACTTACGCGACTTCCTTTGCGCGCTCTCGCAGGCGCGCCTTGTGCTTGTCCCAGGCTGCGACCCAGGCGTCGGCGAACCGGGTCCAGTCCGCTTCGGTCGTGCCCCAACCGCCGGAGACGCGCACGCCCCCGGTCGCCAGGTGATGCAGGCCCATGGCGCTGATCGCCTTGGACGGCTTGACCTTGCCTGACGAACAGGCCGAACCGGCCGAGACCATGACCCCGACCAGATCGAGGGTGATCAGTTGCTGCGGGCTGTCCCAGCCCTCCACCGCCATGAACAGGGTGTTCGGCAGACGCGGAACCGCGCCGCCGATGACGGTCGCGCCCGCCGCCTTGACCTTGGCCTCGGCCGCGTCGCGCCAGGCGACATGAGTCATGGCGGCGTCCAGATCACGCGCGGCGCAATCAGCGGCGACCCCGAAGCCGGCGATGCCCGGCACGTTCTCGGTTCCCGCGCGCAGGCCGCGTTCCTGACCGGCGCCGTGCAGAATGCGGATGGCGGACACGCCATCCTTCAACACCAGCGCGCCCACGCCCTGAGGCCCGCCCAGCTTGTGCGCCGAAAGGGTCAGGCTGTCAGCGCCGAGCGCGCGCATCGTCACCGGAATCTTGCCCGCCGATTGTATGGCGTCCACGTGCAGCCAACCGCCAGCCGCGCGAACCAGAGCCGCCGCCTCGGCGATCGGCTGGATCACGCCGCTTTCGTTATTGGCATGATGGATGGCGACGACCGCACGGCCCGGACGCGCCAGCGCCTCAGCCAGCCAGGCCAGATCGACCACGCCGTCCGCATCGACCGGCAGCACCTCGACCGGCATACCGCTGACGGCGGCGGCTTCGGCCACGCAAGGGTGCTCGGTCGCGCCGACGATCAACCGCTCGCAACCGGCGGCAAGGGCGCTGTGGATCGCCTGCGCGTTGGATTCGGTCCCGCCCGAAGAGAAGATGATCGCCGTCGGATCGGCGCCGACTAGATCGGCCACCTGGGCGCGCGCCGTCTCGATACGCGCACGGGCGCGACGTCCGGCGGCATGAACGGCGGACGGATTTCCGTTATCAGCCAAGGCCTTGACCATGACATCCTGAACTTCCAGACGAACCAGGCCCGAGGCGTTGTAATCCAGATAGACGCTCACGCGGCGGCCTCCATGGACGACGTCGCGTCCTTCCGCCCCATGCGCGTGCGGCTGGTGCGCTTTTCGATCACATCGGCAAGGCTGACCCCGGCGAGATAGCGATGAATCTCGGCGCCCAGGTCTTCCCAAAGATCGTGAGTGATGCAGCGCGCCCCGCCCGTCATGCAGCCGCGCGGCGTGCCGTGGGCGGCGCAGCGCGTGGCGCGGATCGGCTCATCTACGGCCAGCACGATGTCCGCCACGACCGTCTCTCCCGCCGTCATAGCCAAGCGATAGCCGCCGCCGGGACCGCGCACGCTCTTGACCAGCCCGCCCTTGCGCAGGCGCGCAAAGAGCTGCTCCAGATAGCTGAGCGAGATTTCCTGGCGCGCGGCGATCTCGGCCAGAGAAACCGCCCGATCCGACCCGTTCTTCGCCAGATCGGCCATCGCCATGACGGCGTAACGTCCCTTGGTCGACAGACGCATCCCAATACCTCAAAAATCTAACGCTTTTCGGGCCCGCTGTGCTAAGACCCCCGGCCTCGCCAGCGAGCGCGTCACGCACGGGGGACTTAGAAAGTCCTACCTGCGTGGTCAAGTATTATCCGCTCGCGAAACGTCTGTTGATCGTAGGGACCGCCATCCATGCCTGAAGTCATCCTGCCTGGCGCCTCCGGCCGCATCGAAGGCCGCTATTCGCCCGGCAAGCGTCCCGACGCGCCGATCGCCCTGATCCTGCACCCGCACCCCAAGGCGGGCGGCCATATGAACAACCCGGTCGCCCTGACGATGCACCAGCTGTTCGTCCAGCGCGGGTTCGCCACCTTGCGCTACAACTCGCGCGGCGTGGGCAAGTCCCAGGGCGAGTTCGACAGCGGCATCGGCGAACTGGCCGACGCGGCCACGGCGCTGGACTGGCTGCAGGCCAACAACCCCGCCGCCACCCAGACCTGGGTCGCGGGCTATCAGTTCGGCGCCTACATCGGCATGCAACTACTGATGCGCCGTCCTGAAACCGATGGCTTCATCTCGGTGTCGCCGCCTTCGAACATCTATGATTTCAGCTTCCTGGCCCCTTGCCCGGCCTCAGGTCTGTTCCTGCACGGCACGGCCGACACCGTCGTGCCGCCGGCCGATGTCGAGCGCGTGGTCAACAAGCTGCGTACCCAGAAGGGCATCGTCATCGACTACGAGCTGGAAGAGGGGGCGACCCACTTCTGGCAGGACCACATCGGCGCCGTCGAACGCCGTGTCGGCGCCTATCTGGACAAGCGCCTGGCTGAAAATCCGGCCTGACGTCCTCAAGATCAGCGCGGAGGCCCAGCCTCCGCGCGGGTCCGCCACAGGGACCAGACCACCCCCGCCGCCAGGATCGCGGCCGTCACCGACAGGGAGACGGACGGGGGCACCTTCTCGATCCCCAGCAGCGGCGCGGCGAACACCTTGGCGCCAATGAAGACCAGCAGAACAGCCAGCGCCTGCTTCAGATAGGCGAAGCGGTGGATCACCGCCGCCAGGGCGAAATAAAGCGCTCTCAGCCCCAGTATGGCGAAGATGTTGGACGTATAGACGACATAGGCGTCCGTCGTAATGGCGAAGACCGCCGGGACGGAGTCCACGGCGAAGATCACGTCGGCGATCTCGATTGTCACCAGAGCCAGGAACAACGGCGTGGCGTGCAGCGCCATCTCGCCTGATCGGCTCGGCGCCCGGACAAAGAAGGCGTGACCATGCAGGTCGTTCGTCACCCGCATCCGTCGGCGGAACCATTTCAGTAGCGCATTGTCGGCGATGTCCGTCTCTTCACCGCGCGCGAAGAACATCCGCACGCCCGTGACGATCAGAAAGCCGGCGAAAAGATACAGCACCCAATGATAGCGAGCGACCAACACCGCCCCGCCGCCGATCATGATCGCCCTCAGGACGATGACGCCCAGCACGCCCCAGAACAGCACGCGATGCTGATAGAGGCGCGGCACCGAAAAGGCGCTGAAAATGAGGGCGATGACGAAGACATTGTCCATCGCCAGGCTTTTTTCAACGGCGTAGGCGGTCAGGTATTCGACCGCGCTGTCAGCTCCCAGCCACGACCACAGCCACGCTCCAAAGGCCAGGGCCACGGCGATATAGAAGGCGGACAGTCCCAGGCTCTCTCGCACCCCAATCTCGTGATCCCGCCGGTTAAACAATCCCAGGTCCAGCGCCAGCAAGGCGATGACGATCGTCAGAAAGCCCGCCCACATCCAGACGGGCTTGCCCAACCACTCCAGCAGCAACAGTTCCATCGACGCCTTCGCGAGCCGTTTCCAACGACGCGGCCGACATCGCGATGAAGGGTCGCCAGAGGGGCCCGGTCCGCTATGGCCTCAACGCATGGCGACGGCGAGCGTTGCTCAGTTTTCGCGGCAAGTCGGCCAGGAGGCGAAACGCGCTTCATACTGCGCCAGCGTATGGGGAAATCCTGCTTCCGCGCGACGACGATCGGCGTTCGCGGGATCCTCGAGGTTGTCGTAGTCGATGACCCAGCGCCCATTCTTGCAGGTCACCTGCGTCCCATAGCGTTGCGGACGCCCCTCGTTCACCGCCAGCCGATCGTACATCAGACCGAACTGCGCCCCATCAACCTCGCCCGCCGCCACGAGAGGTTCGAGCACCGGCACGAAACGTCGCCACTGCTCAAGGTTTGAATGCTGGATGATGAGAAAGGCCGTCTGCGACGGCCCCTCGCCATAGCGGCTTTTGAGGAACCACCCCTCCGGCGGCAGCATGGCGAGCAAGGCGTTGAGATTGGCCTCGTCCGCGGCCTCCTGAACCTGCCACATCGCCTTGTTGGCGGCCTGCTCCTGATCCGGAGGAAGAATGCTCAAATCGACTTTCTGCATCGCCTGCCGCCCCATCTGATCCAGGCGATACATCCGCAGAAAGCGTTCCTCGTGATCCTGAGGAGGCGGTACTTGCGCCTGTCGGCGCTGTTCCTCAGCAATTGTTTCGAGCACGGGAGCGATCAGGACTCGCGCCTCAGCGCTCAGTTCACCGGAGGGCGATGAGACCTCTGCCTGACCCAATAGAAACAGTGTGGCGATCCAAGCAATCATGCGTCCCTCCCTGATGAAGAACTTGGACCGCAGATTAAGACGAAATTACGTCGTTCTCTAATGGTCGCCTTCCGCCGCCGCCATAGCCGCCGGGCGGTGGGCGCGAACGCACCAGACGACGCTTACGATCATCAGGATCATGGCCACGACCTCGATCAACTTCGGGCCGCGCTGCTCCCAGATGAAGCCGTAAATAAAGGCGAACAGGGTCTCGGAGACGATCATCTGCCCCAGCATCGTCAGCGGTAACAGGCGACTGGCCTGGTTCCAGAAGGCGTTGCCGATGACCGAGGCGAAGATCGCCACGCCCGCGCTGACGCCGATCAGACGCAGCCAGGCGTCGTTCGTCATTCCGCCCAGCATGAATAGCGACGGAATCACCAGCAGCAGCGCCAGCCCTCCAGTGACCACGCCGGTCAGCAACGACCACTCATGCGGGGTGACATCGGGCAAACGCCCCATCCAGCGGCTGTTGCCGACGGCGAAGGCGGTCCAGGACAGCAGGGCCGCCAGGGCGCAACCCAACCCGATCAGCGTAGCCGTACCGCTCTGCGCCGCCGCGCCGCCGCCCTGGCTGAGCGACTGCCACCCGATCAGACCGACCGCCAGCGCCGCCACGGCGATGGGCGGCGCGACGCGCGACAGCGGCGGCGAATCCCTGTCCCGCAGGCCCCATAGGGCCACGACCACGGGCACCATGCCGACGATCAGGGCCGAAGCCGCGACGCCTGCGTAATGCACGCTGACCACCAGGAAGGCGAAGTAGACCAGGTTCCCCGCCAGACTCAGCCAGACAAGCGCGCCCCACGCTTCGCGCGTCAGGGCGGCCGTCACCCGCCGCCAGCGCGGCGCGATCAGCAGGACCGCAATCAGGCCATAGGCGAGGTAGCGCCCCGCCGTCAGCAGAAGGGGCGAGGCCTCGGGCACCATCTTCGGCGCCAGGAAGACCAGCCCCCACAGAGCGCCGGCCGCCAGTCCGCTGGCGACGCCCCAGAAACGCGAAGACGCCGCCATTATTCGGCTCCCGGTTCGACAATCCGGCCGCCGGTCATAGGCGCCGCAACGCCTGTCGTGCCGGGGAAGCTGATCGGCAACCCCAGACGACAGCGCGCGGCCAGGAAGGCGAAGGCCTCGGCCTCGATGGAATCGCCACGCCAGCCCTTGTCCTCGGCCGTCGAGACGGGAACGCCGACACGCTCGCGAATGGCGGCCAGCAGCACAGGGTTGTGGCGACCGCCGCCGCAGACGACGACCTCCTTCGGCTGTTCCGAACAGCGAGCGACGCCCAGCGCCACGGCCTGCGCCGCGAAGGCGGTCAGGGTCGCGGCGGCGTCTTCCAGCGACAGTTCCGCCACCGGGTCCAGCGAGAAATCGAACCGATCCAGCGACTTCGGCCCGGTCGCCGCGAAATAGGAATGGGCCAGATAGGCGTCCAGCACGGCCGGATTGACCGTCCCCGCCGCCGCCAGACGGCCGCCCTCGTCCATCCGCTTCTTCATGCGGGACTGGACCAGCAGATCGACCATGCCGTTGGCCGGGCCGGTGTCGAAGGCCTCCAGCCCGCCGTCGGCGCGGATCAGGGTGATGTTGCCCACGCCGCCGAGGTTCAGCACGGCGACCGGCCCCTCTATCCCCGCCTTGCGGACCAGCGCCGCGTGATAGACGGGCGCCAGCGGCGCGCCCTGCCCGCCCGCCGCCACATCGGCGCTGCGGAAGTCGTAAGCGACCGGCACGCTCAGCCCCTCGGCCACGCTGCCGGCGTCGATCAACTGGACGGTGCGGCCCGGCGCGTCGGGCGTCGGCGCCTCGTGCAGCACGGTCTGGCCGTGAACGCCGACCAGATCGAGCGCGCTGGACTTCACCCCGTTCACCGCCATGAAACCGAGCGCGGCGGCCAGGTGCGCGTCGGCCACCGCCATGCGGGCGTCCTCGAAGCTGTCCGGCTCTTCCTCGTCACGTTCCCAGTCGAAGGCGTCCTCGATCGCGTCCTCGATGATGGCGCGGGTCTCGCCGTCCAGCTTCATCTCGCCGGCGGGGCCGAAGGACAGGATGTCGTGGCCGTCCGTCTCGATCACCGCCATGTCCACGGCGTCCAGCGAGGTGCCGGTCATGAAGCCGAGCACGCGGAGAGTCTTTTTCGGAGAGGTCGTCATGGCGGCTTGACTGCCACGTCGAGCGCGACGTAGCTAGCGCCCATGATCGCGCAACCGGCCCTTTTCGCCGCCTATTACTACGGCCTCTACTAGAGAGCGGCCGCGATCCTTGCCGCCCTTCCCTCGGCGGCATTATTCCTCGGAAGACGGCCGCCGGTTCTGATGCTACGGACCCGACCATGACCGAGCCCACGACCCAAACCGCTTCCGAAACCGCCTTCAAGTCGGACTTCCTGCGCCTGATGAAGGCGCGCGGCTATATCCACCAGATCACCCACCCGGTCGAACTGGACGAGGCGGCGGCGTCCGGCGTGGTCACGGGCTATATCGGGTTCGACGCGACGGCGCCGTCGCTGCACGTCGGCCACCTGATTCAGATCATGCTGCTGCGTCGTCTGCAGCAGGCCGGGCACAAGCCGATCGTCCTGATGGGCGGCGGCACGACCAAGGTCGGCGATCCGTCGTTCAAGGACACCCAGCGCCCCCTGCTGACCGAAGAGAAGATCGCCGAGAACATCGCCGGCATCAAAGGCGTGTTCGAGAAATTCCTGACCTTCGGCGACGGCCCGACCGACGCCGTCATGCTGGATAACGACGAGTGGCTGTCGCAACTAGGCTACCTGCAGTTCCTGCGCGACTACGGCACCCACTTCACCATCAACCGCATGCTGAGCTTCGACTCGGTCAAGCTGCGCCTGGATCGCGAGCAGCCGCTGACCTTCCTCGAGTTCAACTACATGCTGATGCAGGCGACGGATTTCCTGGAGCTGAACCGTCGCTATGGCTGTTCGCTGCAGATGGGCGGCTCGGACCAGTGGGGCAACATCATCAACGGCGTCGAACTGACCCGCAAGGTGGACCACAAGGCCGCTTTCGGCCTGACCACGCCGCTGCTGTCCACCGCCTCGGGCCAGAAGATGGGCAAGACGGTCGGCGGCGCCGTGTGGCTGAACGCCGACGCCCTGTCGCCGTTCGACTACTGGCAGTACTGGCGCAACACGGAAGACGGCGACGTGGGCCGCTTCATGCGCCTGTTCACCGACCTGCCGCTGGACCAGATCGAGCGTTATGAGGCGCTGGAAGGCGCCGAGATCAACGACGCCAAGAAGGCGCTGGCCGACGCCACCACCTCCATGCTGCATGGCGTCGAGGCCGCACAGGCCGCGCGCGCGGCCGCCGAGGCCGCCTTCGAGAAGGGCCAACTGTCGGCCGACCTGCCGACCGTCGAACTGCCGCGCGACGAGGTGATCGGCGCCATGATCGCCGCCGTCACGACCAAGGCGGGCCTCAGCGCCTCCAACGGCGAAGCGCGCCGCCTGGCCCAGGGCGGCGGCCTTCGCCTGAACGACGAGGTCGTCAACGACGGCGCCCGCCTGATCGAACAGGCTGACCTGAACGCCGACGGCGTGCTGAAGCTCGGCGCCGGCAAGAAGAAGCTGGTGCTGGTGCGGCCGGTTTAGGGAGAGCGCTGTGACCGACATCACCGAAAACACTCCCGCCCCCGCTTTCGACCTGGCGACCGACGGCGACGGGCGCGTGTCGCTGGGCGGGCTAAAGGGCAAGAACGTCGTCCTCTACTTCTACCCCAAGGCCGACACGCCCGGCTGCACGAACGAGGGCCAGGACTTCTCGGCCCTGATCGATCGCTTCGCGGCGGCCGACGCCGTGGTGATCGGCGTGTCGCGCGACACGGTGAAGAAGCTGGACCGCTTCAAGGCCAAGCATGACCTCAAGGTCGTGCTCGGCTCGGACGAGGACGGGGTGGTCACGGAAAGCTGGGGCGTGTGGGTGCAGAAGAAGCTCTACGGCCGTGAATACATGGGCATTGAGCGCGCCACCTTCCTGATCGACGGCCAGGGCGTGGTCCGCCGCACCTGGCGAAACGTCAAGGTGAAGGGCCACGCCGAAGAGGTGCTGGCCGCCGTCGAAGCGCTCTGATCGGCGAGCGGGGTTCGGAAGGCCCCGCTTGACCTCTCCGCCTCAGCCCCCCCTAAGTATTGTCAGGGATTGTATCCTCAGGGGCTGACATTGACCAAACGCCGGTCGTTCCGGCGTGACGCGGAGAGTATAGATGTTCAACAAGAACAAACCCCTCGACAACAGTACTTCGAGCGGATTGGGCATTCCGACGCCGCCCGAACCGGCCAAGCCGACGCCCGCACCCGCCGCTCCGATCGCTGCTGCGCCCATGCGGACGCCTGAACCGGCGCGTCCCGCCGCCGCACGGTCGTCCAGCCTGTCGACCCTGTCGGCCGGCGTGAAATATGAGGGCAACATCTCCGGCGCGGGCGAGCTTCAGGTCGACGGCTCGCTGAAAGGCGACATCCGCGTCGTGCGCGTGGTGATCGGCGAAGGCGGCGCGGTCGAGGGCACGGTGCACGCCGACATCCTGGAGGTGCGCGGCCGCGTCTCGGGCGCCATCGTCGCCAAGCAGGTCAAGCTGTTCGCGACCTCGCGCGTCGAGGGCGACATCACCCAGGAGCAGCTTTCGATCGAACAAGGCGCCTGGTTCCAGGGCCGCTGCACCCAGGCCAAGCGAGATACGCCGGGCGCCAACATGCTGGAAGCTCCTGCCTCGGCCGAAAAGCCCGCGCCCGCCAAGGCGGACGCCAAGGTCGAAGCCAAGCCCGCCGCCTGATCGGCGCGACAGCCGGAACGAGAAAGGGCGGCCTGCGAAGGCCGCCCTTTTTTATGCGTCGATCCAGCGGGTCGATCAGCCCTCGCGGGTCTCGCCCACGCGGGCCGCAAGCGCGGCGCCCATGAACGGATCCAGGTCGCCGTCCAGAACGCCCTGGGTGTCCGAGGTTTCGACTTCGGTCCGCAGATCTTTCACCATCTGATACGGTTGCAGGACGTAGGAGCGGATCTGGTGCCCCCAGCCGATGTCGGTCTTGGCGTCGGCCAGAGCCTGAGCCGCAGCCTCACGCTTCTGAAGCTCCAGTTCGTACAGACGCGCCCGCAGCATCTTCCAGGCCTGTTCGCGGTTCTGGTGCTGTGAACGACCGGCCTGACAGGCCACGACCGTGTTGGTCGGAATGTGGGTCAGACGCACAGCCGAGTCGGTCTTGTTGATGTGCTGACCGCCGGCGCCGGACGCGCGATAGGTGTCGGTGCGCACATCGGCCGGGTTGATGTCGATCTCGATCGTATCGTCCACGACCGGCGACACCCCGATGGAGGCGAAGCTGGTGTGGCGCTTGGCCGCCGCATCGTAGGGGCTGATGCGGACCAGGCGGTGCACGCCCGATTCCGACTTCAGCCAGCCATAGGCGTTCGGTCCGGCGATCTGCAGGGTCGCGGACTTGATGCCCGCCTGTTCGCCCTGTTCCTCGGCCTCGATCGTGACTTCATAGCCGTGGGCGCGGGCCCAGCGGCTGTACATCCGCATCAGCATCCCGGCCCAGTCGTTGGACTCGGTGCCGCCGGCGCCGGAGTTGATTTCCAGATAGGCGTCGTTGCCGTCAGCCTCGCCGGACAGCAGGGCTTCCAGCTCGGCGCGAGCGGCGCGTTCCTTGATGGCCTTCAACTGCTCGCGCGCATCTTCGAGGGTGGCCTCATCGCCCTCCTCGTCGGCCAGGTCGGCCAGCATGATCCCGTCTTCGAGACCCTGCTCCATTTCCTTGACGGCGCTGACCTGAGCTTCCAGACGCGAGCGCTCGCGGCTGACGGCCTGAGCCTGTTCGGGATTATCCCACAGCGTCGGATCCTCGACCCGCGCGTTCAGCTCATCGAGCTTTCTTAGAGCGACATCCCAGTCAAAGTCGCCTCCTGAGCAGAGCGACGCTCTGCTCGATGTCGGCCTTCATGGCCTCGACATCCGGTCTCATCGCAATCTCCAGCGATACAGGGGTGGATAGGCGCGCCAGAACGTCCGGCGCGCCGAAGAGGGGTGTAACTAGAGCGTCAGTAGAGACCGCTCAAGTCCTCGGCCGGCTCCTTCTTGGGCGGAGGCGGCGCGACAGGCGGCGGCGCAGCCGGAGTCGGGGTCTGCGTACGGACTTCCTGCTCGCGACGGATCACGTCGTAGTAGTTCTGCGGTCCTTCAGGCGCAGCCGGACGCGGCGCCTCTTCACGCAGTTGGCGCTCGGTGCCGGGACGGAAGGCTTCCTCGATGCCGTTCACAGTGCGGAAAATGGCGTTCTTCGGCTTCACGAACGGACGCGCGGGGCGTTCCTTCAGGGCGTCTTCCATGAAATCGATGAAGATCGGCACAGCGGTCGAGGCGCCCGCCTCGCCCCCGCCCAGGGAGCGGTTGTCGTCGAAGCCGACGAAGACGCCGACGACGATGTCACTGGAGAAACCGACGAACCAAGCCGAACGGTATTCATTGGTCGTGCCGGTCTTGCCCCCGACCCAACGGCCCAGGCTGCGGGCGCGGGCGCCGGTGCCGCGCTGGATCACGCCTTCCAGCATGGAGCTCATCTGATAGGCGGTGATCGGGTCGATCACCTGGGTTCCGCGATCCTGCAGGCGCGGCGATTCCTGGCCGCTGAAGCCCCGCGCGCAATCGCGGCACTGGCGGCGATCAGCGCGATGGATGGTCTGGCCGTTCCGGTCCTGAACCAGTTCGATCAGATAAGGGTCGATCCGGCGCCCGCCGTTAACGAAGGCGGCATAGGCGGCCGTGATGCGGTACGGCGTCGTTTCACCGGCGCCCAGCGACATGGCCAGGTTCGGCGACATGTCGTCCACCACGCCCATTTTCTTGGACAGGTCGACGACGTTCTTCATGCCGACCGCCTGGGCCAGACGCACGGTCATGACGTTGCGCGACAACTCCAGGCCGCGACGCAGGCTTTGCGGGCCGTAGAACTGGCGGCTGTAGTTCTGAGGCGTCCAGGCGCGACCGCCCGGACCGCCGGGGAAGCTGATCGGCGCATCCAGAACGATCGAGGCCGGGGTGAAGTCGCCTTCCAGCGCCGCCGCATAGACGAAGGGCTTGTAGGCCGAACCGGGCTGGCGGCGGGCCTGAGTCGCGCGGTTGAAGCTGGACAGGGCGTAGGAATAGCCGCCGACCATCGCCAGGACGCGGCCCGATTGCGGCTCGATGGCGACCAGGGCGCCGTTGACGGCGGGCGCCTGCTTCAGGGCGAACTGGCCGCCCTGCCGCTCGACGAAGATCAGATCGCCGCGCTTCAGCGGGCGACGCCCTGCGTTGGACCAGGTCACGTCGGCGGAACGCAGCGTGCCCGTCTGATCGTCCTTGGCCGTGCGGACCCGGATCGTGCTTCCGCTGACGTTCTCGACGGCGGCCGCCTGCCACGAACGGCGCTCGGGCGGGGTCGTGCGCTTCTGAGCTTCGGCTTGCCAACCTTCGGCGAAATCGGTCGTGCCCCAGGCGCCGCGCCAGCCGTGACGACGGTCGTAGTCCTCAAGCCCGCGCATCAGGGCGTCGCGCGCCGCCGATTGCAGCTGCGGATCCAGGGTAGTGCGCAGGTAATAGCCGCCGCGGTTGACCTCTTCCTGACCGAACAGGGCGATGGCGCGACGGCGCGCCTCTTCAACGAAGAAGTCGGCGTCGGCGTATTCAGCGCGGCGCGGCGCCGAGCGGGTGTTCAACGGACGGGCCAGGGCCGTCTGCAGTTGCTCATCCGACAGCCACTTGTTGTCGGCCATCTCGCCCAGCACCCAGTTCCGGCGTCCCAGCGCGGCCTCAGGGTAGCGTTTAGGGTGATAGTTGGTCGGCCCCTTGGGCAGGGCCGCCAGGAAGGCCGCCTCGTCCGGCGTCAGCTGATCCAGCGACTTGCCGAAATAGTTGTAGGCCGCCGAGGCCACGCCGTAGGAGCGATAGCCGAGGTAAATCTCGTTCAGATACAGCTCAAGGATCTGTTCCTTGCTCAGCGTCGCTTCCAGGCGGCTGGAGAGGACCGCTTCCTTGAGCTTGCGGTTCAGGCTGGTCTCGCTGGTCAGCAGGACGTTCTTGGCCACCTGCTGGGTGATGGTCGAGCCGCCTTCAAGACGACGACCGGACAGCACGTTGAAGACGTTCTTAAACATGGCCCGGCCGATGCCGGACACGTCGATGCCGCCGTGGCTGAAGAAGTTCTGGTCCTCCGCCGCCAGGAAGGCGTGAACGACCGTCTGCGGCACCTGGTCATAGGTGACGTAGATTCGGCGCTGGTCCGAGAACTCGCCGATCAGGGTGCCGTCCTCGGCATAGACGCGCGTCGCCGTCGCCGGGCGATAGTCCGCCAGCTCGGAGGCGTCCGGCATGTCGTGCAAGACCCAAGCGGCGTAGATCGCCACCACCACACCGGCCACGGCGATGGCGCCCAGCAGGGCCACGCCCGCCATGACGAACCAGCGTTCGGCTATCTTCACCACGAACTCCGCAAGACGCGCCCCATGATCCGTCGTTTATCGCGCGTCGCGCGGCGCGCAAAGCGGAACTGCACTTATCCCTTGTCGCGCAGCAGGCGCGCCTTGTCGCGCTGCCAGTCACGCTCGGCCGAAGCCTCACGCTTGTCGTGCAGCTTCTTGCCCTTGGCCAGGGCGATTTCCAGCTTCGCCTTGCCCGCCTCGTTCAGATACAGGCGCACCGGCACAATGGTGCGGCCGTCGCGCTGAACGGCGCCGATCAGCTTGTCGATCTGCTTGCGGTGCAGCAGCAGCTTCCGATGGCGGCGCGGCTCGTGATTGAAGCGGTTCGCCATCTTGTAGGGCGGGATATCGGCGTTGATCAGCACCATCTCGCGCCCCTCAGGCGAGACATAGCTCTCGGCGATATTGGCCCGACCGTCGCGCAGCGCCTTGATCTCGGTGCCCAGCAGCTGGATCCCGGCCTCGATGTGGTCCTCGAGGAAATAGTCGAAGCGCGCGCGCCGGTTCTCGGCAATCGTCTTCTGCTTGGGCGCGTCTGCGGCCATCAGGCGACCCCGGCCTCGGCCAGCGCCTTGTCGATGGCGGGCTTCACGGCGTCAGCCGTCAGCGACAGCGGCAGGCGGACCTCTTCCGTGCACAGGCCGAGCTTGGCCAGGGCGTATTTGGTCGGCGACGGCGAGTTGTCGAGGAACAACGCCTTGTGCAGGCCGATCAGGCGCTCCTGCCACGAGCGGGCGGCGGCGAAGTCGCCGGCCTGGATGGCGTCATACAGGGCGACCATCGCCTCGGGCGCGACGTTCGAGGTCACGGAGATGACGCCGACGCCCCCATGAGCGGCATAGCCCAGATAGCTGGAATCATCGCCCGAGATCAGATCGAAGGCGCCGTCGATGTTGGCGCGCATCCAGCTGGCCCGCGCCACGTCGCCGCTGGCGTCCTTGAGGCCGACGATGTTCGGGTGCGCCGACAGGGCCGCTGTCGTCTCGTTCGCCAGGTCCACGCCCGTACGTCCCGGCACGTTGTAGAGCAGGATCGGCAGTTGCACGGCGTCGGCCACGGCTTCGAAATGCGCCTGCATCCCGGCCTGCGACGGACGGTTGTAGTAAGGGGTCACGACCAGGGCCCCGTCCGCGCCGACCGACTTGGCGAAGCGGGTCAGCTCGATCGCCTTGTCCGTCGCGGACGAACCCGCGCCGGCGATGACGCGGATGCGCCCGGCGGCGATCTCGACGCACTGTTCGACCACGCGCTTGTGTTCATCCAGGTGCAGAGTGGCGCTCTCGCCCGTGGTGCCCATCGGCACGACGCCGTGAACTCCAGCGGCGATCTGGCGTTCCAACAGGCGCTTGAAAGCGGCCTCGTCCACGTTTCCGTCACGAAGAGGTGTGATCAGGGCGGTGATCACGCCCTTGAACAAGGGGGCGGTCATGGGAACAACATACCTGTGCGGAGAAATGGGCGGCGTTCCGCCCGTCACTAATCGGCAAAGGGTAGGTTGCCCGCCGCTTGGCCGCAACCAAAGATGAATGAGGATCAGATATCTGATGATCGCGACGACCGTGGCCGCCGCCCTGGCGATACTGACTCCACCGGCTCAGGACGTGCTGAACAGCACGCCGACGCCCTATTCCGCCAGTCAGGGCGGGATCATCAGCAGCCAGGACGCCGCCCTGGTGCAGCAGGGGCTGACGGCCGCGCGGGCGCGCGACGTCGTGGGCACGCAGTCCATCATGGCGCGCATTTCCGATCCGACCGCGCGCAAGCTGGTCGAGTGGGCGCTGGTCGACACCTCGGACAAGCAGATGTCCTACAGCGACCTGGCGCTGGCCCAGACCGACCTGGCGAACTGGCCGCGGGGCGATTCGCGCCGTGCGGCGGGCGAGCGCGCGCTGGACATGGCGGGACAGTCGCCGGACGCCGTCCTGGCCTTCTTCAACGGAACAGCACCGACCACGGCCCAGGGCGCCGTCGCCCTAGCCGGCGCGCTGGAGCAGACGGGTCGCCGTCAGGAGGCCCAGACGCTGATTCGCGATTGGTGGCGCACCCAGAGCTTTGAAGAGGCCCAGCAAAGCCGGATCTATTCGCGCTGGAGCGGCTGGCTGACCAGCGACGACCACGTGACGCGGTTGAACATGCTGCTGCTGGGGCCGCACGGCCCGGCGACGCGCGCCATGGTCGCCCTGGTCCCGGCCGACCGCCAGGCCGTCGCCAACACCGTGATGGCGCTGCGCACCGCCTACGCCCCTGACGTCATCGTCAGCGGTCTGTCGCCCGCCCAGGCCAATGATCCGGCCGTGGTGCTGGAACGGGTGCGCCTGCTGCGCTCGGCCGGGCGTCAGTCCGAGGCCTTCCCTCTGCTGTCCGCCCTGCCCGCCGCGCCGTCGCACGCCGACGGCCAGAACACCCTGTGGAGCGAGCGCCGCAACTACTTCCTGGACGCCCTGCAACAGGGCAATGCGCGCGCCGCCTACGCCGCCATGAACGGCCACGGCTTCCCCTCGGGCGAACGCAAGGTCGACGCCGAGTTCTTCGCCGGTTGGGTGGCCCTGACCAAGCTCAATGATCCGGCCACGGCGGCCCAGCATTTCGAGGCCCTGCGCAACGCCTCCTCGACCCCGATCACCCAGGGCCGCGCCCTGTACTGGCTGGGCCGGGCGGCCGAGGCGCGGGGCGGCCGCGAGGACGCCCAGCGCTGGTATCAGGCGGGCGCCGAGCACTGGCAGACCTTCTACGGCCAACTCGCGGCGGAAAAAGCGGGCGCGACGACACTGACCCTTCCGGGCGAACCGTCGCCGTCGGCGGAAGACGTCAACCGCTTCGAGGGCAATGAAGTGGTGCGCGCCACCCGCATCCTGGGCCAGATCGGCGAGAAGACCCTGATGCGGGTCTTCGCCTATCATCTGGATGACACCCTGCCCTCGCCCTACGACCTGTCGCAGTTGTTCGACCTGATGCAGGGCTACGGCGATCAGTTCGGCTCGATGATGGTCGGTCGGGCGGCCAGCCAGCGCGGCTTCGTCATGCCCGAGCGCATGTATCCGATCCGTCTGCCGCAGCAGGTTCCAGGCATGGCGCCGAACGAGTTCGCCCTGGCCATCACCCGTCAGGAATCCAGCTTCGATCCTCTGGTCCGCTCGCATGCCGATGCGCGGGGCATGATGCAGCTTCTGCCCGCGACGGCGCAGGGCGTGGCCCGCCGCATGGGCCGCTCGTTCAGCTCCGAACAACTGTGGGATCCGGAGATCAACATGACCCTGGGCAGCTATCACCTGGGCGAACTGATGAACAACTTCGGCGGATCGCCGCTGCTGGCCGCCGTCGGCTACAACGCCGGCCCGGCCCGACCGCCGCAATGGACCGCCCGCTGCGGCGACCCGCGCCAGGCCCAGGTCGATCCCATCGACTTCATCGAGTGCGCGCCCTTCACCGAGACGCGCAACTACATGATGCGGGTGATGGAGAACATGCAGGTCTATCGCGCCCGCCTGAACGGCGGCTCGGCGCCGCTGACGCCTTCAGCGGACCTGGCGCGGGGCACGCCGCCCAACACCGGCCCGCGTCCCTATCAACCCTGAGACGACAGACGGCGGGCCGCCAGCAGCGGCCCGTCCAACGCCTCCAGCCAGACGGCGTCCAGATTAAACACCGTCTTCAGTACGTGCGGCGACAGAGCCTCGGTCGGCGCGCCGTCGGCCGCCGTCCGCCCTTGATCCAGCACCACGACCCGATCAGCGAAGCGCGCGGCCAAAGTCAGGTCATGCAGGCTGACCAGGACGCCATGCCCGGCGTCGGCGCGCGCCCGCAGCCGCTCAAGCACCAGAAGCTGGGCGTCGGGGTCCAGACCGGCGATCGGCTCATCTGCGACTAGCAAGGGAGCGGAAACCGTCAAGGCGCGGGCCAGCAGGACGCGCGCCCGCTCGCCGCCTGACATCTCGGCCACGCCGCGATCCGCCAGATGGCCGACGCCGACCTCGTCCAGCGCAACGCGCGCACGGTCCAGCGCCGCCGCGCCCGCCAGGAAGGGCGCGCCCAGCGCCGCCAGTTCGACCGCCGGCAGGTTCCAGGCGATGGAGCGGTCCTGCGGCAGATAGGCCGCGCGCTCGCCGCGCTGACGTTCAGTCAGACGCCGCGCCTCATCGTCGCCCAGACGAGCCGAGCCTTGCGTCAGCGGCGTCAGGCCCAGGGCAGCGCCCACCGCCGTCGACTTGCCCGCCCCATTCGGTCCGCACAGGGCCACGACCTCGCCCGGCCGCACCGAAAGGGACGCGCCTTTCAGCACTTCAGCCCCGCCGACGCGGACGTGGGCCTTCTCAAGCGCCAGCAGAACGGTCACAGCCGCCACTCCCGCGCCGCGCGCCAGGCGATCAGCGCGAACAGCGGCGCGCCGACCAGGGCGGTGAAAACGCCCAGCTTCAGTTCCTGATCCGTCGGCAGCATCCGCGCCGCCAGATCGGCGGCGACCAGCATCAAGCCGCCCGCGAGGGCTGATGGCAGCAGCAGTCGCCCCGGATCGCCGCGCACCGCCGTCCGCACCAGATGCGGCGCCGCCAGACCGACGAAGCCGATGACGCCCGCCACAGCCACCGCAGCGCCCGCCGCCACGGCGGCAGCCGCCAGCGCCAGCACGCGCATCCGCCCCATCGACAGGCCGGACGCCCGCGCCGCTTCCTCGCCCAGGGTCAGCATCCGCAGGCCCGGCGACGCGCCTCGCGCCAGCAAGGCGGCGAACAGGACGGCGGGCGCCACCCAGGCGACATCGATCCAACTGCGGTTCTCGACCGAGCCCAGCAGCCAATTCATCACCTCCGCCGAGGCGATCGGCGACGGCGACAGGTTGAAGATCAAGGCGGTCAACGCGCCCGCGAAGCTGGACAGGGCCACGCCGAACAGGATCAGCGCCTCGGGCGTCCGCACCCGTGCGGCCAGGGCGATCAGCAGCCCGCCGCCGACCGTCGCGCCGAAAAGAGCCGACACCTCCACCGCTCCGGGGATCGCCGCCAGCCCCAGCACGATGGCCGTCGCAGCGGCCAGAGCCGAAGTCGCGGACACGCCCAGCACGCCTGGCTCCGCCAACGGGTTGCGCAACAGCCCCTGCATCACCGCCCCCGCCAGTCCCAGAGCCGCGCCGACGAACAGGGCGCAGACCGCACGGGGCGCGCGCACGAGCCACAGCACCTGGCCGGGGCCGGAAGCCGGGTTGGCCAAGGCCTCGGAATACTGTGCGCGGTCGAAGAGGGTTTCCCCCAGGGTAACGGCCGCCGTCAAAACGACCAGGATCGCCAGACCCAGACCGATATTCAGCCTCGTCACGCCCCTCATTTCGCCTGCTCCGCCAGCAGGGCGGCCGCATCCGCCGCGAACCAGGCCGGACACGTCAAGGCCGCGCCTGGCAAGCTGGCGGCGGTGTGTTCAGCCGTCGCTCGTCGCATGACGGGATGCCGTCCAGCCCCGCGCCAATCCGAACGCGCCAGATCGAAGAATCCCTTCACATAGAGGGCGGGCGGCGTCAGCAGCACCCGTTCAAGCCCCAGCGGCTGATAGCCGGGTCGTTTCACTCCGTTGCGAAACCCCGCAGACCGCAGAATCGCATCCATCAACGAACCCGGCCCGGTGGTGAAACCGCTGGCCGTCACATAGACCGCCGCCCGGCCCCTTCCGGCGCTGGAGGCATGGGCCAGACGCGCCTCCATCCGGCGGATCAAGGCTTCGCCCCTGTCGCGACGGTCCAGAGCTGCGGCCACCTTGCGGATATTAGCCTTCACTCCGTCCATGTCCGTCGCATCGTCGATGCCGACCGTTCGCACCCCGCGCCGATCCAGCACCCCCAGGAGGCGGGCGTCGCCGCCCCAGTAACGTACAGCTACGTCCGGCTGGAACCCTGTCGCGGCCTCCAAAGTCGGCCGCACCTGCCGCCGTCCTTTAGCCGCCTCGCGCATCCAAGCGTCCGGATCATCGGCGCGCGGCGAAAGGGCGATGTCCGCTTCGGGCGCCAGGGCGAGAACGAATTGGTCTGCGCATTGATCCAACGCCATCACGCGCAGCGCCGCCGCCTGCACCGTTTCAGCCCCCCCCACGGACAACAGTGCTGCGAGCGCGCAAAGACGCCGTTTCACTGGGCGGTCAATCCCTTGAACAGGACGTCCAACTGGGTGCGAATCAGCACGTCCCGATCCGCCCAGTCGAAATAGGGCTTGGTGATCATTATGGAGACCAGGCCGTGAACACTGGCCCATATCACCTGCGCCAGAACGCGCGCGTCGCCTCGCAGAACGCCTTCGGCCACGGCATCCTCGACAACCGCTACCACGGCCGCGAACAGCTCCGCTCCAGCTCTTTGCGCAATGGTCTCGGCCCCATGGCGCGTTTCGACAGCAGGGGTCAGATAGGCCAGGCGATAGGCGTTGGGGTTTTCGAAGCCAAAAGCCACATAGCCTTCAGCGATCCGACGCAGACGCGCCAGGGGCGGCGCCGGATCCGCCAGAATCGCACGATTGCGTCCCGCTAGGCCTTCGAAGGTGTTACGGCAGATTTCGTTCAGGATTTCGCCTTTATCGGCGAAGTGCATGTAAAGGGCCGTTGACGACAATCCGACCTTGTCCGCGATCTTGCGGATCGTGGCGCCGTCATAGCCGCTCTCAACGAAAATACGCTCGGCCGCCGCCAGGATTTCGGCGCGACGTTCGTGCCCCTCTCCCTTGGGTTTACGGCTCGAACGCGGCGCGGGGGCTGAAGGGACGACCGACAATCAGATGACTCCCTGAACGAAGGACATGAGTCCCTCGCCGACGTTAGCCCGCACGCCCCCTCTAGCCAAATCCGAGGTTTGAAGTATCAACGATATTAACGGTCCCTTAAGTGAGAACACGGGGTGACGGCTACCTATCTTCAGACGTTCGCCACCGCGCGAACAACCCTCACGCTCGGCCAGATGGCAGCGATGTGCATCTTCGGGCTGAGCGGCCTGCTGGGCGCAGTTTTCCTTCAAGACTTCGCCGCTCTTTGTCTGCTCGGCGTCCAGATCAGCTTTCTGGCGCTGGCGGTATGGAGGCTGAGTCTGGTCGCCCTTCGGCCGCCTGTGCTCGCGACCGAGCCGCTGCTCCATTCTTGGAATGAAGAATGGCCGCGCTACACGATCGTCGCGGCCCTCTATCAGGAAGCAGAGATACTGCCCCATTTGGTCGAGCGGCTGGCGGCCATCGATTATCCGGCAGAACGACTACAAGGCTTCCTGGCGCTGGAGACTGACGACCATGCCACCATTACAGCCGCGTCCCAGCTGCATCTGCCGGAATGGCTAACGGTTCTCGTCGTGCCAGCCGGGGCGCCGAAAACCAAACCGCGCGCCCTGAACCACGCCCTGTCGCTCGCAACCGGCGACTTTCTGACCATCTATGACGCCGAGGACGACCCGGACCCGCTGCAGTTGAAGGAGGCCGCGGTGCGCTTTCGAATCGAGGGCGAACGCCTGGCCTGCGTCCAGGCCCCGCTGCGCATCCGTAGCCGTCGCAAGGCAAGCCCGCACCCGTTGCTCGATCGGCAATTCGCGGCGGAATACGCCGCCCTGTTCGAGATTACCCTACCTGTTATGGCGCGACTGGGTTTGCCGTTCCCGCTAGGGGGCACCAGCAATCATTTCCGCGTCTCTGTATTGAAGGCTTTAGGCGGCTGGGACGCCTGGAACGTTACGGAAGACGCAGACCTGGGCTTTCGTATCTGGCGTTCAGGCTATCGACTGGGGGTCATCAGCCGCCCGACCTATGAGACGCCGCCAGGCCCGCTGCGCTTGTGGCTGCCGCAAAGAACGCGTTGGCTGAAAGGCTATCTGCAGACTCTGGCCGTTCATACGCGTTCTAGGGGCGGCATGGGCTGGCGCGGTTGGATCGCTCTGATCCTGACCATCGGGACGGGGTTAGGGTCTGCCGCCGTGCATGCAGGCTGCATGGCGTGGGTCGCGGTCATTTCCCTGATGGCAGTGATGGACGGTCGCCTGCCGTCGCTGTCGATCATGGGCTGGACGGTCCTGATCGTCGGCCTCGCTGCCGCCTGGATCATCCAGCTGCGCGGTTCGCGGATCGCCGGGACACCCTATGGACCGATCGATATGCTGGTTTCCCTGCCCTATTGGTCGCTGCTGAGCCTGGCTTTCGTACACGCCGCCGTTCGTCTGGCGCTGGAACCGCATCACTGGGACAAGACCCCGCATCAAGTCGATGTCGAGCCGATCGCAGCTCCTGACCTCTATTCCGACGCTGGACGAGCGGCCGCCTGAGCGCCTATCAGCGCGCATGGCTCCGGTTCTCTCCTCCTCGCCCGAAACCCTCGTCACGCGCGGGTGGTCGGACTATGCTCTTCTGGACAGCGGCGACGGCCGCAAGCTGGAGCGCTACGGCCGCTACACCGTCGTCCGGCCCGAGCCGCAATGCTTCTGGAAGGCCCATGACGAAACCGCCTTCGAAAACGCCAACGCCCTGTTCGACCCGCAGCAGGAGGAAGAGGATTCCGGCCGCTGGCGCTTTGACGCCCATGGCCCGATCGACGCCTTTCCGCTGAAATGGCGCGACGTGCGCTTCATGGGGCGCTTCACCCCATTTCGGCATCTGGCCTTCTTCCCTGAGCAGGCCGCCAACTGGGAATGGCTGGACGCACGGGTCCGTACGCTCAAACAACCGAAGATCCTGAATCTGTTCGGCTATACCGGCGTGGCCAGCCTGGCCTGTTCGGCAGCGGGCGCGCACGTCACCCACGTCGACGCCTCCAAGAAGTCCGTGACCTACGCCCGCGAGAACGCTGAACTGTCCGGTCTGGCCGACCGCCCGATCCGCTGGATCGTCGAGGACGCCCGCAAATTCGTGGCGCGAGAGGTTCGTCGCGGCAGCAAATACGACGGCATCATCCTTGACCCTCCGAAATACGGGCGCGGCGCCAACGGCGAGGTCTGGCGCCTGTTCGAGGACATGCCCGAACTGCTGAAGGACTGCGCCGCCCTGCTGTCCGACGACGCCTCCTTCCTGTTGCTGAACGCCTATGCGGCGCGGATTTCCGGCCTGTCGCTGGCGCACATGATGTCCGAGGCGACGCATGATCGCGGCGGGCGCATCGACTGGGGCGAGCTGGCCCTGTCCGAAGACGGCGAGAGCGCCCGCGCCATCGGCCTCAGCTTCTTCGCCAGATGGAGCGCCTGATGACCGAACGCCTCATCACCTCCCTGACCAACGACACGATCAAGGCCGTTCGCGCCCTACACATGCGCAAGGAACGCGAAGCCACCGGCCGCTTTCTGGCCGAAGGGCTGAAGTTCATCGGCGAGGCGCTGGACCAGGGCCGCGCGCCGGTCATGCTGCTGGTCGGTCAGGACGCCCGCCCGCATCCATTGCTGGACCGCGCCAAGGCCGAGACGCTGAAAAGCGGCGGCCAGATCATCGTCGTCACCCACGCCATCCTCGAAAAGATCAGCCGTCGCGACAATCCGCAGACGGTGCTGGGCGTGTTCGAACAGGTCTACACGCCGCTGGACGCCATCCAGCCCGACGCCAAGCCTTGCTGGGTGGCGCTGGAACAGGTGCGTGATCCGGGCAATCTGGGCACCATCATCCGCACGGCGGACTCGGCCGGTTGCGGCGGCGTCATCCTGATCGGCGACTGCGTGGACCCGTTTTCGGTCGAGGCCGTGCGCGCCACCATGGGCTCGGTCTTCGCCGTGACCATCAGCAAGGCGTCGCGCGAAGAGTTCCTGGCCTGGCGCGCCTCATGGCCGGGCAGCGTCATCGGCACCCGTCTGGACGCCAAGCACGGCTATCGCGACAGCCCGATTCACTATCCGGGGCTGATCCTGATGGGCAATGAACAGGCGGGCCTGACCGACGAACTGGCCGCCGCCTGCGACCTGAACGTCAAGATCCCCATGCGCGGCCGCGCCGACAGCCTGAACCTGGCCGTCGCGACAGGGGTCATGGTCTATGCCGTGACGGATGCGGCCTACGGCTCCAGCCTCTAGGCCTCGCCGTCGGTCTTGATGCGGCCCATGCCGATCAGGGCCAGGACCGTCAGCACGGCCGCCGCCGTCAGATAGGCGCCGACGGCCTGAAGGCCGTAATGGCCCGCCAGCCACGTCGCGGCGTAGGGCGCCAACGACGCCCCCAGAATGCCGGCCAGGTTGAAGGTCATAGACGCGCCGGTGTAGCGCACCGTCGTCGGGAAGGGCCGCGCCAGCGCCGCGCCCAGCGGTCCGTAGGTGCAGCCCATCAGGCTGAAGCCGATGATGAAGAAGGCGATCACGCCGATCATCCCGCCGCTGCCGAACAGCGGCGCCAGGGCCAGGCCGAACAGGGCGATGGCGACGGTTGTCACAAGCAGCGTCCTGCCCTGCCCCCACCGATCCGCCGCCAGAGCCGCCAGCGGAATGAACAGGCCGAAGAAGCAGACGCCCAGCAACTGGATCGGCAGGAACTGCTCGCGCGTATAGCCCATGCTGGTCGTGCCCCAACCCAGGGCGAAGACCGTCATAAGATAGAAGAGAACAAAGGTCGCCAGTCCGGCCAGCGTCCCGGTCAGCAGGGCGAACTTGTGGTGCGCTACAAGCGTCAGCGCGGGCGCCTGAACCCGTTCGGCGCGGTCGATCGCGCGTTTGAACTCGGGCGTTTCGGTGATCTTCAACCGCATCCACAGGCCGACAATGACCAGCAGAGCGCTGGCGATGAAGGGGACGCGCCAACCCCAGGCCATGAATTGATCCTCGCTCATCACCTGACCCAGCAGGATGAAGCTCAGGGTCGACAGGATGAAGCCGATCGGCGCGCCCAGCTGCGGGAACATGCCGAACCAGGCCTTCTTGCCCGGAGGCGCATTCTCGGTCGCCAGCAGCACCGCCCCGCCCCACTCGCCGCCCAGACCCAGGCCCTGACCGAACCGACACACGGCCAGCAGCAGGGGCGCGATCACCCCGACCGAATGCCAGGTCGGCAATAGGCCGATGGCGATGGTCGACAGGCCCATGGTCATCAGGGCCGCCACCAGGGTCGCCTTGCGCCCTACCCGGTCGCCGAAATGGCCGAAGACGACCGCCCCGATCGGCCGGGCGAAGAAGGCGATAGAGAAGGTGGCGAAAGAGGCCAGCATGGCCGTCATCCGGTCGCCGCCAGGGAAGAACAGGTCTGGAAAGACCAGCACCGCCGCCGTGGCGTAGATGTAGAAGTCGTAGAACTCGATCGTCGTGCCGATCAGGCTGGCGAACAGAACGCGCCGCTTGGAGGCAGACGGCGGTGAAACAGCGGCGTCGGTCACGCGAAATCCTTACGATTGACGCACGATCATTGCGGCGCGCCGCCGTCAGACGTCAAGCGGACGATCAGGTTCCGCGCGGCTTGGCCCGGCTGGTCGGCGCCGCATTGGCCGGGTCTTCCGGCCAGGGATGGCGCGGATAGCGGCCGCGCATCTCGCTGCGCACCGCCGTCCATGATCCGGCCCAAAACCCCGGCAGGTCTTTCGTCACCTGCACCGGCCTTCGTGCAGGTGAAAGCAGGCTGAGCGTTAGGGGAACGCGGCCCCCGCCCACGGTCGGATGGGTCTTCACTCCGAACAGTTCCTGCACGCGGATTTCGACGCGCGGCCCGCCCTCGGCGTCGTAGTCGATGCCCGCGCTGCCCAGCGGCGTGGTCAGGCGCGTCGGCGCCAAATCATCCAGCTTGCGTTGCAAATCCCAGGGGATCAGACCACGCAAGGCCTCGGCCAGCTTGCCGTCGCCGATGTCGGCCAGCGACCGCGCCCCGTCCAGCAGAGGCCACAGCCAATCCTCGCGCGCGTTCAGCAGACCTTCGTCCGAGACGTCGGGCCAGGCGTCATCAAGCCCGCGCAGGAAGGCCAGGCGCGCCCGCAGCGCCCCCGCCTGCTCCCCCCATTTCAGCGCGCCCAGCCCTCCGGTCTCGATCTCCGACTTCAGCGCCGCCGTCATGGTCGCCCGATCCGGCGCGCCGACGACCTTTTCATCCAGCACCAGGGCGCCGATGCGTCGAATGCGGCGGATCACCGGCTTGCCCGAAGGCTCGCGCGCCAACCGATCCTCGACCTCGATCAGATGGGCCAGATCGCTTTCCAGCGTCGCAGCATCCAGCGCCGCCGCCAGGCGGATGCGGTCGCGCGTATCGCCGCCCCCCAGTTCGGCCACCGCCAGCCACGGCGCGCGCGCCAGATGATCCGTCGGCTCGATGAAGGCGCCGCGCCCCGAGGCCAGCAGCACCTCGCCCGGCTTGCCCTTGGCGCGCGCGATGTGTTCGGGGAAGGCCTCAGCCAGCAACAGCCCGGCGTACGCCTCTCCGTCGCGCCCGCCGCCCGCTGCTCGCGCCCAGCGTTCGGCCAACTTCAACGCATCGCGAGCGCGCGGCGAGCGATCCCGCTCCAACCCCTTCAGACGATCGTGCAGGTCAACGCTGCCGCCGCCCAGACCGGGCTCGCTCAGCACCGCCGCGATCTTCGCGCCTTCAAAGGCGTCGCCCTGATCCGAGGCGACCGCGACCATATGCGCCAGGCGCGGCGTCAGGGGAATGCGGGTCAGCCTTCGACCGTGCGGCGTCAAATCGCCCTTGGCGTCCAGCGCGCCCAGACGGGTCAGGGCCTTGCGCGCCTCGGCCATCGCCCCGGCGGGCGGCGGATCCAGCAGGGCCAGTCCCTCGACCGACTTCGCTCCCCAGCGCGCCAGATCAAGGGCGAAGGCGGTGAGGTCCGCTTCTTGGATTTCAGGTCGCTGATGGGCGACCAGACCGCGCGTCTGTTCCTCGTCCCACAGGCGATAGCAGACGCCGGGCTCGACCCGGCCTGCGCGCCCTCGCCGCTGCTCTGCAGAGGACTTGCTGACCTTGACCGTCGCCAGCCGTGTCAGGCCGCTGGACGGCTCGAAACGCGGCACGCGCGACAGGCCGCCGTCGATGACGACGCGCACGCCCTCGATGGTCAGACTGGTCTCGGCGACGGAGGTCGCCAGCACCACCTTGCGGCGGCCGGGCGCCGCAGGCTCGATGGCGCGGTCCTGCTCGCCCTTGTCCAGGGCACCGTACAGGGCGACGACATCGACCGTCGGATCGCGCAACCGCTCGTTCAGACGCTGAACGGTGCGGTGGATCTCGCCCTGCCCCGGCAGGAAAGCCAGGATGGAGCCGGTCTCGTCATGCAGGGCCTGAAGCACGGCCTTAGCCATGGCGTCCTCGAACCGCTCGACCGGGTTGCGGCCCAGGTAGCGGGTCTCGACCGGGAACATGCGCCCTTCGGCCTCGATGACGGGCGCATTCTCAAGCAGGCGCGACACGCCAGCGATGTCGAGCGTCGCCGACATGACCAGCAGACGCAGGTCGTCGCGCAACACCGACTGACTATCCCTCGCCAGGGCCAGGCCCAGGTCGGCGTCGAGACTGCGTTCGTGGAATTCGTCGAACAGGACGGCGCCGACGCCTTCCAGCGCCGGATCGTCCAGAATCATGCGCGTGAAGACGCCCTCTGTGACGACTTCGATTCGCGTATCCGGGCCGATCCGGCTTTGAAGGCGGGTGCGATAGCCGACGGTTCCGCCCGCCTTCTGGCCCAGAGTGGCGGCCATACGGTCGGCTGCGGCGCGCGCGGCCAGTCGTCGCGGCTCCAGCACCAGCACCTTGCCGTCGCCCAGCCAGGGCTGGTCCAACAGGGCCAGGGGCACCACTGTCGTCTTGCCCGCGCCCGGCGGTGCGGCCAGCACGACCGCAGAGCTCTTGCTCAGGGCGGCCTTCAGTGGTTCCAGAACGGCGTGAATCGGCAGCATGACACGGGCTGTAGCGCCTTCAGCCGGGGTCACGAAAGCGTCGTCCGCACGTCATCCTTCGTAAACCGCGTTGCGCCAAGGCCCGCAGATGGCTAGCGTCCCCGCCCAAGAAGGCGACCCGGGAGGGGTCGTCGCAATAAGTTGGGGGCGCACCTGCATGTCTGCAGATGGCGTAAAGCCAGCCGGAAGCCGGCTATTTCTTAAAAAATCCATCGCCCAGATTCAGAAAGAAGCCGCCAAGAGCGAGCTGAAACGGACCCTCGGTCCGATGAATCTGATGAGCCTGGGCATCGGGGCCATCATCGGCGCCGGCATCTTCGTTCTGACGGGTCAGGTGGCCTCGGCCCACGCCGGCCCGGCCATCATGTTCTCCTTCGTCATCGCCGGCATCGCCTGCGCCCTGGCGGGCCTGTGCTACGCCGAACTGGCGTCGACCATGCCGGTGTCCGGCTCGGCCTATACCTACGCCTACGGCACCCTGGGCGAGGTTTTCGCCTGGGTCATGGGCTGGCTTCTGGTGCTGGAATACGGCGTCGCAGCCTCGACCGTGGCGGTCGGCTGGTCCGGCTATGTGGTGTCGATCCTGAATGACTTCGGCGTAAGCGCCAGTCTGTTCCCGACAATAACCTATCCAGGCGGCGAAGGGCCTCAGTGGGCCACTCCGCTGATCCAGTATGTCTCCTCGGGCGAGAACGCCGGCTTCCCGCTGACGGGCACCTTCAACCTGGTCGCGGCCGTCGGCATCGCCGCCGTGTGCGGCCTGCTGGTGCTGGGCGTGTCGGAATCGGCAAATATCAACAACGCCATCGTCGTCATCAAGATCATCGTCCTGCTGACCTTCATCGCCGTGGGTCTGCAGTATATCAACCCGGCCAACTGGGATCCCTTCATCCCGCCGCAGGGCGAGAGCTGGGACCAGTTCGGCGTCGGCGGCATCTTCCGCGGCGCCTCGATCATCTTCTTCGCCTACGTCGGCTTTGAAGCGGTTTCGACCGCCGCCGCTGAAGCCAAGAACCCGTCGAAGGACGTGCCGATCGGCATCCTGGGCGCCCTGTTTGTCTGCACCCTGATCTACATGGTCGTGGCCGCCGTCATGACCGGCGTCGTTCCCTACCTGGAGCTGGCCTCGCCGGCGCCGATCGCCGTCGCCATCGACCGCATGGGCCTGGAATGGGCCAATGTGCCGCTGGCCGGCGCACCGGGCGGTCAGCTGAATCTGATCGCCTTCCTGATCAAGATCGGCGCCATCACCGGCCTGTCCTCGGTCATGCTGGTGCTGTGCTACGGCCAGACGCGCATCTTCTACACTATGGCGCGCGACGGACTGCTGCCCAAGGCGTTCGCCATGGTGCACCAGAAGTTCCGCACCCCTTGGATCGGCACCATCCTGCTGGGCATCGTCATCGCCATCGCAGCGTCCTTCCTGCCCATCTCGATCCTGGGCGACCTGGTGTCGCTGGGCACGGCGACGGCCTTCGCCATCGTCTGCCTGTCGGTCATCGTCCTGCGCATCAAGCACCCGGAGATGGAACGTCCGTTCCGCGTACCGGGCGGCATCTTCACGGCGGTGCTGGGCATCCTGGCCTGTCTGACGCTGGCGTCGTTCAACTTCATCCCGATGGTGACGCACGCCCTGAACGACAACCCGCTGCCGCTGACCATCCTGGGCGTCTACGCCCTGGTCGGCGCTCTGATCTACGGCCTGTACGGCTTCGCCCACTCGAAGCTGGCCAAGGGCATCGACATCACCGAGGACACGACTCTGGAATCGGCGGTCGAGGCCATGGGCCACGGCGTGGACAACAAGAAGGACTGATTTCGATCAGTCGGCCTCAAGCAGCGCAAAGCGCGGTAGGCCCAATAGTGAGAAGGCCCCGGAGCGATCCGGGGCCTTTTTTCATGTCCAGACGGGATTGCCGAAACCGCCGCCCTCGCCTACAGCGTCGGGCGAACCTATGCGGATGTGGCGGAACTGGTAGACGCACCAGATTTAGGTTCTGGCGCCGCGAGGCGTGGAGGTTCGAGTCCTCTCATCCGCACCAAGCTCGTTTCCTGAAAACGGTCGCCTCATTTCACCGGCTGAGGCAGAAGACGCCGCAAGGCCGCCTTGACGCGCGGCGACCGCATAAGAAAACCTGTCGTTAGCCCGGCGACCGCGAAAGCGCCGCCGAAGACGCCTGCATGCCAGTTCGAGAGCGCGAACGCCGCGACAGCCGCCGCCAACGGCGTGACGATGACCAGAGCGATCAGCCCCTGAGCCATGAATTTCGAAGATCGCCGTTTTCGCATGTCGATGTCATGCGGAGGATGCGGGCTATTGTCCAGCTAGAAACAGTCTATCGATCACGAGCGTCACCCAATCCGCGCAGGACGACCGGAATCAGATCGGGCAAGTCCTCGGAAATCAACCCCGGCCCGAAACGCACCGCCGCATCGCCATGCATCCATACTGCGGCGCAGGCGGCGTCGAAACTGTCCATATGCTGGGCGACCAGTCCGCCGATAAGGCCGGTCAAAACATCGCCGCTGCCCGCGGTCGCAAGCCAGGGCGAACCATGCGCATTGACCACAGCGCGCCCGTCGTGGGCAGCAATAACGGTGGCGGAGCCTTTCAGCACCACGACGGCGCCGACGCGGCGCGCGGCCTCGACCGCCGCTTCTTCGCGCCCCAGCGCGGCCAGAAGGCCAGGAAACAGGCGTTCGAACTCTCCTTCATGCGGCGTCAGGACATCATCCCGATCCAGCAAGGCGAAAAGCTCATCGGCACGGTTCTGAAACAGCGTCAGGGCGTCGGCGTCCACAATCAGGACCGCGCCTGTTCGCGCCAGCGCCGCAAGGTTGTGGGCTGTCGCATCGGTCAGCCCCGCCGCTGGGCCGACCACCACGGCGTCCATCGGCTCGGCCAGGGCCTGAAGCTGCTCCGGCCCGGCGAAGGCGGCCAGCATCACGGCCTCCAGACTCTGCGCCATAATCTCCGCCGCGTCGGGCGGACAGAAGACCTTCACCACACCCGCGCCGATCCTCAGACCCGCCCGTGCAGCCAATCGCGCCGCGCCCGTCGACAGCACGCCGCCCGAAACCACGCCCAGTCGTCCGCGCATATGTTTGTGCGTCTCATCCGTCGGCCACGGCAGGCGATCGCGCCATTCAACGGGGTCGTTATGCGACTTCATGTGGATTTCCGTTCACGGAAGGCCTCGACGGACGAAAATCGCTTGCCATATTGTGCAATGCAATGTCCCTTTACCACCCGAGCGTCGGACCAACAAAGGAGCCGGCTCGGGATCCGCCATGAAGAAGATTGAAGCCGTCATCAAGCCGTTCAAGCTGGATGAAGTGAAGGACGCTCTCCAAGATATCGGAGTGCAGGGCATGACCGTGCTGGAGGCCAAGGGATATGGCCGCCAGAAGGGCCATTCAGAACTCTATCGCGGCGCCGAGTACGTCATCGACTTCCTGCCCAAGATCAAGATCGAGGTCGTGGTGGCGGATGACCTGGCCCCTGCCGTGGTCGAGACGATTCAGAACGCCGCCCGCACCGGCAAGATCGGTGACGGGAAGATCTTCATCACCAACCTCGACGACGTCATCCGCATCCGCACGGGCGAAACCGGCGCCCAAGCCATCTAGTCTGACGGCCGCCTCCTGAGGCGGCCGATTTCAATTCCCCAGCTACAGGACCTCCCCCCATGAGCGCCGCCCAAAAGATCCTGCAAGAAATCCAGGACAAAGACGTCCAGTACGTCGACCTCCGTTTCACCGACACGCGCGGCCGCGTCCACCACGTGACCTTCGACATCGGCATGGTGGACGAGGACTTCCTGGAAGAAGGCACCATGTTCGACGGCTCGTCGATCGCCGGCTGGAAGGCCATCAATGAGTCAGACATGCTGCTGAAGCCGGACCTGGCGAGCGCCTATGTCGATCCGTTCTACCAGCAGACGACCCTGTTCATGTTCTGCGACGTCCTGAACCCGGACACGGCCGAACCCTACAACCGCGACAGCCGCTCCATGGCCAAGAAGGCCCTGGCCTATGTTCAGTCGTCGGGCGTGGGCGACACCGTCTTCTTCGGCCCGGAAGCCGAGTTCTTCGTCTTCGACGACGTGCGCTGGAACACCGCGCCGCACGACACCCGCTACAGCTTCGACTCCAGCGAGCTGCCGGCCAACACGGGCGCCGAATACGCCGAGGGCAACCTGGGCCACCGTCCGTCGACCAAGGGCGGCTACTTCCCCGTCAACCCGGTCGATTCCGGCCAGGATCTGCGCGGCGAGATGCTGGCGGTCATGCGGGATCTCGGCCTTGATCCCGAGAAGCACCACCACGAGGTCGCCCCCGCGCAGCACGAACTGGGCCTGAAGTTCAGCGACCTGCTGACCATGGCCGACCGGATGCAGCTGTATAAGTACGTGATCCACAACGTGGCCCACGCCTATGGCAAGTCGGCGACCTTCATGGCCAAGCCGATGTTCGGCGACAACGGCTCGGGCATGCACGTCCACATGTCGATCTGGAAGGACGGAAAGCCCCAGTTCGCCGGCGACCAGTACGCGGGCCTGTCGCAGGAATGTCTGTGGTACATCGGCGGCGTCATCAAGCACGCCAAGGCCATCAACGCCTTCGCCAACTCGACCACCAACTCCTACAAACGGCTGGTGCCGGGCTATGAGGCGCCGGTGAAGCTGGCCTATTCGGCCAGCAACCGCTCGGCCTCGATCCGCATCCCGCACGTCACCTCGCCCAAGGCCAAGCGTCTGGAAGCCCGCTTCCCCGATCCGATGGGCAACCCCTATCTAACGTTCGTGGCCCTGCTGATGGCGGGCCTGGACGGCATCGAGAACCGTATCGATCCGGGCGCGGCCGCCGACAAGAACCTGTACGATCTGCCGCCGGAAGAGCGTCATTCGATCCCGGAAGTCGCCGGTTCGTTGAAGGAAGCCCTTGAGGCGCTGGACGCCGACCGCGCCTTCCTCAAGAAGGGCGGCGTCATGGATGACGACTTCATCGACGCCTACATCACGCTGAAGCAGGAAGAGGTCGCCCGGCTGCAACTGCACCCGCACCCGATCGAGTTCGACATGTATTACAGCTGCTGATCCTCGGATCGGCCTGGCACGGAAAGCCCCGGGCGGTTCGCCGTCCGGGGCTTTTTCATTTACGCCTGATCGTAACGAACGGACGCCGCCGCCAAGGCCTCGATGTCGTCAGCGCATAGAAGCGGACGCAAGGCCTCGAACTTCTTCTCAGGCCAATCATAGACGTCGAGCGCCAGCAGAGCCTCGATCACGGCGTCGGAGAACCGCTTGCGGATCGGAACCGCCGGATTGCCCGCCACGATGGCGTAGGGCGCCACATCTTTAGTGACGATGGCCCCGGAAGCGACCACGGCTCCCTCGCCGATCGTGACGCCCGGCATGATCATGGCGCGCATGCCGATCCAGGCCCCGTCCTTGATCACGGTGTCGCCCTTGCCCTGATAGGCGTCCTGGATGACCTCGTCGAAGGGATAGAGGCTGAACCAGTCCGTCCGATGGGTGTGGTTGCCCCCCAGCAGGATCACGGCCTCGGCGCCGATGCAGACGCAGTCGCCGATGTGCAACTGGTCGATCGGCCACTGCGGCTCCCATGCCTTCAGGCTGTAGGGATCGCCATAGAGGTAGCGGACCACGCTTTCCTCGAACGAGCCCGTCCAGGCGTTGCTGTAATAGCTGCGCCGGCCCTTGATGTGGATGTTCGGATTGGCGACCGTTTCGTGCAGCAGCTCAACCTTGGACCAATGCCGGTCCGGGGCGGTATGGGACATGAAGCGACCTCAAGATGCTTTTCAGCGCCCGGATCGCCTCACTGCCCCATTGATCAAGCCGCCAGCCCGTCGGCCGTATCGGCCTTCTTGCGGCGCAGTTCGATGATGCGGACGCACCAGATGGAGACTTCGTAGAGCAGGACCATCGGCACGGCCAGCATCAGCTGGCTGATCGGATCGGGCGGCGTCACCACGGCGGCGACCACGACAACGGCGACGATGGCGTAGCGGCGGCCCTTGGCCATCATCTGGCTGTTGATCAGGCCCGCCAGCCCCAGCAGGGTCATCACGACCGGCAATTGGAAGCACAGGCCGAAGGCCAGGATCAGGGCCGTCACCAGGTTCAGATAGTCCGACACCTTGGGCAACAGCTCGGCCGCCACGCCCTCGCCGATGATCTGCTGGCTCAGGGAGAACCACATCACAAACGGCAGCATGACGTAATAGACCAGCGCCGCGCCCAGCAGGAACAGCACCGGCGCCGCGATCAGGAACGGCAGGAAGGCGCCCTTCTCGTTGCGATACAGGCCCGGCGCGACGAAGCGGTACAGCTGCCAGGCCAGCACAGGGAAGGCCACGATGACGGCGCCCAAACCCGCCAGCTTCATCTTGGTGAACAGTATCTCCAGCGGCGCGGTGTAGATCAGCTTCACGCTGTTGTGGTCCACGTCCGGCACGGGGATCAGCCCGGCGGTGCCCAGGATCAAGCTGAACGGCGACACATGGCCGTGGGCCCCCACCGTCTGATGGAAGGCGGCCGAAACCACATAGGGCTTCACCAGGAACAGATAGAGGGTCTCTGAAAAGGCGAAACAGCCGATGAAGGCGATGATGAAGGCGACCACGCAGATCATCAGCCGCGACCGCAGCTCGATCAGGTGATCCATCAGGGGCGCGCGCGAAGCCTCGATCTCGGCTTCATCGTGATCAGCGCGACTCATAGATCAACCTTCTTGGTGCGCGCGACCTTGGGGCGAGCGGCGTCGGCTTTCGTCGCAGACTTTGCAGTAGGTTTTGCGGCCGGCTTGCGCGCCTTGGGCTTCAGCGCCCCATCGGCAGAAGAAGCGGCGCTCGCCCTTCTGGCTCGCGGCTTGGCGGCTGGTTTCGTCTCAGGTGCAGCCGCAGCGGCGACGGCCGGCGCCATATCCGGCCATTCGTCAACGCCCGTGGCCACAGTCGGAGCAATCGCTTCAGGCGCGGGCTCAACAGGCGCCGTGGAGGCCGGCGCTTCAATCGGCGCCTCCAGCTCCTTGCGGATGTCCTTGAAGGCCTCATCCGCATCGGCGCCCAGGGCGTACATCCCCTGCCCCGACCGCAACGCCTCGACCTCCTTGCGAAGATCGTCCAGCTCGGACTGGCGCGCCATCTCGTCGAAGCTGGCGCGGAACTCATTGGCCATGCCGCGCGCCTTGCCGACGAACTGGCCGACCTTGCGCATGAGCATAGGCAAGTCCTTGGGCCCTACGACAAGCAGGGCCACCAGACCGATGACAAGGATTTCGAACCCGCCGATTCCGGGGCCAAGACCACCCATGATTCAGCGTCTTCCGGCGAGGATCAGCGGTTCAGTTCTTCTTTTTCAGCGTCCGTGCGCGGCAAGGCGCCCGGAGCTTCCTTGTCCTTGGCGCCCGTGTCGTCCTTCAGGCCGTCCTTGAAGGCGCGAATGCCCTTGGCGGCGTCGCCCATTATCCCGGACAGCTTGCCGCGGCCGCCGAACAGGACCAGCACGACGACGACGACGATGGCCCAATGCCAGATGCTCATGGAGCCCATGGCGATACCTCCTCAAGGGGACTCACCTAGACGCGGCCCCACCGACTGATTGTTGTGCGTCATATAGGCTGAGTGATGGCGACGCGCCAAGGGACGCTGTACGCATCGCGGCCATGAGTCTCAACGATCACGTCATCATCCACACCGACGGCGCCTGCAAGGGCAATCCCGGCCCCGGCGGCTGGGGGGCGATCCTGCAAACCGGCGGAGGTCACGAGAAGGAACTCTGGGGCGGCGAGCCCCTGACGACCAACAATCGCATGGAAATGATGGCGGCGATCATGGCCCTGGAGGCGCTGAAACGCCCTTGCCGCGTCGATCTGCACACCGACAGCAAATACGTCATGCAGGGCGTGACGGAATGGATGCGCGGCTGGAAGGCGCGCGGCTGGAAGACGGCCGACAAGAAGCCCGTCAAGAACGAAGACCTGTGGCGGCGGCTGGACGAGGCCCGCAACCGCCACGAGGTCAAATGGCACTGGGTGAAAGGCCACGCCGGCCACGCCCTGAACGAGCGGGCCGACGGCCTGGCCAATCGCGGCGTGACGGAAATGCGCGGACGCTAGAGCGCCCGCACCTTCAGCAAGGGCCCCGACACCGATTCGATGACGACGCTCTCGCCCGCCAGTGGCGACGCGCCCTCGATTTCGGCGGGCCATTCCGATCCCGACACGAAAACCCGGCCGCGCCCGCCGACAAAGGCTTCGACCACACGCGCCCGCTCGCCGACCAGACGAATGTCGCGATCATTGATGTCGGGCTGATCCTCAGGGTTCACCCGCTTGATCAGACGACGCGACAGAATGGTCGAGGCCACCGTCAGCGCCGCGAAGACGCCGATCTCGACCGGCAGGCCCAGTTGCGGCGCCAGGGCGGACAGCAGGGCCGTCAGCCCCGCCGACACCGCCGGCCACAGCAGCCATTCGGTCGAGGCCGCCGCCTCTATCCCCAGCAGGATCACGCCAACCGCCAGCCAAAGCCAGAACGGCTGGGCGGCGTAGAGGGAGACGAACCAGTCCATGGCTTACTCCGTCGTCGGCACAGAGCCGCCTGAACGGCGCGGCGCGGCGCGCGGCGCGGCCTGACGCGCGTCCGTGCGGCCCTGCTGCTGTTCCTTGGCCAGGCCGACCAGTTCGCCGACCCCGGCGATGGTGCCGACCAGGGCGCCCATTTCCGACGGCACGATGACCGTCTTCTGCTGCGGGCTGCGGGCCAGCTCGGCGAAGGCCTCCACATACTTCTGGGCCACGAAGTAGTTGATGGCGTTGACGTCGCCGCGAGCGATGGCCTCCGACACCATGGCGGTGGCCTTGGCCTCGGCCTCGGCTTCACGTTCGCGCGCCTCGGCGTCGCGGAAGGCGGCTTCCTTGCGGCCTTCAGCTTCCAGAATCGCCGCCTGCTTGGCGCCCTCGGCGCGGGCGATGGCCGCCTGCTTCTCGCCGTCCGCCTCGGTGATGACAGCGCGGCGCTCGCGCTCGGCCTTCATCTGACGGGCCATGGCGTTGGTGATGTCCACCGGCGGCGTCAGATCCTTGATTTCAATGCGATTGGCCTTGATGCCCCACGGCTCAGTCGCGGCGTCGATGACGTGCAGCAGGCGCGTGTTGATGCTGTCGCGCTGGCTCAGCACCTCGTCCAGCTCCATTGAGCCGACCACGGTGCGCAGATTGGTCATGCACAGTTGGGCGATGGCGTAGGTCAGGTCATCGACGCGATAGGCCGCCTTGGCCGCGTCCATCACCTGAATAAAGACGATGCCGTCGACCTTCACCATGGCGTTGTCGCGGGTGATGACCTCCTGGGTCGGCACGTCCAACACCTGCTCCATCATGTTCATGCGGCGACCGATGCGCTCGACGAACGGGGTCAGGATATGGATGCCCGGAGTCAGGGTCTTGGTGTACTTGCCGAACCGTTCCACCGTGAATTCACGGCCTTGCGGCACGATCTTGATCACGCTGAACAGGAAGATGATCGCAAAGACTGCGAACATCACAAAGAAAATCAGCGAAAAATTCATAAGGCCCTCCGGTTGGAGAAGGAGCTTAGCCGCCCAGGGTGCGTCACGCCACAGAATCCGGTTCCGTCAGCATGACATCCGCGTCAGCCATTCGCCGCGCCATACGAATGATGCGTCTCGTCTCTTCCCAATCGACCATGGCCAGAGCCGTCTCGAACGGGAAAAAGCCTGCATCGGCGGCGTCATCGCCCGCCACGACCGCGCCCGACGTCCAGACCGCCGCATAGTCGATCAGGACATAGTGCCGCCCCGCCTCGGGAAAAAGCCCGTCCACCACGTCGATCAAGCCGATCAACTCGGCATCGACGCCCGTCTCCTCGCGCAGTTCGCGCAGGGCGGCGTCGGCCAGGCGTTCGCCCGGTTCCAGGCGCCCGCCGGGCAGGCTCCACTCGCCCACACGCGGCGGCGTGCCGCGCCGGATCAGCAGCACTTCGTCGCCTTTCAGGCACACTACGCCCACGGCCGGCGTCGGAATCATGTTTTGCCCTTGAATGGACCGCCAGAAGGCAAGGTTTTGCGCTTCCACCACGGCACGCCTTTTGCCACAAGGCCGATATGACCCTCCCGACGCCAGAATCCCTCGCTGAACTCAAGGCCGCCCTGCCCGGCGCCTGGACGCAAGACGCCGCCGAGATGGCGCCCTGGCTGACTGAATGGCGCGGCCGCTGGACGGGGCAGACGCCGCTGCTGCTGCAACCACGCACTACCGAGGAAGTCGCTCACGCCGTCGAAATCTGCGCCCGACACGGCGTGGCCGTGGTGACGCAGGGCGGCGGCACCGGACTGGTCGGCGGCCAGATTCCCCATGGCGAGGTTCTGCTGTCCACGCGCAAGCTGCGAACCGTACGCGACGTGACGCCGCTGGACGACGCCATGACGGTCGAGGCGGGCGTGACGCTGCTGGAGGCGCAGGAACTGGCGAAGGAGAAGAACCGCTTCTTCCCCCTCAGCCTTGCGGCCGAGGGCTCAGCCACCATCGGCGGCGTGATTTCGACCAACGCCGGGGGCACCGCCGTCCTGCGCTACGGCATGATGCGCGATCTGGTGCTGGGTATCGAGGCGGTCATGCCCGACGGTCAGGTGTTCAACGGTCTGAAGCGTCTGCGCAAGGACAACACCGGCTATGACCTCAAGCAAATGTTCATCGGCGCCGAGGGCACCCTGGGCGTCATCACCGCCGCGACGCTGAAGCTATTCCCCATCATGCGCAGCCGCGCCACCGCCATCGTCGGCCTGGAGAGCCACCACGACGCCGTCGTGCTGCTGGCCCGCGCCAAGGCCGAGACCGGCGGCGGGGTCGAGGCCTTCGAGCTGATGAAGCGATTGGGCATGAGCCTGGTGCTGAAGAACATTCCCGACACGCGCGAACCGCTGGAATCCACACCGTCCTGGTATGTGCTGATCGAACTGGCCTCAGGCGAGCCGGACGGCGCCGAGGCGGCGATGGAACGCCTGCTGACCGCCGCCTTCGAGGAAGGCCTGATCGTCGACGCCGCCATCGCCCAGAACGACGCCCAGAAGGCTGAATTCTGGCGTCTGCGCGAGGAACATTCGGCTGCGCTCAAGCCGGAAGGCGGCGGCTGGAAGCACGACGTTTCGGTTCCCGTCTCGCGAATCGCGGATTTCATCGACGAGGCGACGGCGGCGGTTGAAAAATTCCATCCCGGCTGCCGGGTGTCGGTCTTCGGCCACGTCGGCGACGGCAATCTTCACTATGATGTGATCCCCGGCGTGGGCGAAGACGTGCCCGCCTTCATCGCGCGCTGGATGGAGGGGTCCGAAGTCGTTCACGACGTCGTGGCCCGTTACGACGGCTCCATTTCGGCTGAACACGGTCTGGGACGGCTGAAAACAGACGAAGCGCGGCGCTATAAAACCCCCTTGGAAATCGCGACCATGCAGGCGATCCGTAAGGCCATCGACCCGCAGAGGATCATGAATCCGGCGGTCCTCTTCTGATGACTTGCGACCGTATGTGACGTTTCAGGCGGTTCAAAACGTCATCGAAGCGGCCTATGAGGCCCGCTCTTGAGACGCATAGGGAGTCGATCGTCTTGCTGATCGTCCTGTCCCCGGCCAAAAAGCTGGACTTCAACCCGCCCGCCACCGACGCCCCCGTTACGCCACGGCGATGCGCCGATGAAACCGCCGAATTGGCCAAGGTGACGCGAGGGCTGAGCCGTGCGGACTTGCGCCGCCTGATGTCGATCTCCGACGCCCTGGCTGAGCTGAACTATCAACGCTTCCAGGCCTTCGACAACGAAACGTCGGAGGGCGCGCTGCAGGCTGTCTTCGCCTTCGCCGGCGACGTCTATGAAGGGCTGTCGGCCCGCACCCTGTCGGCCGACGACCTGACGTGGGCTCAGGACCACCTGCGTATTCTCTCGGGCTTCTACGGCCTGCTGCGGCCGCTGGATGCGATTCAGCCCTATCGGCTGGAGATGGGCATCCGGTTGAAGACCAAGCGCGGCGCCACCCTCTATGATTTCTGGGGCGAACGCATCTCGCTGCGCCTGAACGAAGACGCCGAAAAGCTGCCCGAACAAACCTTGGTGAACCTGGCCAGCCACGAATATTTCGGCGCGGTCGACGCCAGGGCGCTGAAGCTGCCGGTCGTGACCCCGCACTTCAAGGAGAAGAAGGACGGCGAGGCCCGCATCATCTCCTTCTACGCCAAGAAGGCCCGCGGCGGCATGGCCCGCTACGCCATCGAGAACCGGCTCGAAAAGGTCGAAGACCTGAAGGCCTTCGATCGCGACGGCTACCGCTTCGACAAGAGCCTATCGACGGACACGGACTGGATATTCATCAGGGAAGGAAAATCCTGATCGCCAGATTGAACGACTGCGGTTAGGTTGCATTGCAGCATCATCAGCCACGGGTTCTTTCTGTCATGTTCGCGATGAACGATCTCAAGGGCCGCGTCGCGGTCGTCACCGGCTCGACCTCGGGCATCGGACTGGCGTTTGCGCGGGCGGTCGCCCTGTGCGGCGGCGATGTGATGCTGAACGGCCTGGGCGACGCGGACGCCATCGAGAAGACGCGCGCCGATCTGGCCGCTGAAACCGGCGTGCGCGTCCTCTATCACCCGGCCGACATGACCCAGCCGGATCAGATCGAGGACATGATCGCCACGGCGCAGCGCGAACTGGGCCGCCTGGACATCCTGGTCAACAACGCCGGCATCCAGCACGTCGAAGCGGTCGAGAGCTTCCCCGCCGACGCCTGGGAAAAGATCATCTCCATCAACCTGTCCTCGACCTTCTACGCCACCAAGGCGGCGATCCCGATCATGAAGGCGCAGGGCCGCGGCCGGATCATCAACATCGCCTCGGCCCACGGCCTGGTCGCCAGCCCGTTCAAGTCGGCCTATGTCGCGGCCAAGCACGGCGTGATCGGCTTCACCAAGACGGTCGCGCTAGAGCTGGCCCAGGACAACATCACCTGCAACGCCATCTGCCCCGGCTTCGTCGAGACGCCGATCGTCGCCAAGCAGATTCAGGATCAGGCCCGCACCCGCAACATGAGCGAAGAAGACGTGATGAAGAACGTCATTCTCGGTTCGCAGCCGACCAAGCGCTTCGTCACGACTGACGAACTGGCGGGGATTTTCCTCTATCTGGCGTCGGACCTCGGCGCCTCGGCCAACGGCGCCCACTTCTCCGTCGACGGCGGCTGGACGGCTCAATAGGTTTCACCTTGGCCGCAGGGGCCGAAAGACGGAGAGTTTGATGGCGGCAAAGCGCAAACCCGTCTGTCTGGCCCTGCAGGGCGGCGGCGCACACGGCGCCTTTCAATGGGGCGTGCTTGATCGGCTGCTGGAAGCCGATGTGCTGGACGTGCGCGCGGTCACCGCCGCCTCGGCCGGGGCGATGAACGCGGCCGCCCTGATCACCGGGCTGGAGCGCGGGGGCGCCGAGGGCGGACGCGAGGCGCTGGACACCCTGTGGCGCGAGGTGAACCAGTCCGGCGGGCGCAACGTCTTCGGCGACAGTTCGGTCTGGTCCAAGGCCCTCACGCCAGACTGGCTGAAGGGCACGCCGATGTGGCAGGCGGGGCAGACGCTGGCCCTGTCGATGAGCCCCTACTCCTTCAACCCGTTCAACCTGAACCCGTTGCGCCGGGTGCTGGAGACAGCGGTGGATTTCGAGGCCCTGCGCGCCTCCTCCATCCGCATGTTCGTCTCGACGACGGCGGTGCGCGCGGGCCGTTCGCGCATCTTCAAGTCCGCGGAAATGGCGCCCGAGGTTCTGTTGGCTTCGGCCTGCCTGCCCCAGCTGTTTCAGGCGGTCGAGATCGAGGGCGAGCCCTATTGGGACGGCGGCTACCTGGCCAATCCGGCGCTGTGGCCGCTGTTCTATACGGACACGCCGGACGATATCCTGCTGCTGCCGCTCAACCCGTTCCGGCGTGACGAAGCGCCGCGCGAGGCTGGCGACATCAACGACCGCTTGAACGAGATCGTCTTCAACGCGCCTCTGGTCGCCGAGCTACGGGCCGTCGCCTTCGTTCAGGATCTGATCGCCGAGGGCAAGCTGAAGCCCGGCGAAGACCGTCGGCGCGGCATCCGCATCCACGTCATCGAGGCCGACGAATGGCTGGGCGAGGAGTCCCTGCACTCCAAGTTCGACACCGAGTGGACCTATCTGAACAAGCTGAAGCAGCACGGCCGGACAGCGGCCGAGGCATGGCTTGAAGGCTGCCTGCCCAAGGTCGGCAAGGCCTCAAGCGTGGATATTAAGGCCCGCTTCCTCTAGCCCACGAACCCCGCCGCGCGACGCAGGCGGTCGTTGATGGCTTCGCCCAGCCCTCTGGCCGGAACCGGGGAAACCGCGATCCCTGCGGGTTTGGTGCGGTCCGCTTCACGCAACAAACGAAACAGATTGGCCGCCGCCTCACGCAGGTCGCCGCTCGGGCTGAGGCTCCAACGCGGATCGCCGACGCCCGCGCCGAAGCCCAGCAGGATTTCACCGTCCTTCGCCTCGTCCGCCTCAATCCGCACCGGCGCATCGGGCGCATAGTGCAGGGCCAGACGGCCGGGCGAGCGATGCCCCTGCCCGCCTTCGGCCAACGGCCCGGCCACAGCCTGAATCTCTTCGCGGGTGACGGAGCCGGGACGCAACAGGGCGATCTGACCGTCCAGCACCGAGACGACAGTGCTTTCCACCCCTACGGCGCAGGGGCCGCCATCGACCGCCGCGCCCACGGCATGACCAGTCTCTTCCATAGCGTCGGCGAAGGTCGTCGGACTGGGCCGCCCCGAACGGTTGGCCGACGGCGCGACGACCGGCCCGCCGAACGCGCCGATGACCGCCCTCGCGCGCGGATGGCCCGGCACGCGCACGGCCACGCTGTCCAGCCCCGCCCGCGCCAGATCACACACCCGCTCGCGATCCCGAACCGGCGTCACGATGGTCAGCGGTCCCGGCCAGAAGGCCTCGGCCAGCGCGCGCGCCCTGGCGTCGAACACGGCGATCGCCTCGGCGTCCACGGCGTTGGCGACATGGGCGATCAAAGGATTGAAGCGCGGCCGTCCCTTGGCCTCGAAGATTCGCGCCACGGCCTGCGGGTTGGAGGCATCGGCCGCCAGTCCATAGACCGTCTCGGTCGGCAGGATGACCAGGCGCCCCGTTTTCAGCGCCTCGGCGGCGATTTCGGGGCTGTCGCCCCTGGCGGGTCGGTCGGCGGGCACGGTCGGCCTTTCCTTACGCGGCGTCAGCCGTTCAAACAGAAGGTCACAGTGCGCGGAATCTCGACCAAAGTCCAAGCAGGCTTGCGCCCGGCGACGCGGCGGCCGACAGAAGCGCAACGTCTTTCTGAGGATAACCGATGAGCTACCGCGCCCCCGTCCGTGACATCGCCTTCGCCCTCGACGCCGTGGCCGGGATCGGCCAGGTGGCGGCGACCGGCGCCTTTCCCGATTATGACGCCGACGTCGCCTCGGCCGTGCTGGACGCCGCCGGTCAATTTTCCGAAGAAGTTCTGGCTCCACTGAACCGCCCCGGCGATCTGGCGGGCGCCAAATACGCCAACGGCGCCGTGACGGCCGCCCCGGGCTTCGCCGACGCCTATCAGCAATTCGCGGCGGGCGGCTGGACCAGCCTGACCGCCTCGGTCGAGGCCGGCGGACAGGCCCTGCCCAAGGCGCTGGAGCTGGCGGCCTATGAGACCGTCCACGCCGCCAACATGGCCTTCGGTCTGTGCCCCATGCTGTCGCTGGCCTCGATCGAGGCGCTGGAGCAGGTCGGCAGCGAACACCAGAAGGCCACCTATCTGCCCAAGCTGGTGTCGGGCGAATGGACCGGCGCCATGGTGCTGACCGAACCGCACGCCGGGTCTGACCTCGGCGCCCTGACGGCGACGGCGGTTCCCAACGGCGACGGAACCTACGCCCTGACCGGCCAGAAGATCTTCATCACCTGGGGCGATCACGACGCCACGGACAACATCGTCCATCTGGTGCTGGCCCGCCTGCCCGACGCGCCTGCGGGGCCCAAGGGCATCAGCCTGTTCCTGACGCCCAAGTTCGCGGTCAACGCCGACGGCTCATTGGGCGAGCGCAACGCCTTCCGCCCGGTCGGCGTCGAGCACAAGCTGGGCATCCACGCCTCGCCCACCTGCGTCATGAGCTATGAGGGCGCCCGCGCCGAACTGGTCGGTCAGCCGAACCAGGGCCTGGCCCATATGTTCGTCATGATGAACGCCGCCCGCCTGGCCGTCGGCGTCGAAGGCGTCGGGGTCGCCGAGCGCGCCTATCAGCACGCCCTGGCCTATGCGCTGGAACGCCGTCAGGGCCGCAGCGTCTGGACCGGCGAGAAGGACGCCCCGATCTTCGACCACCCTGACGTGCGCCGCATGCTGTCGGTGATGAAGGCCAAGGTCGCCGCCGCCCGCGCCATCTGCCTGTCGACCGGCGTCGCAGCCGACCTGGCTCGCCACGCCGCCACGGAGGAAGAGCGCAGGGGCTGGAAGGGTCGCGAAGACCTGTTCACCCCGATCGCCAAGGCCTGGTCCACCGACGTTGGCTGCGAGGTCGCTTCGCTGGGCGTTCAGGTCCACGGCGGCATGGGATTCATCGAGGAGACCGGCGCCGCCCAATACTATCGCGACGCCCGCATCACCCCGATCTATGAAGGCACCAACGGCATTCAGGCGATGGATCTGGTGGGCCGCAAGCTGTCGATGGACGGCGGCGAGTCGGCCAAGGCCCTGATCGCCGAGATGAAGACGACGCTGGCCCAGATCGATCGTCTCTATACCGGCAAGCCGGTCGAGCGTTTCGCCACCGCCATCGAGGCGGTCGAGGACGCCACCCTGTGGCTGCTGGACGCCAAGTCGGATGCCGCTCGCGCGGCCGACGTGCTGTCGGGCGCCGACGCCTATCTGAAGCTGATGGGCGACGTGGTCGGCGGCTGGATGCTGGCCAAGGGCGCCCTGGCGGCGAAGGCGAAACTGGACGCCAATGACGGCGACGCCGTGTGGCTGCAGGGCAAGCTGGATCTCTATGAAGTCTACGCCGCCAATGTCCTGGGCCACGTCTCCAGCCGCCTGGCCGCCGTCGGCCAGGGCGGCGACCTGCTGCAACGGATGAGCGTCGAAGCCCTGGCGGGCTGATCGTCGTTCTATGGCTTGAGCGTAAAGCGCCTCCCGTGCCACCTAGGCGCGGGAGGCGTTTCGTATGAATCGAGCGATTGGCGCTGCCGGTTTTATCTTGGCTGCTTTTTTCAGCGGAGCCTCTTTCGCGACAACGCAAGAGCCGGTCGCCTGGATCACGCGCCCTGTCCCGACACCTGAGGATTTCCCACCCTTCGCCGCCGCCCTGAACATCGGCGGCTGGGTCGAGGTGAACTGCCTGGTGACATCAGAAGGGCTGCCGAACGCCTGCACCGCCATGCGCGCGCGTCCGGACGGGCTGGGCTTCGCCGAAGCGGCGGTCCGCATCATCGAGCGCGCAAGGCTAACGCCCGCCGCGCCCGACGCCTCGCCCGAGAAACGCGAGTTCACGGTGCGCGTGCCCTTCACCGTTCCGCCACTCAACACCGAGGCGCCGACGCCCTGGTCCGGTCCGACGCCCAACGCCGCGCAAATGGAGGGCGGCCGCCGTTTCGCCCGACGCAGCGTCGAGCCTGTCGTTCGCCTGAGACGTCATTGGCGGCTGGACCAGATGCCGCTCGAGATGCGCCGGACGACCGAAGGCTGGATCGTCGAACTGTTCGGAAACCTGGAGACAGAGCGCCAAAGACAAAGCCTGGTGATGGCGCGCGTCCTGGCCCTTCGCGAGTTAGACGCTTTGCCGTCCAAGCAACCGGATGACTGGAGCGAAGCCTGGGCTCCCCAGTTGCGAGAGGCCGGACGCGATATTTATCCTCGCGAGCCGATGATCGAACTACGTCGCCGCTACTGCGCCCGTTATGACTGCGGGCCGACGGCTGGCGTCACCCCCTGAGAACCCACGGAAAATCTGAACATGATGACGCTTCTAGCGAGCCTGGCCCTACTGGCGGAGCCTGTTCTGTGGGAGACGCGCCCTGTCGTCGAACGCCATGATTATCCGGCCCTGGCTAAGGACTTGCGGGTCAACGGAACCGTCACCCTCGAATGCGTCAATAACGAAGACGGCGCCTTGACCCGATGCGCCGCCATGTCCGCCAGACCCGCCGACATGGGTTTCCAGGAGGCCGCCCTGGCGATCGTGTTCCGCGGGCGCGTAGCCCAGCCCGCCGGCGTTCCTTTCATGATCGAACTGCCCTTCGACATCCTGACGGAAGGCGACGAACCGCTGCGTCAACCCTGGGAGGGCCCCGAACCAGGCCCAGAACATATCCGGGCCGCCCAAGCTTTTACCGACAGCTTCTATGGCGGCAGCCGCTCTGCGGCCGAACGCTCGATCCGCGACTGGAAAGTCAACGAAATGCCGCCCGAAAAGGCGGCGCTTCTCCGCGCCTGGATGGCCGAGCTATACCCCGACCTTGAAGCCGAAAAGGCTTGGCACGCTGCAGGGGTCGCTCGCGTCCTGGCTCGACACGGCCTGGACTATCTGCCGACCAAGAAGCTGATCGGATGGGATGTCTGGTACGCTCAAGTCACACAGGCTAGCCCGGAAGACCCGGCCCTGATCAGGAACGAGATGCGCCGCCGCTACTGCGCAGCGTTCGACTGCGTTTCCGGCGCGGCGGCGGACTGATCCAGCAGGGCGATGGCCTCGCGCACATATTGGGCGTGGGCGACGACGCCCAGGTCCATGCCTTCGCCGCCGCCCTGCACTTCCTGAACCAGCACTCCCGCTATGAAGGGATGCTCCGGCACGGGCGCCCCCGGCACGCGGCGCGCAGCGGGCGTCCAGAAGACCGGGCCGCCGGAATTGCCCTGAGCGACCACGAAATCGAGCAGGAAGATCGGGAAATGCCGGATCGGCGTCAGCGGCCATGAGCTGATCCGACCCAGGCGCAGGATCGGAAAGCCCGCCCGATTGGCCGACAGCCCATGCGGATAGCCCAGCGCCAGCAGTTCGTCCCCCGGCCCCATGCGCCAGCGATCGAAGGCCTCAGCGTCAGCCAACCATCCCGCAGGGATGGCCGCCTGGGCGAAGGCGGGCGGCGCCGTAATCTCCATCACCGCCACGTCACGTTCCGGGTGCGCGGTCCACAACGGCGCGCCGTCTGCGTCGCGGATCGCCAGGGTTCCCGGCGTGAACTTCCAGGCGCCGTCCGCCTCCGCCGTGCGCCAGCCGATCCGCGCCTCATTGCCGGGCATGACGTCCAGCACGTGCCGCGCCGTCACCAGCACCACGCGCGGCGCGCCGTCAGGTCGAGGCGCGGCGATCAGAAAGCCGGTGCCGACCTTCCTCTGGCCGCTGCTGATGGCCTGATCCAGTTGCACGGTGGCGTTGATCACCCCGACCGTCAGATCCCATTCGGGCGGCGGAGCGGCGACGACGGCGGGTTGTTCGGGCGGAAGATCCTGAATGATCATGACGCCATTTGACGCCGAGCGTCGCCGGGCACAAGGTCCGGCTCAAATCATATTCCAGGGGGAAGCCCACGCCATGAACCGCCGTGAACTGATCGCCTCGACCGCCGCCGTCGGCTTGGTCGCCGCCTCCCCCGCCCTTGCCCGCCAGAGTACCGGAGCCTCGATGTCCAAGCCCACGCCGCCCGTCGCCAAGAAAGTCCCCGTCCGCATCGAACAGCTGGGCCGCGTCCGCGTCGACGACTATCAGTGGATGAAGGACGACAACTGGCAGGCCGTGCTGCGCGATCCCTCGCTGATCAAGGCCGACGTCAAGGAACATCTGACCGCCGAGAACGCCTATCGCGAGGCCATGATGGCCTCGACCCTGCCACTGCAGGCCCAAATGTTCGAGGAGATGAAGGGCCGTATCAAGGAAGACGACAGCTCCGTCCCCGCCGCCGACGGGCCGTGGGAATACTATGTCCGCTACAACACCGGCGACCAGCACCCGCTCTATTGCCGTCGCCCGCGCGGCAAGACCGATGGCGAGACCATCCTGCTGGACTGCAACAAGCTGGCCGAGGGCAAGGCCTATTCGGAAGTCTCTGCGACCGAACACAGCCCCGACCACGCACTGTTCGGCTATGCCGAGGACGCTCAAGGGTCCGAAGTCTACAAGATCTATGTGAAGGATCTGGCCACCGGCGAGGTGCTGCCCAACCCGATCGAATCGGCCAGCGCGAACTTCACCTTCTCGCCTGACAGCCAGTGGATCTTCTGGACCAACCGCGACAACAACGGCCGCCCGGACAAGATCTTCCGCCGCCCGGCGCGCGGCGGCGAAACCGCCCTGGTCAATGAAGAAACCGACGAGAGCATGTTCCAGGGCGTCGGCCGCACCGCCGACGACGCCTTCATCGTCATCTCCATCGGCAACCAGGAAACCTCGGAAAGCCGCATCATCCCGGCCTCCAACCCTACGGCCGCGCCCGTGGTGGCCGAGCCGCGCCATGTCGGCCGCCTGTATGACCTGGACCACTGGGGCGACCGCTGGGTGATCCGCACCAACGCCGACGACGCCATTGACTTCAAGGTCGTCGAAGCGCCCACCGCGACCCCCGCCAAGGCGAACTGGAAAGACCTGATCGCCCACACGCCTGGTCGCTTCATCGAGGGCGTGGCCCTGGTGAAGGACTATCTGGGCCGTCAGGAACGCGCCGACGCCAATACGAAGATCGTTATCCGCGACCGCGCCGGCGCCGAGCACGAGATCGCCGTGGACGAGCCCGCCTACGCCCTGTCGCTGAGCGGGGCGTCGGAGTTCGACACCACGGTCATGCGCTACGGCTACAACTCGCCGTCCACGCCGACTTCGACCTATGACTACGATCTGAAGACGCGCGAGCGCACCTTGCGCAAGGTTCAGGAAATCCCCTCGGGCCACAATCCGGCGGACTATGTGGTCGAGCGGCTGAACGCCCCGGCCGCTGACGGCGAACTGGTGCCGGTGACGGTGCTGCGCCGCAAAGACACGCCGGTCGACGGCTCGGCGCCGCTGCTGCTCTACGGCTACGGCTCCTACGGCATTCCGATGGCGGCCAGTTTCGCGACGAACCGACTGTCGCTAGTCGATCGCGGCTTCATCTACGCCATCGCCCACATCCGCGGCGGTTCGGACAAGGGCTGGAACTGGTTCCTGACCGCCCGGCGCTTCACCAAGAAGAACACCTTCACCGACTTCATCGCCGCCGCCGACCACCTGATCGCGCAGAATTACACCAAGGCTGGAAACATCGTGGCCGAGGGTCGCTCGGCGGGCGGCCTGCTGATGGGCGCTGTCACCAATATGCGGCCGGATTTGTGGGCCGGCGTGATCGGCGGCGTGCCCTTCGTCGACGTCATCAACACCATGAGCGACACCAGCCTGCCCCTCACGCCGCCGGAATGGCCCGAATGGGGCAATCCGCTCGAGGATGCAGCCGCCTACGACTACATGCTGAGCTACAGCCCCTACGACCAGATCGAATCCAAGCCCTATCCGGCCCTGCTGGCGACCGGCGGTCTTTCCGATCCGCGCGTCACCTATTGGGAGCCGGAGAAGTGGGTGGCCAAGCTGCGACCGGCTTCGACCTCCGGCAAGCCGGTGCTGCTCAAGATCAATATGGAGGCGGGTCACTTCGCCTCGTCGGGCCGCTTCGACTATCTGAAGGACATCGCCCACGACTACGCCTTCGCCGTCTGGGCGGTCGAGAAGGGTTGGGAGAAGGCGTGATCATCAGGCCGTTCGCGGAAGCCGACCTGGCGGCCGTGACGGCCATCTACGCCGACAGCGTGCTGCACGGCACGGGGACATTCGAACTGGACGTCCCCTCAGCCGACGAGATACGCGCTCGGCTGGCCGCGCCCGCTGCGCTTGGCCTGCCTGTCCTGGTCGCCGAGATCGATGGAGCGGTCGCGGGCTACGCCTATGCCGCCCCCTATCGCCTGCGCGCCGCCTATCGCTTCATGGTCGAGGATTCGATCTACGTCGCAGAGACGTTTCGCGGACGGGGCGTCGGCAAGGCGCTTCTGGACGCCCTGCTCAGCGCCTGCCAGGCTCTGGGAATGCGTCAGATGGTGGCGGTGATCGGCGACAGCGCCAACACCGGCTCCATCGCCCTGCATGAAGCGGCGGGCTTCGCCCATGTCGGCGCCTTCCGCGACGCCGGATGGAAGTTCGACGGCTGGCGCGATGTCGTCTTCATGCAAAAGGCGCTCGGTCTCGGCGGATCGGCGCCCCCCGACGCCGACGGCATGGATTGCGGCCGCTAGAGTCTGAATTCGCAGATTTTTTAGCGAAAGCGCCACAATGCGCTTGACCCGAAGCGCGACGAACCGTATTCGCCCCTCCTCTCCTCCTCGCGGGGAGAGAAACGCGGGTGTAGCTCAGTTGGTTAGAGTGCCGGCCTGTCACGCCGGAGGTCGCGGGTTCGAGCCCCGTCACTCGCGCCACTCCTTCTCAGAAATGAGGGAGTGGCGCGCCGCATCCCCTAAAAATCCATGCGCCATTTTCAGGTGAGGATCAGCAGATTCTCGCTCTATTTGCATGCCTGCCGAAACCGCACAGCGCTCGAGTGGTGTCGAAGGCGCCGCACACCTCGGTGCCGATTCAGCACCAATGCCTTAACAAAAAAGGCGGCGAGCCATGAGACCCGCCGCCCTCAATGTTACGCTGAACGTCCCTTAGAAACGGGCGCGAGCACCGACGTAGAAGTAACGGCCGATAACGTCGTAGGTCGACGGATCGGTCTGATACTGGAAGCCGCTCGCATAACGCGGCGGATCCTTGTCGAACAGGTTATCGATACCGCCGAATAACTCCAGCGTATCGTTCACCGCCCACGACGCGTTCAAGTAGAAGTAGCTGTAGGCATCGATCTCGCCGATGTCGCCGTTCGCCACATCCGCTGCATCATCAACGACGCTGCTGATGTAAGTCCAGCGCAGCGAGGCCGAGAAGTCTTCATACGCCCACGAGAAGCGCGTGTTGAACTTCCATTCCGGCAGGGTGGTTTCACCCGGCGTACCATCGCCGATTCCGCCGACGAAGCTGTCGCTCATCGGGCTAGCGGCGTCGGACTGGAACTGCTGGTTCTCGTACCAGGTGCCCTGGGTCGAGAAGCCAAGGCGGCCCAGCCAGGACGGCGCGCCATAGTCAGCCGGCGTGATGTTGTAGTTGATCGCCAAGTCAACGCCCGAGGCCTTAAAGGTGGCCAGGTTGGCGTTGGTGGCGGTGATGAAACCGTTCAGGCCCGTGCTCGTCAGATAGCCCGTATCAGCATCACGATTCAGGTTCTGGCAATAAACGTTCGAGTTGCTGAACGTCGGGTTGAAGTCGGCATTGAAGCAGCGCGACAGCGAGGTCGAGAAACCGATCGAGCTGATGACGTCGTCGATCTGGATATCAAAGTAGTCGATCGTCGCCGTCAGGGTAGAAGCCCAGCTCGGAACCGAAGACGGTGCACGGAAGACGACACCGATCGTGGTGGAATCCGCCGTTTCAGGGTTCAGGTTCTGGTTGCCGCCCGAGAAGGTACGATACTGAGTACCAACTGAGTCCCAGGTCGCCGTGATCTGCGAGGACTGAGTCTGGCAGAGCGCCAGGACCTGAGATGCATTGGCTCCCGTACGAGCAGCGCTGTCCTTGTCGCAGGGATCGAGGTTGCCAGTGGTGACGCCTGGATAACCTTCAGCCCGCGTGCTGAACAGTTCGCCGACCGACGGAGCACGCACAGCACGCTGTTGCAAGGCGCGGAAGCGCATCCAGTCGACAGGAGCCCACTCACCACCGTACTTCCAGGTCTCAGTCGTCTGCCCGATCGAGTAGTCCGACCAGCGGTAACCGCCTTCCAGACCCAGGTAATGGGCGAAGGGCTGTTCCGCCAGGATCGGCACACGCAACTCACCGAAGACTTCCCAGACGTCATAGCCGCCCTGAACAGGACCAGCCGAGTTGCCGCCCAGCAGAGTGCCAGTTTGCACGCCTTCCGGCGGCAGGTCGTCATAGGCGATGTCACGATACTCGCCGCCGAACGCGAAGCTCACAGGCCCGGCAGGCAGTGTGAACAGATCGCCGGTGACGGAGGCCACGACGTTCTTCTGTTCGATTTCCGTCACACCCACCTGACCCTTGGCGGCAATATAGTCAGCCTGATCGGGCGTGATGTTGTTGGCGCCGAACGGGTTCAGCGGCACGCAGGTCGTAGGCGTACCCAGACGACCAACCGGTCCCGTCGGCGAGCCAGCCGGGCAACCCGCCAGTGCAGCACGAATACGGTTCGCCTCAGGGAAGCCAACGAATTCCTGCGTATTCCGATACTTGCCGTACGATGCATAAACATCATAGGCCCACTCCTTACCGTAGATCGGCGGGAGATTACCGCGGAAGCCGCCTGTCGCCTGATAGGCGGTGGTGTCGTAGTTGTAGGTACGCGGCCCCAGTTCGTTCGTACGACGCGCCAGTGCAAACGTCGTCACCCCTGCACTGGTCAGAAGCGCCCTGACTTCAGGACTCAAAGTCGTGGTCGTGGCGACCGGGATCGAGAAACCTGCAGGCGATTCAGCCAGTTGGTTGCTGCTGTTGTAGGTGCTGAACAGCGCATCGCCGTAGAACTGAATACGATCCGTCAGATCGTACTTCATCTGCGTGTAGAAGTTCGCACGCTCATACGGCGACTGCAGCAGGTTCACCGGGTTGAAATCGTAGAGGAACATTTCATCCGGGTTCCAACCGCCGGTATTCGGTCCGGTGTAGCCGAACGTCCCGTCTCCGGTGCCCGCGATGAACAGCGAACCATCAGGGTTAAAGCCCAGACGCTGCCCCTGACGTGCCCCTGAGTTTTCATCCAGCGGCGACCAGAGTCCTTGGGTTAGTTACGCCTCGCAGCGTGGGGTGAGCAACAGGCCGGGCCGCGCAGCTTTCATCCTGCGCAGCGGGTCGGCCTGTTGCGGTCAGACTGGCGGCAAAAGCCTCCGGGGTGAGGTAGCCGATCGACGAGTGCGGCCTGCGGGTGTTGTAGTCCAGCGCCCAGGCGGCGACCTTCTGGCGGGCGTGATCCAGGCTGAAGAACAGGCTCTCGTTGA